>DATFSK010000044.1:0-20804 GCA_035262645.1 Terriglobales bacterium
GTTCCTGTTACCTCCTTCTTTGTGTACCAGCAGGGAACCTACGTTGGAACTACGGGTGACAGCAACTGGCGCTGGATGGGTTCATTAACTCGTGACAACGTCCAGAACACTCTGGTCGGCTACAGCGAGTCCAGCGCGAACATTCATCCTTCGATCGCAGTCGCCGGCCGTGCCTTTACCGACACCTTGGGCACTCTCGGTCCGGAGACGTTCTCCGTGAACGGCACCGGCTCGCAGACCGATACCTCCAATCGCTGGGGTGATTACAGCACGATGGGAATCGACCCCTCCGACAACTGCACCTTCTTCTACACGCAAGAGTACTACATGAGCACTGGCACCTTCGCCTGGAGCACCGACATCTCCAGCTGGAAGTTCCCCAGCTGCCACTGAGTATCGGGTAGAAAAAACCTCGGGGCATCCTGTCACAGGATGCCCCGATTTTTCTTGCGCGAAGATTATTCGTACCCCGGACCGTTCATCCGGCCTCGGGCAATCCAGCCGCCGGATCGTACACCTGATGCACGATTCGCGTGGTTCGCCGCCGCTCCACCGGTTGACAGACATGCCGGAACTCCAGGTGAAGCAGATCGCTCTCCCGATACGCGCGCGCAACTGTCAGGTAGCACTCCTTGCAGATTGAATCGAAAGTTTCATCCGAGTTGCGGCGGTGCGCGTATTGCCCCGATCCCCTTGAGACTCGGTCCATGTTTTTCCCCTGATTTTGTTCCCGGCAGGCGCTGGCCGATCAACTCCCTGTTCCGCCAAGTTACTGCATTCCGCAACTAAGCGCAATGCCGCCTCCATACTCATAGAGCGGCGCTTGCCATCGCAGCCAGTTTCTTTGCTCTGAAATACTATTTGTCACAGTATTCGTGGCGTGCCCTAATACTCCTCAACTCACGTTTACAGCAGAGTTGAGACGATGCGGGGAGCCGATACGCAAGTCGGCTCCCCTTATTTTCTTCGGTTCGGCAAAACTCAAAGCCGGATCGTGCCGATCGGCGTAAGGTGATCGCCCTCCGGCTAAAGAGGTATTCGCTTTACCTCTTCTGGGGGATGCCGCCCGGCGCCAAACAAAGCTACCCTTCGACATGCTACTGGGTTGGACCAATACATCGGGCACACGCAACTCAGGGCCAGGAGGACCTATGTCGACACATCAGGCGACCGCATGGCAGCACAGCAACAGGTACAGCGCAGACTCGGCTTGCGAGTACTGTAAGGGCATTGTGCGCCACGAATCGTGGTGTCTCGCGCGAAACCAGACGGTCCTCTACGCTTACGAAGCGGTCATTGACGCCGCCACCCTCACCGAAGGCGACAGACTCATCCTGCATGCTTTGGGCGTGGCATGGCGGGACAATCCCTGTACGGGCGCGTGCAATGCGGCCCTGCAAACGCAATAGAAGTCGTGGCTTCAGGATGGGATAACGCAGCCTCTTCCCTGCCATCCGATCTGAACAACTTTGCCTTCCTCCACCAGGACGGGTACGGTTCGCTGGCCGCCGGCGAGGGCCAGCAAACGCGCGCGCGCTGCGGCGTCAGCCTCAACGTCATGCTCGACAAATTCGCAGCCCTTCCATTCCAGCCACTCCCGCATCTCTTGCGTGTAGGGGCAATTCGCGGTTCCGAAGAGCTCAAGTCTGGCCACGACGCAGTACCTCCTGCATCTCGCGAATGATGTGGTAAATGGACGCCTGTACCTCCTGGATCCGCGGGATATAGTCGCAAGCGACCACAATCGGCAGATCGGCCAAGCCACGTCGCTTGATCTCGCCACCGTCATAACCCAGCAGCGCAACCGTTAACATGCCCCGCTTGCGGGCCTCCTCCAGCGCCATCACGATGTTCCGTGATCCGCCGCTAGTCGAGATGCCAATCGCAACATCTTCGGGCTGCGCCTGCGCGATCAGTTGCCGCAGAAAGATGACTTCTGTCCCGATATCGTTCGCGACCGCGGTAATGTTGGCCGGCTCCATCGCCAGCGAGACCGCCGGAATCGGCTGATAACCTTCTGGTGGAGCAACACAGTCAATGGCCCAGTCGTTGGCGTCCGTTGCCGAGCCGCCATTGCCGAAGAGAATCAGTTTGCCACCGCCTTGTACCCTCGCCTGGATTGCCTGCGCAGCGGCGCTGATTTGCTCGGCTTCTTCCCTCGCCACCTGCTCTCGCAGATGGCTGTCATCCTGCACCTTCATCAGAATCGACGCCGCCACTTCTTCCGTAACCCCGCCTGTGTCCTGTTTTTCCCGCCCAAGGAAGGGATAGAGGAATCCAGCGTCACCTACCTCGTGCCCCAGTTCACGATGCTCGAAGAAGACGTGCACCGTCTCCCACAATGTGTGATATAGGATTTCGACGATTTCCTGATGGATGAATGGGTCCGCGGCAGCAGCTCCCACATAGTAGGAGCCCTCGCTGCCTGGAAGCGCAAACGTCATCGCGCCGCCTGCTGCGCACTCACGCAAGCTCCCGGTCATATCCTCGTCGCCTTCAGGAGGGCCGAAGGCCATGACCATATCGTCGGGCCGCATGATCGTTTGCAACCACGGCCGATATAACAGCGAGAGATCGAGCGCGGGAAGAGCGCGCTTGCCTACAATCACCGGGTGCACAAATTCGACGGAAACATGTTGTGCGTCGGTGGCGTAAGGCCCGCGCCCAAAGGCAAGCAGACGCCCACCGCGTAGAAAACGCTCCGACATCTCGCGGCAAGCCTCGGCCAGACGATGCGCCTCGCGCGCGAAAAAGCTTTCGCAAAGGCGATTTCGCTCGAGCAACCGTTCTTCTACTTGCGTCGCGAGTTCAACACCGGCAGGCATGGGTCGCTCTTAGCTTCTAGCTTTTAGCTCTTAACAGCTAAAAGCTTCTCAGCAGATCCTCGGCAGGGGATCACCCACGAGCATGTCGATAATCCTGCTGCCGCCATAACGCGTCGTGACGAGCACCGATCCCGCAGGCTGCTCGTGCAGTTCGCCGAGAACCACCGCCTCTTCCCCGCCCGCCGCCTGGCAGAGCGCGTTGTACGCCGCGTCGGCATACTCCGCAGCGACCACCGCCAGAAACTGGCCCTCATTAGCAATGTGCAGCGGATCAAGGCCGAGCAATTCGCACGCTCCGCGCACGCTATCGCGCACTGGAATTTCATCTTCGAAGATGTGGATGCCCAGACTGCAGTCCCGCGCCAGTTCGTTCAACGACGTCGCCACACCGCCGCGCGTGGGATCGCGCATCCAGCGAATTCCGGGGCCGGCCTCGCGCGTCATTGCCTCGATCAGCGGAAACACAGAACGCGTATCGGAACGAAGGTCGGCTTCGATATCCAATTCACCGCGCGCCAGCAGAATCGTAATACCATGATCTCCGATCGGCCCGGAGAGCAGCACCTTGTCGCCCGGCCGCACGGTTGCCGCATCAACGCGCAGTCCCGGCAAACACGAGCCGATACCCGTGGTCGAGATGTACATGCCATCGGCTTTGCCGTGTTCGACCACCTTTGTATCGCCGCCTACAATAGCGACGCGCGCCTCCTGGGCCGCGCGGCTCATCGCGCGAACCTCGGCTTCCAACGTCTCCGTAGGCAGGCCCGCTTCCAGCACAAAACTTGCGACGATCGCCTCGGGCCTCGCGCCCGACACGGCAAGATCGTTCACCGTCCCGTTGATCGCCAACTCGCCAATCGAGCCGCCCGGAAAACGCAGCGGCTTCACCACGAAGCTGTCGGTGGTCATGGCCAGGCGAACACCACCGATCTCGAGCGCAGCGGCATCATTCAGGCTGGGATGAGCGGAAGAGAACAGGAGTGGGGCGAAGAGTCCTTCGACGAGCCGCCGGCTGGCAATACCGCCTGCCCCGTGGGCCATCTCGATCTGCGGCTCGCGAAAGCGGATCTTCGGAATCGTGCTGTCGGTTGCGACTGCCATTCCTACGCCGGCCAGGCCAGGCTGTTCGCCATCGCCTTGCGGTGTTCGTAATTGTAGTACGCCGCGCACGAGCCCTCCGAAGAAACCATCAGCGCTCCCACGGGATGTTCGGGAGTGCATTCGCGACCAAACAACTTGCACTGTGCCGGCTTGAGCACGCCTTTCAGCACCTCGCCGCACTGTGCCGCTTTCGGATCGGTTACACGTACGCCCGGAACATTGAAGCGCTGCTCGGCATCGAATTCGGCGTAGCTGTCGCGAATGCGCAGCGCCGACTGCGAGATGAAGCCCAGACCGCGCCACTCGAAGTACGGCCGCAGCTGGAAGACCTCGTTCATCGCCTGCAAGGCCGCGCGGTTGCCTTCCCACGGCACCACGCGCTTGTATTGGTTTTCGACCTTCGCTTCGCCATTGCGCAACTGCCGCAGCAGCATGACGATCGATTGCAACATGTCCAGCGGCTCGAAACCGGAAACGACAATCGGCTTATGCTCATTCGCGGCAATCCACGCGTAGGGACGGCAGCCGATCACGGTCGAAACATGTCCCGGTCCAATGAACGCATCCAGGCGCATGTCCGGTGAGTCGAGGATGGCGCGGATCGCGGGGATGATCGTAACGTGGTTGCAGAACACCGAGAAGTTGCCAACGCCTTCGGCCCTGGCGCGCATGAGCGTGAGCGCGGTCGAGGGCGCCGTCGTCTCGAAGCCGATGGCGAAGAACATCACATGCTTGTCGGGATTCGCCTTGGCCAGCTTCAGCGCGTCCGCGGGCGAATAAACGATGCGCACATCCATGCCGCGCGCTTTATGCTCCAGCGGGCTTCCTTGCACCCCCGGGACACGCATCATGTCGCCGAACGCCGTAAAGACGACGTCGGGATTCTTGGCCAGCGTGAGCCCGTCATCGATGCGCCCCATCGGCAGCACGCACACCGGACACCCTGGGCCATGAATCAACTCGATATTTGCGGGAAGGACGTCCTTCAGGCCGAAGCGATAGATCGCGTGCGTGTGACCGCCGCACACTTCCATGAAGCGGTAGTGCCGGCCCGGATCGACCAGACGGCGAATCTCTTCCGCGGTCTTGTTGATGATCTCGGGATCTCGGAACTCATCGACAAACTTCATGTGTTACCTCAAGATCACCCCATAAATACCGTGAACGCAGTGCGTTAGTAGCATCAAGCTTTTGTACCAAGGTTCGCGGCCTTGGTTAGGATACTAGCCTGGGTAAGCATTTCACGAAGGCTTGCCCTCGTCGGACTCTTCCAGCCCGTAGCCTCGAACCTCCTGCATCGCTTGCTCGCCTTCTCCCAGCATGATCAACGTCTGCATCTGCTCCAGCGCGTCCTTCTCGCTTATCTTGCTCATCGCGAAGCCGACGTGGATGAGCACCCAGTCTCCGGATTTGGGCAGGTCATTCTCGAGCAATCCGAGATCGACCTTCCGGCGCACTCCGGCAACTTCAACCGTCGCCAGGTATGGAAGCCCGGGGAAGAGTTCAATCACTTTGCCGGGTATGGCTAGACACATGTGTACCTCACGCGACGCTCCACGCTCACACCGCCTTGCGAGTGACGATATCGAACGAAAAGCGCAACTCGTCCTTCACCTTCAAACCGCCGCCCACCGCCGAAACGGGTTTGATATTGTAATCCGACTGACGCAGCGAAAACTCGCCGAAGGCGCGCAGCATGTCGCCCGTCACGGCGATCTTTGCCGCCACCGTCTGCGAGCGCGTCACCCCATGCAGCGTCAACTGGCCAAGCAAAGAGACTTCGCCCTGTCCATCGACGCGGCTCTTTACCATCACCCGCGGCGCCTCATACACGATCTGCGGGTATTTCCCTACTTCGAGGACCCGCTCCCGCATCTCCGATTCCATCTCGCGACGATCTTTGTCGTTCACGTTATCCATCACGCTCAACGACTCCGCCCGCACGACGAAGTGCAAGGACGATTGCTCGATGAGCGCGGAATTAAAATTCACCTCGCCCTGCATGTCGCGGATGGCGATGGTCGGACTGTGGCCGAAAGCCGAAAGTAGTCCGGTGGCAAATACCTTGACCGTAAAGCGGCTGACCGTGGGATTAATGATGTACCGATCCAGCGAGACGTTCGCCGTCTGCGCCTCGGCCGCCTGACCACTCCCGATTTCTTCAGACAAGCAGATGCACTCCTTTCGTTGAAGGCTGCTATTGCGCGGACCGAATCTCTTACATCGAACGCAGCCGCAAGTACCGCTCCAGGTCCGGAAGCATGCGATCGGTCACGTTGCTGATGCCCAGCCGGCTCATGTATCTCTGCGCCACGGGATTCGACAGGATCAATCCCGCGCCAAAGACCATCAGCGCAATGCCGCTCAACATGAACAGCGTGTCTCGATCGTTGTCATGGTGGATCTCGTGGGACTCACGTCTCATCACTGCAGTAGCCACTGTCGTATCCTCCTCTTTCGCTGATCAGTCGTTCATAGCAGATCCAGGCCACTCTCCGGCCAATATCTGCGGAATTAAAGCCTCAATCCGATCCACTGCCACGGTTACGGCCTGTTCCACGGGTTCGCTCAATCCCATCAGCCCTTCCGGCGGCCCCAGAGTTGCGGGCTCGCAGCCCACCAGCAGCACGCGCTTCGATGGCCAGCCCATCGATGCCGCCAGGCGAAGGATCTTCAGCGCATCCATGCTGTGAGCGTCGACATCCAAGCCCTCGCCCGGATCGCCGGCAAGCTCCGTGAGCTCCGGCTCGACAACGAACACCGTGCCCGGCTCCGCCCCGCGCGGGCAGGCATCGATGAGGATCGTCGTTTCGTAACCGTCCTGGAGCGCATAAGCCAGGTCGAAACCGCGGATGCCGAAATCGCCGACACGCACGTCCGAGGGCAGCGACCGTTGTGCGAGCCGGCGGGCGACCTCAACACCGAAGCCGTCATCGCCCATAAAGATGTTGCCGATCCCTGCCAGCAGAATTCGCGGCTGCGAAACCGGCTTCGCAGGCCTCTGCTCTTCAGAGGGCAACGGTTCGATTTCTTCCGTGTCGAAGAAGAAGCGATGGCCCGGTTGCCGCAGTAACCCCAGGTCGCGTCCCGGATCGTCCTCCAGCACAACGCAGACGTGGACCTTGCCCTCGTAGTCCTGCTCGAGGGCCTCAATCGCGGCAATCTGTCCGGCGAGCGCCAGGTCAATGACGTCACCGCCCTGCCGCGGATGCAGCCGCACCCGATGGCCGATGCGCACCAGCGTGCCTGCAATCTCCACTTCCTCCAGCGGCGACTTGTCTTCCAACAGTTGCCACTCCCATTCGTTCACGGCATCTCCCCATTTACGTGCCGCAAGCCGCGCACGGCGCCATGCAGCTTCATGAACTGCTCCGCCGGAAGGTTCTCCGTCCGCTCCAGGATCTTTCGCGCACGCTCGTCGGAGTCGCGCATCTCGCGCTTCTCTTCGTCGGTCATGGTCATGATGCGCAGGGAGAGGATTTCATCGATCTCGGTACCATCGAACAGATCGCCGGCGCTCTCGGCAGCGATCTGCGGAAAGTCATAAAGAATGATGTGAGAAGCCAGCATCGTATCCCGCTGCCCTTCTTCACCTACCAGCACGGGAAACACGCCCTGGTTGTGGCAATCCTCTGCCGCTCCCCGCAGTGTCTCGGGTGGATCCAGCAGTGAGACGAACTCGCCGTTCCCGACACCCAAAACAAAATGCGTGGAAACCAGTGCGCGCATCAGTGCGAACTCACGATTCGCGGCGTTGACGCCGAGCTCCGAGGTGTTCCCTATCCGCACATCAATCTTGTAAACCTGCTCCGCGACTCCGTGGGCTGCGACCTGGACCGAAGCATTGATCGCATACTGTGTGCGCACGATCCTGCCGGCTACTTCACCCCGCTTATCCTGAATCGGTTCCGTTTCTGCACCCGAGGACGACTGTACCGGCCACGACACTGGCGACCGGCTCAACGACTCAAGATCGGTCGCGACGACGCTGACTTCGTGCTCGACTGCCTCTTGCCATGAGTACCAGCTCCGTTCGCCGACATCCAGCGCCTTGACCGCGCGAAACCCTCCCTCTGCCCTCTCCTCAATCGACCTGTCGACCAGTTGCAGAAATCGCACCCGCACTTCCAGCACGCTGCCAGCACTGCCCAGGACCAGGCACTCGCTCTGCATGGTCCACGGGTCGGTCCCCTTCTGCCGCTCGCTGAACGCCTGCGGATAAACCACGCCGAAGTTGAACCGCTGCTGGTTCTTCACCGCCGATGGACGGTAGGGATACAGCATGTATCCTTCGTACAGCACCGCCTTCGCGATCCGATCCGCCGCCGTGAGGTTCATCGCTTTACGTCCTCTTCAACGCTGCGAAGCAAGCTCTCCAGCGCCTGCTCCCACGTCGGAATCCCACGCTCAACTTTGTAGCGGTACAGTCGCTCGAAGGCATCGCGTTCCAGGCAGAGCCAGGCCATGCCGGGATAGTACGTGTCCATCAACTCCTTCCACAGCTTCACCGGCAGGCGGAAGCGTGCTTCTTTGTCCCACGGGATTGGCATCACCTGGAGCTGGCCTCCCTGCTCGACAAAGAAGACGCTTCCGCTGAATTGCACACAGATGGGCACTTCACCGTCGGAGAGTCCGGCAAAGTACTTCGTCGCGGCAACATTGAAGTCGAACGTACACGGCACCAGAAGGCTCACCTCGGTGCTGCCTTCGAAGGAGGGGACGATCACGCTGGCGTGCGTCCACAGGAAGGTACGCAGTGTCTGCGCCCAGCGCTCCGGCTCGCCAAACAAGTCGCGCAAATTCTGCTGCTCTGCCGGAGCGTAGGCGCGACGTGGACTCTCGATCTGCACCTGCGCTCGCAAGGCGATGCTATGAATCACCTCATCAGGGCTTGAATTTGTTAGCCGCAGCTTGAACGCGAGCTGAGGCGAGATCGCAAATGGCTCGACCTCGGCGCCTTCGATCGCGAAGCGGAGATCAGGCATTCCCCGTCCTTCCCAGCACCGTCGCCTGCTTCCGCAGCTGGGCGAAGAAGCCCGCGATCTGCTGCCAGACTTCCGTTCCCCCGGAGAAGCCGCGCCATTGGCTCCGAATGATGCCGACCAGCTTGAAACAATGGTCGATCGGCAGAAGATAATACTCTGCGCTGCCAAGCTCACGCGCGTGACCGATCCGGTTCGCCAGCAGCGCCTCGACATCGGGCTCCATCTTCTCAATCTCTGGATTGCCGCGCGCAATCTCGTCCCACGACTCCAGCGAGAGCAGCGACTCCGTAGCCCCCGCTGGGCTGGGATACATCGCCACCACTCTCGCCTCCGGGCTGCTGCGAAAAAAGAACGCCATATTGATCGGGATCATCAGGCTCTCCCACTGCGCATTGGTGATCTCGAAATTCGCCAGGAGTCTGCTCAGCTTCGGCACTCGCTTGTAGCGCGCCTTAGCTTGCCCGCTGAACAGCAGCGCACAGGCATCGCAGGAGCACACCAGTTTGCGGGCCTTCGGCTCCAGCAGATGCGGATGCTCCAGATGAATCTCCGTGCTGCATAGTTCGCAGCGTTCGGCAGGCCGGCGCGGTCGCGCAAACTGGCGAAGCACGCCGAACGCACTTTCGAGGCTGGGCGGCTGCTTAGTCGCCATAGTTGGTCCCCACCGATTGCCCCTGACTTGCCACGCTCGCGGATTGCGGATTCTGGCTGGCCAGCTTCTCCAGGGCGACGAAACCGTTCGCCATTTTTCCTTCCAGCCCTTCGATTGACAAAGAGAGGATATCGGGGGCAGCTTCGTAGATTGCTTCTTCAACCGCGCTCTGCAACGCCTTCGTCGTCGAGCCGCAAGCATGGGCGCCTGGAGTCACGCGCACCCGCACGGCGCCGCCTGAGTTCTCCAGCAATTCCAGCGCCGCACCGTCGCGGCGCAGCTTCGGCTCCAGACCCTCCACGGCTTTGCGGACGCGTGTCTCTATGGTTTCAGGATGCAGCCCATACAGAATGAGCAGGCTGGAGACCATCGGATCGCGGCCCAGCTGGTCGATGAATGCCATCCCCGGCCCACCGCCATTGGCGAGTATTTCGAGCGCTCGATTGACCGCCGCGCCGTGAAACTCCATGACCAGTTGAACCAGCTGGCGGGCCGAGGAACGGGCTGCGGGATCGGCGATGGTCTCCAGTTCCTCGACCAATGCCCCGATCCTGCGGAGGCGTTGCTGGAAATCTTTTTCTTCGAACATATTCACGCCTGGTTCTGCATAGAAGGATCAGGGCTTCAGTCTCTGCCTCAACCAGGGTATTGCAGGGGCTGAAGCCCAATGTAATGTGCTCACCGATACGCTCGCCTAGATCACTTCACGACGCCGAACATCGGCGAGTGCCGCGTCTCGAGCACCTTACCATTGCCAAGGTACATATGCACGCCGCACGGGAGACATGGATCGAAGCTACGCACGGCGCGCATGATGTCGATGCCCTTGAACTTGTCAGGCCCGTTCTCCTCAAAGATCGGGGTGTTCTGCACCGCATCTTCATACGGCCCCGGCGTGCCATAGATGTCGCGCGGGTTCGCATTCCACGGCGTCGGCGGATACGGATGATAATTCGCGATCTTGCCTTCGCGAATCACCACATGATGCGACAGCACACCACGAACGGCCTCGTGGAAGCCGCACCCGATGGCTTCTTCCGGTACCTTGAAATCGGACCAGGTCTTCGTGCGTCCGGCATGCAGTTCCGCTAGCGCCTTCTCCATGAAATGCAGCGCCGCTGCCGCAGAATATGCCTGGAAATACGTCCGGGCGCGATCGCGTTCAATGGCATTGCTCCACTTGGGGACCTTCCATTCGAACTCGACTTCCGGCAGCGACACCGTTTTCGGCAGATAGATCTTCACGCTGTTACCGGTCGCCTTCAGGTAGCCAATGTCAACCAGCCCGGCTTTGGCGGTCGCCCAGAAGCGCGCGATCGGACCGCCACCGGTGTCCAGGGCAAGGTGCTCTCCGGTCTTCTTGTGCAGCCAGCGCGGCGACATGACCCAGGTGTACTTCCCCGCGAAATTGCGCTTCTGAGGTTTGGGAATCGTGGTCTGGTTCCACGGATGCTTCTGATCAACCGGGTTGCCGAGCGGGTCCTCCCTGACGAAGGTCTCGCCATCCTCCCAGTCGTCGTAATAGGAGCTGCCGAGCAGAATCCTCATATTCAGATTGATGTCGACCAGGTCCGTTGTGACCAGTTCGCCATCCACAACAACTCCGGGGGTGACGAACATCTTCCGCCCCCAGTCGGTCATGTTCTTGTAGGTGTAGTCGCAATGCTCGGGATCCTGGAACGAGCCCCAGCAGCCCAGCAGGATGCGGCGCTGCCCGACCTGCTCATAACCCGGTAAGGCTTCATAGAAGAAGTCGAACAGGTCATCGTGCAGCGGTACGACCTTCTTCATGAATTCGACATACTTCATCAGGCGCACGAGATAGTCGGTGAACAGCTGCACGGTGGGTACGGTGCCGACGCCGCCGGGATAGAGGGTTGAGGGATGCACGTGACGCCCTTCCATCAGGCAGAACATCTCGCGCGTCATGCGGCTCATCTGCAGCGCCTCGCGATAGAAGGCACCGGTGAAGGGATTGAGCGCAGTCATGATGTCGGAGATCTTGCGGTAGCCGTGGAGCCTGGCGTTCGGGGCGTCGGTTTTCTGCGCCTTGTCCCACACGCTGGGGTTCGTCTCCTTCACCATCTGCTCGCAGAAGTCCACACCCACCAGGTTGTCCTGGAAGATGTTGTGGTCGAACATGTACTCGGCAGCCTCGCCCAGGTTGACGATCCACTCCCCCAGATGGGGCGGGCGCACGCCGAAGGCCATGTTCTGCGCATACGTCGCGCAGGTCGCATGATTGTCGCCGCAGATGCCGCAAATGCGGCTGGTGATGAAATGCGCGTCGCGT
This sequence comes from Terriglobales bacterium, assembly GCA_035262645.1. GTDB lineage: Bacteria > Acidobacteriota > Terriglobia > Terriglobales > Acidobacteriaceae > Bog-257. The sequence continues at coordinate 11,857 of DATFSK010000044.1, forward strand.
GGATCTTTGCCCTTCATGAAGATGCTGTAGCCGCGAAAGATCGACGACGTGCTGTGGCACTCGACTACGTGCCGGTTGGCGAAATCAATCTTGGTGAAGATGCCGAGGCTGCCGACGATCCTGGTTATCGGATCCCAATTCATCTCGACGATCTGCTTCTGCTTACTTGGGGCTTGTTGTTCGCTTAATGTCGTTGTGCCCATCGCGATCGCTCCTTCGTGAAATCAGGCTCTGGCGTGATAACCAGTAGTAAGTTCCGGCCGATTGTGCCGCCACTTCGGCTCTTTGTTGACGGTGTTTTGCGTGATGCTCCGCAAAGCGCGAATCGCGCGGCCGTACATGCTGGAGCTGTTGGTGGAAACGCGCGCCCCCGGCGGCTCGTCCATGAAGGGCATGAACTTGTCGGGGAATCCCGGCATGGTACAGCCGATGCAGATACCGCCGACGTTAGGACATCCGCCAATGCCCGCCATCCATCCGCGCTTCGGCACGTTGCAGTTCACCACCGGGCCCCAGCAGCCGAGCTTCACGATACACTTCGGCGAGCCGTATTCCTCCGCGAAGTCGCCCTGCTCGTACCAGCCGGCACGATCGCAACCTTCATGAACGGTTGTGCCGAAGAGCCATGTTGGTCGCAGGTTGTCATCAAGCGGGATCATCGGGGCGAGACCAGCAACCTGATAGAGGAGGTAGAGAACGGTTTCCATGAAATTATCCGGCTGGACGGGACATCCGGGAACGTTGACGATGGGCAGCCCGGCCTTCGATCGCCAGCTCCATCCCAGGTAGTCAGCCAGCCCCATGCAGCCCGTGGGATTGCCTTCCATGGCATGGATTCCGCCATAGGTTGCGCACGTGCCGATGGCTACCGCGGCCAACGCCTTGGGAGCGAGGCGATCAATCCATTCCGTCGTCTTGATCGGCTGGTTGGTTGTGGCATCCGTCCCGACCGCGGCCCAGTAGCCGTCGCGGCCGTGGATCCTCTCATTCGGAATGGATCCTTCAACCACCAAAACGAAGGGATCGAGCTTGCCTTCAGCGGCAAGGTAAAACGGCTTCATGAAGTCGTCGCCCACTTCGTACGCGAGCACGGGATTATGCAGATGTACTTTAGGAAGGCCCGGAATCGCGCCCAGCAAAACGTCTTCGATGCTGGGCTGCATCGCTGCTGTCACCGAGACGGAATCGCCGTCACAGCCAAGGCCGGCTGTAATCCATACGATATGCACTTCGGCAACAGCGGGCGCCTTCTGGGTTGACCGGCCATGCGGAACCGCTTGCGCTGTCATAGGCGAAATTCTCCTTTCAATATCCCCGTGCCTCGCGTTGTAGGGTCAGCGCTCGGCAGAATGAATCGGCGTATCGATAAAGCAGTGCCGATGCGCCTGCGTCGCGACAAAGGTGCCTAACGGTTGTTCAAGACGGAACCTTACACAGAAATGCACTACTGGTGCCCCACGCACCTTGGCTCCTAGCATCAACCGCTGGGACGGCTTTCTCAACCTGATTTGAAAGTAAGGGAATATTCTGCGCGTGTATCGGGGATTTCCCGATGGGCGGTCGGGTTTCGTTCGCTCTGGTTTGGAAAGTTTGCTGGTGGGATAGAGCCTGCAGCCTCGGTTCACGCCGGCCAGATGTTGTTGTCCCAGCCGGCCGCGAGGAACCTGCGGTTCGTACTCTTCAACTCCGGTTCAGGCCGCTCCCTCGCCGATACTCCACTGAATCGCGCGTTGCACCAATTCGCGCCCATTCTTCAGCGACAGCTTGCCTTTGATGTGCGCCTGATACGACTCAACCGTCTTGACGCTGAGATGCAATTCCTCAGCTATTTTTCGGGTGCTGTGCCCTTCACCAATCAGGCGGAAGACTTCGAGCTCGCGATCGGACAGGCCGGCAACCGAGGAGGGTTTGTCCGTGGAACCGTTGATGTAGTGTTGCAGCATGCGGTTGGCGATGCGATCGCTGACATAAATCTTCTGCCGCAAAATCTGACGCACCGCAGTCAGCACCTTTTCGGTGGCCTCCTGCTTCATGATGTAGCCGTTGGCGCCCGCCCGCAGCGCGCGTTCCGCATAGATCGATTCGTCGTGCATGGAGAGGATCAGCACCGGCAGATGGGGAAAGCGCAAGCGGATACTCTTCAGCAGATCGAGGCCATCCGGCCCGTTAAGAGAGATATCGACGATAAGAAAATCCGGACTGGTAGCGGTGATGCCTTGCAGGGCTGTCGATGCCTCTTCCGCCTCCCCGCAAACCATGAGGTCAGGTTGGCGGTTCATCATAAGCGACAGACCTTCGCGCACGATGGGGTGATCGTCGACAATGAAGATCCGCGTTTTAGGCGCAGGCTTTGCGATTGATTTCGTCGCCATCGTCTTCAGCCGGGTTGTCCTTTCGCCCTCCGCTACTCATGGGAAAGATGCAGGTCACTGCCGTGCCGTGAGGATCACCCGGTCCAATCTCCAGGGTGCCTCCAATCATCTTCGCCCGGTAGCTCATGATGTGGTGTCCCATGCCGCCGCTGTTGGCCGGAATCTGCTTGCAGCCGGAGCCGTAGTCGCAAATGCTCAGCACACCGCGATTGTCCGTTGCGGCAAGCCCGATCTCGATCCTTTGCGCCTTGCCATGTTTGATGGCATTGCTGATGGCCTCTTGCGCGATGTGATACAGGTGCGTGGCCACGCTGACGTCGTCGACCAACACCGGATTTTCGCATTGCAATTGGCAGGAGACGCCGAAGACGTCCTCGACCTCCCCGCTCAGCTGCTTTAATGCATTCATCAGCCCATGCGACTCGGAGACGACCGGACTCAAGCCCTTTGCCAATTCGCGTGTCTTATTAATTGCTTCGTTGACCAGCTTGACGATCTTTGCGGCCTCGGCGGCATAGGGCAGGCGCTCCTCTTTGAGCTTCTCCTCCTGCACCTTCGTCATGAAAGCGATTCCCGTCAAATGCTGCCCCAGGCCATCGTGAAGGTCCTGCCCGATGCGGCGTTGTTCGCGTGCGCTGATTTCCAGGATCGCCCTCTCCAGGTGCTTGCGTTCCGTAATATCGATGCCGGTAGCGATCACGTAGGCGGGAGTCTTGCCTGCCGGCAGCGACGTCCCTGACCACGCTATCAACCGGCGCGCGCCGTCGGCCGCCAACCATTGGCACTCGTATTCGTCTTGCAGCCGGCCCGCTCGCATCTTCTCGAATTGCGAGCGAAATTCCGCCGCTTCCTCCGCAGGAATGAACAGGTCCCACACATGCCGGCCCGCGACGTCGGCGAGGGTCTTCCCCGTGCTGCGCTCGCAGGCGCGATTGAAGCGCACGATGCGGCCGTTGGGATCGAGCACGATCACCAGTGCCCCGACCGTATCCAGTATCGCCGTAACCACATTGTGCTCAGCCTCTAACGCTTCTTCCGTTCGCTTCAGGTCGGTAATGTCAAAGCCCACACCGTGAATGAACCACGGACGTCCGTCTTCGCGGCGGATCATCTTGGCTTCGCAGTGCAGCCAGATCACGCGATTATCGCGCGACAGAATCCGATAGGCGGAGCGCAGCGGCTTTCCGGAGAGAAACAACTCCGCAGCTTCCACACTCCAGCGGTGCTTGTCATCGGGATGCACCTGTGAATACCAGCGCACCGGATCCTGCAGCCATTCTTCCTGTGTGAAGCCGAGCACCGCTTCAATCTGCGGACTGACGTATGCTTCTCCCACTCCTTCGTCGAGGTATGCCATGAAGACGACTGCGGGAATCTGTTCGACGAGGGCGCGATACTTCGCCTCAAGGTTGGGAAGCGCACTGCTGATTCTCGTGGATGGCGGGCCGGACGGATTCAGGCTGGCCAGGAGGCTGGTGTTCTCGAAGAAGACTCGCGCCAGGTCTTCCAGGATCGCTTCGGCTTCAGCGTAGGTAGTGGCTGCTTCCAGGGCGCTGGCCGCACCGGCACTCAATTTGGGATGGCTTTCGGGAAAAGAAGCCATTCTTTACCTCATGCAGGGCGGCACTACTGGCGCGGATCCGTCGCCCCGGGCGCATGGGCATTTACTGTATCACCTTTAGGATGTTCACGGCAGCGCCACTTCGGCTCCTTGTTGAGCGAGGCCTGCGTAAAGGTACGCAGCGCGTGGATGGCCTTTCCATACGTCTGGACGGCGCTGGCCGATAACAGCGATCCGGGGGGCTGGTTCATGAATGGCATGAACTTGTCGGGAAAGCCAGGCATGGTGCAGCCGATGCAGATGCCGCCGACATTCGGACAGCCACCGATACCGCCCATCCACCCGCGCTTGCCGACGTTGCACTGGACGACCGGCCCCCAGCATCCCAGCTTCACAATGCAGAGCGGCGAGCCGTACTCCTCAGCGAAATCCGCCTGCTCGTAATAGCCTCCGCGGTCGCAACCCTCGTGTACGGTTTGTCCGAAGAGCCAGGTGGGGCGCAATTGCTGATCGAGCGAGATCATGGGCGCGCGACCGGCCGCCATATAGAAGAGATAAAGCAGCGTCTCCATCATGTTGTCGGGCTGGACAGGACAGCCGGGTACACACACGATCGGTATCCCGGCCTGCGACTTCCACTCCCAACCCAGATAGTCGGCCAGTCCCATTGCCCCTGTGGGATTACCCTGCATGGCATGAATGCCGCCATAAGTCGCGCAGGTGCCCGCTGCTACCACCGCCCACGCGCGCGGTGCCAGTCGATCGATCCAATCGCAGGTGAGGATCGGCTGGCCCGTGCCGTTGTCGGTGCCCAACGACGCCCAGTAGCCTTCGGGTTTGTTGCTCTCATCGGGAACCGAGCCCTCAATTACGAGAATGAACGGCGCGAGCTCGCCCTTGGCAGCCCGATGGAAGGGCTTCAGGAAATCGTCTCCATTTTCCAGTGCAAGGAAAGGATTGTGGAAGGTGATCTTGGGGATCCAGGGAATTCCGCCGCAAACCACATCCTCGATGCTCGGCTGCGTGGCTGCGGTCATGGCGATGGTGTCACCGTCACAGCCTAAGCCGGCCGTGATCCATAGCACACCCATCTCTTCGATCGGATTTGTGCTCTCCTTCGCGCGTTCCAAAGATCCACCCGTCAGGTCACGGCACAATCGCCGACTGCAAAGAATGCGGGGTATTGTACTCCCGATTGTCCTGGCCCACGCACCCCTTTTGTGCAAGCCGGCTCACAGAGGTGGAAGGCTTCCCAAACTGTGAGTTCGACATCTTAGCTCAAAGAACGATCTGCGACGTTAAATGGAGGATCTGTGAAGAGGACGTTCTGTGTGGCGCGTAACATCGTTGGCGTGGCGGGGCTGTTGCTGGCCGGCTATGTGCTGGTGAGTTCCATCCACGACCTGGGCCGTTATATCAAGATCAGCACGATGTAGCGCTGAGGAGTTCAGCCCAAGAAAACTTCTCCATAAAGTTGCGCCATGACGCGACAGGCGCCCGTCGTAGTTCGCCTTAAGCCCTCCTTGAGGAACCTTCCTCATAAACACCTTAAATCCCTATGTGACAGTAATTTGAATTTCTAAGGCAATTCAGGCTACAGACTAGGGTTTCTATTCAATTATTCCCTTCCTGCCGTGAAGGTACTCTCCCTTGCAAGCGCTGCTTGTCTGGAATGCGCCACGCTCTTCCGCAAGCACTCCAGCCAGACCCTTTCTGATCGGGCACGAAACTCGTCGGGACGTCTCTTTCCGGCGAGCGGCTGATTCAAGTTGTCTACCGGCATTCTCAGCGGGCGAATCGGCCAAGTTGTAAAAAACCGAGATCACCAGGAGTGCATATGTTGCGCCACCGCAGTCTGCTGTTCCTGATAGGGTTTCTGTCGCTGACCACCTTCGTCTTCAGCCAGGAAACAACTTTCGGCGCTTCCCAGCCACTTAGCCCCATGCGGTCGAACCATGTAGTCGTCATCATGGAGGAGAACCGCAGCATCAATTACGCGCTGCAATACATGCCGTACCTGGCATCACTGGCGACACAATATTCGCAGGGTATGCAGGTTTACTCCGACTCGCATGGCTCCTGGCTGGCCTATGGCGAGCTGACGTCGGGCCTGGCTCCGTTCAACGGCCAGGGCGACAACGGGATCTGCAACGGTGACGGCTGCTCGCAGACGATTACCATCGACAACATCGTTCGCGAATTGGCCACGCAGGGTAAAACGTGGAGGGGCTATTTCCAGACAATACCCTACATCGGTTATCTGGGATACCAATCTGGCCTCTATGTTCGGCGACATAATCCGTTCGCCTTCTACAGCGACGTTCACCACTACATCTGGCAGCAGCGCAACATGTTCCCCGCCGATCCTTACATGCTGCGAGACATCGAGAATAATCACCTGGCGAATTTCACCTGGATCTCCCCCGACCTTGACCATGACGCGCACGACGGCGGCAGCGACCAGCAGGCGCTGGCCGCTGCCGACCTGTACTTGCAGACATTTGTGCCGCAGCTGCTGGCCAGCCCGCCCTTTCAGTCGGGTGGCGACGGCGTGCTGATGGTCACCTTCGACGAGGGCGAGTTAAGCGGTGACAATCACTGCGGCGGGTATCCCGATCCTAATAACTGCGGTGGACACATCTGGCAGGTGCTGATTGGTCCCAACATCAATCGCGGGTATCAGTCCGATACTCACTTCAAACAGGGTAGCGAATTGCGCCTCTTCTGCGATTTGCTTGGCCTGAACACATGCCCGGGCGACGGCGCCACTTCTCCCCCGATGGCGGAATTCTTCCAGGGCACGCCCAACTGCTCGCCGAGCCAGGACCAATCTGTCTCGATCTGCTCTCCCGTCGCCAACGGCAATACTTCGTCGCCGCTGCAAATCGTCTCTGCAGCTAAAGACAACGAACATCCCATCACCGGGATGGTGGCCTACGCGAACAGCCAGGTTGTGGCGCAGAGCAGCAATGGAATCCTGAACGCCATGATTTCTCTTAGCCCCGGTCAATACCAGCTGGTGATTCGGGCATGGGATTCCACGGGATACTACTTTTCGTCGCAGGAGAATTTCACGGTGACTTCGTCCGGCTCGCCTGGTGATCCGATGCAACTGCCGGCGGATGACGCCAGGTGATCGGAGCTGGAAGCGCGGAACCTGATGCTCACTCTTCGGCAGGCGATGGCTTGAGGAGCTTGGCAATCGTGGCCAGGAAGTCCGGGGGATCCATGCCTTTGGTGAGGACCATCTCCGCGTGCTCGCTGCCGGGAGGCGGGTCCATCTCCCCGGTAAGTAAGACGACAGGAACTTCGGGCTTCAGCTGTTTCATTGCTGCTGTAATTTCCACGCCGGTAGAGTCGGGCAGAAAGTAATCGGCAATCACCAGGTCGACTTTCTGGCAACGGAACATCTGTAACGCAGTTTCGCCGGTAATGGCGATGAGGACCTCGTAGCCCGCGATAGACAAAAGCATGCGGCGGGCGGCCAAGCCCATCGGGTCATCGTCGACACACAAAATCACAGCAGGGCTTTCTTTGGACACGTACTCTCCGTCGAACGTGGGCGCTCCCACGCGAGTGCGCCGGCTTGAATCTTTGGCCGGACTCCTGTCGAGGATGTGGGCTGGTTCAGGCAGGGCTTTTGCGAAAAGTGAGGGCCACCGGGACGTGGCCCTCTGTCTGCGTATCGGAAAAACCAACCAACTCATCGATATCTGATATCTATAGTGCACGCGCCCGACCAATTGGTCGTTGCTCAATCGCAAGCGTCTCCTTGCGCTGCGGCAATGTTGAACGTTCCCCTCTACACCTCCTGCATTAATAGACGTTCCGGGGAGCGCAACAGCACTTTGCCACGGCTCTTCGCCACCATTCCATTGCGCTGCCACTCGCTCATCACCCGGCTTGCCGTGAATGGTGTAACGCTGGCCACGGCGGCCAATTCTTCGTTGCGAACCGTGAGTTCGATTCCGCCTGAGACTCGGTGCCCGGTGCCGCTCGCCAGATTGACCAGCGCCTCTGCCAGCCTTTGCCGCGCTGTATGACAACTCAGTGCGACCTGGGTAGCGATGGACGCATTCAAATAATCGCCTGCGATCATCAAGGCGTTGTCGAGCAGCCTTGGAAACCGTGCGGTCAGGCCGCGTATGCTGGCGCGCTCCCAGATCAACACATGCGTATTCTTAACTGCCTCCGTGCTCACGATGTACTCCGACGGCCGCAGAACCATCGCCATGCCGCCGAACAATTCCCCCGGCGGATACCAATGGACGTGTAGCTTCTGTCCCCCTTGCGTGAGAAAGAAGCTCCGCGCCCCGCCCGTAAGGACCATGTAGATGTGGCTGGCGGGGTGTCCCTGATTGGTGATTACAGAATTGGCGAGATATTTTCGGTGCCTGGCCGCCGCCAGAATCATGCCCATTTCTTCCGCGGTGAGGCCTTCCAGGAATGGTGGCTTCAGGCGCTTTACCAGCGCGGCCGACTCGGTCGTGGTCATCGCACCAATCTCCCATGTCGATGAGGATGGGCGTGATTGTAACAGGGAGCAGGATTTGGCTATGGGACGCGATTCACGTCTGTAGAAAATTCGTGACAAATGGACGATTTCAGTGCAGAATTGTTGCGGTTCTCTCCGGGCTCATGGCGCTCCGGATGGCGAACCAAGAGAAGGGGCCGCCACTTCGTGAGTCTCTGACGGCCCCATCTGGCCTTCCCTTCCCGCCCTCTCAATTCTCAGCTCTGACCGGGGTTTCCAAGTTTTTCCTGGCTTGCATACGCTCGTGACGATCTGGGAGGAATGCGGCTAAAATGCGAAGTGGAGTGCGAGTGCAAAGCTCGCAAAGATGCGAAAGTGGCGGAATTGGCAGACGCACCAGACTTAGGATCTGGCGGGTAAAACCGTGGGGGTTCGAGTCCCCCCTTTCGCACCAAGATCACTACCAGTCCTCTATCGAAAGCCGATTGAGTATAGCGTGTTCCTAACAGGGAGCTATATGAGCTTCGCAGTAGAGCACCAG
>DATFSK010000045.1:0-48841 GCA_035262645.1 Terriglobales bacterium
CCACCTACACCATCGGCTAGCGCAAACAAACATCCATGAGAACGCAGCTGGGCAGAAGAGTATGGCAGAACATGTCCCAGATAATCCTCGTTCTGCTGCCTCACGCGTCCCAGGTCGGAAAGTTGAGCGAGTTCGACGTCGAGCATACAACTGCGGTCTAAAGTCTATTGGGCGATGCGTTCATCGCCCATGGTACACATCACCGGTGGAGGAAAAAGGGGCAGGCATGTCTCCCGCCCCAAAGCTTCCTACTCAAGCAGCTAGGATGCCAGTTCGACCCGCTGCTGGATGAGCGTGGTCCGGCCGGCAACCTTGCTGGTGCGGACAAAATAGATGCCACCGTACAAGCCCCAGACCAATGCGACACCCAAAGCGAGCAGCGGCTCTTTCTTCGTCCCATAACCCATGAATGGGCCGACCAGGTAGAACGCCATACAGGCAAGGTTCGCGATGAGTCCGAACATCGGAATCACGAGATGGCGCACCAGCTTGAACTTTGGGTGATTGTGATAAGCCACAAGGCAAATCACACAGCTCAAGCCATACAGCAAGAAGGTTCCGAAGTTGGATGCAAGCGTCATCGTCAACAGGGTGTTCGGCATGGCTGCCTCGCGGTCGTGACTGATGTATCCGACGCTGGACCAGAAACCGTGCGGCAGCGCCTGGATCGTCGCATCGCTGGGCGCGCCGGCATCGCCGAAGACGAACACGATAGCAATGCAGCCCACCACGGCTGAAATCCCAGCCAGCGTCCAAATCGCGCGATGCGGCGTCAAGTTCCTCGAGTGCAGCATACCGAAATGTTCCGGAGCTTCCTTGTCTCTCCCCATTGCGTAAGTGACGCGCGCCCCGGTGTTCATGCAGGAAAGCGTGGTACCGATCAGCGCAAGAAAGACCGTGAAGGCTTCACAGAGCATGAAGATTCGCCCTCTGCCTGCGCCGAGCAGAGCATCCCCGACGACGACCATCATGTCGCCGATGGGAGCTGCCGAGCCACTCGCGCTCTGCATGGTGTAGCCGCTGTTCAGAAAGTAGTTTGCTGCAAAGTACTCGAACAGATAGCAGAACATCCCCTGTACCAGAAGTGAAACAATCACCGCAATGGGGATATCCCGCTTCGCATTCTTCGCTTCGCCGCCCATGGCGGTGACTGACTCAAATCCAACCAGGATGAGGATGGCAACCGTTGCCTGGATGAACACCCAACCCCAGTTGTGGGGGCTGATAACGGACTTCGCAGTCGGATGAGAGAGGAATACGCCGCTGCTATCTTTCTCGGGATAGCTGATGCGATAAGGCACAGGTTTCCCCTGCGCATCGAGCTTGGGCTGCGGAACGACTCCGGCGGAATCGCGAACGATAGTCTCGGTCTCTTGTCCGTTGACCATCGTCTTCTGCGTCAGGAATTCGTAGGTGTATGCCTGGCCTGACACCGAGTCGAACTGGTAGGCAATGCTGCCGGGAGGATGGTTAAGGCGGTAGCCCAGCGCCAATACAGCAAACAACACCAGGGCGGTGATCTGGATTACATTGATCGCAATGTTCACCGCAGTCGATCCATTAACGCCACGATGTGCGATGTAGGCAACGAGGAAGGAAAACACAATTGCCACCGCCATCATGAAAGCCGGACCTGGGTTGGAGGCGCTCATGAAGCTCGGCCATAGAGTGCCCACCAGGTATCCACATAGGATCCCCATGGTAGCAACCATCACCCCAGGATAGATCCAGTAGTACAGATGTGAAGCCCATCCTACGATAAACTTCGACAGCCTCGCGTAGCGCCATGCTTTGTCGTGGTTCAAGAATGACTGCTCGGCGAAGTAGTAGGAGGAGCCAGTGCCAGGATAGAGTTTGGCCAACTCTGCATAGCACACCGCAGTCGCCAGGCAAAGGGCCAGAGAAACGATGATACCGATCCACATGGCGGGAGCAGTGACTCCTGTTGTCGCCTGGATGTAGAAGGTCAGCCAAAGAAAAGCGCCGGGAGCGATCAGCGCCATTGCGTTCATCGTCAACCCCGTGATCCCCAGGGTCGCCTTCATCTCAACTGCGGTATTCTCTGCCATAAAACTCTCCTTTACATCCCGTGGTTGTGTCGCTGAAAGATCTTCGGGCCTCCGCAGAAACCATTGGCCGAGTACAGGAGCACCGCCATTGCGGCGATTGCCATCAACACGCCTGCAATTGGTTCGTCGGTGAATTTCGATAAGCCGGCAATCAGGGCCGCAAGGCCAATCACCAACGCCAGCAGGCTGAGAAGCCGTTGCACGGCTGTCGTGACCTGGGTTGTGTCTTTCAACTCTGTCTGACTACGCATGTGCATAAACCTCGTCAGGATCGACAGCGGACTAGAAGAGAAATCCCATTTCAACTACGCTCCGTGTCTGGCTTCCTTTGGAGCCGGCGGCCCCAAAGGCGTCTCCCGGAGTGAATTTGTCGGCTTGCACGAAAGCGATGTCGGTCCGGGCGAAGAGCTTTTTGTATTGATAGCTGGGAGTCACGGTTATGGACCAGGCACTGCTTCCCGGCCCGTACATCAAGTTGGCCGCTTCTTCTGCGGCAGTACCGGTGCTCCCGATGTATTCGCAGCGTCCTGCCAGCGAGAAGCCGTGCTTCCACGCGTGACTCGCAAGGATTGCGCCGCCCCACGTGGAGGCCCCATGCACAACGCCGATGGAATGGTTGCTGGGGACATTGCTGTACTGAAAGTACGGCTGGACGATCCAGCTACCTTTTGTGTAGGTGTAACCCGCCATGTACATCGTGCTGTTGTTCTGTAGAGGAGTGGCCAGGTTCTGCCAGGCCGTCTGTCCGAGGTATCCCATGCCGACGAAACTCAGGCTATGGGCGCCTTTCGTATACGTCAGTGCGCCACTCAGTCCGGAGTATCGATTGGAGTAGTAGCCGTCGTTCCAGCTGAGCGACGCTGTGAACTTGCCGAGTGTCTGGTTGACCTGCACGCCACGGGTTATCGCATTCTCCTGGTTCCACAGCAGGCCGCGTTCGATATTCATGTTTTGGAAGTCGAAGGTATACTCAGCGCCCATCAAGGTAGGCAGCGATCCAATCAGGATGCTGGTATTTTTTGCGGGTGCAACCTTCACGTAAGCCACCGGAACCGGACCGTAAAGATCGCTGTTGGTTTTCGCGTTCGAAATGAAGGGTGTCCCTAGAGAAACAATGTCATAGGCGCCGGCCTGCACGTAGAACTGCCACCATCCTTCCGCCTTCTGAAAGAAGATCTGCGCATTGCTGAAGGCGCCTTCTGCGGTGTTGTTGCCAGCGACAGCATTGGTCTGAAACAGACCGATTCCACTGACAGCTCCGTTCAGACTCAGTTTGCCCAGAGGTCCGGCCTCGAAATTCATAGGCAGTGCGGCCTGCAGCGGACCGGTGATGGTGGGCGTAGGAAGTGGAACAGGGGCAGGCTCAGCCGCCGCAGGTGCAGAACTCGGTGCGCTTGGTTGATCGGATGTGCTTGGTTGATCTGTTGGCTTAGGACCGGATGCGTCCTGGCTATAAGCAGCCGACGCCAGCCCGATGTACAGAGCCACCGTTGCAAGCTTCCAAAGAGACTTAGTTTGCATCGTGGTGATGGCCTCGCGGAATGGTAGTTTGAAGCCTGAGATCGACCGGACTCCTATTTGCCTATTAGCTCTCAGTGCCAGGCGGCAGAAGCTCCGTGTTAAATGCGGGATCCACTTCCACGAACGGAACATGGTTTCCTTCTGTTCCTTTAATGGTTGCGCTCATTCCAACAATGAACGGGCGTGATTGATTAGCAGAATCTAGGAGCAGATTGCGGAAGAGTCCAACGCATATTTCTGCTGCGTGCAATCGGAAATATGCCGAGAAATTGTTCTTATAGGCAGAATAAGCGTGGCTTATTTAGGCGCTCTTTTGGATGTGGACTACCAGGCCGATGCAGTGATCGAACCTATATATAGCCATGTCATTGGAAAGGCGGTATTACGAGGTTGGGAGGCCCAAGCTATCCTTTTGCGGGCTTCATGCAGACACTTGCTTGGAGTATCGAGGGTTGGAGTCTGTCGTGCTAGCCGGCGCCCCGAGGCGGCCTGACTTGACGATCCCATCCTGCACGAGCTCGATGAATGCCGCTGCCGATTGGGGCAGCGTACGGTCCTGGTGATAGATGAGCGCAAGCTCGCGCGACAAGGCTATATCGGAGATCGGAATCAAGCGCAACGTTCCGGCACGGCTTTCCTGCTCAGCAAAGCTTTCGCTGATGAGGGATATGCCCATTCCGGATGCGGTAAATGCCTTGATCACGGCAACGCTCGAGAGCTCCATCGCGACACGCAGCTTCTCTTTAAACGGGCGAAAGATCCTATCCATGCTTTTGCGCGTGCTACCGGTCCTGGGAAGAATGAGGGGATAGCCTGCTATTGCTTCAATACTGACCGATTCTCTTTGTGCGAGAGGATGAGCAGGGCTAGTCATCAGGACCAGTCGATCGTGGAAGATGCGCTTGACGACGATACTGGAAAGCTTCACCGGCATCGTCACTACGCCCAAATCAATCAAGCCGTTCTGTAGACGCTCCAGTACCTTATGGCTAAAGTTTCGATAGATACTGATCTGAACGTCCGGGTAGCGCCGCTGGTACTCACTGAAGGTTTCGGGTAACACATAAAGGCAGGTGGCTTCGTTTGCACCTATGGCCAGAACGCCTCGCGGCGTCTTCTGCTGATCGGCAACCGCGCGTAGAGATTCTCCACGCAGCGCCAGCAGGCGCTTCGCGTAATCAAACAGGACTGCGCCTGCCGGCGTGAGGGCCACGCGCTTTCCAGAGCGATCCAGCAGCTTTGTGCCGTACTCCTGCTCCAGCTGCCGAATTTGCGCGCTTACGGCTGATTGCGAACGGAAGACCTTCTCGCCCGCGCGCGAAAAATTACACTGCTTTGCGACTTCCAGGAAAGTTACAAGCTGATCGAAGTCCAAGGCTCCCTCTTGCGAGCTGACTGACGATCCTCTGGAACTGTGCCCTGGTTGCAGTCGCGGGCGGCTAGGTTACCAATTCAAACACTCGGCCTAGAACAAATTCCATAGGTACTGGTTGTAAACATCATGATGGTACTGGACCTCCGGAGCTTTCACGAAGGTACCCAGCAGTCGCGGACAACGGTCTGCCGCTGCCTGTTTCAGCTCGGCATAACGATTCTTCACATCTTCGCCGAGCAGGCTGGTTGTCCAATTTGACGCGCGGAAGTTTGCAATTGCGTCGTAGATGTTGTCAGGCAAATAGCGTTCTGCCTGGCGCAGATTCTTGATGTTCGCGGTCTCGCCGCTGAGACCCGACTTGAAGACCGCATACATCACCATGTAAGGGTTCGCATCGGGCGAGACAGAGCGCACCTCGACACGCATGCTGCGCTCGTTGCCAATCGGAATGCGGATCATTGAACCGCGGTCGACGGGCGAGGCTTTGATCTGATTCGGGGCCTCGAAGTGCGGATCGAGGCGTCGATAGGCATTTACGCTGGCGTTCAGCATCAGGCAGACGTCGTTGCCGTGCGTCAGAATTCGGTCAACGAAGGACCAGCCGACCTTGCTGAGCTGCTCTTCCCCCTTCTTGTCCCAGAAGAGGTTCTTGCCGTTCTTGCTGACGGAAACGTTGGTGTGCATTCCGCTGCCATTCACGCCCACGACGGGCTTGGGCAGGAACGACGCGGTCAAGCCCATCTTAGTCGCGACCTGACGGCAGATCAGCTTGTAGAGCTGGATCTGATCGGCGGCACCGACTACTTCGGAGTAGCTGTAGTTGATTTCGAACTGCGAAGGCGCAACCTCGGGATGGTCCTTCTCGTTCTGAAAGCCCATGGCGCGCTGCACTTCTGCCGTAGTGTCGATGAAGGTGCGCAGAGGATCGCCTGGCAGCGAGTGGTAGTAGCCGCCGGTGTTTACGTACTCGAACTTCTGCGTTTCGTGATAGCGGCGTTCCGCATCGGCGCCAGCGAAGATGAAGCCTTCGATTTCATTCGCGGCATTCAGGGTGTAGCCGTCGCGTTCGTACAACTGGTTGGCAAAACTTTTCAGCACACCACGGATGTCAGCCGCGTAGGGCGCGCCGGAACGATCGATGACGTCTCCGAAGACCAGTACCTTGCCGGGACCGAAGATGTCGGCTGGTCCCCAGTAGAAGTAGGGCCAGTCGATACCGAGGCGCAGGTCGCTTTCCCGCTGCGCGGTGAAGCCGCGAATGGAAGAGCCGTCGAAGGTGAGATTGTCCCAGCTCTTCAGCAGGAACTTCTTGTCATAGTCGAGCATGTGCAGCCGGCCTTCGAGGTCGCTGAACAGCACGGTAACGGCCTTGATGCGCTTTTCGTCGGTGAGATACTTCAGGCGTTCTTCGCGAACCTGGTCGAGGGGGGCGCGTTTCCTGCGCTGCTCCTTCGCCCGCAAATTAAGCTCTTCCAGTTCGTCGTATGACAACTCCAAAAAATTGCGCAACTGGTTTGACATTAGCTGTCCTTGGAATGAATTCTTCCCAACGGGCAGGCGTGGCGCCTTATGAAGATGAGTTCCGGTCAGGAATTCTAGAGACTACAGGCTGTGCCGGGGCGAGGGCCAGTCAAAAAATTTAATCGTGCCCATTGACGAAATTTATCAGGCTCCGAGTTTGCTGATTATCGTGGGCTAATGGCAACCAATCCTGGCGGGTCACGGTCCGATTCGAAGGAATCAGCTGGCGAGCCGAGCGTCCCGTTCAAGATTTATCATTCCTCATCTATAATGGCTCGCACCAATGCCACTTTCGCCCGGCGAAAAGGTAGGACCGTACGAAATTCTGGCTGCGCTAGGCGCCGGCGGAATGGGCGAGGTATATCGCGCGCGCGATAGCCGCCTGGAGCGCGATGTCGCCATCAAGGTCCTGCCGCAATCCTTTGCCAGCGACGCCGACCGACTGCGCCGATTCCAGCAGGAAGCGCGCGCGGTCGCCACCCTGAATCACCCGAACATTGTTGTCGTATACGAGGTAGGCGACCATCGAGACTCGTACTACATCGTCAGCGAGCTTCTGGAGGGCGAGACGCTGCGCGAGACGCTCATTGGGGGCGCGCTCTCACAGCGCCGCGCAAGCGAGTACGCGTCGCAAATAGCCGAGGGACTTGCCGCTGCCCACGACAAGGGCATTGTGCATCGCGACCTGAAGCCGGAGAACATTTTTATAACCAAAGACGGGCGGGTGAAGATACTCGATTTTGGACTGGCGAAGCTTGCCGATATCGATGCGCCCTCGGCGGGAGAGGGCGCCACCGCGACCATTCCGGTTCACACCATGCCGGGCATGGTGCTGGGCACGGCGGGGTACATGTCGCCCGAGCAGGTGCGCGGCAAAGAGGTGGACGCGCGCACCGATATCTTCGCCTTCGGCGCAATCCTCTATGAAATTCTCAGCGGACGCCGCGCGTTCAAGGACGAATCGTCGATCGAGACGATGAACGCGATTCTGAAGGACGACCCGCCGGAACTGGAAGTCGAGAAGCTGAAGCTTTCGCCGGGAATGGAGCGCATCGTGCGCCGCTGCCTCGAGAAAGAACCCTCGCGCCGCTTCCAGTCAGCGCGCGATGTCGGCTTTGCGCTCGAGGCCATCTCCGGCGCCTCCAGCGCCAGCGCGGCTAAACGGCAAGCCCTTCCGCCAGAACGGCGGTGGTGGTTGCGCATCGCAGCCCTGGCTCTGCTGTTTCTCATCGCGGTGGCGGTTGCATACTTCGCAGGCACGCGAAGGGCTCCCGCCTCAAGCGTCTCCTATCAGCAGCTCACGTTTGAATCGGGATATGCCGGGCCGGCGCGCTTCACCCGCGACGGAAGTACGGTGGTCTATTCAGCGGCGTGGAACGGGGGAGCCCGGCAGCTCTACACGCAACGCAGTAACAGCATTCTGGGCAAGCCGCTGGACCTGGATGCCGATGTGTTAGGCATCGCCGATAATGGCGATCTCGCCCTCATTCTGAAGCGCCGTTTCCTCGCAAGCTGGCTACAGCGCGGCACGCTCGCGCGTATGCCGATCGATGGTGGCGCGCCGCGTCCGATCCTGGAGGATGTCTACGACGCCGACATCTCGCGCGACGGCAAAGACTTTGCTGTCGTGCGGCGCGATGGCGGCAAGCAACGCCTTGAATTTCCCATCGGCAAGGCACTTTTCCAAACCGATGGCTGGATCAGCGATGTGCGTATCAGCCCCGACGGCAGTGAAGTGGCATTCATCGATCATCCGCTCGCACCCGATGACCGGGGGGACGTCGCCATGGTGGATCGCCAGGGCAGCGTCGAACATTTGACGCCGTATTACTCAACCGGACGCAGCTTATGCTGGAGGCCCGACGGGAAGGAGATTTGGTTCACCGCCAGTATGGAGGGCTCTGATTCAGGCCTGTATGCCGTGACCCCCGCAGGCGAAGTTCACACGGTCATGCGCACGCCGATCGAGATCGTGCTGGAAGACATTTCGGCGTCGGGCAGAGTGCTGTTCGAAAGCGTGCGCTACCAGGTGGAGATGGGAGTGAAGCGCAGCGGTGAGAGCCGGGCGCACGATCTTGCCAACTTTGTCGACCTGGGCGGGATATCGCCTGACGGCCAATGGCTTGTCTACAACGACTACATCACGGGAGATTATCTGGCGATGGCGCGCAAGGGCGACGGAGCGGCTCCGATCCGCCTGGGCGAGGGATACGGAGACGGCATCACCTGGGACGGCAGCCTGGTGCCCGCCTCGCGCAACAACGAGCCGCATAAACTGTACCTGTACCCCACGGGGGTCGGCGAGCAGCGGGTGATCGATCTTGGCGAGCTGCGCGCGGGCTTCGGCACATTTGAGAACGATGTAACTTTTTCGCGCGATGGGCGCTGGGGCCTGTTATCCGCCTTCAACACCAAGGATGAAGTACGCGACTACCTTGTCGACTTGCGCGACGGTAAGCTGCGCGCGGTCACGCCGGCAGGAACGCATCGCGGGATGCTTTCGCCGGACGGCACGCAGGTCGTGACCTGGGACATCGCCCAGCAGAAGTATGTTTTGATCGATGTGGCCTCCGGCAAGGTGAGCGATGTTGCCGGCATCGAGAAGGGCGAAGAAATGCTGGCGTGGAACGCCGACGGCCGCGGCATCGTGGTATGGAACCAGGAGCTACCGGCGAACATAACGATAGTGAATCTTTCGACTGCGAAGCGGCAGCTCGTGCAAACCGTCGAGCCCCTGGCGATGCTGGGCTCCATGTACACGCGCATGGTCGCTTCCGCCGACGGGAAGACCGCTGCATACCGGCACCGGAGAGGCCTCTACGCAATCCATATCGCCGATGGACTCCGCTGAATATTCCTAAGGAAGACTATCGGATCGCCAATCCAGGGGCGCAATTTCTACCACCACGGTTGACCAGGGCTTGTTAGGGTTGGTCCGCTTCATCTCAAGCAAGACGACAACCTGGTCGCGAGGCAGGTCAGCGCCCATTGTTTTCAGTCTTTCGAAGCCAGTCGAGGTCCGTACCGTATAGCGGCCTGTCCGGTCGGGCGGAAAAACAGTGAAATTGCCGACCAATATTTTTTCGTTCCGAGCAGGTCCCTCGCCAGGACGACACCACTCCAGGTACACGAAAATCGAAAAACTCATCTTGTCGGGATTCGATATCCTGACCACCGGAACTTCCAAAACCGCTGCCGGCGAGGAGCGCGTGTTGGAAGGAAGCTGAATTCGCGCCTCGGGCTGCGTTTCAGTGAGGGTGACGCCTCTACTTGAGTCCACCGCCTTCTCCGGCGCAGCTACCTGAATGGCCGGCGAGCAAGAGAGGCAACCGGCCATTATCAGATTCAACCACATCGAACAGACTCCCGATCTCACTTGTTCAGCTGTAATTTCTTGACATTCGGCGGCGGCGCGATTCCCAGCTCCAGCTTCTGCAAGCTAAACTGCTCGCCCTCTGCCTTTCGATGCTCATAAAGCATTGGTACAAGTTGTACATCGACGTTTTCGGACAAGGATGCAATCTGGTTAAGTTTGCGCAAGGCTTCGGTTGTATCGACAACAAAGCCTGCATTCGGGGCAGTGTTGCCATGCATACTGTGTTCATCTACGAAGAAGGCAAAGCTGCCCGCATAATGCGGATCGCTGAGCGGGGTTTGCGCCGAAGCGTCGGGCTTGTTAAGGAATACACGCACAAACTCGTCAGAGCGTTTGGGCATGGTGATCCCTGCAACCGTGAGATAGAGCCGATTTCGGCTTTGAACATCCAAAGCTGCCCGAACTTTTTCCGGCTCTATCCTTATAGAGCCGCTGGCCGTCCGCCCGACTTCCACGTTGAGCGTGCGCGCAAGCTCATAGCGGCTGGTATATTCCAGTTTCACCGGCGCCCCTTCCTTCAAGAAGTTCACCACAGTCTTGGAGTCTGCCCTGGTTAACTTCCGGTTGGGCGGAACTGCTTGCTGGCCGTCCGCAGCCGGCGGCCCCGCGGCAAATGCCAGCCCCGCGGCGCTTGCCGTCGGAAGGAGGCCTTCCACAGGTTCGAGGGCTGGCGCCTGGGCCACAGTTGTCCCCATCTGCGAGGGCTCGTACTGGTAAGCGAGTATGGGATACAGCAGGGTATCGACAATTGGGATGTCAACAGGGTTATTGTTTTCGTCCACAAAATCTACCAGATGGAAATTCAACCAGCTGGAATCGCTCGTATTGGGATTGCCGCGTGTGATGTTCCAATTTACCCAGCAGGCATCGATCATGCAGTGGTGGGTCCAAAAAACCGGATCAATCGGCGAGCAGAAGGCGCCCATGTAGCCGCTTATGAATCCATGCACGTGGTTGTGTGGCGTTTCTTCCAACATTCCGTAGCCCGCGAAATCGCGTTGTCCAACAGCCTGCTTACTGGCGAAGTTAAAAAAGTTTGGTTCCTCGAGGATACCCTCCATCACGGTGGTGCCGACAAACGCCGAACTGACGGTGTCGCCCGAGGTTATCCCCCTTGAGCAATCGAATAACGGATTGGCTGGAGTCGATACCGATGTGGGTGGGCAGGTTGCCGGGCACGAACCGGAAACACCGTCCCAAAACACTGAGGGGACGGCGGGGCTGGACGTCCAGTTCCAGTAAGGCAAGGCGAAATTGGGATTCCCACTATACTTGCGGCAGATGCGCTCGAAGTACAAAAGATAAGCGCGGTGCCAGGGCAGAAAATACCAGTTTCCGTGAGGACAATGGTTGTTGTGAATGAGCGCCTGGTTGACCCAGTTGCGCGGATCGGCGGGGCTGGTTGTGTAGAGACTCTTCATGGCGCTGACGGCTGCTTTGTAGGCCACGACCATGGGATCGCCGGGGCCGAGGTTGTCAATATTCTTGCGTGTTGGCCGGTTCTCAATGATCTCAATGATCTGCTCGCAGCCGCCGGTAAAGGCGACCAAGGCCAACGTCCCCGCCAGTCCCAAATCCTTCAGAAATTCGCGCCGGGAAAGAAGATTGTCAATGTTGAGAGTTCGCTCTTGAGTCATGGCTCACTCCTCCACCGCCAAGATTGGTTTATTTCGCTGTTTTTCCGGGGAGCGAACTGGCCAGCCTTCCGGTTCGAACAGCGGCATGCGTGCGAATTCAGGAGCGTCAAGGTCACTCATCAGCACGGCCACGCCCGTCTCTCCCTTAAAGAGACTTTCCGGAGTAAGTTTCAAAGCGGTATAGTTCGCTGGGCCCCATTTCGCCGCACGTCGGGCCAGAGCAGTGGCCCTTTGCAGCCAGACTCTCTCGCCCGTCAGGTTGTAGAAGCACAGAAGGCCGTAAGCCTGTCCTGCCAGGCCGCAACATACATTGCTGATCGCCTCGGCCGAATCCCAGGTATTCCAGGCGGCCCGTTCTGCCACTTTGAGGTATTTCTCGTCTTTGAATTTCCGGTATGCCGCTGTGCAAAGGAAGAGATGGCCGGCACTGCCATTACACCAGCCGGACATGTAGGTCGCGGGCTGCCCATCGTTGTGTCGCGGCAAGGCCCACGGCCAACGCAAGCCCCGCCCAAATGGTTCGGCGCACTCCATCAACTCCTCAAGGCGTTCTTCAAACTCTGCCGGTAATTCCTCTCCCGAGGAAAAATGCCAACACAGCGCTGCATAGAGCATTCCGGCCCAGCCGTGAGCGATTCCAAGGTAGGTGATCCGGGTGCCGTCCCGTATGGGCGGTTGCGCGTCGAGTTCCCGCCAAATGGAATCTCGGATGTGATTGCCAAACTGCACCATGGGAGCCGCGTCCAGCGGGGTATCGCCGAAGGTATCAAGCAGCAGAGAACTCACCAGCAAAGTACCCGAAAGGCCGAGTGCGAGGTCGAGGTTCTCGCAAGGTTCCTGCGAAGCGATCATGAAACAATTCACAGCGTTTGCTTGTGTGACGACATCGCACATGGCATGAGCGATGAGTGCCTGAACGGCATGAATTCCACTGACGGTGTGATACGCAGAAACCTTCCCGATAATCTCCGGGGTGATTTGGAACTCGGAATTGTAATAGCTGTCAGGATTCTCCGGATCCGCCAGAGCGCGCCTGCACCAGACATCCGCCAGTGACAACAAAGCGGGAGTCTGGCGCTGAGACGCAATACGATAGAGAGCACAAGCAACGCCAGCCGCACCGTACGTGAGCGAGGCAAGCGGCGCGGTGCTGAGCCGGAGGCGGGCGAGGTCGCCGGGGAAGCCGGCACGCGCGAGAAATCGCTCTACGACACCGTTCGATGCGGCACCATCGTCGGCGTCGTCGGTACGCCAAGGTCCCTGCGGCATCTCCACCGCGCTGAGCCTGTCTGCGAATTCGGCAATGGAGGAGAACCGGTCCGCTGGATCTTTGCTGAGCGCCCTGCGGAGAATGTCTTCGACCTCAGGCCACGCGGTGAGGCTTCGCTGTGCGAACGGCAGCGGAACCTCCTCCATAATCTGCCGCATCATCTCGTCTTTCGTTAGCGAAAAATCGAGATATTGTCCGTCGGCAAGCAAGGAATAAATCAATGCCGCGACGGAGTACTGCTCTCCCAGTGCGGTGGCCGGCGGCGGACGATGACCGCCCTTGATAGCTGCCGCATACTCCGGCTCCAGAAAAAACCCTACTCCGCCTCGTGTCGGCTCGCCGAATTCACGGTTTGCATCGGAATGCCGCGCGAGGCCGAAATCCACGATCCGGACGCGGTCATCCACGTCGACGATCACGTTGCGCGGATGGATGTCGCAGTGAATTACTCCTTGTTCATGCAGGCTGGAATAGCTGCGCAGAACATTGCAACAGAGAGCAAGAAGTTTTCGTTTTGCCTCTCTGTCCGCCTCGCGATGCAAGCTTGAGGCCGCAGTACCCACGTCTACTCCGTCGCACCACTCCATTAAAAGAAGCGGGCGTCCACTCCACACATCCGTATGCAAAAGCCGTGGAGACACCGATGCGGCGAGATGCCGTAACACGAACGCCTCTCGATCGAGCATATGGTGTCGATCATCGCCGGCGGATCGCAGTATCTTCAGGGCTGCAAACCCGCCAATCGGCTGCCGGACCTTGTACAGCTCGGTGTCCTCCAGCGACTGCAGGCATTGCACAACCTCGCATTCGCACACCACCGAGCCCGGCTTGAAAGACGCCTCAATCTCTTCCGCACCTTGCGAATCAGGTCGCACAAGAAGTCGTGAAGCAATCATCTGCGTGAGCATAGGAATGGCATCACGCAGTACCTGCTCGGGATCTCCGTTGGTGGATCGACTGTAGCAGGCGACCGCTTCTCCGATGGTCTTTGGGGTAGCGAATTGCTTCAATAATGCAACCGTCTGTTCGCCCACAACGCGCGAGGGCGTGCGCGACTGCGGCCGCGAGATTGCGAAGTCTTCGTTGCGCGCGTCCATCTGGCCGCGCAACGCAGCCGGGAGATCCGAGACCGCCGTGATAACAATTCCTTTAGGCAGGACCCATGGATTGGTGATGTTCATGCATTGGCTCCCCCGGCTAAGCCAGGCTTCCAGTCCGCGCCAGGGGGAGCCCAGGAGCGAGTATCGATGCCCTCAAGTTGCAAACGTTGCAGGGCGAATTCCCAGGGCGGCAGGCTTGACGAGTTGTCATTCCGAGCGGAAATCAGAGCAACGGCCAAACGGTTGGTCACCCAAAGACGCCAGCTCTCGATAGCGATCCAAGGCACGGCATGGTCCTGCATGGGAGGGTCGGCGCCCCACGAGAGCAATCCATCATCCGTGATCTCCGCGGTAAAAGGCACTCCGTGGGCCGCGCATCCGGCGAGCGCCTGCTTGAGTCTTTCCGAGGTGTCCATCAAATCGGGGAGGCTGCCGAAATACGCAACCATCTTGTCGGGGCGCAACAATCCGGAGGCATTCTTGCCCACCTTAAAGGCCCGAGCGCGGCTGTGCGTCAGCGCAAGCAGGATCGATGGAAAAGCTTCGCGCAGTCCTTCAGGCGAAACGCTTATGTATAGTTTGCAGCCGACGCTTCCGCGCTCTGAGAACGATGCGGACGTACTCAGACGGCGCGACTGCCATACCAACCAGCCGTCGTTATTGGCGGCGCTTGGTGCAGGCAACCACTCCCGTTGCAACAATTCGCGCACGGGTGCATGGTGCAACCTCAAATACGTGGTGACACCCTGCGGCCCGGCCAGCATATGCTTCCATCGCGGCGTCAGCGGCAAGCGGTTGTACCCATAGAGTCGTGCCGACAAGGCGACGCTATCGGTCAGATCCAGCGCTTCAGCGTAACGCAGGGCCTCAAGCGAGAGGCGGTAAAGGAATCCAGCAGGCTCCGTGACCCCGGTCCGGCTCTCGCCCCTCCCGCAGAGAACGGCGGCAGCACCGGGGCCCGAAAGCAGTTTCCCGTCCTGCTGAAGCGCCAGAACGCCATCCAGAATCAAACGTGTGATCTGGGTTCGCGCGTCCGGTCCCATGCTGGCTTGTACATATTCAGGCAAGCGCCCGGGCTGCTGCATGGTGAAATAGAGTAAAGCGATGTCGCGTGAAACCGATTTGACGCCCAGGTTTGTTTTTCCGGCAGGCCGCAGGATTCCATAGAAGTTTGGATCGCGAAGCAGGTCTTTCAGCAGTTCGCGCTGTTCCGGCGGGAGACGATCGAAGAGTACGAGTTCATAGTCGGGATTGGCGACCAACACCGATTCCAGAACGTCAATGGAATAAGAGTCCATGATCCAAGCAGCGTGAAAGATGTCATCAAGCGAAAGCGTCATTCCGCATGACGCCTTCGCGTGATGAAGCGTGCTGGTGCGTCCTGCACCGGCCACCGTTGCCTTACTTGAACGGCGAGCCCTGTGCAGCGCCTATTTCCGCTGTTTACCCTGCTGCTGCAGGCGCTTTTCCGCTTTGTCCAGTTCTGCCAATGCAGCGTGGAGCTGGGTTTTGAGGGCAGCAACTGTTTCCACATTGACCGCCTGCTCATACCACGTGGGGTCCTGCGTCCCAGCGCAGAAGATCGATGGCCCGCACGTGATGATGGTGCCGCCGTAGCACGTATAGGTTCCGAGTGTGCAGGTGACGTGCGTGGGCGTAATACAGTAAGTGAAGTGATAGGTGCATGCGCACGAGAATTGGTACGTACACAGGCAGAAAGTTGGGTGGCACTGAGTATTAAACGCACAAAGAATCTGCGCCCCGCCCACACCCTGCGCGCCGGTCTTAGTGATATCGATCATCAATTCCTTGACGTCGAATGGCATAGGTTTTCTCCTTTCCAGAGAAGCGGTTCCATCAAAAGCCGACTTGGCGAGAGAATCGGCTTCGTCGCCCCGGACAATTACTGCGGCCAGTTGTGGTTAAGAACCGTTGAAGTTTCGGTTGGCAAGTGCAGCTGGTGGCAAGTAGTGTTGAGGGCAGTGTGCGGTAGCTTGTGCGGAAGGTCAAGACCACTGAGGTGTGTTGATAGGGGAGTAATAAGGAATTTTTTCCCAATATCGCGGACCGCCACGGCACGGCTCCATCGGCCGACGGTGAAGCGGCAACGGCAATGAAACGAACTCCTTCAATCGGCTGCTTCGCCCGCTGTATGATCGTGTGCGGAACCTAGAACGGGGCATGCATAGTATGAGAAAAGACCTGGCTGAACGTCAGAAGGAGATGAAAAAGAGATTGCTTGCCGCCAGGGAGACTTTCAATCACTGTGCCTTCCGCCCGACGTGCGTCGAACTGGATGCAAAAGCCAGTCCTGAATCCTGCACGCGGTGTTCGGAAAGCAGGCTGCAAGAGCTCGTGCGCCGCTTTCGATCCTCCTCACGGTAATTGTACTGGCTCTGCCTGATGGCCACGCGTCAGGCAGTCAAGTTCCGCCGAAGAATTCTTTTGCGTAGCTTTGCAGCATTGATCGTCGCCGGAAAATTCCGTTCATCACAAGAGGTCCTTGCGCCGTGGATCAAGAACGATTGTGATATCGTATCCGACGCCTCCAATCGCATGTTTGCTGAGAGCGGTGAATCATGAAGATTCCTGTAAGGCTACTTACGCCGACAAGATTGCTGACCTTGTTTTTCGCGCTTCTTCTTTCGTGTGTCGTGCCGACGCCGGGATGGTCGCAGGACCCAGGCTGGCCGCGCCAGATTTCGAAGCCGGGCGGCAAGGTCGTTCTGTACCAGCCGCAGGTTGACGACTGGAAGAACTATCAGCAGGTCGACGCACGCATGGCGTTCACCATCACGCCCACTGGCGGGCAGGCCCATGTGGGAGTGCTCACGGTTCAGATGGCCTCGGCGGTCAATATGGATGACCACACCGTCGTGCTCAGTGACCCACGCATCACCAGCGTTTCGTTCCCTTCGCTTGATCCGTCGACCTCGGCTCAGATGGAACAACTCGTGCGAACCTTCCTGAACCCATCGGCCACTATGACCATTTCGCTCGAGCGTCTGGCGGCGAGCGTCAAAAAGAGTTCCACCCCGCCGGTTGCTGACGTGAAGAATGATCCACCACAAATCTTCATTAGCCTTCAGCCGGCGATCCTCTTGCAGGTGAACGGCGAGCCGGCGAACGCGCCCATCGCCAACTCGAATCTGCAGTTCATTGTGAACGCCAACTGGCCGTTGTTCACCGATCCGGCGACGTCCAAGTACTATTTGTTTACCGGCAAGGGTTGGGTCACCGCGAGCAGCTTGCAAGGCCCTTGGGCGCCGACCGGGCAGTTGCCTCCGGCGATGTCGAAGGTTCCGCAGAACCAGAACTTCACCGACCTGAAGGCTTTCATTCCGCCGCCTGCCGGTAGCACGGCCGCTTCTCCGGTGGTGTATTACAGCTCGACTCCGGCGGAGATCGTCGTCTTCAAGGGCCGTCCCGAATGGACAGCGATTCCGGGCACGCAATTGTCGTTTGCAACGAACACCGACAGCACCGTCTTCAAATACCAGCCGACGGATGCGTTCTATTACCTTACGGCGGGACGCTGGTTCACCTCCACCACGCCCCTTCGCGGGCCGTGGACCTTCGCAACCTATAGCCTGCCTCCGGACTTCGCCAAAATACCGCCCTCTAGCCCCGCGGGACGTGTCCTGGCGTCGGTGCCCGGAACGCCCGAGGCGGAAGACGCCGTTCTGATTGCGCAGGTCCCGACAACGGTAACGGTCAATGCAACGCAGGCCGCCAAAGAAGTGCAGGTGTCGTACGCCGGTCAACCGCAATTTGTGCCGATCGCCGGCACAAGCATGCTCTATGCCACCAACACACCTAACAAGGTCATTCAAGTGGGATCTCAGTATTACCTCTGCTATCAGGCGGTGTGGTTCGTTTCTTCCACTCCCACAGGACCATGGGTCGTTGCGCAGACGGTGCCTCAGGTGATCTATACGATCCCTCCCAGTTCGCCTGTCTATAACGTCACCTACGTAACCCAGGTGTCTTCCGGTAGCAGTGTGCAGTCCAGCTATACGGCCGGATACATGGGAGCGTTCATCATGGGCGCAACCGTGGGCGCCATCGTGTGCAGCGGCACGGGCTATTACTATCCGCCGTACGTCTATCACGGCTATTACTACCCGTACGCGGCAACCTACGGCTATCACACCTACAATCCCTACACCGGAGCTTATGGCTACGGAGGCGCGGCCTACGGGCCGTACGGCAGCGCGCACTGGGGAACCTCCTACAACCCGAACACCGGGACCTATGCTCGGGGCGCATCAGCGTCGAACGCCTACGGCTATCGCGCTGCCGGCCAGGCATATAACCCGTACACTGGCGCTTACGCGGCGACTCGCCAGGGCGGCAATGCCTACGGATCGTGGGGACAGTCGGTGGTGACTAAGAACGGCAACACCGCGTACACGCAGCATGCGTCGAATGCGTATGGATCGGCGGGTTCGGTGCAGACATCGCAGGGAGGCAAGGCCGCGGGGGTGAGTACCGCCTACGGAAATACCGCTGCCGGGAAGACTTCCAGCGGCGACATGTACGCCGGGCACGACGGCAATGTCTACAAGAACACCGGCTCGGGCTGGGAGAAGTACGATAACGGCAGCTGGAACACAGTTACCAAGCCAACCCAGCAACAAGTGCAGCAGTCGACACAGAGCTACAGGGACCAGCATCCGACGGGCACGTCTGGCGGCTATGGGGCGCAGTCAGGGTCGTTCGGAGCGACCAATGATTTGAACCAGGAGGCGCAGGCGCGGCAAAGGGGAACGACGGAAAGCCAGCGGTACTCGCAGGGTCGCTCTTCTGGATGGGGCGGCGAGCGGAGTGGCGGACGCAGCTGGGGCCAACGGCGGTAGGGTTGTTTACGCTATCGTTTTGTTATCGTCAACGACCACGCCAGAGTAGTATCCAACTATGAAAGTTTGGGGCTGGTTTGCGGTATCGGCTCTGTAGTTGGCACTAGTCGCAGCCGGCAGATTCGAGTTCGCTGTCGCGGTGAGAAGGTGTAACGCTCCAAGATCAGGGGCACACCGCCCACGGTCGCATTCAGTACGGAGACCATCATGTCCAGCTATAGGTCTTCCTCATCAATTTTGCTTAGTAGTCTCCGGCGCACAGCGTTCCTAGTGGTGCTGTTTTTCGCGTCGGCAATTCTTGCTAAGCAACCGGTGCAGGCGCAAACCTTCAGTGTGCTCCACTACTTCACCGGCGGGTCAGACGGAGCGAATCCGATTGCCGGTGTGACCCTGGGGGCCTCGGGAACACTCTACGGAACGACATACCAGGGCGGAACCAGCGGTGAGGGCGTCGTCTTCAAACTGACGCAGAGGGGCTCGGGTTGGACTCTCAGCCCGTTGCATGAATTCGCTGAGCCGGATGGAGCTTTTCCGCTGGCTGGAGTTGCGATTGGCCCGGAGGGGTCGTTATACGGCACGACGTCCGGGGGCGGTGCCGCTCAGTATGGAACGGTTTTTAAGCTGACGCCGCCAGCGAGAGTGTGCCGAGCGACCAACTGTTATTGGAACGAGACCATACTCCATAACTTTCAGGGAAGGCCCCACGACGGGGCGGGTCCCGGATATGGGAGTGTAGTCTTCGATGGCGCCGGAAACATCTATGGCACGACACAGAGTGGCAACGGCACTGGTAACGAGGATTGCGGGACGGTGTGGGAGCTGGCAGTACCTGGAGGCATGTTTACAGAGAGCGTCATTTACACCTTTACCAGCTCGACCGACGGATGTCGCCCGGCGGCGGGTGTGATCTTCGATACAGCCGGAAATCTCTATGGCAGCACGCAAGGTAATGGACCCAGCAACGCGTCTGTTTACGAACTATCTCCCTTAAACGGAAGCTGGATGGAGAGCACTTTAGGTGAGCAGCCCCAGCACATAGCTCCCTCCTATAACAGTTTAATAATCGACCAGTCGGGAGATCTGTATGGCACTGGCAACGGTTTCAACGGAGGTGAACCAGGTGGTGTGTACAAGGTGAATCCGCAACATGGACTCTCCGTGGTTTTCGTTTTTCAAGTGGGCGCGTGCCGACCCTTTGCCGGGGTGACCTTGGGCCCGGACGGCAACCTGTATGGCGTGTGCCAGGATGGCGGCGCCTTTGGATACGGCTGGGTCTTTGAGATGCCGCCGAATTGCAATCAGACCTGCACGCCCAATGATTTGCATGATTTTGACGGCAGCGATGGCCGCTATCCCGACGGCAATGTCGTGTTCGACGCGAGCGGGAACCTTTACGGCACCACCTACGGAGGAGGCCAGATAGGCAACGCGTGCAGCGAATATGGCTGTGGTGTGGTTTGGGAGATGATGGGCGTAGCTGGCGCTCCCGGGCACTGAGCAGTTGCTGTGACTATCGTAATGGCCCTATTACACAGCGATGATCCGGCGGTTCCGTAGTGTGCCTGGGGTGACGAAGCGAGCGGCACAATGAGTACCTTGCTTTGAAGTCGCCGCTTGACACGATGAACGCGCGCGATCCTCGAAGAGGGCCAGCAGTATGGCTTACTTTTTCTTGGAAGGCTCTTCCGCGCCGATTGTGGTCACATCGCCGAGGAAGTATGCGGCGTAAAGGTTTCGTATGCCCACTACTTCCACCAGCTTGAGGGCCTGCGTGTAAGACGGATACCGCCCCGGCGGTTCCGGGTCGTCCGTCATGGCGGGGAGGGTGGAGTAGTCGGGACCTTCGACCTTGTCTCGCAACGCCTGATCTTTCACACGCGGCAGCACATTGCTCCACACAATTTCATCGAGCAGTGAATCCACGCCTTCGATCAACGTGTTCCATTGACTGGAGTCGCCGCCATACTTCCCCGTGGCATAGGCATCGTACTTAGGGTGGACAAGGGTGTGAAGATACTCGTGAATGAGCGTTTGAAACAGCTTCCACAGGAATTTCCGGTCGGGAAGGTTCTGCCCCGCCTCTGGACCGCTGGTGACGTCAGGCGCTTTGAAGAGCTGGACGTAAATTTTCCCGGCGTCCTCCTTGCCTCCCCAGCCGCGCTCAATTTCGTTGAGGTTTTTGACGTTGTCCTTGTCCTTGGTGATCTCATCGGCAACCAGGGCCTGGTCCTTGGCCTCGTCATTCGGGGAGTCCTTGCCCACGAACTTCGGATCGGCGTTATGTGCCTTGTTGATCGCCAGAATGTCCGGTTGCGACTGAAAGAGGTAGAAGACGAAATCCCGAGCCTCTTTACGCTTCTGGTCCTTATTCATGGCGCTTCACTGGGATTGGGTCGCCGTCCACTGGTCATAAATGTTTCCAGCGGTCGTCGATGTAGCGGCTTTCAGGGCCGGGCCTTTCTTGTATTGCCCGAAAACTTTGTCGGTCTCGTCCTTGCTCGCATTGCCGACGCGTTCCGCTTCCTTCAACGTATGTGTTTTCGTCTTATCCTTGTGCTCTTCCGGGCCTTTCTTGTCGACCATCTTTGCGACGCCACGCTTTATGAGGTCCTGCGTCGCCGTGAGCAGCTCCTCCTTGTAGCAGTCCTTTGTATCGTCACCTCCTGCTGCGCATTTCGGATTGAACGCCGCCTGGGCGCCAGCGCTTGTGAGGTTCACATCGGGCTTGAGAGCGCTTTCGATTTGCGGCTTCTGGGCCTCGGTAGGGGCCGTTTCGGACGCCTTGAGTGAGGCTGTTATGCCTCCGATTGCGATGTTGCCGAGAAGGCCGTCGAGCACCTGATCGGCGCGAGTAATAAAATCGCTGGTGTTCTTTATCGTAGGACCCATCAGCTTGCTCAGGGCCGGATCGGTCTGCTGACTCTGCTTCTCTTTTAAGTCGGCGAGCTTATCTGCCTGGAGTTTGCGCTCCGCAATGATGTCGTGGATGGCCTGATCGCGGTCTGCCGAGGGCAGGGCCTCGACATCAGCGACGATGGTGGCCACGGGACGCTGAGACGCCACACCCGGCTTGAGCTGCGGCCAGGGTGTCAACACTCCCTTGAGTAGAGGCCAACTATACTTGCCGCCTGAAAAGTCAGTAAACAGTTGTTGCCGAGCCATTCCAACTGGACTGCTGCCGGCGACAGAAACAGCGCGTCCGCTCAGGGCGGCATGAGCCGCCGTGTCGGCCGAGGCCTCCGTCGAAGGAGTTTCGGCGGACGAACTTGAGACGGGCCACCGGCTCTGCTGAACCACGTGAGCCAGTTCGTGTCCCAGCAGGCGCAGGCCGGCTGCGCTGCTCGGTGAATACTCGCCGGAGCCAAAGACAACATGCGTACCGACTGTGTACGCCCGCGCTGATACCGCAGCTGCCGAGGCGGCGGCCCTGTCATCCACATGCAGGCGGACAGTCGAAAAGTCGTGACCGAACGCAGAGCGGAAATGGGAGGAGGTGGCCTGGTCCATCGGCTTCCCGGCAGAACGCAGGACTTCATTCACGATGGGAGGCGCCACGTCTCCGGCTATCGAGCTCCCGCTGGACGCTTTCCGTGAGAGCTTGACTGGCTTGTCCTTGTCGTCGTCTTCCTCGTCGTGTTTGCATTCGGCGCACTTGCGCTGCAATACGCTAGCGGCACCCGAGATTCTGCTCGGCGCAGGTTCTCCGCCGATCACCTGGTCAGCCGCGCGATCGGCTTCGCGTTCCAGGGGATCGTCAACCGTACCGATCCTCATCTTCGGCTGCAAGAAAACGTGAGATGGAACAGGCGATGGCGACGCAGAAAACGGAGCGGACAGGCTCACGGTTTCTAAACCGTAGGCGGGTCCGGAAAAGACGTCGCGATGCTGATCGTGCAAGGAGTCCGGTTGTGCATCGAGCGAACGCAGCTGGGCCGAAAAAACATTTGCCGTTCTCGTGGGTGACTGTTTCGTGAGGCCGTCATGCGAGAACACGATGCATTGCTCCGATAGTTCTAAAGCGGGGCCCGTTGCTCTGGCGGCCGTGATGCCACGTACCTCAGAGCGGCAAGTGGATCGTGCGGAAACCAATTCGTAGACGGCGTTTGGAATCGCCCGAAATTATATCTATGTACGGCCGTTAAGATATGGCGCGACTATGAAATCCGGCGATTGTTTTGTCAAGCGCCACAAACGTGCTTCCACAAAGTAGTGCACATTGCATGCTCTAGGCCGCGTGCCCCCGACGGAATTTCAGCTGGCGCTTCCGCTGTACGCGTGCGTCTCAAGCGGGCGGGTGCGTTCGGTGAATCCTTTTACAATCAGCCACAACGCCAAGCCCGCATAGGCTGGAGCCAGAGGCATGGCCAGCCGCGTCTCGGGCGGCAGTCCCCAGAAGCCGCGGAAGGTCACGCTCGCGATCTGGAGCACGCAAGTGATCAGGCCGAACGCCGCCAGCGCGCGGGGAACGAGCCGGAAGCGGTAAAGCACGCCGCAGAGCAGCAAGATCCAGGACACCGCGACCAGCAGGAAGCAGTAATGCGGCCATTTTCGGGCCGCGCCGACCACGACAGCGAGCGTTTGGAACAGCTCAGCTTTCGCCGGGCCTGCAAGGGCATACTCCTGACTCAGCGAGAGCATGGAGAGAATGTGTGCGTTATCGACGGCCTGCAACGAGAAACTGGCGACCGCCAGTGCCAAGAGCCAGTACGCCATGGCGGAGCTGTACTGCCGAAACAGGTGGAGCGCGGCGCAAGAGATAGCTATGGAAAGCGCGCTGCCTAGAAACAGAAGCATCACAGCCACGCGTATTCGATTCGGCATACTCGCCGCGTTCACCAGAAATCCTGGCGAGGACTTCAGCCGCTGCAGCATGGCAAAGGGCACGATAAGTCCGACTGCCAGATGCAGCAGTATCAGTATTCCGATAGTGCGGCTAAGGCTCTTTCCGGTGTTCATCTCACCTCCCAAATGACCGTCTTCAGGCTCGTCATCGAGTTGGCCGCGCAATGGCTGCGAGAGCCGTCTTCCCTGCTGTGCTATCAGATCGGGCCTCGGCACCGTCGCAAGCGCACCGCCACCGCCAAAAATATCGCGGCGAAGGCGAACCCGATCCAAAGGCCTGGTGCGCCCAGGAATCGGCCCGGTGTGAGATGTGTCATGGGACCCATGGGAAACATACTGCCCGGCGTGTAGTCGGTTGGTGCATTGCCTCCGACCATGCGAACAACCACCATCTCAACAAAGTGAGAGCTGTTGAAGACAAGCTTCTCGATTCCGGCAATGGCTACGACCGGCAACGCCGCCCATAACAATGGGGCGCGGCGCGCCCAGCCGGAGACGAGCAGGAGCCAGCAAAAGACGGGAAAAGGCCAGAGCGCATGGGCCGTCAGCAGATGGTAGAGGATTTGCCCCCACATCTGGAAAATCGACAGCTGTCTCCATAGCAAGCCCACACCTGCACCGCTTGCGCCCAGCACGATACTGCTCACCAGCAGCATCACCAGCTGTATGCCGACGATGACGGAGAAGGTGAGCAATGGCAGAACTACGAGCGGAACGCTCGCCTTGGCCAGCACAGTCGTAAGATCGGACACCGGCAGCGATTTCCAGAAGAGGATGCTGCGGTCGCGACGCTCGCCATGCAGTGCGTCCGCACAGTAGAAGAGGCACATCAGGATCAGCGTGCCCATCATCACGCCGGCCGCGACCTCATAGTGCGAGGCCAGCGCTTCCCGGGACTGCATCGGGTCTTTCCCAGATAAGGCGCGCACGTGAGCCGGCAGATGAACCGTGGTGATCAGAAATCCGAACAGGAACAGAGCGGCGACCGCCAGCTGGCCAAGGTAGATCCAGCGGTTTTCCATGAGTTCGCGTCGCACCGACCAGTACAGCGGGCAGGTGGGAGACAACGCCGCAGCCGCCCGCTGCACGTCCAGGGTGTCAGACATCGCGTTGGATTGTGTAGTCATCGAGCCGCTCCTTGTGGCGCGCTTTCGTTTCCGATCACAGCGACAAACAGATCGGCAATGCTGGGGGTACGCACCTCGCCCAGGGTCGCAAGTTGCTGACGATCGACGCCATCGAACAAGAGAATGCTGCGGCCGAGCAACTGCCGCTCGTGCGTCGGCTTGAGCGACCGCGCTGCTGCCACCTTCTCCGGATTCACCGTCACTTCCACATAGCGGGATTCGAACTCTTCCATGCTGCAGGAGAATACGATCTTCCCGCGGTTAATGAACATCAAGTCGGTGAGGACCTGCTGCAGCTCATCCACCTGATGCGTCGTTACGATGATGGTGCGGTTGCGATCGTAGTAGTCGTTCAGCAGGGAGTCGTAGAAGTACTTGCGATAGAGGATGTCCAGCCCCAAAGTCGGCTCGTCGAGGACGAGCAGTTTCGCATCAATGGCCATCACTAACGCGAGGTGCAGCTGCGCCACCATTCCTTTCGACAGCTCCCGGACTTTGCGGCTGCGCTGCACGCTGGTCCTGGCCAGAAAACCTTCGGCTTTGGCGCGATCGAAGCGCGGATGCACGCCCGCAACGTAGTCCAGAAGATCCGAAACCCGCGCCCAGCGCGGCAGCACGGCGACGTCAGCAATGAACGACACATCCAGCATGAGCTGATGCCGATCGGCCCAGGGGTCGCGCCCCAGCACTCTCAGTTCCCCTTCATAGGAGGTGAGTCCAAGAATCGCGTTGAGCGCCGTGGTTTTGCCCGCACCGTTGGGACCGACAAGTCCGACGATGCGGCCTTCTTCGACGCGCAGGTCAACGCCGTCCAGCGCGATGGTTGTGCCAAAGGCCTTGCGCAGGCCGCGTGCCTCTATCATCGGCATGGCTTCAGCGTTCCTCCTCTTCGGCAGGCGATTTCGACTGCAGGTTGGCGTCGCCATTCAGCAGTTCTTCCGGCTTCAATCCGAGGCGCTGCATCGTAGCTTGGACCCTCGGCCATTCTTCGGTAAGAAATTTGCGGCGCTCGCCTTCTAACAGAAGCGAGCGCGCTCCAGTCCTGACAAACATGCCGAGACCCCGCCGCCTCTCAACCAGCTCCTCGTCTACCAGTTCTTGATAGCCTTTCAGGACCGTGAGCGGATTGACCCGATATTCGGCTGCGACATTGCGCACTGAGGGCAAGGGATCGCCTTCTTTGAGCACGCCGTCGAGGATCATCGCCACTACCCGGTCACGAAGCTGGCGATAGATCGGCTGATTGTCGTTCCACTCACGTTCCATCCGGGCTCCAAGGTCACTGTACCCGAGGTTGCGCTGCTTACTTGCTCCGCTGCAGATCGAAATGCGCGTGCATGGGTTTATCACCCGGCATCATATAAGTCCAATCCTCCAGGTGATGGTTGGCATCGATCGTGGTAAACACGGCGTGGTACATGTGTCCGCGCTCGTTGCCTCCCGAAAGATCCACGAAGTCGAACTCTACCGTCTTGCCGTCCGCCGAAGGACGAGCGACCATGCGCGGCCGATTGCCGGCGTCACAATAATGAACCAGCGTCAGCCGATCTCCGTCGAGGTAGAGCATGGTGACAGGATGATCGTACTTGGTTGCGTCGACCGGCGTACCTGATTCCTGCATTTCGTGCACCAGCGCGTTCCCGCGCGAGGTCACCCGCATTGAGACGTGTATCGGTTTGTCGGTCGGCATTTCTGGAATCGGTGGATTGAGTGTCACGGGGCCTTCCCAATCTCCGGCGAGGGCCTTGATCGAGACGAAAGACTTTTGCGCGTCGGTATCGGGCGTGGATTTCTGTGCGGCCGAGTGGGTCTGCGCAGAAGCCATGATCGCAAGTGACATCACAACAACCGAGGGGATAAGGTTAAGCGGTTTCATTTTTCAATTCTCCTTCGCCTTTGAGCGGTTTCACCAGTGTTATACTTAACTATAACACTAAGACATGTCAAGAGAATTTCGCTGACATCGTCTATCTCATAGAAAAAAAGTGTATTAGCGATCGATGAGGGGCTGGCTGGAGCGGCCTCGCACAGCCGCATCGATACCGTAAGCCACAAATCCGGAGATGATCAGCAGGCCGCCAATCGTCAAACTGTTGAGGCCCATGATCTGCTCGTGTTCAGCGTGAAGGATTGCGAAGACCAGCAGAACTGTCGGCAAGGCGCCAACCAGGATTGTTCCGAATAACCCGCCCGGTATTTTGAACGGGCGCGGCAGGTTGGGCTCGGTGATGCGCAAGACGATGAGCGCGAGGAATTCGAGAACCAGGCTACCACCGTATACCAGAATATCGATGGTGACGAGTCGATCGAAGCCCAGCCCAAGGCAGAGCGCCCATCCGGTTGCGAGAACCAGGATTGAGACCCACGGCACATTGCGGCGGTTGAGTTTTGCAAAGGCTTTGGGGAGCATTCCGTCTTGCGCCATCGCATAGGGCAGGC
Source organism: Terriglobales bacterium (assembly GCA_035262645.1). Taxonomy (GTDB): domain Bacteria; phylum Acidobacteriota; class Terriglobia; order Terriglobales; family Acidobacteriaceae; genus Bog-257. The sequence continues at coordinate 27,137 of DATFSK010000045.1, forward strand.
GCGAGTAGCTCATCACCAGCGCGTTGAACATGCCGAAGGCGCTCATCATCCCGCCGAGTACAAGTGCGATGCGCAGGGCAGGCCCGCCGATAAGGCCTGCGACTTCCGCCCAGGATCCTGTGTCCCATCCGGACGGGCTAAGATGCGTTAACGCGACGGCACAGACGGGCAGAACATAGGAGACAGCCACCACCGGCCACTGCCGCGATCATCGCGCGCGGGTAAGTCCGCTGCGGACGATCTACTTCCCCTGCGATCGTAGAGGCGTTGTCCCATCCCATGTAGTTCCACATGGCAACCAGAAAGCCGGCGATGATGCTGACGTGCGAACTGGCCGGCGCGTCGACCGCATGCGCTAACGCTCCGTACTTGAAGGGAGCCAATACCACGATGATTGCGAACGGAGCGGAAAGCAGGAAGAACAACCACATCGAGGTGGTCGAGACCGCCTGAATGCCCGCGATGTTCAGAGCTGCGCACACCGCTACGACAGCGACTCCCACCAGGAGGCTGTGATAGCCGGAGCCGAACCACGGGAACAGGCGCGAAAGGTAGAGCACGAACAGGGTGGGATAGATTGCCATGTCGAAGACGCTGGCGACCAGCGACAGCCAGGCTTCCTGAAATCCCCAGCAGTCGCCGAGCGCGCGGCGGACCCAGACGTAGAAGCCGCCTTCTTCGGGCAGAGCGCTGGAGAGTTCGCCGAGCATGAAGGCGGTCGGCAGGCTCCAGAGGATCGGCGTGAGCAGCAGGATGAGGATGGCCTTGCCGTAGCCGGTGCGCACGATGTCTTCTGTGCCGTAGGTGCCGCCGGAAACCATGAAGAACGTGGCGACTACCAGCGGCCAGAAGGTGAGCCTGGCGGGTTTCTTCTTTATGGTCGGAGCCGGCGCCGCAAAATCGCCGGCTCCAAGCGCGGGAAAGTTAACTTCAGACAATTTTCGGCGGGCACCTCTCGCGCGACGTCCAGCCAGCGGCGGAGCAAATCGCTCGAGCAGAATAAATCCTAATGGCTACTGATCAAAATGAATAATTAAGATGCTGCTGCTCTCTACTGCTGTTTGGGGAAGCTCTTGGCCAGGTCCCCGACTTTCACCGGCTCGCTTCCCTTGTACTGCGCGATGGAAGAGATGTCGTTCACGGTGGTGATGACGGCCTCGCCGAGGAGCGTATCGTTGCGCATCAGCAGCTTGCCATTGGCAGGATCATGAATTTCTTTGCCCGGACGCCACACCTGCAGGCGGTCGCCCAGCTTCACGCCGTCGTGCGAGCCCACATTGAGGACGAGCTGTCCGGACTCGCTGGAGTCGGCTACAAGACCGTCGATCACCGGCGTTCGCGGCGGCAATTTGGGGAAGGTCTGCTCCAGCTGCGTCGCCAGTTGCGCGATGGCGTTGTCCATGCACTGGTTCAGCGTCGGGTTGTTGGAATTGCCGGTCATCATGCTGGCCTGCGCGGAGTCGCGTATGTCCTCCTTCACGCCTTTGCGATTGACTTCGCCGCTGCCTTGAGAAACAGCCATCACCTCAGCCGTGTCGGGGCTGACCAGGCGGGTATCGAGCTGCACCCTGGCGCTGATGTCGTGCTTGGTCTTCATGGAGCTGCCGCCGAATCCGCCGAATCGGGCGCCACCTCCACCACCGGTCGTTTTGTCGACGTAATCGTAATGCGTGATGGTGCCGAGGATGATGGCATCGACGCCGAGAATTCTGCCCAATCTGGCGGCGGTGACGGGATCGGTGCGACCGCTGTTGCTGAGGTTCTGCTCGGCCAGAACCTTGTCCATGGCGGCGCGCTCGATCACCACGACGTTGCCGTCCTGCACAAGTTTGGTGATCAGGAGATCGGCGGCGGCTTTGCCGATGTTGGGCGGGGTCATCTCAATGAAGGGAATACTGATGCCGCTCTGAACGGCGGCGTTGTCGAAATCGAGAACGGCCACGCGCTTCTTCTGCGGAGCCTGTCCCCATGCGGAGACCGCTCCCAGCGCCAATATCGTTAGCCACGCGGCTGCGCGCATGTCCGAACCCCCGGAGCATTATGAGTCGGGCGCGAGATCAAATACAAGATTGGTTTTTCGAAAAAGCGACGGCGACGGGTCTACTGGCCGGCGCTTTCCAGCACCTGCGAAACCTCTTCCCACTCCGCCATCAGGGTTTCGAGCTCGCCGCGGCGTTTGGCGAGCAGTTCCGTCCACTTGGCGGTCTCTTCCACGCTGACGAACGATTGCAGCTCGCGTTCGCATTCGGCGATGCCGTTTTCCAGCGCGGCAATTCCCTGCTCCACCTGCTGATGCCGCTCCTGGATTTGCTTCAGCTTGATGGGATTCATGCGCTTTTTGGATTGCGCTTTCTGCTCAACGTAGCCGGGAACATCTGACAATGTGGGAGTCCAGGCGGCTTGCTCGGCCTCGCCTTCACCGGATTGCTGGCGCTGCTTGCGCCAGAGGTAGTCTTCATAGTTGCCGGGGAAGACTTCGATCCGGCCGCCGCCGATCTCAAAGACGCGCGTGGCGAGCTTGTCGATGAAATAGCGGTCGTGGGAGACGAAGACGACCGTGCCGTTGTACTTCTCCAGCGATTCCAGCAGCACGTCTTTCGCCCGCATGTCGAGGTGGTTGGTGGGCTCGTCGAGGAGCAGGAAGTTCGACGGATGCAGCAGCATTCGCGCCAGCGCGTAGCGATTGCGCTCGCCGCCGGAAAGGACGCCGATCGGCTTGAAGACATCGTCTTCGGAGAAGAGGAAGCAGCCGAGCACGCCGCGCAGCTCGACTGTTGATTTCTGCGGGGCGACATCGGAGAGATCGTCGAGCATGCGGCGCGCGGGATCGAGTTCCTTGTACTGGTCCTGCGCGAAGTAGTCTGGCTCCACGTTGTGGCCGAGCTTCAGCGCGCCCTCGCTGAGCGGCTCGATGCCGGTCAGCAGCTTGATGAGCGTCGACTTCCCTGCCCCGTTCACGCCGACCAGCGCGATGCGGTCGCCGCGCTGAATGGTGAAGTTGACGTCGCGGAAGACTTCTTTGGGGCCGTAACTCTTGGCCACGTCCGTGGCTTCAACGACGAGACGTCCGCTGGGATTGGGCTGCGGGAAGGTGAAATGGATGGTCCTCTCGTCGGGCGGAATCTCGATGCGCTCGATCTTCTCCAGCTCCTTGATGCGGCTCTGCACCTGCTTGGCTTTCGTCGCCTGGTAGCGGAAGCGGTTGATGAAGGCTTCGAGCTGCTCGATGCGGTCGCGCTGGTTCTTGTAGGCGGCGACGAGCGAGTCGCGGCGCTCCTGCTTCTGCGCGAGATATTTTTCGTAGTTGCCGCTGTAGAAGTTGACGCGCTTGTTCCAGATCTCGATGATGCGGTCGACGGTGACGTCGAGGAAGTAGCGGTCGTGCGAGATGAGGACGTAGGCGAAGGGATACTCGAGCAGGTATTGTTCCAGCCAGTTGCGCGTTTCGAGGTCGAGGTGGTTGGTCGGCTCGTCGAGGAGAAGCAGGTTGGGCTTCGAGAGCAGAAGCTTGGCGAGCGCGATGCGCATCTGCCAGCCGCCGGAGAATTCTTCCGTGTAGCGCGTCCAGTCTTCCTTGCGGAAGCCGAGGCCGTCGAGCACGGTGCCGACCTGCGAGTCGAGGGCGTAGCCGCCCTTGACGCGGAACTCGCTCAGGATGCGCTGGTAGCGGTCGGCCACTTGCGCGTATTCAGGTGAGGTGTGATCGAGTTCGGCGATCTTGTGCGCGAGGTCTTCCATCTCCTGCTCGAGCGCGCGCAGGTTGGCGAAGACGGACATGCACTCGTCGAAGACGGTGCGGCCTTCCAGGCGCAGGCCGTCTTGCGGCAGATAGCCGAAGGTCGTGTTCTTGGCGGAGGTGATGCTGCCGTAGTCGAGCGTTTCGAGGCCGCCGAGAATTTTCAGCAGGGTGGATTTGCCGGTACCATTGGCGCCCAGGAGGCCGACGCGGGCGTCAGGCGTGATGAGCCAGTCGAGGCTGTCGAAGAGGAGTTTGGGGCCGAAGCGTTTGCCGGCGGAGGAGAGCTGGATCATTTCAGATGTTAGGAAGGATACCTCATAGGAATCATTGTCATCCCGAGGAGGGTTTCAAACCGACGAAGGATCTGCTTTTTGCCTGCAGTGCCATGCCATCTGTCGGAAAGCAGATCCCTCGTCGGCCTGAAGGCCTCCTCGTGATGACAATCTTCGGGGACGAGCAGTTGAGCTTTACGCGCTGTCAGTTGCTCTTCTTTTGGCCCTTCAGAATGCGCTCGTCGATGGGCTTTCTTCCGGCGAAGCCTTCTTCCATGCCGTGCCAGTGAGTGATGCCCTTCTCGCCCAGCTTCCAGCAGAGCAGGATCACGTCATCGCCGACGAGGCAGGGGAAGTCGAGCAGGCCGATGTCGAGGTCTTTTACCTGCACGCCGGTGGCGTCGATTTCGGCAACAGCATCTTTGGCCTTCTGCAGCGCCTTTTCGCGCTCGGCCTTGCGGCGCGCGACTTTCACGATGTCGACCATGGTGCCGCCGTTGACGAAGATGCGGTTGGAGAGCGCCTGTTGCTCACCATCGACTTCTTCGATGAGCGCCTTGGCTTGAATGGCGGAGCGGAGCAAGGATTCCAGGACAGGTAAGAGATTTTCGGCTTCCGAGACGGTGAATGTGCGAGACATATCGATGCTTCCCAGCGTGGCCAGAACGCGCGCCTCTTGGCGCTGTTTGACGCGACGGCGATGCGCCCGCAGGTCTGACCAATACCGCGGGATGCGCCGCAGGAATTTCTCTCGAGGACGTTTGCGGATAATCACTGTATCTCTAACATCCTATCAAGCGCCGCTCGCGCCCACACCTTGACATTCTCCTTGACTTTGATTTGGTTGACGATGTTGCCGTCCACCAGGTTCTCCAGGGCCCAGCACAGGTGCTGCGGCGAGATACGAAACATGGTAGTGCAAAGACAGCCCGAATCGTCCAGGGTAATGACGTGCTTATCCGGGTTCTCCTTGGCCAGGCGATTGACCAGGTGGATCTCGGTACCGATAGCGAAGGACGAGCCCGCCGGCGCCTTCTGCACAACTTTGATGATGTGATCGGTCGAGCCGATGTCGTCGGCCTTCTGGCAGACCTCCCAGCGGCATTCGGGATGAACCACGACCTGGATGTCGGGATAGCTCGCGCGCACTTTGTCAACATGCTCGGGCAGAAAGCGCTGGTGCACGGAGCAGTGGCCCTTCCACAAAATTACTTTCGCTTTCCGCAAACGCTCGGCGGTCAGGCCGCCCTGAAGCTGGTAAGGATCCCAGACGACCATCTGGTCGAGAGGGATGCCGCGTGCGTATCCGGTGTTGCGGCCGAGGTGCTGGTCGGGAAGGAAGAAGATCTTTTCGTTGCGGCTGAACGACCAGTCGAATGCGCCCCTGGCGTTCGATGAGGTGCAGACCAGCCCGCCACGCTCGCCGCAGAACGCCTTGATTGCGGCCGTCGAATTCATGTAGGTGATGGGCGTGATGCCGTGGCCTTCGTCGTCGGTGAGGCCGAGATTCACGAACTGCTCCCAGGCATCTTCGACCTGACCGATCTCTGCCATGTCAGCCATGGAGCAGCCGGCGTTGAGATCGGGAAGGAGCACGGACTGGCCGGGGCGCGAAAGGATGTCGGCGCTTTCCGCCATGAAGTGCACGCCGCAAAAGACGATGTAGCTGCCCCTGGCCTGCGCGGCCATCTGCGAAAGGCGATAGGAGTCGCCGCGATAATCGGCGAAGCGAACGACTTCGTCGCGTTGATAGTGGTGACCGAGGATGACGCACTCGCTTCCCAAAGCTGCTTTGGCGGCCGCAATGCGGTCGTCCATGGAGCGGTCGGGGAGGACAAGATAATTTTCGAGCGAGCAGGATGCCGCTTGTGAAACCGTTGCTGTAGCCATCGTTCTGTCTCTGCCTTCAGTCCCGGCGACGCGGTTTCCGTTGTTCGGATTTCGGCGCCCCGGAACGGGGATGTTGAAAGCTACTCGCGGCTCCAGTAGATCCACTACGCTCACGCGCCCGACCTACGGGGATGTTGAAGCTGCAAGTTGACGCTTCTTTACTCACTTATTCGATGCCGAGGCCGCCCTGTTCGTTACAAAACTGAGAACCGCGCCGTTCGACGCGATGAGAGGGTGGTGACTGGCATCGAATGGTTCAATTGTTACGCGATGGTGTCGAATTGGCAAGGGGAAGGTGCTAAAGCAATTAGCAATTAGCAATTAGCAATTAGCAATTAGCAATTAGCATTCAACACCCAGCATTCAGCCAGTGTCCTGGATGCGTAGACAAGGCATTCTTGGCTATTCCGGCGGGGAGAAGCTGTAGAGGTTCGTCTCCAGCTCTTCCTCCGGCAAAGCGTGGAGATCCATCCAGCCTTCCAGCGGGAGGGAGTCGACCGGCAAGTGTTCGCGCCAGATGGCGAAGCGGAGGCGGATGCAGCTTCCTGCCTGCGCAGCGATCAGGGCGAAGGGCACGCGCATTTCGAAGATCTGTTCCAGTGCGACTTCAACGCCGTTGGTGTGGGTGTTGCCGTTGTCGGCGGAGAAGGTGGCGAGCTTGTTGCGCTCCTGGCCGTTGGTCAGGACCCAGCGCTGCAGCTTGCGCCCTTGGGCGTCCACGCTGAGGCGATACGACTCCGGCGCGGTCTTGCGATTCTCTCCGTCGCGCCAGACTTCCAGATTCACCACCAGACGATAGGGGCCATCGGGCACGCCGTGATGGAAATCGAGGCGGCCGGAGACAGAGTCGGCATCGAGTCCGGCGTAGACGGCGTCGAGCAAAAACTGCTTGCCGTGCATGGCGCTGGTGCGCTGATCGGAGGTGTAGCTGGCGGCGCCCATCCACTCGAAATAGCCGCTGACCAGACCGTCGACTTTGGCGCGCACGTAGGCGGTCTGCGGATTGTAGCTGGGTCGCGCGACGCCGCTCATGATCGGCGTGTTCAGCTCCTCGGGCGGGATGCCTTCGAGCGCGTGATAGACATTCGACAGGTGCTTGCGGTAGAGCTCGTCGAAGTCGCGATCGTTGGCCGAGTGATGCTCGGGGCCATACCACCAGTTCCAGTCGCTGCCTTCGGCAATCAGCAGCTACTCCCACGCGATCTTCCGCTGCGCATCCGAGACGCGATTGGCGTGGCGGTCGTAGTAATCGCGGGCCTCGGCGAGCAGGTCCCAGGCGCGGTTGTCTTCCGGCGCGCCGATCCAGACGTTGAAGTTGGCGTCGATCCACGAGCCGGGGACGAGGCGGCGCAGCTGGCCGAAATCTTCCTCGCGATGGCGGGCGATGGCTTCGCTGATGGTGACCGGTTCGATTTGCGAATCGCGCTGCACCGCGTCGTAGAAGCGACGTAAGAACTCGCGCCCGGATTGCGGGTAGTATTCCCAGGCGTTCTCCCCGTCGAGGATGATGGAGACGACCGCGTCCTTGCCCTTCGCAAGAAGCGGCGCGGCTGATTGCTTGATGTTCTCGACCAGGTGAGTGGCCGCGTCCTGCGCGGGCATTCCGGAGTAGACGAAGCCAATGAGGTCGGAGAGGCGATGATCGCGGAAGACGAGATGCATGCGCGTCTCGTCTTTTTCGTAGCGATAGATGTTGTAGAGGCGCTCGGCGCCATCGACGTGCAAGCGGTCGTTGGAGTGGCGCGCGAAGTTGAACTCGAGGGTGCGGCCGAGCACGCCTTCGTCGGTTGCCATCCATTGAATTCCCTGGCGGCAGGCGAGCTTCAGGGCTTCTTCGGAGACGCTGCCTTCCGACGGCCACAGGCCTTTCGGCCGGACGCCAAATAACTTCTCATGCGAATCGAGCGCGAGCTGCATTTGCAGTGACGCGTCGTCAGGGTGGCGGAAGCGGCGCGTGGGCAGCGGCAAGCCTGGAGTTGATTCGGCACCGACGTTGGTGTCGCAGAGCAGCGGCAGAATGGGGTGGTAGTAGGGCGTCGCCGAAAGCTCGATCGCTCCGCGCCGCGCCGCGTCAGCATAAGCCGGCAAGACTTTAGCGAGCATCTCGCGCTCTTTGGCGATGACGAGTTGCTGATCGTCGCGGGTATAGTCCTCGCCCTTTTGCACGAGAGCAGCGATGTCGGGTTCGGCGAGGAGGAATTCGTCGAACCACGCGAGCTGCGAGAGGACCTGGAGGTCGGCGTAATCGCGGGTGACGAAATAGGAGTCCGGTCCCTCGGGCCGCGTGCTGGTCGAACGATAGCGGTCCCAGAGCTCGCGATAGCGCGGATAGCGGCCAATCATGTTGACCGGATTTGCCTGGAACAAATACTGAAGCGCAAATCGCCGTTCGACAACCGTCAGCTCGTTCGCCGGCTTGGAGATGATGTCGAAGAAGGGATCGTGCGCCTGGCCGGAGACGTAATCCTGGATCTGCGTCACCAGCGATGGGACGAGATTGAAATTCTGGTGGACGCCGGGGAACTCGTCCAGCAATTTGACCATGCCGTAGTAGTCCTTGAGGGCGTGCAGGCGCACCCACGGGAGGCGATACTCGCCGGTGACCATGTCTTTGTAGAACGGCTGGTGCATGTGCCAAAGCAGCAGCAGCCGAATCTTAGGTGAATCTGTGGGGGAACCTGGGTCGTTCATGCGAGGAAATTTTCGAGGAGCAAGTGTATCAGGCCGCCACGAGTTGTGAAAACTCGAGCGGCCTGCGCTGGTTGATTTCACGAAAGCAAGATTGCGATAAGCGGGGATTACGCGACGCGCCGCCCGGCACCCCGACGCGATCCGGGACGCTTGCGTGGCGTTGCCCTTGCCTCTCCCTCAAATTCTTCCATGCCCAGGTTTTCAGGTTTCAGCTTCCTGGACAATCCTTGCATTTTCTTCAGCGTTTGCTGTTCTTCTTTCAGGTTGTGATTGAGAAGGCGCTCGGCCTTGGTGTGGCGCATCTGGCGGGCGAGGCGGATGAGCGACTCGTAGGCGCAGATCTCGTAGCTCTCGACCTTCTCGGCGGCGCCGGTGTTGAAGACGTCCAGGATGTCTTCGGCCGGGTTCTGCTCTTCCTTGAAATGATCGTGCTCCTGGATAAGGCCGCGGATACCGTGGCTTTCGGCTTCGTCAGGCTCTTCGCCGATGCTTTCGAAGACCTGGCGCAGGCGTTCGGCCTGGTTTTCGGTCTGGGCCTGGTGTGATTGAAAGGCCTTTTGCAGCTCAGGGCTGGAGCTTTCCTCGGCCTGTTTGCCGAGAGCTTCGACTAGTTGCTGCTCGGCGTCCAGCATGTCCCGGAGTTCGTGGATGAATAGTTCGTGGGCAGTTTGCATGGCGTGGTCCTCCTTCTTGGCGTGTTGTGATGCGGGGAGAAAAGAGGCGGTTGGCGATATCAGGTGAATTGACTCACAATCAGTGTGGGCTTGGCGCCGGCGAACCGCAGGTCCCTCGGCTGCGCTCGGGATGACAAGGAAAAACGGTAGCAGCAGGTCCCGAACGTAGGTTCGGGCTGAGCCTCGAAGCGGGAAAGCGGATGGGGAACCCACACATTCCAAACGATGGAATGTGTGCGGGGTACTAACGGGCTCTCCCGTTCCAGTTCTCGTTAGCTCTTGGCAATTCTGATGTCGCCGGTGTCGGTGTTGACCTGGAGCTTGCTGACGCCGTTGCCGACCGTGCCGGTCGCGCGCGAGTTGCCGTTCTCCGAGTCGATCTTAATCGCGTCGAAATCGGACGTAATATCGCCCTTGCGGGTGCCGGCGTTGATCTGGAAGCCGCCGGTTTGCGGCAGCGTCAGCGTGATGTCGCCGTGCTGCGTCACGACGTTCACTTTGTCGGGCGGAGCTTTCGATCCCAGGGTCAGCGCGACATCGCCGTGCTGCGTGCTCACGCTCATCTTGCCCGCCTGCTTGCCGCCGGTGGTGACCTCAACGTCGCCATTGCTGGATTCCACCTGCAGGTCGCCGGAAACGTCTTCGAGATGAATGTTCTTGGATCCGGTGACGACGCGACTGGGGCCGCTCAATTCGCTGCCGCGGACTTCGTCGCTGGAAATCGCAATATCGCCGGGAACGGAAGCGATCTCCATGTCGGAGCGCGAGGTTTTGAAGATGACGGTCTTAGCGATTTTGCTGAGCTGGATGTCTTCGTAGAAGTCGCCGTTCATGCGGACGGCACCCGCGACCTGATCGACATTGACGCTGTCGACGTGTCCGTTGACGTCAAGGTCGCCGGCAATCTGCGAGGCGCGCAGCGAACCCTTCTCCAAGTCGACCTTCACTGGAGCGGCAATCTCGGTCAGAGAGACGTCGCCCTTTTGCAAAGAAATCTTCACGTCCGCCGTGCGGTTGTTAATGGTGACATCGCCGCGCTTGCTGGCGATGTCGAGCGGCGCACCGGACGGCACGGAGATGTCCATGTCGGACTGCACGCCGTGATCGCCGGCGCCGTCGGTGTTGGCGTTCAGCACGACCGAGGTGCCGTCAACCGTGATCTGCGGCTTGCTGCCTTCGTTGTACTTGTTGGCGTCGTTCTGATTTTGCGCGTAGAGCTTCTTATGGATGACGACGCGAATGGTGTTGCCTTCCGCAGGCGTAATGTTCAGCGCGCCGTGATCGCAGACGATGCGCAGCGTGCCCTTCGCGGGGAATGATTGCTCGAGTGTGTCCTCGAAGGTGTACGGATTGCCGAAGAGGTGGCCGAAGTCCTCGTCGTTTTGCAACTCATCGCGCACACCGCCCCAATCCATGTCGGAAGTGTGGCGCGCGGAGACGCCCAATATGACCAGCAGGATCAGCAGGAAGATACCGCCGCCGCCGAGAGATCGCGGGCGATATCCCATGCGTGGAGCATTCAGGTGTTCGACGAGGGCGATCACGCCCCAGAGAATGACCAGCACGGGCCACCAGCGCCCGAACCAATGCCAGATGGGAAAGCGCCATCCGAAATTCCGCGCCAGGAATAACCCACCAACGAAGATCAAGATGACCGGCACGGCGATCGAGCGCCGCGACCGATAGGGCGGCGGAATCTGCTGCGGCGGAACCGGAGGATACTGATTCACGCTAGCCATTGTGCACCCCCTTATCATCCGATCTCGCGGGAGGCTGGATGAAACCTGCGGGAGATCCGGGCGGCGGCGTCACTACGGGCCCCTGCGGCGGCGGATATCCCGGGTACTGCGTGCCGGGAGGAATCGGCTGGTTCGGGTTGGGCGGCATCATGTTGTACTCGCGCGGAATGTGGGCTTCGATGGAAGCGCTGTGCTCCATCAGCTTGATGAGGCCGATGACGATCAGCAGGGCCGGCCAGGTGTAGTCGAATTGCATCCAGTGCTGGTGGCCCATCTGGTCGAGCAGAAACAGCACACCGATGGTGATGAGGACAGCAGGCCCGGTAAGACCGTGGGCACGACAGCGGGCGCAGTTACAGGCGCGATTGTAGCGGTATCTCATAAACTCCTCCTCACCAGCCTCTCTTTTGGCGTTGCATCAGGATGCGCACGCCGATGGCGATCAGGATGAGCGGCCAGAAACGCCATATCCAATCAAAGTTCAATGCTCCCATCTCGCCGAGCAGAAAGAGCACGCCCAGGCCGATCAGGATGAAAGCGCCGATGGGGACTCTGCGGGAACAGGATTCGTCAACCGCCGCCGCGTCGCTGGGCATCGGCGTACCCGGAGGAGCCTCAGTCGCAGCAGCGTCGCTTGCCACTCCCGGAGGAACATTGGTGGCCCCCGTGGTTGCGTTGGGTGCGAAGCGACTCGCTGCCGGACTAGAACCAAGCAAACTATTCAGCCCCAGCGGATCCGGCGGAGGCACTCCCATCTCCTTCGCGCGCGCCGTCTTGTAGGCCTCGATGGGCATGTAGATGACGAAAGCCGCGATGCCCAGGCCGAACATGCCGCTGATGTGATCGGACATCCAGATCAAGGTGGCGAAGATCAGCACGTGGATGAAGCCCTTGGCGAATTCGCCGTTATACATTGCGCCGACGCCGGGAATGAATCCCAGACAAGCGGCCAGCGTGGGGCTCGGCGTGCCGGGCGGCCGTTCTGCGGGAGGGACGACTGCCCCCGGAGGCGGCATTACGCCGCTGACGTGTGCGGCTAGACAGTCTTCACAGTAGACGATACCTCGGACATCTTTGGCACAGACGCTGCACAGTGGCTTGCCACAGGTGCGGCAGTATGCGACCGCGGATGCGTCGGGATGATTGGCGCAGTTCATGCGGTTCTCCTTTCCTGCCGGGCCTGGGACAACGGATACATGTGGGTGGGCGACAGCGTCGGGCTGAAGCCTGACGCATCCACCCTTGCGTTAGAACGATCTGGTTGCCGGTTCTCAGTCTTCGACGGATTTTTCTGATTCGGATTCGGCGCGGGAGCCTCCTGCTGCTTCTGCGGTTGCTGTTGATTGGTCTGGTCGTTGTCGGGAGTTCCGGCGCGGCGCAGGTCGCGGACGCGCGACTCAATCTCGTAGACCAGGCGCATGTTCTCGTAGTAACGCATGACGCGGGCTTGCGTCTCGTAATAGGTCTTGCGAATTCCCTTCGAGCTCAGGTCCCAATGGCGAATATCCGCAAAATGGAATCCAGCTATGCCAAGCAGCATAGTGATGGAGAAGAAGGCCATGCCGAAGGACATGGCAAAGCGTGGCGTCGCGATGGGCGCAAACATGGGAGCGAGGCGGCCCTTCAAGCGCTCCCGCCAGCTCTCGCCGCGAGGCTTTGCGGGAACGTGCTCCGAGGGAAGGGCTCCGATCGTTCCCGCCAGGATGTTGTGAACCAGGTTGCGGGGCGGCTCAGCTTCGTCGAGGGCCTTCAGCCAGCTCATGCCGGCGCGGGCCTCCTCGATCATGGTGCGGCAGGAGGCGCAGCTCTGCTGGTGGGCCTGGAAGGCCTCCAGCTTGGCGCCCTGCAAAGTGCCGTCAAGGCCTTCAGCCAGAAGGGCTTCGACCTCAACACACTGCATTCCGGATTGGAGTTCGCCTGCCATCACCCTACCTGTCTATAGTTACGTTGCAGGAGCCGTGCCAGTTCCGTTCGTCCCCGATTTATGCGACTCTTCACAGTTCCCTCGGGGACATTGAGGACTTTGGCAATATCCTTGTAGTCCAAATCCTGCAAATCGCGCAAGATAACCGCCTCCCGGAGCTCGGGGGAGAGGCGCTTCAGGGCCTCGTGGACCAGCCGCTGGGTCTCCTGGCTGCGGACCCGCGCCTCCGGACTGGCACCCTTATCTTCCAGCTGCTCTGCAAGCGTCAGGCCATCTTCCTGCGCGGCGGGCGCGGCGTCCAGCGAATCCGTAATGCGGTCGTACTTACCTTTACGGAAGTGATCGACCAGCAGATTGCGGGTCACGGTCGTCACCCACGTCATGAACGAGGCGCGCGAGGTGTCGAAGGTGCTGAGGGTGCGATACATCTTGATAAACACTTCCTGGGTCAGGTCCGATGCGTCATCTGGCGAGCCGGAAAAACGGTAGCAGATGTTGTAAATCCTGCGGTGATACTGCTGGACGATATCCTGCCAAGCGGCAGCGTCGCCAGACACACAGCGACGGACAAGCGCATTGACCGCCTGATTGTCGTCCAATCAGCACTCCCACGGGGCACGACTCCTGGCCCAAATCCTGTTAACTCCTAACGGCTTATACGCTGATCGCGAGCCAGTAGTTCGATGAATTCGCGGGCCGGATCCAGCGCTCATTCGTGCCGCACGAATGAGTGAGAGTAGGTCCGCGATTCGCCCGATTTCGCCAAAATTGTAGCAGGGGCAAAAGAATGAAGCTTCAGCGCACCTGGGACTGCGCTGAGGGTCAGGGACGCTGTCGCCGATGGTATCCGATCTCGAATGGAGACATCCAGCGGGTTTCGAGGAGAAGTTGGGGCCTCCGCCGGAGCTTTTTGCCGCCACTCGTTATCGACACGAACAAAATTCGTTTGACAGTTCCGTAGACCGCGCACAAAATTCCACCTCGCCAGCGAAATCATCTGGCTCTCAGATCTTGTCGCCGAAAGGAGCGCCCTATGCGCAGAATCAGCGTTGCTATTGCAGTTGCAACATTCTTGCTCGTTTCATTCGTCAGCGCGCAGCAGGCGACAAGCAGCGCAAATGATGCCGCCAAGCAGAACAAGTCCTCGACACCGCCGCCGCTTGGCCCAATTCTCGGTGGAATGGGGACCGTGAACTATATCCCCATTTGGGCGGCTCCGTCCTTTCTGGTGAATTCAGTGATCTACCAGTCCAGCGGCGGAAACGTTGGAATTGGGACAACGATACCCTCGGCGACGCTGGATGTGAACGGGTACGTCAATACCCTATTCGGATACGACATCGGGGGAGTCAACGCTCTCACCTTGAGCAACAATAGCCTATCTCTGGGCTTCTTAGCCGGCCCCACGCGACCAGGGCTGTCAAACACGTTTCTCGGTGACGGCGCCGGCTCCGCGACGGTTGCCAATGAGAATACTTTCGCCGGTACGGGGGCTGGGCATGCCAATACAAACGGAGGGCTCAACGCGTTTTTCGTTTTCGGCGCGGGATCTTTCAACGTTAACGGCTCTGCCGATGTTTTCGTCGGTGCCTATGCCGGCGCAGCCAACACATATGGGAATTTCAACACCTTCCTTGGGCAAGGGGCGGGTTACCACAACACAATTGGCAGTAGTAACATTTTCGTAGGCGACACGGCTGGCTACAACAACACGACCGGACAATTCGATATATACCTTTGGACAGCGGGGCCACTTTCCGGTACCGAATCGAATACGATTCGTCTTGGCGATCCCAATGCGCAAAGCGCGACGTATATCGCCGGAATCTACGGCTCAACCTCACCCTCGGGCATTCCCGTCTACATCGACTCCAATGGCCAACTGGGAACGCAAACTTCCTCTCTGCGCTTTAAGGAGCAGGTCCGCGAGATGGGCGACAGCACGGATGCACTGATGACGCTGCGGCCGGTGACCTTCCTCTACAAACCTGAATACGCCAACGGCGAACGCACCTTGCAATATGGGTTGATCGCCGAAGAGGTCGCCAAGGTCTATCCCGAACTCGTCGCCTACGATAACGACGGCCGGCCATACTCGGTCCGCTATCAGTATCTGAGCACGATGCTGCTGAATGAAGTGCAGAAGCAGAATCGGCGGGCGGAGCAACAAGCCCAGGTCCTCGCGAACCAGCAGGAAGAGATCAAATCGCAGCAGCTGGAGATTGAGTCTCTGAAGCGGCAACTGCAGGTCCAGAATGCCTCGATGGTTGACCGATTGTCGCGTCTGGAGAAGCAACTCGCTTCTCAGGCTCAGATCATTGCGCAAAAGTAGAAACTAAGGCGGTGCCTCTCCTTTCGATCCCAAGTTAACGGCTAAAAACATGGCCGCTAACCTGAGGCGCGCGCAGGCCGGGGCGAAGGCGCGCATCTCGTGATCGGGTCCGAGACTTCCTTGTGCTATGCTGGCCGTCTTCCACGCATGAGTTCATGGCCCGCAGATGTGCACCTGGCTACTCCAGCCCCTCCCACTGCCGGAAATTCTGACTTCGCACGCCGTCTCTACTTCGTTCTTTCCGCCATCGCGCTGATATACGCGCTTCTCGCCGGACTTCGAACCGTCTCGGATTTCGATCTGGGCTGGCAGATGGCGACCGGCCGGTGGATCGTTCTGCATCACAAGATCCCTTCTGTCGATGTTTTGTCCTATACGGCGGCCGGAGAGCCATGGGTGTATCCCGCTGGCGCAGGAATCCTCTTCTACCTCGCATATCTGCTCGGCGGCTACTCCCTGGTTTCCTGGATTGGAGCGCTGGCCTGTCTCGGCACCATTGCGTTGCTACTGCGACGAGGCAATCTGGTTACGGCGGCGGTTGCAATTCTGGCCGTGCCTGTTGTTGCCTTGCGGACAACACCACGCGCCGACATGTTCACGGTGGTGCTTTTCGCCGCATTTCTCTCCCTACTGTGGGAGCATCGTCGCCTTGGCCATGCTCCTCTTTGGCTGTTGCCCGTGCTGATGTTTCTCTGGGTCAACCTTCATCTGGGGTATCTTGCCGGACTGGGTTTGATGCTTGCTTATGCAGGCGCAGAGCTGTTGGAAATCGTTTTCAGCAAAGCGACCCGTCAGCCGGCAATCGCGAGGCTGCGTCGGGCACAACTTCCCCTGCTGTGCACGGTATTGGCCACGCTGGCGAATCCATGGGGTTGGGGCATCTACCGGGCGCTTCTGCGGCAGGAGCACGCCAACGCTTTGCAGCAGGCGTGGATTGCAGAGTGGGGGACGGTCCCGCTGAACTGGACCGCACTCGGCAATGCAATCCGATTTCGGCAGACAGAGGGAACGGTCTACTTGCTGCTGGCAATCGCAATTGCCGGCGTAGTATTCGCGTTGAACCGAACGCAGCTGGGAGAGGCCATCCTGCTGCTCGCCGCGAGCTATGTAGCGGTGCGATATGCGCGCATGGGCGCTGTTTTCGCATGCGTGGTGGTCGTGGTGGCGACGCCGGTGATATGGCCGGCAATAGCGGAATGGGCTACTCGTGTGCGACCACGCACGTTTCGCTGGATCGCTGCGGTGGTGGCCGCTCTACTGGTGACGCTGGCTTCGCTGCGGACCTACGATCTAGTCACGAACCGCCATTATCTGTCAGGCGGGGAGGAAGCTAGCTTTGGCACGGGCTTGAGCTGGTGGTTCCCGCAAAGCGCCGCCGACTTCATCGAGCGTGAGAAGCTTCCCGGGGAAATTTTCAACAGCTACAACGAAGGCGGCTTCCTGGCCTGGAGACTGGGGCCTCAGCGGCTGGATTACATCGACGGGCGGGATACCTTGTTTGGCCTGGAACGAATACGGCGAGAAGCCCGCCTGCTGCGGAGCTCGCCCGACTCGCGCGAATGGGAGGAGGAGGCCGCCCGCTATAACATCCATACAATTGTTCTTTCGTTGGCCCGATACGATGGCATTCAGCTGATCAAGCTCCAGGAATTGTGCGACAGCAAACAGTGGCAGCCGGTTTATATGGACGAAGTTTCGGCGATCTTCGTGAACCGGACCGAGCAAACCGAGGAACTGAGAAGCCGCTACCCGGTAAACTGCGCAACGGTTGTCCTGCCGGCGCGGCCGCGCGATAACAAAACCGCTGACGCCTTCAATTCCTGGAGCAATGCAGCTTCTGTGCTTGCCGCCCTGGGAAGAAATTCGGAGGCGCTATCCGCCATCGATAAGGCCCTCGACATTTCGCCGGACAGCGCCTTCCCCCACTGGCTGCGGGGCAGCCTCTTATCGGCTCTGGGACGGATCGACGAAGCGGAGGAAGAATATCTGGCTGCGGTGTCGCTGGAACCAGGCGAGGTCACCTGGGCGGCATTGGCGGATTATTACCATAAGCACGGTAAAGAAGCGCAAGCCGTCGATGCCATGAAGCGGGCGGTTGCGCTCTCGCCGAGGCCGTTCTCCGCTCTGTCTACCCTGGGATATCTCTATCTAAAGATCCATCGCCCGGACGATGCGCTAAGCGCGTTCAATCAGGCGGAATCGCGCGCTCCCGCCAACATGAAAGCCGCCGACGGCGGGACATTCGATTTCATGGTCGCTCAGGGCCGGTCGGCAGCATGGGATGAGTTAGGCGATATGGCGCGCGCGATTCGCTACCAGGAAGCGGCAACACAAATCGAATCCAGCGCCCCCGAGCCATGGCGGCGACTGGCGAAACTGTATCAGCGCGCCGGGCGCGCTTCCGATGCAACCCGCGCCGAGGAAAATGCCGCCGCTGCTGCCGGTAATCGCGAGCGTTAGCCGGCACGTCGCTGAGAGCGGCGCAACAGCGCGGCTGGAGCGCGAGCGGGACGCCTTGCCCGTCGCGAGGCACTATAATGTTCGACCGGAGTGATTTCGCCGCGCTTCGCGTTGAATCCCCGCAGTCGTTCATCGCATCAACGCCAACTGGAGGAAGATAACAGCATGGCACACGAAGTTCCTGCGCTGCCGTATGACTACGCTGCTCTTGAACCTTACATCGACAAAGAAACGATGCACCTGCATCACGACAAGCATCATCAGGCCTACGTCACCAATCTGAATGCCGCGTTGGAGAAAGCGCCGGAGCTGCAAAAGATGAGCGCCGAAGAGCTGCTGAAGGGCCTGGAGAATGTTCCCGAGGCGATTCGCAATGCCGTTCGCAACAACGGCGGCGGACACGTGAATCACACCATGTTCTGGAAGATCATGGCGCCCAATGCCGGCGGCAATCCCAACGGCGCCCTCGCCGACGCCATCAAGAGCACCTTCGGCGACTTCAACGCCTTCAAGGAAAAATTCAACGACGCCGGCCTCAAGCAGTTTGGCAGCGGATGGGCGTGGCTGGTTCGCGATCGCAGCGGCAAGCTGCAAGTCGTGAGCTCGCCCAACCAGGACAATCCCATGAGCCAGGGCTTTTACCCCATCATGGGCAACGACGTCTGGGAGCACGCTTACTACCTGAAGTATCAGAACCGCCGCGGCGACTACCTCAAAGAGTGGTGGAACGTCGTCAACTGGACGGAGGTGAATCGGCGATTCCAGGAGAGCCAGAAGTAAGCGCTCAACAAGGCTTCAGAGCTCAACAATTGTTGATAGCGAAAGGGTGCCGCAAGCACCCTTTTTCGCTGCCAGGAATTCAGCTCACCGGCCGGAGCTTCTATTTCGACAAGACTGTCGTTACTCCCACGCATTCCGGACGTGATCTTGAGTTTAAGACATTACGAGGTATCATCCGAAGATTTGGGGCCTCTTTAGGGCAGTTTCAGCTTCAGCGTGCTGTGTTCTGTCGCCGCCGCTGCTCACTTGCCTTCCTGATTTCGCTCATGTCCCCCACGGGTCGAATCTCCCAAATGCTGCCGTATTTCAGCGATGGATGCTGCGCCACGAGTTGTACAGCATGATTCATGTCCCGCGCCTCGAGGATCCCGATGCCGCCGAGTTGTTCCTTGGTTTCCGCATAGGGGCCGTCCGTGGTTGCCACTCTGCCGTTCTTCCAAGACAGGGTCAATGCGGTTTCCTTAGGCTGAAGCGCTTCTCCGATAGCCCAATGCCCGTTGGCGCGAAGATGGTCGTCGTAGTCGTAGCAGGCGTCGAACATGGCATTTCGCTCGGCCTCGCTCATGCTGTCGAATTTGCCTTTGTCGTAGTATCCCAGACAGATGTATTTCATTGTTCTTCCCCTCCTGGTAATGGCTGGCAGCACTGCTGTCGCAGGTTTCTGTCACTGTTTCACGTAACGAACCGCGACGCATCCGGATTTGAAAGTGTGCGAATCGACAAGTCGCAATCGCGAAGGGTCCTGCAGGCTAGCGCCATCCAAAAGCCGTCTGCCTTCTCCCACAATGACTGGCCAAACGGCAAAACGGAATTCGTCAATCAGGCCGAGCTTCACGAGTTGGGAAGGGATATCCACGCCGCCGACCAAAATATTTTTGCCTGGTTCTTGCTTCACCTTCAGGATTTCGTCGCGAAGGCTCGTCCGAACAATCCTCGTATTCCCATCTTCAACACTGTCCAAGGATCGTGAAAAAACCAGTTTGTTGAGTGAGACAAACGCATGAGCAAATTCTCTGTCTGCTTTCGACGCGGACGGGTCTTTGGCGACATCGGGCCAATAGGGAACCATCAATTGATAGGTTTTGCGTCCGAAGATTTGCAGGTCAGCCTCTCGCGTGAGCCGCGTGAAATATTCCAATACTTCGTCGTCAGGATTAATTGGAGCGTGGTCGACGCAGCCGTCCAGGGTCATGTTGATGGCGTAGATAAGATTTCTCATTTCATTCATCCTTTAGTCGTCGTGCACGACAAAAGTCGACAGTCGAGGCGGGATACGACGCAAACTCCCGGGTCTCGAACGACGCGAGACCCGGGGCCACACCGGGCTGTTTCTTGCTTTCGCCTTACTCTGCAGCCGGGAAGAACAGGAGCTCCCGTACCTCGCCCACCGCATCACAGGTGACGGCGCCCTTGCGCGCCCATGCGAGCGCCTCGTCCATATTGGCGGCTTCCAGTATCCAGAAACCGCCCATGTGCTCCTTGGTCTCGGTGTACGGCCCGTCGGTGACGGACACCGTGCCATTCGACCGCTTCCGCACGGTCTTAGCTTGGGCAGGCGGGGCAATTCCGCAGGCGAACTTCCGGACGCCGGCAGCAATCATCTCGCGGTTGAGCGCGTGGATCTCTTCCATCATTTCTTCGGTTACGGTGGATGGGTCGAAATCGTCGGGGAGGTAGTTGCAAACCAGATACTGTGGCATGAAGTGCTCCTTTATGTTCTTCGAGCCAGCAGCACAGCCTTGCGCGCTGCCTCGTTCATCTTATAGTCGTCGCGCCCGGAGGAAATCGACAGCCGAAGCGAACTATTTTTTATTTCCGACTCGCTGGAGAAATCCCGGCCCCGACTACGCTCCAATGACGGCCGCAAGCCCGGATCGCGCAGCCCGCGAACCCCATCCGAGCCGATCTATAATCCCCCACATGCAAAAAATATCCCGGAGTACAATTGCGCTCGGCTCACAATTGCTCATCGCGGCCCTTTCACAAGGAGGACAGCAAGTGTCAACTCCGCAACAGGAAAAGTCGAAGCCGCCTGTCGCAACCGAGCAGCGCGGACGCATCGTTGGAATCGGCGGCATCTTCTTCAAATCCGCTGATCGTGATCAGATGCGCGAATGGTATTCGAAGCATCTTGGACTCACCGACAAAGGGTCGGGCGCAATGCTTCCGTGGCGTGAACAGGACGACCCGCAGAAGGAACACGTCACCGTTTGGAGTATTTTTCCCGCCTCTACGAAGTATTTCGATCCCGGCACCGCACCCTTCATGATCAACTACATTGTGGACGATATGGAGGCTTTGCTCGAGCGCTTGAAAAAAGAGGGAGTAAAGATCGATCCCAAGCGAATGGATGAGTCCTACGGCCGCTTTGCCTGGATCTATGACCTGGATGGGAACAAGATTGAGCTCTGGCAGCCGTCCGCAAAATAGAAGGCCTAGCACTACCTTTTATTTCAATTCCTCGAGGCGCCTGGCGAGAAAGCGGCGCTCTGGTTCCTTCGGCGCCAGGGCGAGCGCCTTCTCATACGAAGCACGGGCCTCTGGAATCCGGCCTAATCGGCGGCACAGGTCCGCCCGGGCAGAGTGCGCGAGGTGGTAGTTGGCAAGCTGTTCGCGCGCCAGCAAGTCATCGATCAGACGAAGACCCTGCTCCGGACCTTCGCTCATGGCAACGGCCACGGCGCGGTTCAGCTCAACCACCGGGGATGGCTGAATCCGCAGCAACCGGTCGTAGAGCAGCGTAATCTGGCGCCAGTCGGTGGATGCCGCCGAGTTACTCTCGGCATGAACCGCCGCAATGGCCGCCTGCAGCGTGTAGGCGCCGAAGCGGCGCGATCGCAAGGCGCTTTCGGTGAGCGCGATGCCTTCGGCAATCTGCTCCCGGTTCCACAACGACCGGTCCTGCTCTTCGAGCAGGATTAAGTCTCCGCTGGGAGAGGCTCTGGCGGCGCGGCGCGACTCCTGCAGCAGCATCAGTCCCACCAGGCCCATCACCTCGGGTTCCTGAATCAGGTGAAGCTCGAGCAAATCAAGCAGGAGTCGGCCCAGGCGGATCGCCTCCTTACTGAGTTCGGGGCTGAGTGCGGCGCCGGTCGTCGAGTATCCCTCGTTGAAAATCAGATACACGACCTGGAGAACAGCTCCCAGCCGCTGCGGCAATTCCCCGGTGGCGGGCACCTGGTACGGAATTCCTTTGTCGCGGAT
>DATFSK010000046.1:0-23080 GCA_035262645.1 Terriglobales bacterium
ACTGTTTGCGAAAAATGGACTGGACCGTGCGGGTACGAGAGTTTCCTCTTGGATATGGGGCATCGCCCTGAGGGGTTAACCAAGAACGGCAGAGCGATCTATTCACTCCATCGCATTGACAACGATGGAAACTACGAGCCGGCGAACTGTAAGTGGGCGACACATGCGGAGCAAGCTAGAAACCGCCGAAAACCCCGACTCAAAGAAAAAGCTGACGGCGCTATTCTCGATTCCGCCTCGTGCGAAGTTGAGACGCAAGTCTCGGTTAATTAAACCCGTGCTCCACGTGAATGCATAACAAGTGACGGCAGAACAACGCCGCCCCAGCGCACAATGGAGATCAGGTGCAAATCTCAACCGCCCTGATCTTCTTCGCACTGCTCGTCGCATGAACACACGTCAGGATCAAAGGAGAACAGTTGCAAGTATTGCAGACACATCACTCTCTTTCCAAAGTAGGCCCAAGGAATGGCTACATAGCCACCCAACCAAAACAACACGTCGAGACCTCTCATCGTGGCTTTTACACCATCGCTGAACTAGCAGCTCGCTGGCGCTGTTCCCGCGCTACTGTGTATAACAGACTGCGCCGGGTAGGTGCAGAAGTCTTGGATTTTTCAAGAAGAGGGGAAAAAAGCAAGAAGGCCATCCCCATGAGCGTTGTTGCAAAAATCGAAGGACAATACCGGAGACGGCTGCGGTGAGAAATGATCTAATCGCCGTTTTAGGCGTAGTTTGCGAAGTGGAGAAAAGAACAGGGAGAAAGCCCAATGATTACTGTTCGCAAAGCGGGAAACGTCTATCGAGGAGACACGTTGATCGAGGGCAGCCGGGTTCGCTTGTCGCTTGGAACGCGCAACGAGGACGCGGCACAACGGCTTGCAAGCCGAATCGACAAGGCACGTGCTGAGGGTGCAGACTCGGTCATCTGGGGAGAACTGAAGCCGGCGTTACCCGAATACACATTCAATCGTCTCGCTGGTGCTGTTGGTTACAAACCGCCAGAGCCACGGCCCACAGAGAACGCACCAACGTGGGATGATCTCCGATCCGTTTTCGACGGCTACATGCAAAAACGGATCGCAATCGGTAGATTGCGAGAAAGCACACAGGAGCGCTACCTCCAGACAATCAAACAGTTCGACACATTTTTGTCGGAGCGGGGTGTGAAACCGCTTTGTCAGATTACGAAGGCTGTGATCGAGTCCTTTAAGGTATGGCGCGTGGAACGGATCAAGGCGAAGAAAGGTTCACGTGGGGCAACAGGGATGGTGCTCGATGTTGCCATTCTGCACAAAGTATTCCAAGTTGCTGTTGAAGAGGAGATGATCCCCAAGAATCCTGTTGCATTCGAGGGGCGACCTGGGGACAGCCCTAGTCGGGGTGCACAGCCGTTCTCAGCAAAACAACTCTCGCGATTGCAAGAGAACGCGGCTGAAGACCTGCTCGCGTTTCTACTGCTGCGATGGACCGGACTGCGTGGCTCAGACGCTGTGAATCTGCGATGGTCTGAGATTCACTTCGATACAAGAGAGGTCGAGCGGATTACACAAAAGCGGACCAAAAAAGTCATTGTTCCGATCCAATCCGACTTACTGGCCATGTTGGAAATGGAGCACAGTCGGCGAAATCCCGAACCGGATGAGCGCGTCCTCTTGCACCCGTCAATGGGTACCGCACTTACCCGCAAACGACTCTATGTACGCCTAGTTGCCCTTGGCAAACGGGCTGGGGTACCAGATGCCCATCCGCACCGCTACCGCGACACGTTTGCCGTTGACATGCTGGCAAGGGGAGCCAGCCCCTATGAGGTCGCCAAGCTGTTAGGCGACACCATAGAGACCATCGAGAAGCACTACGCAGAGTTCGTGAAGGAACTCAGAGAACGGGTGCGTCGGATGATGGAGAGTAAAGATGGAGGGCTAAAGGCGTTTAGCCTGCCTGAGGCAAAGGCGGCTACCGTATGAGTGAGTTGGCGAGATTTTGGCAAGACTTTCAGGCAATTGCCTGTAAGTCATTGAAGAGATAGCTGCTGGGCCTGTAAGCCGAATTCTGTCTGCCGCTCTTTCTTCCAATGGAGGCGGGTGCCCCACACATTTCGTCTTTATGGAATGTGTGGGCCATTCCATTAGAACAAAGAGCGGCAGGACGGTCATTCCTCTGGGCCGCGCATTACTGCGCGGCTCTAGCGACCTACCCGGAAGTTGTGACGCACCGAGCCGGCACGTCCCCGCCGTTCTTCCGATCCAGGCGCGAGGCGTGGAGCGAAAGAACGGCGGTGTCCTCCCCTATTTGGTCTTGCTCCGTGTGGGGTTTGCCCTGCCACCGTCATTGCTGACGGCGCGGTGCGCTCTTACCGCACCTTTTCACCCTTACCCCGCCTGACCACCGCAACGCACAAGTTCTTTGAAAGGGCACGGCTTCAGCCGCTGCGGGAGACTCGACTTTCATCCTCGCAATCGGGCTTTGCCGTTGTGCGCTGGGGTGGTCAGGCGGGGCGGTATGTTTTCTGTGGCACTTTCCGTCAGCGGCCCTTTAAGAACCGCCGCCCGGACGTTATCCGGCACACCGCTCTGTGGAGTTCGGACTTTCCTCTGCGAGCTTGCGCCCACAGCGACCGTCCGGCCCAGCAGCTAACTCAATCATTATAGATGTCGGTGTCCTAGGCCGGGTCGCGTATTACGGTTGCGCGCGCCCAGCCCGCTGTCCGCGGAGTGACGGCGCGCCATCGCGTTCATTGGTCCAGATGTCCGCAGTAGATCTTTGTGTCGTATTCCAGCACGACTTTGCCGTCGCCTTCATGCTGGGAGAACAGGTCGGGCAACGCGCGCATCATGGCTTCAAACTTCTCGCCGGACTTGGGAATGTACGACGACGAGAGTAGCCGCCCACGCAGTCCATCGAAGTCCAGCTGCTGCCGATTGTGCTGCTTGATGAGCCTCATGTCGTTAGGCGCGAAGAAGCTCTGCAACACCTCATAGCTGGCAAGGTATTTGTGCGTGACCTGCTCGTAATCGGTGGCATATTGTCGAACAAAGTTGTCGTACGCGCGCAGAAAGGGCGCCGATTTGGTGTCGCGGTCGTGCCAAATGAGCGCCGCCCATCCGCCCGGCTTCAGGATCCGCGCAAACTCCTTGCGCGCTTCCGCCGGCCGGAACCAGTGGAACGCCTGTCCGGCCAGCACGAAATCCACACTTGCGGGCGGCAGAGTTGTGTCTTCGGCCGAGCCGTCCACCATGCGGAACTTTTCATAGCCGGCAAGAAGCTTTTCGCCGGCCACCCGCATTTCACGGTTCGGCTCAATGCCGATCACCTGGTTGCCATTGTGGAGGAACATCTCCGCCAACAGCCCCGTACCGCACCCCACATCGGCAAGCAAATGCTGGGGAGTCAAGCCGCAGCTCTCTTTCAGGGCATCTACCACATCGTGGGAGTAGCGGGGACGATACTTCGCATAATCTTCCACCCGGTCGGAGAAGCGGGTCACCGGGTCGCGCACGGATTCCGTCATCGTTCAAAATGATATCGTAATGCGACACCGGATGATGTCACCCGAACCCAGGACGCCGCTGGTTTCCGCCGTCGCAGCGGCGATTCGCAAAGTTCCCCGCGGCCGCGTCAGCACGTACGGCGCCATCGCCAAAGCCGCCGGCTACCCGCGCTGCTCCCGCCATGTGAGCCGCGTCCTCAATCAGGTCGGAGGCCTGCCCTGGCAGCGGATCCTCGGCTCCGGCGGCCGCATTTCATTACGCGGAGAGGCGGCCATGGAGCAGCGTTTCCTCCTGGAAGCCGAAGGCGTGCGCTTCAAGGGACGCCGTGTCGACCTGCGACAGTTCGAGCATCATTTCCCAGCCAGGCGCAAGCCGGGCAGCCGCTCTTCCCGCGGCAAGAAGTCTGGACCGGCCAATTCTCCCAAAACGGCGGGTGTCCGGCGAAAGTTGTAGGAGGACGATTTCCTTTTCGCCATGGGGCACAAGCAGTAGCGTAAAATAGAGGCAGATTCGCAGTAGATCGGGATTTATGTTCAGGCTCGCTCTCGCTCCCCTTGTCCTGTTCGCTCTAACGCTGTCGCTTGCTCCACACGTTGTCGCACAGCGTTATCAGGAGCGCGACCACACTGTCTTCCACCGGCCCGCGTCTCCGGCAAAGCACCAGGGCACCGGCGGTACAGCAGGCAATCACAGCGTCGCCCCGGCCACAACTGCTGCGCCGCGCTCACCGGAGTCCAATCGTCGCCATGATTTGAATCTCAGCGCGCCTGCGACTTCCGCCGGAGCGCACACTCCACAAACACAGCAGCTGCCGAAATAAGTCTGCCTGACGACAGTCAAACCTCTTCGTAATATCGCTCGCCGGCGCAACCACGGCACAGAATCCGCCCGTCCCGCCGTACCTCGCGCTGGAAGTTGATCCCTTCACCGCATTCGGCGCAGACGATACGCTCGCCCTTGTAACCCGGCAGTTCCTCCGGCGGCAGCGAGACCTTCACCCATTGCTCTCGGAACAGCTCACTATTCGGCATTTCGCGATAGGCCAGCATCTGCTGCTGGTTCTTGTTCTCAATCTCAGGATGCATCTGCCGCGCCAGAGCCTTGGAACTCTCCTTCGCGCATACGCGGACGGCGCGCCCCGACTCCAGATCGACGAACGTCGCCGCGACTTTGCCCCAGTCGCGAAACTTCAGCGCGCGCTTGCCCAGGCGGCATCCCGTCACCACTGCAACCGCATCGGTCGCGCAGCGGTCGATCTCGACGAAGGTGATCAGCCGTTTGCGGTCCTTACCGTGGGGATCGTCGATACCCAGCAGCTCCAGCCCGCGCATGGCCAGCCGCACTCCGAGGACCTGACCCGCGCAGATGTGCCCATGAGCCAGTTCTGCATCGTGTAACAGCTCGTCAAAGCTCTTCAAGCCGCGCTACTCCTCATCCGAATCGTTGTCCGGCGCCTCGTCGGCAAAGCGCCCGCTGACGTTCACGGTAAACTTCTCGCCGGCCTTGGGCAGGAATGTCACGCGCGCCGGCTGCCGCTCCCAGTGCGGCGCTGAGCAGTTACTGTCGGAAGCGTCGCCCATGCTGACCTTCCCCAGCTCCTTGCGAAACAGCGCCTTCTTGGAGCCGATCTCGGCGACGACCGCATTCACCCGCTCCCCACTGGATGAGACGCCGCAGTACGCCGCGTAGTCACGGTACCAGCTCACCTCCGAATAGAACGGATCGAAATCCGGCAGCTTCGCCAGCGAGATCTTTCCCGACGCGCGATCGACCAGCAGCCAACCGCCGCGCTCCCACAGCCATTTTGGCGACCGCTTCGCATCATCGGGCAGGGCGTCGTTGATGCGGTAAGCGCGCCGCACCACGAACTCCCGGTCGGTGACGTCATGGGTCTCGCCGGTGGTGAACTCCTTCAGCTTGCTGTCGACATACAACGGCCGTACCGTGACGTCGATTGTCTTATCATCCGATGGACCGATGAACAGCTTGACCGGGGTGGGCTTTCCCAGGGTCACAACATGGGGCTTCGAGGCAGCCATCGCTGCGGATGCCAGCAGCACCATGAAAAGCGCGACAACACACGTGCCCCACCCATCAGCCGTGGGCCGCCTCTGAAGTTCGAGGGTAACTTTGGTAACCGCGCTGTGCTGGACTCTCACTTTTACCTCACGATATTAACGGCCTTACAACTGGCATACAATGGATTTGCGTCTAATTGGCTGACATGGCCTTGACCTACAGCTTCGTAGTTCCCGCATACAACGAGAGCGACCGTCTCTCCGTATCGCTGCCGAAAGTTCTCGACTACGTCCTTCAGCAGCATTTATCGGCCGAAATTATTGTGGTGAACGATGGCTCACGCGACGATACCGCCGAGATCGTGCGCCGCTTCATGCGGCTCAACCCCGACGTCCGGCTGGTGGAGAATCCCGGTAACCGCGGCAAAGGCTATAGTGTGCGCAACGGCATGCTGCACGCGCGCGGTGACGTCGTGATGTTTACCGACGCCGATCTCTCTTCGCCCATCTACGAAGCGGGGAAGTTGTTCGCGGCCCTGGAGCAGGGCGCCGACGTGGCCATCGGCTCGCGCTGGCTGCGCTCGGAGTTACAAACCGAACGTCAACCATGGTACAGACAACTGTACGGACGCCTGTTTAACCTGGGACTCCGCATTGTGCTGGGCCTGAAATATCGCGACACGCAGTGCGGCTTCAAGGCGTTCACCCGCAGCGCCGCGCAAACGATTTTTACCCGGCAGCACGTTGAGCGCTGGGGTTTCGATCCGGAACTGCTCTTCCTCGCCGACAAATTCAAGCTGCGCACGGTTGAGGTTCCGGTCGAGTGGGCGCACGATCATCGCTCCAAGATCAGCCCGCTTCGTGATGGCATCCGCATGGGAGTCGAGATGCTGTCCGTGCGCTGGAACGATCTCCAGGGCCGGTACAAACTTCCTACATACGTTCCCGAGGATGTCGCCAAGCCCGCAGCTCCAGCGCCGGTCGTAGAACAAGCTTAAGTCCTGTGGCAAGCGATATTTAAACTTTCGTAACGTTGGGCTGCTTCTTTCCGCGTAAAATTTGTAGCTTTCCATTGTCCTGCGCATCTTTTCCTGAGTCGGCATGGGTTCGCACCAGAACCGGGCGGCGAACCGCTTTTCTGCATCTAAGAGGACTTATGTCACAGCCAGCCGTACGCGGCACCGTTTCAGGCGATCTAGCGTGCCAGGAAGACCGGTCACTGCTGCAGCAATATCTCACGGTTCGTGAGAGGTCGCTCGCCATCTGTGCTCCGCTCGGCGTCGAGGACCACAATCTTCAGCCCATGCCTGACGCCAGTCCGGCGAAGTGGCACCTGGCGCACACCACGTGGTTCTTCGAAACCTTCGTACTTTCGCAGTACATGAACGAGTTTCGTCCGTTTCATCCGTCATTTAGAAATCTCTTCAATTCGTACTACAACGCCGTCGGCGATCGGCCCTCCCGCGCCCTGCGCCACATTCTGTCGCGCCCCAGCCTGGATGAAGTCCATGCCTACAGGATCTACGTCGATGAAGCCATGGTCCATCTGCTGACCCTGGAGCTTCCGCAGGCTGCGCTCGATCTGATCGCGCTCGGCATTAATCACGAGCAGCAGCACCAGGAACTCATCATTACTGACGTAAAGAACGGCTTGTGGTCGAATCCGCTTCGTCCGGCATATCGCGCCAAGGCCGAGCGGAGCGGCAGCGAAGCAGTCCCCAGGCAGACGTGGCACGGCTTTGCCGCAGGTTTGTATTCCGTAGGGTTTGAAGGCAAGAGCTTCGCCTTCGATAACGAAGGCCCGCGGCACGAGGTTTACCTCCAGCCTTTTCGCATCGCTTCGCGGCTGGTGACCAATGCCGAATATCTCGAGTTCATCGGCGATAGCGGCTACACCGACCCGCTGCTATGGCTCTCCGATGCATGGGATTGCGTTCGCATGAATCAGTGGACTGCACCGCTCTATTGGGAGCAGCGCGACGGCGAATGGCAGAACTACACCGTCGACGGGCTGCACCCGCTGCAGCTGAACGAGCCCGTCTGCCACATCAGTTTCTACGAGGCCGACGCCTTCGCACGCTGGGCAGGGGCGCGGTTGCCCACGGAATTCGAGTGGGAAGTCGCAGCTCGGACCGTCCCGATTGCAGGAAATTTTCTGGAATCAGAAAATCTTCAGCCCCGGGCGCCCTCGCCTTCCCACGGTCTTACGCAGATGTTTGGCGACGTGTGGGAGTGGACCGCCAGCCCCTATGCGCCTTATCCCGGGTTCAAGCCGGTGGCCGGTCCCGTTGGCGAGTACAACGGCAAGTTCATGTGCAACCAGATGGTGCTGCGCGGTGGCTCTTGTGCCACGCCGCAGTCGCACATGCGGGCCACCTATCGCAATTTCTTCCCGCCCCATGCGCGCTGGCAGTTCATGGGAGTTCGGTTGGCCAATGGCGACTAGCAAGCAGCTGCAGCTCCTGACGACCTCTCCCATCGCACTGGATGTGCGCCGGGGATTGACCGCCTCACCGAAGTACCTGACCTGCAAACTTTTTTACGATGAGATCGGCTCACAGTTGTTCGAGCAGATCACCGAACTGCCGGAGTACTACCTCACGCGCACCGAGCGGTCGATTCTGGAGCAGTACGCCGGTGACATTCTGGAGCATGCTGGGTCTTCGCTGACGCTGGTGGAATTGGGTGCCGGCACCGCGACCAAGACGTCCATCCTGATTGAAGAGCTGTCGCAACGCCAAAGTCGCGTGCTCTTCTATCCCATCGATGTCTCGCCGTCAGCGCTGGACGAGGCTGTGCGGCAGCTTGGAAGCCAGTTCCCGTCGCTGCGCGTGAATCCGATCGTTGCCGACTACACCGGCGGCGTGCCCGCGTTGAGCCGCATCACCGGCCGCAAGCTGGTGCTCTATATCGGCTCCAGCATCGGCAACTTCGAGCCGGACCGTTCGATACGCGTCCTGCGCCGCATCCGGCAAAGCCTGCGCTCTGGCGATGCCTTGCTGCTTGGCGCCGACTTTGCCAAGAGCCCGAAGATTCTGCTGCCGGCTTACAACGATTCCCAGGGCGTCACCGCGGAGTTCAATAAGAATGTCCTGGCGCGGCTGAACCGCGAGCTCGAAGCCGACTTTGATCTTGATGCCTTCCAGCATGTTGCGCTCTGGAACCGAGGCTGCTCGCGAATGGAAATCTATCTGGAGAGCATGGCAGCGCAATCGGTTTTCATTCCCGCCATCGACCTCGATGTTTCCTTCCAGCGCGGTGAGCGCATTCACACCGAAAACAGCTACAAGTACACCGATGCCATGATCGAGTCGATCCTGCGCGAAAGCGGCTTCACGCTGGAGCATTCATGGAGCGACCGCAAGAAGTGGTTTGGGGTTCACCTGGCGCGGGTGTGATCGCGTAGGCCTTCCTTAATCGTGGGGATTTGTTTTGAGGACCGCGTGATGCGAGCCCGGAACGGGCGGCTCGGTTCTTCAAATAACTCGCTAGCGCGGGCTTACGCCCACGCCTAAAACAAATGCCGCCGCCTATCGGCGGCTTCTTGTGCGCCACTGACTGGGATCTCGTAATTGCAGTGAAGAGCGAACCGCGGCCGACCTACGCCCCGCAGCACTTCTTATACTTCTTACCGCTGCCGCACGGACATGGGTCATTTCGTCCGACCTTGTCGCCGCGGACGACCTGCTGCACGGCCTGCATCTCTCCCGCGCCGGCCATGCGCGCCTGCTCCAGTTCGCGGCGCTTGCGGCGCTGGAAAGCCTCCTCCATATCGTCCATCGACGTCGCCGCGCGTCCACGTCCCGTGCTGTAGGCTCCAACGGTCTCGCCATTGAAGTCGCCACCGCCGCTGATGACCTGCGGCTCGCGACGCTGCGGCGCCTCGATTACCTGCATCAGATACAGGTACCGGACCGTCTCTTCTTCGAAGCGCTCCATCATTGCCTCGAACATGTCGAACGACTCGCGCTTGTACTCCACCAGCGGATCGTGCTGGCCATACCCGCGCAGTCCGATGCCTTCGCGCAGGTGGTCCATCGAGAGCAGGTGGTCCTTCCACTGCTGATCGATCACGCTCAGCATGATGATGCGCTCGTGATGCCGCATCGCCTCCGGCCCGATCAGCTGCTCTTTTGCGTCGTAACGCTCTTTCAGCTTGTCGAAGATCGCGTCGCCCAGCTCCTGCCGGTTCAGCTTCTCGGGATCTATCCCTTCCGCGGTGATGTCCACCCCAAAGCGCGTGAAGATCTGGTTCTTCAGTCCGGCGACGTCCCAATCTTCCGGCCGCGTATCCTTGCCGGCGTACTTGTCGAGTTGCCCGCCGAGGATGTCACGAACATAGTCTTCGAGTATCAGCTCCTTCTGATCGAGGCCTTCCAGCAGCTGCCGCCGCAGCGCGTACACGGCCTGGCGCTGCTTGTTCATCACGTCGTCGTACTCGAGCAGGTGTTTGCGGGCTTCGAAGTTCTGGCCTTCGACGGCCTTCTGCGCCGCCTCGATGCGCCGCGTGATCATCTTCGACTCGATCGGCACGCCCTCTTCCATGCCCAGCCGCTGCAGCAGGTTCGACACCCACTCCTTGGCGAAGATGCGCATCAGGTCATCTTCCAGCGACAGATAAAAACGCGATGCACCGGGATCGCCCTGGCGGCCGGCGCGTCCGCGCAGCTGATTGTCGATGCGGCGCGCCTCGTGCCGTTCGGTGCCGAGGATGAACAACCCGCCCAGCCCGATCACTTCATCGTGCTCGGCGTCGGTAGCCTGTTTGTATTTCTGATAAACCTCGTTCCACTTCGCCGTGTCGACCTTGTATTCCACGCCGCCGTAATAGAAGTACGAGAGGGTCGGATCGTCCGGCTTGACCGATACCTCGCCAGCGACTGCCTTCAGGGCTTGCGCGATCCCTTTCTTCAGGCACTCCTGCTTGGCCATGAACTCGGGATTGCCGCCCAGCAGAATGTCCGTGCCGCGGCCGGCCATGTTGGTCGCGATGGTGATCGCGCCCTCGCGCCCCGCCTGGGCTACAATCTCAGCTTCCTTCTCGTGATACTTCGCGTTCAGGACGACGTGCTTGACGCCCTTCTTCTTCAGCAGCTCGGAGAGCCGTTCAGACTTCTCCACTGACGTAGTTCCCACCAGAGCCGGTTGACCGCTCTGCGCCAGTTTCTGGATCTCGTCCGCCGCTGCAAAATACTTCTCTTTCTCGGTGCGGTAGACGATGTCGGGATTCTCTTTGCGAAGTAGTGGCCTGTTCGTCGGAATGACGACCACTTCCAGCTTGTAGATCTTGTCGAACTCAGGCGCTTCCGTCTCCGCCGTACCGGTCATGCCGGCCAGCTTCTTGTACATGCGGAAGTAATTCTGGAAGGTGACGGTCGCGAGCGTCTGGTTCTCGCGCTCGATCTTGACGTTCTCTTTCGCCTCGACCGCTTGGTGCAAGCCGTCGGACCAGCGGCGTCCAGGCATCAGTCGTCCTGTGAACTCGTCGACGATGATGACCTCGCCGTCTTTGACGACGTACTCCACATCGCGCCGGTAAAGCGCGTGCGCTTTGACGGCCGTCTCGACGTGGTGCTTCAGGTCCCAGTTCTCCGGGTCGGCGATATTGCCGATAGCCAGCAGCTTCTCGACCTTTTCCCAGCCGATATCGGTGACGGTGATGGTGCGATGTTTCTCGTCGACGACGAAATCACCGGTGAGGACCTTGTCCTCGCCCAGGCCGCGCTCGATCTCCTCACCCATCTCGAGCGACGGGATGATGCGGTTCACCTTGTAATACTTGTCGGTGGACTCCTCGCTCTGCCCGCTGATGATGAGCGGGGTGCGGGCCTCGTCGATCAGGATGGAATCCACCTCGTCGACAATGCCAAAGTTATGACCACGCTGCACGCAATCCTTCAAGTCAAACTTCATGTTGTCGCGCAGGTAGTCAAAGCCGAATTCGTTGTTGGTGCCGTAGGTGACATCGGAGCCGTAGGCCTCGCGCCGCTGCACATCGTCGAGGTCATGCACGATGACGCCGACGGTCAGCCCCAGGAAGGTGTAGAGCTTACCCATCCACTCCGAGTCGCGCTTGGCGAGGTAGTCGTTGACCGTAACCACGTGGACACCGCGGCCGGAAAGGGCGTTGAGATAGACGGGAAGGGTCGCGACCAGCGTCTTACCTTCGCCGGTCTTCATTTCGGCGATCTTGCCCTGGTGCAGGACGGCGCCGCCGATCATCTGCACATCGAAGTGACGCATCTGCAACACGCGCCAGCCCGCCTCGCGAACGACCGCGAAGGCCTCGGGCAGGAGCTCGTCGAGGATGGCCTTGAGCGCCGCGTCCTTTTCGTCGGGATCTTCGATGGAGTCTACGCGCTCGCGAATGCGCTGGCGGAATTCGTCGGTCTTGGCCTTAAGCTGCTCGTCGGAGAGCTGCTTCATCGCCGGCTCGAGCGAGTTGATCTGCTCGACCAGCGGCTGAATGCGCTTGATCTCGCGTTCGTTACTGGTGCCGAATACCGCGGCAACGACTTTGTTAAACAATGCGGTGTTCCTTGATGGTCCTGGAGGGTCTTTGCACAAGGCCGCGAACGGGAAGCCGTCCCGGCCAGACACACTCTACCTCAGTAAAAAGGCTATCACATTGGATGTTCGGGGTTAGATACGAGTCGCAAGATGAACGATGCCAGGCCGTCCGGGTAACTTCGGGCGCGGATTGCTCCGCGCCCTCACTGACAACTGACAACCGACAACTGTCTTTAGTTCAGCACATGAATGTTCTTCTTCTCGCACATGTCCTTCAGCACCTTAGGCCACACGGTGACGCTGACCTCGCCGAGGTGGGCCTTGCGCAGGAGCAGCATCAACGTCCGCGACTGCCCGATGCCGCCGCCGATGCTCAGCGGGATCTCGTGATTGACGATCGCCTTGTGGTACGGGAAGTTGAGGAAGTCGAGCTGGTGCGTCAGCTCAAGCTGCTTCTTCAGCGACTCAGGATTGACGCGGATTCCCATCGACGACAGCTCGTGCCGCCGCTTGGTCACGGGGTTCCACACCAGGATGTCGCCGTTCAGTCCATGCCGCACGTGGCCATCTTCCGAGCGCGTCTCCGTCACCCAGTCGTCATAGTCGGCAGCGCGCATCTCATGCGGGTAGCCGTCTTTCAGCGTCCAGCCGATACCGACGATGAAGACCGCGGGATACTTCTGAAGGATCGCCGTCTCGCGCTGCTTGCGCGGCAGCTCGGGATACATGTCGAGAATTTCTTCGGTATGCAGGAAGGTCAGCTTCTCCGGCAGGTTGGGATAGCGCGGGTCTTTGAGTTGCGGGAACAGTTCCTGCGCGTAGCGCTCAGCGCCGACCATCACCTTCCAGATCTTGCTCACGATGTCCTTCAGGAAGGTGAGATTGCGCTGCTCGGTGATCACGCGCTCCCAGTCCCACTGGTCGACGTAAGCACTGTGATCGTGGTCAAGAAAGTAGTCCTTGCGCACG
The DNA here is from genome assembly GCA_035262645.1 of Terriglobales bacterium. GTDB lineage: Bacteria > Acidobacteriota > Terriglobia > Terriglobales > Acidobacteriaceae > Bog-257. The sequence continues at coordinate 12,989 of DATFSK010000046.1, forward strand.
GCGCGCATGTCGGTGCAGAGGCCCTCGCCCGGGTGCATGCCAAACTGCTTCAGCGCCATCCTCTTCCACTTGGTCGCGGCCTGCACTACCTGCGCGTTGATGGGGTGCTTGTCGCGATCGTTCGAGATGTGGAACTGGATGGGCGTGCGCGAGCCGTCGCGGTCAAGATAGTCATTCACGCCCGACTCCTCGTCCACGATCAGGGGCACGGTGACCATCATCAGGTTCAGTTCTTTGCAGAGGTTGTCTTCGATGTACTTCTTGGTCTCGAAGATCGCCTTCTGGGTTTCCTTGGGTGACAGCAGCGAGCTGTAATCCGCCGGAAGGACATGTTGCAGCTCTGTGTAATCGCCGATTCCGGGGCCAGCGAGATCTGCCTTTTTGTCAGCCATGCTGTTCTCCTTAGCGATGCAGTCGACGTGGCGGCCACGCCAGGTGCGGCGTCGTAGGCCAGGACACACGTCGTCAGGTATAGGAGAGCACCGGCGCGGGCCAAGGGGCAGTAACCGGCGTCACGGAGGGATGTGCGCTAAGAAGGAGTAAGCACTCAGCGTTCAGCATTCAGCCAATCCGAGTTAGATTCAACGCGCGAGAGCGGCGGCGCCTCGCTCATCTCTGACGCGCCCGCTTGAGGGCTCTATCTTGCTACCTTATCCGCAATCCACGCTGCACACTCGCGTGTGCCCATCGGGCCGCCTACGTCAATGGTCGTCTTCTTCTCGCGCACGGCTTCCAACACGGCATCCTCGATTTTGTGTGCCTTGGTATTGAGTCCCAGGTGGGCCAGCATCATCGCGGCGGTGAGGATCGCGCCCATCGGGTTGGCCATGTTCTTTCCTGCGATGGGCGGGGCCGAGCCGTGTACCGGCTCGAACATTGACGTTCGTCCGGGATGGATGTTGCCGCTGGCTGCCATGCCCAGACCGCCCTGCAAGGCGGCGGCGAGGTCGGTGATGATGTCGCCGAACATGTTGTTGGTGACGATCACGTCAAGCGACTGCGGCTGGCGCACCATCTGCAGACAGAGCGCGTCCACGTACATGTGCTGCGTCTGAATGTCCGGGTATTCCTTCGCCACGTCCTTGAAAACCCGCTGCCACAGACCGCCGGCGTAGGTCATCACGTTCGACTTGTCGGACATCAGGACTTTCTTGCGCCCGTTCGCTCGCGCGTACTCGAAGGCAAACCGGATGACGCGCTCCACGCCCTTGCGCGTGTTGATGTCCTCCTGCGTGGCGACTTCCTCCGGCGTGCCCATCTTGAAGTTGCCGCCCATGTCCATGTAGACGCCTTCGGTGTTCTCGCGAATAACGGTGAAGTTGATGTCGTCGGGCGTGGCGTTTTTCAGCGGACACAACGACGCATCGAGAAGCTTTACCGGCCGCACGTTCGCGTACAGGTCCATCTTGAAGCGCATGCCGAGGAGGATTTCCTTGGCGTGGATGTTGGTGGGCACGCGGGGATCGCCAAGCGCGCCGACGAAGATGGCGTCGAAGTCGCGCGCCAGCATCTGAAAGGCGTCCGGAGGAATCGTGGTGCCGTCGGCGAGATGGCGGTCGGCGCCCCAATCGAAATGAGTGAACTCGACGGTCGCCCCCGAGGCGCGCACCACTTCGATTGCGTTGGGGATGACTTCCTTGCCGATACCGTCGCCGGCAACAACGGCAATGCGTTTAGTTGTCACGGGAAATGAAGATAACAGAAAACAGTAGTCAGCCGTCAGCATTCAGCCGGCGCCGGGCAGTACAGAATAGGGTTCGATCTTCGCGCTTTGCAGCCATGCCGATTGCGGGACTCAGACCGGTTGCCATTCATTACGGAAACTCTAATGGCTGAATGCTGATTGCTGAGTGCTGACGGCTCTCTTTTATAATCAAATATTCGGTATGTCTATCGCGACCTTACAAGACAGGCTGGCGAGCTCGGGGGCGCGCCTTGCGACCTATCGTGGGGCTGAAACTCCCGCGAGCTTCGGCGACACGGCGGCGGAGTTCCGGGCGCTGCTCGAAGGCTGCGCCATCTTCGACATGAACTGGCAGGCCAAGCTGATCTTCAGCGGCAAGGACCGTGTGCGCTGGATGAACGGCATGGTCACGAATAACATTCGCGATCTTGCGCCGGGGCAGGGCGTGTACTGCTTCATCCTGACGCCGCAAGGGCACAACCAGGGCGACCTGGTTGCTTACAACCGCGGCGAGTATCTGCTGGCGACGACTGATCGCGAGCAAGCGCCGAAGATCTCCGCGACGCTCGGCCGCTACATCATCATGGACAAAGTCGAGATCGAGGACATCAGCGATAAGCTGAGCACGATTGGAGTCGCTGGTCCGAAATCGGCCGAGATGCTGGCCGGCATTGGCATTGATGTGTCGCAGCTCCAGCGCGGCCAGGTGATCGACACGGTCTGGCGGGAGATCGGCATTTCGGTCGCACGAAGCATCCATCCGCAAATGGACGGATACGAGATTTGGGTCTCGGCAGAAAATGCCGAGAAGATCTGGCAAGGGCTTACGAGCGCGGGCGCTGTTCCAGTCGGCAGCGATGCGTTAGAGACGTATCGCATCGCGCGCGGCGTGCCGCGATTTGGAGTTGACCTGCGCGAGCGCGATCTTCCGCAGGAAACCGGCCAGGAGCACGCGCTGAATTTCACCAAGGGCTGCTATATCGGCCAGGAGATTGTCGAACGCATTCGCGCGCGCGGTAATGTGCATCGCACGTTCATTGGTTTCGAAATCGAAGGACAGCCGCCCCAGCCGGGAACGAAGATCCGTACGGGCGATAAAGATGTGGGCGAGATTACCAGCTCGACGCGGGCGCCGTTTCCCGCCGGAGAGAGATCGCTGGCTCTTGGTTACCTGCGACGCGAAGTTGCTATTCCGGACAGCACGGTGCAGATCGGCGAGCAGAGCGGAATCGTGAAGACGATTCCATTTAAGATTTGAATTAACCACAGAGACACAGAGACACAGAGGAAGCTTTGGATGAGTCTATACAGCATTCCTCGTTTATTTGGTATATGAATGATGGCGGTGGCGCACTTCCAGATGGGGAACCATCAAATCTGTCTCTGTGACTCTGTGTCTCTGTGGTGAAACGATTTTATGCCTGACAAAGAGAAGAAGCCTGATTTTGTAGTGACCGACCGCCGCCTCTTCAGCACGGATGGCGAACTGCGCCAGGACGTAGTCGAGGCCGAGGAGCAGCGCGAAGAGCGCGAGCGCGAGAAGCGGGAGGCGCAGCAGCGCGCCAACCAGGATCGCGCCGCGCAGAACCATGTCGCTCAGCCTTCGCCCGCCCACACAGCAACCTCGGTTGCAGAACCTGAGATGCAGGCGCCCAGCGCGAAGGAGCAGCAGGCCTCGGCTGCCGCTTACAAAGAATCGACGCGCGAGATTGACGCCGAGATCGAAAAGGAAATGCGCAAGCAAGGGCAGCCGCACCGGGCGCAGGATTTCCAGATCACCTTCGAAAAATTCATCGCCTCGCTTTATATGACGTCGCTGATGCAGCTCGGACTCGCGGCTCCGCAGGGCGAGAAGCCGGCGGTTGACCTGATCGGCGCGCGGCAGACCATCGATACAGTTGCTCTCCTCCATGAGAAGACGAAGGGCAATCTCACGCCTGCCGAAGAAAACATGCTTCAGAACATCCTCTACGAGCTGCGCATGGCGTACCTGGAAGTCACCAACCTGATCACGCGTCCGCCACAGGGCGCTCCCGGCGACGGCAAGACGGGATGAAAGCTACCCTCACGGTGCTGGGCAGTGGGACGTCGATGGGCGTGCCCACCATCGGCTGCGACTGTGCAGTCTGCACCTCGGCCGATCCGCGCGACCGGCGCACGCGGCCGTCGGTAATGGTGCAGTGGGATGGCCACACAGTCCTCATCGACACCACGCCTGACTTTCGCGAGCAGGCGATTCGCGAGGGCATCCGCAAGATCGATGCGGTGCTCTACACGCACGGGCACGCGGACCACATCCTCGGACTTGACGATGTCAGGCCGCTGAGTTTTCCGCGCATCACCGGCGGCGGCAAGATCCCGCTCTACGCCAGCGAAAACACCACTCGGACACTGCGGAGCGTCTTCCGCTACATCTTCGACGCCGATTACAAGTTCGGCGGGCTGGCGCAGGTTGAACTGCAACCGGTCGTCGGGCCGATTGAGCTTTTTGGCGCGACATTCCAGCCGGTCTCGGTAATTCACGGGGACGTGCCGATCGAGGGCTATCGTTTCGGCAATGCGGCGTATCTGACCGACTTCAGCAGTGTGCCGGATGAGTCGCTCGGCCAACTGGAAGGTCTCGACGTTCTGTTTCTCGATGCGCTGCGGCATCATCCGCACCCGACGCATTCCACCGTGGAGAACTCGCTGAAAATTGCCGACAGGCTGAAGGCGAGAAGAACCTATTTCACCCACATCTCGCACGACCTGCCGCATGAGGCCACCAATGCGGCGCTGCCGGAGAATGTCCAGCTGTCGCACGACGGGCTGAAGCTGGAGTTCGATCTCTAAACCTCACGATGCAAGTCTTCCGCCATCTCGAGGAAGTGCCATCCGACTTCAGGCCCACCACCGTCAGTGTCGGCAATTTTGACGGCGTGCATCGCGCGCACCATGAAGTAGTGAACCACATGGTCGCGAATGCGCGCACGTTTGGAGGCAAAGCGGTTGTGGTGACCTTCGATCCCCATCCCTACCGCATCCTGCGTCCGGATGTTGCGCCGAAGCTGCTTACCCCGTTGGCGGTGAAGTTGAAGCTGCTGGAGCAGACGGGAGTCGATGCCGTGCTGCTGTTGCCGTTTACGCGCGATCTGTCGCTGACCAGCGCCGAGGATTTCGCGCGCCAGGTGCTGGTGAACAGCCTGCATGCGCGCGAAGTACACGAGGGCTATAACTTTCACTTCGGGCACAAAGCGCAAGGGAACGTCAACACGCTGGCGGAGCTGGGCAGGCAGTGCGGTTTCGAGGCGAAGGTCTACTCGGAGATGATCCTTCGCGGTTACCACGTCTCCAGTAGCGAGATTCGGAAGCTGCTTGCGGAAGGAGAAGTCGACAGAGCGCGAGCGCTACTGGGGCGGCCCTTCAGTATCGTTTCCAATCCGGGGCGCGGCCGCGGCTATGGACACAAGTACACGGTGCCGACGGTGAACCTGGCGCGATACGACGAGCTCGTTCCTGCCGACGGTGTTTACATCACGTGGCTGCGGGTTGGCCGCGAATGCTTTGAGGCGGTGACGAACGTTGGCAATCGTCCGACCTTCGGGGAAGAGTCGTTCGCGATCGAGAGTCACCTGCTGAATTTCCATCCTATTGAACTGCTGCCCGATACCGAGCTGGAGCTGTTCTTCCTGAAGCGCCTGCGGGGAGAGATCAAGTTTCCGTCGATCGACGCGCTGCGCGAGCAGATCGCAAAAGATGTGCACAAGGCTAGGCGGTATTTCCGGCTGAAGAAAGCGGAACCGTAGAAGGAATCATTCGCCTGTCAGGGGGCGATATAAGTCACCCTGCTGGCGCTCGCCGATATTGCGAAGGGCATTGACCGCGTACTCCTGAAAGTGCGGCGACTTGCGATGTGCCTCGAGCGCGGCGGCATCGCGATATTGCTCGTAGATGAAGAAGCGGCGGGGGTCGTCGATGTGGCGGTGAACGACGTACATCGCGCAGCCGGGCTCCTGACGGGAAGCTGCTTCGAGTTTTCCGAAGATGACGGCTACTTCGTTTTCGTGGCCTTCGTGAGCCATCCAGTTCACCGCCAGCACAAGCATTCTGTCCTCCGATTCGTCTATAGCTCGAGTGGTGTCGCCGCTGCCGCGGCTCTTTCGCCTTTGAAACGCGTTCACCGCGGGCTCACGCCAGCGGCTATAACAAATGCCGCCCGTTCCGGGCTGGGACTGCGCGAAAGACCCTGGCAAAAATTGAGCGACCGGTGCAGCTCTGAAGCGCTGCTCTACCAAGAATGATGAAGCTTTATTTTTTCGCCGACTTGCTCATGCCGTCCAGCATGGCAAGAAATTCCGGGACGAACATGGTCTGCTCCCGGTCCGGGCCGGTGGAGACGATTCCGATCTTCGCGCCAGATTCCTTCTCCAGAAATTCCAGGTAGCGTTTCGCCTGCTGCGGCAGCCGATCATAGCTGTCGATGCCGAATGTGCTTTTCTGCCATCCGGGCAGCTTTGTGTAAACCGGTTCGATCTTTTCGAAGCCGGAGATCTGCGCCGGAATCTGCTGCGTCTCTTTGCCGTCGATTTTGTAGCTGACGCATACGGGTATTTCTGGCTGCTCGTCGAGCACGTCAAGTTTCGTCACGACCAGCCAGCTCGTGCCGTTGATCATGTTCGAATAGCGCAGCAAGGGCAGGTCCAGCCAGCCGGTGCGTCGCGGGCGTCCGGTGACCGCGCCGAACTCGTTGCCTTTTTTGCGCAGCGCCTCGCCCGTAGCATCCTTCGACTCGGTTGGGAAAGGCCCTTCGCCAACGCGCGTGCAGTAGGCTTTGGTCACGCCAATGACCACATCTATCGACGTCGGCGGCACTCCCGTTCCCGTCGATGCGCCGCCAGATGTAGCGCTCGACGATGTGACGAACGGGTAAGTGCCGTGGTCGATGTCGAGCATCGTGCCCTGCGCCCCTTCGAACATCACCGACCGCCCGTTAGCGATCGCTTCATTGAGCAGCAGGGCAGTATCGGTGACGAATGGCGCAACGCGATCGGCGATCTCCGAGTAATCCGCGAACATCTTGTCCGGGTCGAGAGGCTCGCTGTTGAAGAGCGCGTGCGCGATCGTGTTCTTCTCGCGGCAGGCGTTCTCAATGTGCTTCTGGAGCAGCTTTTTGTCGAGCAGGTCCTGCACACGCAGGCCGCTGCGGGCCATCTTGTCTTCGTAGGTCGGACCGATGCCGCGCGAGGTGGTGCCGATCTTCACTCGCCCTGGCGCGTTCTCGGCAGCCAGCTCGATCAGCCGGTGATAGGGAAGTATGACGTGTGCGCGGTTGCTGACGAACAGATTGCCATCGACTTTCACGCCTGTGGCACGTAGTGCGTCGACTTCCTTCATAAAGGCGAATGGGTCGAGGACGACTCCATTGCCGATGACGCCGCGGCAGCCCTCGCGCAGAACGCCACAAGGAATAAGCTGCAGAATGAACTTCGTTCCCTGAATAGTGACCGTGTGCCCGGCGTTGTGCCCGCCCGAATAGCGCGCCACCACCTGGAAGCGCTCCGACAACACATCAACGATTTTTCCCTTGCCCTCGTCGCCCCACTGCGCGCCGACGATAACCGCAGTCTTGCCAGTTTTCAACATTCCACTCCGTTTGCGATCGCGACTGTACTATCACACGACCACACTAATTCGCGCACAACCGCTTTATTGTTGCGAGACCTACTTTGGATTCTAAGAGATTCTTGCGTTTCGAGCGAACCTCGGCTGTCTACCTACTCATTCGACAAGAACGAATGCGTGGGGCGCCCGCCTTCAGCACGCCAGCGAATCGCGGCTTACCTTCAGGCCGTTAAGGTTGCCAAGCACGGTGACCGCGATCAGATCAGGTTGAAACAGCTCATTCGCCGTGCGCAGCAGGTCTTCGACCGTTACCGCCTGGATGCGGTCGATGATTTCGTCCATGCTGATGAAATGGTCGTAATACATTTCCTGGCGAGCCAGGTTTGACATGCGCGCCGTGCTGGACTCGAGGCTCAGCATCAGGCTGCCCTTGAGCTGGTCTTTGGCGCGCTTCAGCTCTTCTTCGGAAATCGGATCACGCTTCAACGTGCGGAACTCGTTCACGATCGACTGCACCACCTTAGGCGCGGACTCGCGCGAGGTCCCCGCGTACACCGACAACATTCCGGTGTCGCGGAATGGGTTCAGCTCCGAGAAGATCGAGTAGACCAGTCCCTGCTTCTCGCGCACATTCTGGAAGAGGCGCGAACTCATGCCGCCGCCCAGCAGCGTGTTGAGAATGTATGTCACATAACGGCGATCGTGACTGATGGGATACGACGGCACGCCGACGCAGATCTGGACCTGCTCCAGCGCTTTCTTGTTACGCATAATGATGCGGGAGTTAATTTTCGGTGGCGTGTCATGCCAGCCGTTCGAACCCGGCGGCAAATGCTCAAAGCGCTGCCGCAGCAGGTCGACGAGCTCACCATGGTTGAGATTCCCGGCCGCGGAGATAATCAGATTTCCCGGCCGAAACTTGCCGCCGTAATACGTCAGGATCGCGTCCTGATCGAAGCGCCGAACGGTGTCTTTCGTTCCCAGGATCGGCTTGCCGAGCGGATGACCCTTGAAGAAGTTCTGGGTAAAGATCTCATGGACCAGGTAGTCGGGATTGTCCTCATCCATCTTGATCTCTTCCAGGATGACGCCGCGCTCGCGCGTGATCTCCTTCACATCGAAGACGGGATGAAGGACCATATCGCTCAGGATATCGACGGCTACGGGCAAATGCTCATCCAGAACTTTAACGTTAAAGCAGATCGTCTCCTTGCCCGTGAAGGCGTCCATGTTGCCGCCGATGGAGTCCACCTGGCGGGCAATGTCCTCGGCGGAACGGTTGCTGGTGCCTTTGAACACCATGTGTTCCACGAAGTGGGAAATGCCATTCACGTTGGGATCTTCATGACGCGAACCTGATTTCACCCAGATGCCCATGGAGACGGAGCGGATGTGGTCCATCTGCTCGGTCAGGATCGTCAGCCCGTTAGGGAGCGTCTCGCGTTGGATGTTGCGCAGTTCTTCTACCATGATTGCTCCCGAGCGACACTACCGTCGTCGCCCAGTTTCATAAGAATTCTGTGCCTAACTGATGGCGCGCATCCGCGGCTTGCGGCCGCGAGATAGAATTTGACGCTCGATCGTTATGACGAAATACCCCGCAGCGACGTCGGGGGCACGGAATCTAATCAGATAGCATATTGGATGCATGGGCCAACCGCAAAATACCGAACTTTTAGGGCTTTCTCTTCAACGGCTTACGGAAATCGTGGAAAGCCTGGGAGAGCCGCCCTACCGTGCCCGCCAGCTATTTGACGGACTGTACCGGCAAAGGTGGTCGACGCTCGAGCAATTCACGACTTTGCCGGGCAGACTTCGCCAGAAGCTCAGCCAGGCCGGCCACATCGTTGGTCTCCCGCAAGTCGAGAAACGATTCGTGTCAATCGACGCCACGGTGCGATATCTGTTCGGCTTTGCCGACGGCCAGAGCGTCGAAACCGTGTGGATGCCGGAAGGCGATGGTGGCGAGGCAGGTGATGGCTCGCCCAGCGGAGATGAGGAGCTCGGCGAGAAAGCGTGGCATCGCGCGACCATCTGCGTCTCCAGCCAGGTGGGCTGCGCGGTCGATTGCGCCTTCTGCATGACGGCTTTGCTGGGGCTGCAACGGAATCTTACTGCCGGCGAAATTGTTGGGCAGGTTCTCGCCGTGCTTGCGGAGCAGAAGGTCGATGTCGAGCGCGACCGGGTGAACCTGGTCTTCATGGGCCAGGGGGAGCCCTTCCTCAACTACGACAACTTCATGGAGGCGGTGCGGCTGCTCGTCGACGGCGTCGGGATTCCGGCTTCGCGCATGACGGTATCGACTTCGGGGATCCTGCCGCGCATTGCGGACTTCGCCGCCGAGCCGATCCGGCCCAAGCTGGCGGTCTCGCTCAATGCGCCCAGCGAAGCGTTGCGCACGCAGATCATGCCCATCACGAAGAAGTGGACGATTGCCAAGCTGATGGCAGCCCTGCGCGAGTTTCCTCTTCGTAACCGCGAGCGCCTGACCTTCGAATATGTTTTGCTGGGGGGCGTGAATGACAACGTGCAGCAGGCCCGCGAGATGGTCGATCTGATTCGCGGCCTGCGTGCCAAGGTCAACCTGATCGCGCTGAACCCCGGGCCGGAGCTTCCGTTTGCAATGCCTTCCGACGACAGGGTGCTTGCCTTTCAGTCGGTGCTGACGCGGGCGGGAATCCCTGCCTTCGTCAGGCGTCCGCGTGGTCGCGATATCTACGCCGCGTGCGGGCAGCTGAAGCACACGACTACGCTGGTCCAACTGACGCCGTAGAATTCGTGGGATAGCTCAGCGACCCGCCGCCTTA
>DATFSK010000047.1:0-32470 GCA_035262645.1 Terriglobales bacterium
AGCAGCGCGCGAATGCGCTCGCACAGCCGCTCGATAGCAGCCACCGATGACGGCATCGAAACGCACAATTCGCGATGGTTGCGCCGCCTCGATCTTGTTGACGCTCGCTGTAAACGCTCTTTCATCGCAGTTGGCATGTGCTACACATCGATGCCCATCAGCAGCACGTCATCGGCGCATCTGCCCGAGCAGCGATAGTCGTCGACGGTGGAGCGGACGGCCTCCTGCAAGGGAGCTGCCCGCCAATAACAGAGCACGTCCACCAGGCCGCTGACTCCGCCCTCACGCAACTCTGCCGGCTCGATCAGCCCGTCGGAGTAAAAGAACAGGCGATCGCCACGGCTGACCGACAGTTCACGGCAGTCAAAGACAGCGTCCGGGAAGGCGCCCACCACATCGCCCTCGCACCAGAGGATCTCCGGCGTTGGATAATCCCCGCCCAGGACGACAGCGGGCGGGTGCGCCGCATTGACCAGCTGCAGCTGCCCGGTTGCGCGATTCAGGCGGGCATAAATCATGGTGAAGAACACTCCATTCGGCAGGATGCGACTAAGCGCGTTGTTAAGCAGATGTACGATCTCGCGGGGCGAGTTAATCGCGTTCGCGTACTCGCATAACAGCGTCTTCAATGCGGCCGTCCAGAACGATGCCCCCAGATCGTGGCCGCTGGCATCGGCCACGACATAGTCGATAACGTCGGCGCTCAGGGGGATGACATCGTAGAAATCGCCGCCGGCCTTCAGCACCTGGGTAAACGAAACGCAGAAATGCGCCTCGGGAATATCTTCGGGGCGGGGCATGAAAGCTTCCTGCGCGGCGGCGAGCTTCTGGATGCGCTGGGCCTGGAGTTCGGCCAGCGACTCGTAGGCGCGCTTCAGGCGAATATGGGTGCGCACGCGCGCAATGACCTCGCGCACGGTCAGAGGCTTGGTGATGTAGTCGACGCCGCCCGCATCAAAGCCGGCTATTTTGATCGACACCTCTTCGTGTCCGGAGATAAAGATAACCGGCACCTGTCCCAGGCCGGGTTCGGTTTGCAGGCTGCGGCAGATTTCGATGCCGCTCGCGTCGGGCAACGCTACGTCGAGCAGAATCAGGTCGGGTTGCTCGCGGCGGATTTCCCGCAATGTGCTCTGCCCGTCATGCGCCTTGGAGGTGCGAAAGCCAACCTGCGCCAGCGCGCCTTGAATGATCCTGCTGGTCACGTGGTCATCATCGGCGACCAGCACCAGCGGACGGCGGTCCTCGCGCGCCGGCCGTGGCCGCGCACCGACAGCTCTGTCGCCGCCGTTGACGTTTGCTTTTGCACCATGCGCTTCGTGCGTGACGGCAGCAGCCCTGAGATTGCTGGATTCACCAGAAGCGGCCACAGCAATTGCATCGGCAGGCGGGCAGGCTGACTTGAGCCGGATCTCGGGAGATTCTGGATTCGACGAAGTGGGGGCCGGCCGGCGACTAACCGATCTACCGCGAGCTCTCCACCACCCTCGCCGCGCTGCGCCTGCGCAGCCATGCCTTCCAGCTTTCCGGCAGCGCGTCCACATGCAAAGCGCGGTTCAATAGCTCCGGAGGCGCGGCACGATCGACATAGATGGTGATCATATCTGCCACGCTGATCTGGTTAGGATCGCGGGTCAGGATTTCAACCGAAGACCCGGCGCTCACCTCTCCTTCTTCGAGAACCCGGAAGTAGAGGCCGCTTCGCCGGCTGGCCAGAAAGCGCTTGATCATCTCGTCGCGCCGGAAGCGCATCGCCAGCTTGTAACAGGGCATGCGCGGCTGCGTTACCTCAAGAACGGCCGAACCCAAGCGCAGGCGGTCGCCAATGAAAACAGCGTCTTCACGCAGCCCAGTGACAGTGAGGTTCTCGCCAAAGTTCCCCCACGAGAGCTCGGTGTCGGGCAATTGCTCGCGCCAGTAGGCGTAATGCTCGGCGGGATAGGCATAGACAGCCTTGTCCGCACCGCCGTGAACCGTGAGATCGGCCTGACGGTCGCCATCGAGGTTCAGGGTGCGAACGCTCACTTCGCCTTCGACCGGCTCTTTGAAGATTCCCGTACGAACGGTGGTGCCCCTGTAGGTCACATCTCGCGGCAAACCCACGTTCACGGAGATGATTTGCATGCCTGTTAGATGTCGGGAAAGTAGAAATGAAACATCCGCGCACTCACTGGGCAACCAGGCCCAGCTACCACCAGAAGGGCGAACCTGGGGCACGAATGTTCGCTGACGACTGACTTCTGGCAACTGCCTACTGTATTTTGACCAGCTCAATATCGAAGACGAGGTCGCCATACGGCGGCTGCTGGCCTTTATAGGCGAGGCGCTCCGGGATCCAGAAACGCATCTTCTCGCCTTCCACCATCAGCTGCACTCCCTCAGTCCAACCCGGTATGACGCGGTCGAGCGGAAAGGTTGATGGCGCGCCGCGCGTCAGTGAGCTGTCAACCATCTTTCCATCGCGCGACCAGCCGATGTAGTTCACGGTCACGGTATCGGCTTTGTTAGGGTGATGCGTGCCGGTGCCGGGACGCAGTACCTCGTAAGCCAACCCGCTGCCGGTGCGCTTCGCATCGGCTGGAGGCGTCTTGAGATCGTCAGGCGCGCGCGTTGGCAGGCTGATCAGTGTCACGTCAAAGACCAGCATGCCTTTCGGCTTGCCCTCCTGGCCTTTGTAGGCAAGCGGCTCCGGGATCCAGAGGCGGAGTGTCTCACCAACGACCATGAGCTCAACCCCCTCACCCAGGCCGCGAAGCATCTGTTTGGTGGAGAGCGTCGCCGGCTTGCCGCGCACCACCGAGCTGTCGAACATTTTGCCATCGGATGTCCAGGCGCTGTAGTTGATGGTGACGACCTCGTCTTTGCCGGGATGAATCTGGCCAGCGCCGGGCGTCAGAACCTTGGTGGCGAGTCCGGATTTGGTTTTGGTTGCGTCGGCCGGCGGGGCGGCAACGTCGGAAGGAACGGGAATTTGTGGAGGTGGTGCCTGTGAAAGGGTTGCGATTGCCGAGAGCAGGATAAGAGTTAAGAGAACGCGCATCCGGTCATTGTACTGGGATCGTCCTTGGGCGCGGTTGGACACGAGACCCCACCCAGGACTTCATCCTGGGCTAAGCTGAGCCGTCCCCTCGGGACGGATTGGCTGGGTATTCGCAGAGCACTCCGAACGAGTAGCAGAGCTGCGAAAACTGCAGCCGTGGCTCGGGAGACCCCCGCGACAGCCGACCCTTTGGCAAGCTCAGGGCCAGGTTCTGAAGGTCGGCGCTACACCCGTCGCGGCGACACAGCGATCTGGAGATCGGCGCTACTAAAACAGTCCGAACACTGCCACGCCGGTCTGCGTTCCCACGAATACCTTGCCGTTTGCAACGACAGGGGCGATGAACTTGTTGCCCGGACCGAACTGATCACGCGATCCCGCCTGGTTGCTGTCGTATAGCTCATGCGCCAGGTTGGTGGCGTCTAACGCGTACAACACAGCCGGGCTGCTGTTCGCCACCGCCCAAACAATGCCGTTCGTGTTCTGATTGGCGGAAATCGTAGGCGTGGTACCGGGGTAGGGAAAGGTGTTTGCGGTGTGCGAGGTGGGGCTGGTCGAAAGCCTTGCGTTAGAAATGCCGAAGGCTTTCAGGTTATCGGCCTCATCGCCGTAATAGACAGTGTTGTTGAAGTACGCTGGACTTGACCATACTCCGCCTGGCAGCACGCCATCGATCTCCTGGTAGATTGCGTTGTCGTTGTTGGGATTGAACTTCCCCATGTTGTCGCGATTGACGACATAAATGTTGGTGTCCTTACCCGCGCCGACTGCGAGATGATGCACCTGCCCATTGTTGTCCTGCAGATCAGGCAGGACGATGGCGCCGCCGGAGCCGAGGTCCTCATCGGCATTCGATTCCTGCACGGTGTTGAACATGTTGAAGTAGTCCAGCACCGTAAGCGTCCCGCTGGAGTTGGACACCTTCATGAAGGCGTTGCCGTAGTCGCCGTTAACCGGGAAGCCGCCCGAGTTGAGCGTCGTATCGAAGGTTCCGTTTCCAACCAGGAAGTAGATGTTGCCGGCCGAGTCGGCCGCCAGCCCTTCGCCGGCCATCCACACAGCGGCCCCGTGTCCGTTGGGGCTGATGTTGAGGACCGAGGTCTGCGCCAGCGTGCGCGAGTTGTAAGCCATCAGCCAGCCTGTGTACGGCCGGATGTCGCAATGTGAGGTGAAGGAGATATAGAGCGTGCCGGCGAATTCCAGAATTGCAGCGCGTTCGGCGAACTGTCCGGCATTAAAGATGACCTGACCATTCTGGCTGCCGTCACCCGTGCCGGGATACATGGCGCTGATTTCCACCGGTCCGCCAAACAGCTCCGATCCGTTCGCCAGGTCAAGGGCATGCAAGCGCTGATGGTAGTGGCCGGAGGAATCTTTGCTCATGGCGACAAAGTAAAGCGCTCCGTTCGGACCGTTGCGCTTGTCGATGACCGGAGTATCGGTGATGCCGATCTGGGGCGAGATCTGGCCACAGCCGTGGTCGTCGCTAGGGGTCTCGCCCGCTTGCAGCACGGAGACATGCCAGAACAGTCGGCCGGAATTGGCGCCGTAGGCATAGGCGCTGTCGTTCTCCGTGACAACATATAAGACGTCATTCAGGTTGCCGCCAACCGACACCTTATTGACGAAGAGCGGCTGGGCGTCGACTTTGCCGTCGGCGCTAAAAAAATTGATCTTGCCGAAGGTGGTGGAGTTGACGCTGCTGGGGGTGAGAACGGTTTCCTGCAGGTTCGCGCCTTGCCGGAATATGTTGTAGTGATAGGTAATCACATCGGTGGGATATTGAATCGGCAAGGTTTGGCTCGATGGCGATGCCGACGGCGAAGGCGCCGGCGCATTGCCAGCGTTAGCATTACTCCCGCAGCACACCAGGCCTAGAAACATAAACAGAAAAGCAGTCACTCTGGCTTGATTTCGCATTTTTTCACCCCAGGACAGGAATTCCACCGTGGAAAAAGTATATGCGGAAAGGCGCGCGCAGTGGCGGTTGGCTCAGCGCGATTTTGCACGCACGTAATAGCGCTTTCGTGTTAAGTTTTTAGCGGTGGCTTTTTGTAATCCCGAGGGCTTTTTGCTTCTTAAGTAACATTTTCAGCGGCAGGTCCCGGGTGTTACTCTGAACATTCGAACGATAATCGGGCAGGGATAGTCGAAGCCCGGTCTGCACATGGAGTAATTCACGAAGAGGTTCTGCGTGCGCGTGTGAGCGCTCGCTCGCTGACATTCTCTTCGGCATTTTCCTCGCAACTCAAGCCTCGAAGCAGCCCAAGTAAGGCATTCGGTTTAGTGCGATTGTGTTGTAGATGTCTTAAACTGTATTTACCGCTCCTGAATTAGAAAGAACCAGCAAGGAATGGCATCCAACGGCTTTTACAGCAGTTCCTCGCGTTTCGGCAACATGCGATCGCTGTTCAGCGTCTTCTCCAGCGATCTGGCAATTGACCTCGGAACCGCGAACACACTCGTCTATGCACGCGGCAAGGGCATCGTCGTCAACGAGCCTTCGATTGTCGCCATCAACAAGAACACCGGCGACGTTGAAGCCGTGGGCAAGGAGGCCAAGGAGATGCTTGGCCGCACCCCCGGCAATATCGTCGCCATCAAGCCGATGAAAGACGGCGTCATCGCGGACTTCAAGGTCACCGAGAAGATGCTGAATTACTTCATCCAGAAGGCGCACAATCGCAAGATGCTGGTGCATCCGCGCATCGTCATCGGCGTCCCCTCGGAGATCACGCAGGTGGAAAAGCGCGCGGTCATGGACTCGGCCTATCGCGCCAAGGCCAGCGAAGTTCACCTGGTGGAGCAGGCGATGGTCGCCGCCATCGGCGCGGGTCTGCCCATCACCGAACCGAGCGGCAACATGGTGGTCGATATCGGCGGCGGGACTACGGATATCGCCGTGATTTCGCTGAGCGGCATTGTCTATTCGCGCTCGGTGCGCATGGCGGGTAATCAGATGGACGAAGCCATCATGAATTACCTGAAGCGCAAGTACAACCTGCTGATCGGCGAGCGTACGGCGGAGCAGATCAAGATTGAGATTGGCTCGGCGTATCCGCTGGAAAAGCCGCTGACGATGGAGATCAAGGGCCGCAACCTGATCGAGGGCGTCCCGAAGACGATTACCATCGACGACAGCGAGATTCGCGATTCGCTGACCGAGTGCGTGTCGACGATCATGAATGCGATCCGCGTGGCGCTGGAGCGCACACCGCCGGAGCTTTCGGCCGACATCAGCGACCGCGGCATTGTGCTGACGGGCGGGGGCGCGCTGCTGAAGAACCTCGACAAGCGCATTCGCGAGGAAACCGGGCTGCCGGTATCGATTGCCGACGATCCGTTGTGCAGCGTGGTTCTGGGCACGGGAAAAATGTTGAGCGATTTCAAGCTGCTGCGGAAGATATCGATTGACTGACGAAGTTCAGCCAATGTTGCGCGAATCAGAAGATTTGTCATCACGAGCGAAGCGAGGGATCTGCTGTCTGTCCCGAGCCACATGTAACACGGAGTACCCCATGACCCGGGTTGATGACTTTCAAGTGCAGAAAACAGATCCCTCGCTTCGCTTGTGATGACAATCTTCCACTGCGCACAGTCTTATCGGGCACGCACAGCCCTGGGCTTGCGCGCACATTAGCAATACCGGCCGGATTGGGCCGGCAATAGTATGGATACGTTCCTAGGCCGCTTTAAGAACCTGATCGTGCTGGCGGCCATTCTGTTCGCCCAGATCGTCGGACTTGCAGTGCAAATCCGACGCCCAACCGATATTGGCGAAACGCGTCTCATCCGCCTCTGGGCGGTTTCTGCTGTCACTCCTTTCGAAAGCGCCATCATCCACAGCAACGAGTGGGTCAAAGGCCTCTGGACCAACTATGCCTACCTGCGCGGCGTGCGCCGCGAGAACCGCGCGCTGCGTGCGCAACTGGAGCAGATGAAGATCGAAGAGGCCCGGCTGAGTGAAGACGCACGCATGGCGCGGCGGGTCCAGGCGCTGCTCGCGTTCAAAGAACAATACGTCGACTCCACGGTTGCCGCGCAGGTGATCGGGACCAGCGGCAGCGATCAGTCGCGCGTGCTGTACATCGATAAGGGCGCTAAACAGGGCATCGCGGCAGACATGGCTGTGATCACGCCAACGGGCATTGTGGGCAAGATCGTGCAGGTGTTTCCGGATTCGGCGCAGGTGCTGCCCATCAATGACCAGTTCAGCGGAGTGGGCGCGGCGCTGAAAGACTCGCGCCTACAGGGGATTCTGAAGGGCACGGCCAACGGCGCGACGACCCTGCAATACATCATGAGCGACGAGAAGGTCACCCCCGGCGAGGAAGTGGTCACGAGCGGCGGCGACCGCATCTTCCCCAAGGGCTTGCCCGTGGGCAAAGTTGTTTCCGTCGAGCCGGGCAAGGATTTGTTCCTCAACATTCGGGTAATTCCCGCAGCGCGGCTCGATCAGCTGGAAGAGGTGCTGGTGGTAACCAAGATCACCGAGAAGATGCCGGACGTAAAAGACCTTGGGCCGCTGCGCGCGTCCGACATTCTGGCCGAACGATTGCCGACGGTGCCACCGAAGCCTCAAGCTGACGCAGCTGGCACCGCTAAGCCGGGTGAGGGGACTGCCGCAAACGGAGCCGCCGCGCCAAGCGCGGGAACTGCTGCAGGCGCTCGTCCCGCAGCCACTGCGGCATCCAAACTTGCTGTTGGCGCGGCGAGTGCGAACAAACCGGCGGGAACGACGAATGCTCCCCGAACTGCGGCGGCCGGCGCAAGTGCGGTAAAGCCGAAGCCTCCAGCTACCACGACGAATCCGCCGTCTTCTGCAGCTGAGAAGCCGTCCGGTGATGCTGGCGCGGCGAAGCCGTCGCCAACCGCCGGGGCAGAAACGAATGGCGACGTTTCCACGCCGGCGCCGGAACGTGCGAAGCCTGCTCCAGAATCTGTGCCTGGCACACCGGCG
The DNA here is from genome assembly GCA_035262645.1 of Terriglobales bacterium. GTDB lineage: Bacteria > Acidobacteriota > Terriglobia > Terriglobales > Acidobacteriaceae > Bog-257. The sequence goes on from DATFSK010000047.1 coordinate 8,001, forward strand.
GAGCAGCCCTCGACTCCTCCCGCGGGAGTACCGCCACAATGAGCACGCGCGTCATGCCCTTCCGCGGAAGTCTCACATCACGCGAGCAGGTCTCGGTCTACGAATTCAGTTGGCCGGTGATTATCTGCGTTCCGCTGGTAGCGGTAGTGATTCAGATCTTCCTCCCGGTGAAGGTCAGGTTCCTGCCGATTGTCGATCTGCCATTCATGGTGACGATCTTCTTCGCAACCGCCAGGCGGAATCCCATCAGCGGCTGTTTGACGGGCTGCTACATTGGGCTTCTGCAGGACTTGTTCGCCGGGCCGAATCATCCCTTGGGGATGTACGGGATCGCCCTGACGGTTGTGGGATATCTCGCGTCGTCGCTGGGAGTGAAGATTGACGTCGAGAATCCGGGCTCGCGGTTTTTGATCACGTTTTGCTTCTTCGGCGTGCATGAAGGCGTGTACTACGTTGTGGCTCACGTCATGCTGCGCCAGGCGGTGGAGTGGAGCTGGAGCCATACCGCGGTGTCGGCGCTGGCCAATGCAGTGATCGGCATCTTCATCTATAAGCTTCTGGACAACTTCAAGCGGCGGTGAGAAATCGTATTGATTCCATCGTTTCCGCCCTTTTCTCCCTGCTCTCCCGCTCCAAATCGGAATACAATACGGTTGAGAGAGCTGGTCTACTTCTTGTCATGACATCGGAAAGAGTTTCCGCGGAAGCTGCCACCAGGCGGCAGGGTCGTTCCGCGTCAAGTTTGTACGGTAGAGATTGAACGCTCTCAAAAGACGGATGTAGTGGATGTTAGGTCGCGAGGAAAAAGTCTCCCAGATTCGGCTCACCGCAGTGCAGTACATCCTGCTGGGAATTTTCTTGGTCCTCGCGTTTGGCCTCTGGCGGCTGCAGGTGGCGCGCAACGAGTATTACAGCGCGCTGGCTGAGCAGAACCGCATCAAGCAGGTCCCTATCCTCGCGCCTCGCGGCAAGATACTGGACCGCGAAGGCCGGATCATCGTCGACAACTATCCATCGTTCTCTGTCCTGCTTTTGCGCGACCAGAACCGCAACATCGACGCCGACGCCGACAAAATTGCCGCCGGACTGCACATCCCGCCGGATGAGTTGCGCGCGCGCCTGAAGCGCATGGCCGCTGTGCCCGGATATCAGCCGCTGTTCCTCAAGGACGACATTACGCCGGATGAGCTTGCATTCATCGAGTCCCACCGCGCCGAACTGCCTGAACTGGAGATGATCACCGTCCACCGCCGCCTGTATCCGAAGAACGGATTCATGGCGCACGTGATCGGCTACGTCGGACAGGTCAGCGAAGACATGCTGAACCAGCCGCAATGGGAGTTGTATAGCCCCGGCGATATCGTTGGCATGTCGGGCGTCGAACAGTATTACAACGACATGCTCATGGGCAGGAACGGCTTCCGCCAGGTGCTGGTCAACAGCCGCGGTAAGGAAGTTGGCACGTTGAGCGATGTGCCCGCGGTGCCGGGCAAGCAGTTGAAGCTAACGATCGATCTCGACATGCAGATCGCAGCCGAAGAAGCGCTGGATGGACGGAACGGCGCGATCGTCGCCATGGACCCGCGCAATGGCGAGATCCTGGCGATGGTGAGCCGGCCGGCGTTCGACCCGAATGAATTCGCAGTGCGCATCAGGCGCGACGAATGGAATGCGCTGGTAACCGATCCGGGCAAGCCGCTGTTGAACAAAGCGATCCAGGCGCAGCTCGCGCCCGGCTCGGTATTCAAGGTCATCATGGCTACCGCGGGGTTACAGGAGAATATTGCGCAGGACATGATCGTCACTTGCGGCGGTGGCAAGACATTTTACGGCCGCTATTTCAAATGCTGGATCACCGGACATGGATCGCATGGAACGGTCAACATCTCGAAGGCGATCTATCAGTCCTGCGATTCGTACTTCTACACCCTGGCGGAAAAGCTGGGCATCGAGCGCATCGCGAAATATGCCACCATGCTGGGCCTGGGACAGAAGACCGGCGTTGATCTGCCGCAGGAAGTATCCGGCGTGATGCCGTCGGAAGAATGGAAGATCAAGAACTTCAAACAGAAGTGGTATGCAGGCGAGACGATCTCCGTGGGCATTGGTCAGGGAGCGGTAGCAACAACGCCCATCCAGTTGGCGCGAGCGGTTGGCGCGGTGACCAGCGATGGCGCGCTGGTCCGGCCCCACATCGCCTTCCCCGATCAGTTTCCGCCGAACTTTCGCCAGGTGTCGCATTACGATGACAAGACCGAGGTCCCGATTGACCACGACAACTGGATGACGATCACCGATGCCATGGCGCAGGTGGTGTCTCCTGTGGGAACCGCGCCCAGCGCGGCTTTGAAGGGAATTGATTTTGCCGGGAAGACGGGTAGCGCGCAGACGGTTTCGAACCAGTTGAAGTCGAAGATGGGCGCCAGCGAAAAGAGCAAATTCAAGGACAACGGCTGGTTCGTGGGCGTGACACCGCGTCGCAATCCTGAAATTGTTGTGGCGGTGCTGCTGGAAGAGGGCGAGCACGGATACTTCGCCGCGCGCGCCGCCTCGCAGGTCATCAAGGCGTATGTGGAAAAGCAGCGACACATCCAGACCAATGTTGCCAAGGCGAACGGCACGAGTCAGAGCAAGCAGGCCGAAGTCGCTGCCGTATGGCATGAAGGCGACGCGCAGAATCCCGACAAGATGCAGGCTGGGCACTTCACGGTTCAAGCGGACGGCGCCAGCAAGCGGGTGAAAGCTGCGCCCGGTGTGGAAGCTGCGGACAAACCGATTCCGCCTGCGACATTGGAAGCCACCGAATCACACGCCGAGATGGCAAATCCGGAGGCTCCGGCGCCTGCTCCCGCCGACCCTAATCCAGTTGTTGCGAAGCCGGAGGCATCGCCTGCTCAACAAGCTCCTGCCAGAAAGAAGGCTCAAGCTCCCGCCAGTCCTGCAGCGCCTCCGGCTGTAGCCGTTCCCCGGAGACAACCTTGAGCCGTTACGTTTCCTTCCGCGATTTTGATTGGGTGCTGCTGGTTCTGGTGCTGCTGATCTGCGCGCTTGGCGTGGTGGAGATTTACAGTGCGACGCTCAGCACAAAGTTCGTCGGCGTACACCTAAAGCAGGTCTACTGGGTACTTGGTGGCGTGGTGCTGATGTTCGTCGTCAGCATCCTCAACTATCAGGCGCTGTTGGAGCGCGTTCCACTCCTCTATCTGATATCCATTGCTTCCCTGCTTGCTGTAGCTGTTTTCGGCAAGAAATACCTTGGCGCTCGTCGCTGGGTGCAGATGGGGTCGTTCCATTTCCAACCATCGGAGTGGGTGAAGCTCGTACTGATTCTTGCGATGGCGAAGTACTTCGCAGATTCGAAGACGGAATGTAGCGCGCAGGATATCGTCAAGGCCGGAGCGCTGGTCGGTGTGCCCATGCTGATGGTGCTGGCGCAGCCCGACCTCGGCACGGCGCTCACCTACCTGCCCATCGCGATTATGGGCTTGTTCCTCGGAGGGATGAAGGCGAAACACGCACTGATCATCGTGGTGATTGGGGCGTTAATGGCGCCCGTTGCCTGGCACGTCCTTAAGCCCTACCAGCGCGACCGCCTGACCAGCTTCATGGAGCCCGAGGCGGACTCGCAAGGCCGCGGTTATCAGGTGCTTCAGTCGCTTACGGCCGTTGGTTCGGGCGGCATCTTCGGTAAGGGCACGGCCCACGGCAGCCAGACGCAGGGCCAGTTCCTGCCCGTCCCGCACACCGACTTCATCTTCGCGGCTTTTGCCGAGGAGCACGGCTTTATAGGCGCGATGGGCGTTCTTTTGCTATACTTTATCGTACTGATGCGTCTGATACAGAACGCTCAGACGGCCCCCGACCGGGCTGGAGCCTTCGTCGTCATGGGCGTGGTTGCGGTTCTCGCATTCCATCTCCTGGTAAACGTCGGAATGGTGGTAGGATTCATGCCGGTCACGGGTATCCCCTTGCCCTTAATGAGTTACGGGGGATCGTCGGTACTGTTCATGTTCCTGGCGCTGGGCATTGTGATGAACATCCGCATGCGCCGCTTCGTGAACTGAAGAGCCAAAAGGATTTGCAGATTTGTTGAATGCGCCACGGGGCGCGAGCAGAAAACAGCCGGCCGCCATTCGCCGGGAAGCCATGGCAGACGAAAACTCTGGCTTCCGAAGGATGACACAAGATTACGACAGCCCTCACGAACGAGGGCATTAACCGGCCGGGAGATAAAGGCCGGACAGGATTGCAAGGCACGCGAGTCAAGGCGGGAAACGGCCCCTCAGTACTGCCCTATAACTGAGTGAGACGCCACAAACCTTGCGCAGCGCGCTGAATACGGTGCTAAAGATTCCACAAACAGTTTTGTTACGAATCAGGTCAGGGCCACGCCTCGTCCAGAGGCTTTGTGTGTCCGCTGCCTAATCGCCCGTAAGCATCTTCTGTCCTTCCTTCCTCGGTCCGGTAACACCGGAGCAATATGAATAAAGAACTGTACGTGTCCTCCACGCCACACGAAACCAAGGTGGCGCTGGTTGAGGACGACCAGCTCGCCGAAGTTTTCTTCGAGCGGGAAAACGAATACACCTTAGCCGGATCCATCTACAAAGGCCGCGTCACGCGCGTGCTGCCTGGGATGCAGTCGGCGTTTGTCGATATAGGACTGGAGCGCGACGCGTTTCTTTACGTCTCTGACTTCCTCGAGCTTCAGGGCGACGAGGATGAGGACGAAGATTTCGGGGAGATTCCCGCGCCGCGCGGGGCGATTGAGTTAGGTAAACCTCAGCCGTCCCAGGAATCCAACTCGGAGGAAGCGCATACCGCAAGCAGTCCAGCCAGTGGCGCAGACGACGCCGAACTGGAACCAATGTTCGAGGAAGAAGCTCCTTCTCCGATAGAAGGCCAGGCCGAGGCGGGGGAGTCTGAGGAGCAAGAGTCGGGCGATGGCGCGCGCCGCTGGCGCGGGCGTCGGCGGCGGCGTGGCGGGCGTCGCGGCCGCGGGGGGGTTGAGCGCGAGGCGCGTTCCGAGTCGGGAACGGAGACGACAGAAGCAAGCGAAGAAGCAGCTCAGCCACACGCCGAAGCGCGTCCGCGCTTCGAATCGCGTCCTCGCCAGGAATACGGGCCGCCTGCGGGATACACACCTATCGTTCTTCCGGGCGAATCGATTTCCAAGTACCGGAATATGACACCGGCGGCTGAGGCGCATAGCGACGCCGAAGAAACCGCAGCGGCGCCTGTCGAAGATTTCACGCCTGCCGAGCAGGCGCACGCTGATACCGCTGTCCAGAGCGAGATTTCGGATGAAGCGGTCCACCTCGACCAGGGATTTAGCGTCGATGAATCCGCTCAGCAAGAAGTGCAAGCGGCGGAAACTCCTTCGTCGACGGAAGCTGCTTCCTCGGAAGAGGAGCCGCGGTCGTTCCGAGGCCGCTGGTGGAGATCGCGGCGTAAGTCGTCGGCTCGGCCCGAGGAATCGACGCGGCGGTCCGCAGAAACGACGCCTGCTGAATCGCACGCGACTGCATCGGCCGGAGCCAACGCAGAAGAGAGCGTGAACGAAGCGGAAAATTCGAACAAAGCAGAATCAGCGGAAGCTCATACGCAGGACGAGCACCAGAAGGAGTATTCCAGCACTGAGCCATATTCTGCCGAGCAGCAGGATCCCGGTACTCTGTCATCTGAGACCGGACTCGCTGCGCAGGACGAACGTCATGCTGTAGTTCGCGAGGAGCACGAGCACGAAGTCGACACTCCCGCCGGCAGCTTCGAACTGACCGAGACTGAAACTCAGCATTTCGCTCCGTCGATCGCCCCGGAAGGCCGCACGCTGGAGCACGAAGTGCTCGAAGAGGAAGAGATGGACTTCCAGCCGATGCCCGAAGACGTGAGCGCGATGCGCGAGGTCGCCGGCGATGAAGAGCTGGTGCTGGAGGAAGAGACGCTCGACGCCGGTAACGGCTACTCGGAGCGCTGGGTGCCGAAGATCGAAGACGTTGACGAAGATGAGATCGTCGCCGCCGAAGAACGTGGCGAGAAACTTTACGCAGCCGAAGAAGAGGAAGACGAAGAGGCGAATAGCGAGGAAGAGGAAGTTGCCGAGCGTGCCGAGCTGCGCGCCACGGCGCCTACGGCCGGATATCAGCAGCGCACGCAGCGCAGCGGATACGAACGTGGACGCGGCTATCGCGATCGCGGGCGCCGGGGTGGCGGACGCCGCGGACTGCGCCCGCGCAATGGCGGCAATCGTCATCAGCCGCTCATCACCGACCTGTTGAAGGAAGGCCAGGAAGTCCTGATTCAGATCGCCAAGGAGCCGATCGGCAAGAAGGGCGCGCGCATCACCAGCCACATCGCGCTGCCGGGCCGCTTCCTCGTCTACATGCCGACGGTGAACCACGTCGGCGTTTCGCGCAAGATTTCGTCAGATGAGGAGCGCCAGCGCCTGAAGCGCATCGTCACCAGCGAGCGCGAGAACGGCCTGGGCGGCTTCATCGTCCGAACCGCCGCGGTCAACATCAAGGAAGAAGACCTGCGCGCCGACATTCGCTTCCTCAAGCATCTGTGGGCCGAGATCAAGAACCGCGCCGAGAACAGCAAGTCGCCGGCGCTGATCTATCACGACCTCAACCTGGTGGAGCGCGTGCTGCGCGACCAGGTCAACGCCGACTTCTCGCAGATCTGGGTCGACACCGAAGACGAGTACGAGCGCGTGGTGCGCTTCGCCAACCGCTTCCAGCCGTCGCTGGTGCGCCGCATCAAGCTCTACACCAAGGACACGCCGCTCTTCGAGCAGTTCGGCATTCAGGACGAGATCAACCGCTCGCTCAAGTCGAAAGTGTGGCTGAAGAGCGGCGGCCACATCGTCATCAACCAGACCGAGGCGCTGGTCGCCATCGACGTCAACACCGGCAAGTATGTCGGCAAGACGCAGCGTCTGGAAGACACCATCGTGAAGACCAACGTCGATGCCATCAAGGAAATCGTGCGCCAGATCCGGCTGCGCGATCTGGGCGGCATCATCGTCATCGACTTCATCGACATGGACGAGCGCAAGAATCGCCAGAAGGTCATGATGGCGCTGGAAGAGGCGCTGCGCAACGATCGCGCTCCGTCGAAGGTTCTTCAGTTCAACGATTTTGGACTGGTGGCGATCACGCGCAAGCGCGTGAAGCAGTCGCTGGAGCGCACGTTGGGCGAGTCGTGTCCGTACTGCACCGGCGCGGGCTTTGTGAAGTCGGTGCCGACGGTCTGCAACGAGCTCTACATCGAGATGCGCAAGATGGCGAAGGTCCACGACAAGGACGACATCGTCGTGCGCGTGAACCCCGAAGTCGCCAAGGCGCTGAAGGCCGGCAACGGCAAGCTCCTCACCGAAATGGAAGACCTGACGGGTAAGACCGTGCTGGTGAAGAGCGACCCCGCGCTGCACCAGGAGATGTTTGACATTCACTGATTCAGTTGTCGGTTGTCAGTTGTCGGTAAAGAATCGGGTGCCCCATCCAAGCCGGTTTTGACTAGGCTGGGATGGGGCTTTCGTTTGCGGTACGCAGCTGGTGCCTGCGGTTTTAGTTCACCGCAGTCAGACCGGTGCTGGGGATGCCGGATACCCCAGACTACGAATTGGCGGCCGCCCCACCAGCTTCTTTTGCTCGCGTAGGCCTTCTCGATTCACGGATGCGCGCTACGCAACGGCGCTCAGGCCTTTGTTGGCCACCAGGTTTAATAGCTTCAGCGACGCGCCTTGCGGGCGCTTTTCGCCGCGCTCCCACTGGCTGATCAGCCCGGTGGATACATTCAGGTAGCGGGCGAAGACGGCCTGGCTTGCGCCTTCGCGCAAGCGAAGCCCACGGATCTTTCTGGGCGCGAACGATCGCACTGGTGTCAGGCATAGGGCATCAAACTCACGCAGTGTGCGCTTCGGTATGAGCCCCGCCTGCCGCAAGCCCTCCGCCGTCTCGTGAACAGAAGCCATCACGCCGCTACGATACTGCTTAGTCATTGCACTTCACCTCCACGAAAACTCCCGACGCCACAGCGCTTGCCATTTCCTCTTCCGAGTATGCCAAAACGATCTTTGCCAACTTTCTCAGTGCTTCCAATTCTCCTGTCTCTATATTCGCGCGATCTTTCTTGGCGAACCCGTGAACAAGAACCGCCCGCCTTTGCGCCCGGAAAAGGATCATCAAGCGGAAGCCACCCGACTTGCCCTTACCCCGGCGCGCGATACGCTGCTTGATAACGCCCCCGCCAAGATCGGCGTCGATCAACCCGCGAGATGCCCTGTGCACGACATCGCAAAGGTCATCGTTCGATATGTTATTTCGATCCGCGAATCTCTGAAACGCCTTGTTCTTAAAGACGCGCATCGCGTTGGAATCACAAGTATAGCACTAAGTGCTATAGATGCCCCCCCACGTATAGAAAAAGCGATGCCCCATCCAAGCCGGTTGTGACTGGGCTGGGATGGGGCTTCGAGTATAAGCGGCGGTGCTTGCGGTGTTAGTTCGCAGTCAGACCGGTGCTGGGGATGCCGGCGGCGAACCAGACTCCCTGTCCGGGTTTCGCGCCGCTGCGGATCAGCAGTACCGGAGATTCACAGGGCAGCACGAAGCTGACTGCGCCAGTCGGCTGAACGGGCGTCAGGAAATCGTCGATCGCGAAGTTTCCAGCCGCGTCCAGCTTCACTCCGTTTTCGTCGAAGGCCGTGGCCGAGCCCGCGGCGCCGCAGAAGAGCGTAGCGTGAACGCTCGCCCCAGCATTGGTTCCGATGCCCTCACCGGCGGCCAGCAGCAGGCCGCGGCCTACTACCGAAATGTGTCCGTCGGCCTGGATGGTGGCGGCGAGAGACGCGATCCGCCAGGGGCCGGCCGGATTCACGCCCCGCACGAGATTGAACCGGACCGTCGCGTCATTGTTCTGACCGATGACATTAATCACGCCGATGCCGCCCTGGAAGCTGAGGGTGGTGGCATTTTGTGCGAAGCTCATGCTGGTGAGGGCGAGAACTGAGAGAGCGAGCAGTAAGCCCAGGCGCAGGTTGCGGGCCGCTGCTCCATTCCAAGTTTTGCTATTGCGAGTGTTCTTCACTTCGTTCTCCTTGCTATATCTAAGATTCGAAAGAGTCCGCAATACATACTTCATCGCTGCTTCCGCTGCTGCTCTTGGTACAGTGGGCCCTTAGGATCTTCGTCAAACAGCTCCGGAATTTTTTCGATAAGTTTTGAAGTGCAACTCCTCCGTCATGAACTGAAGATTAGCGGTAGCTCAGAACAGAGTTGTGGACGGAGTGTCAGAGGCTTGTGAGATTTGGGCAAACGTAATGTGGCAGTGAGGTAACTTCGTTGTTCCTAATATGCCAAATCTCGAGTATGAGGCATATTCGCGTAACAAACTGACCCACTAAGAATCGAATGTGCATGAGCGATGCGCCAAGTCCAGCGGCGGTTAGGATTCGCCCAGCTCGTTCCGACGATGCCGAGGGAATTGCGCACGTGTACCTGGAAAGTGCTGAGTATCACGCCGGCGTTGATCCTGAGCGCTATTCGGTCTGCGCGTTTGAGCCGATCGCGGCGCGCTATCGCGCGGGGCTGCAGCATGCGCCTGACGCGGGTGAAGAGAGCATCACTCTGGTCGCGGAGATGAGCGGCGGGATCGTTGGTTTCGTCGACACACGGCTGTATCGGTCGCCCGACCCAATGCATCGGGAGATCCTCTATTGCAACATCGTAGAGATCGCTGTAAGCCGTCAGCACCAGAGCCAGGGCATCGGCGGACAGCTGCTGCAAACAGCGGAAGAGTGGGGACGGGGGCAGGGTGCGCAGCTCGCGCTGCTGGAGTACAACGCCGCAAACCAGCGCGCCGGCGAGTTCTATCGGCGGCGCACGCAATATCGCGTGGCATCGATCACGGCGATAAAGCGGCTGTGGTGAAAATCCCTTTTTAACGGTTCCCGAGTGGCCGGAACCTGCTGCACGTGGAACGCAGCCTGACCAATCCCTGCTCATGAGCGGCGCAGAATGCAGCTCCTGTGGAGTTTTTATTTTGCGGGCGCAAGTGTCTCCAGGAAAAAGTCGTCAATCATGTGAAACAGGTGAGTGCGGGCTGGGAAGCCGGCGATGCCGTGCGTCTTGCCGGGGTACATCATCAAGCGAAACTGCTTGCCGGCGTTGATGAAGTTGTTGACCATCTGGATTGTGTTCTGCATGTGCACGTTGTCGTCGCTGGTGCCGTGCACCTCCAGTAATTTCCCTTTCAGGTCGGCGGCAAAGTTCACCGGCGAGCTATCGTGATAGCCCTTTTCGTTGTCCTTCGGCAATCCCATGTAGCGCTCGGTGTAGATCGTGTCATAGTTGTGCCAGTCGCTGACCGGCGCCACCGAGACGCCCGCCTTGAATTGATCGCTGTGCTCAAGGGCATAGAGTGTGAAGTACCCGCCGTAGCTCCATCCCCAGAAGCCTAAGCGACTGCTGTCCAGCTCAGGGAATCGTTCGAGCGCCTGCTTCATGGCGGCGAGTTGGTCCGCCAGTTCCACCGGTCCAAGATGATGTTTGATGGGTAATGCAAAAGCTTTCCCGCGATTGGCCATACCGCGATTGTCGACGTGCAGCACGGCGAAGCCTTGACGCGCAAGAATCTGATCGAAGAGATCGAAACCGATCCAGATGTTGCGTATTGTCTGCGCTCCCGGGCCGCCGTACGGATTCAGGATCAGCGGCGCCTTGCCGTTGGAGATCATCGGGCCGCCTGGCGGCGGTAGCAGAATCTCGCCCTGCAGCGTAGTTGTACCGTCTGCCGCTTTGAACTCCACAAACTTCGGGGTGAGCAGGTCATAGGCTTCCGGGCTGCGCGCCTGCCAAAACGCGGTACAGCTTCCTCCCACGCTACACAGCGATGCGCTAGGCGGGGTCGTCAGGGCCGAGTAATCGTCCACATAGTACTTCGTGCTCTTGGGATCGAAGTCGGCCATGTGGGTGCCGTCTTCCTTCGAGATGCGGTGCATGTTCTGGCCATTCAGGCCGACAGCGTACTCGTTGCGCTGCCGCCAGTCGCCCTCGTTGGCCGAGAAGTAGACGATGCTCTGCTGGGCGTCGACGCCATCGATACTTTCCACTTCCCAGTCGCCATGCGTGAGCTGGGCTTCCATTCTCGCGGTGCCACTGAGGGGATTCTGCTTGTCGAAGCGATAGAGATAAATGTGATTGTGGCCGTCGCGCCAACTCGTCCAGAGGTATCCGTCGCCTGAGTCCAACGGCTTGAAGTCGACTTCAGGGTGCATGTCGATCCAGGCATCGGTCGTCTCGGTCATCATGAGCTGTGATTTGCCGTTGTCGACGTCCACAAAGTAGAGGTCGAGACGGTCCTGAATGCGATTGAGGGCCATCGCCCAAAGCAGGCCATCGCGAATCCAGCCGAATCGGGGGATGAGGACGTTGGGATCATTGCCGAGCGGAAGGGCGCCGTTGCCGGCGGAGCCTGCCGAGATCCATTTCACCTTGCCTCCATCGCTCTTCACCACGCCAAGACGCACTCCGGGATTGGGATCGCCAGGCTGAGGATACTTTTCCTGATCGACGGTCGGATGCAACTGCAACCAGTCCGTGATGGGGTAAGTGGGCACGTCCTTCTCATCCATTTGCAGGAAAACGATGTCCTTGCCATTGGGCGACCAGAAATAATTGCTGCGCGAATAGAGTTCCTCCTCGTAGACCCAGTCGACTTCACCGTTCAGCAGGTTTTCGTTGCCGTCTTTCGTGAGCTGGCGCTCGCCGCCGCTACTCACCGGACGAACGTAGAGGTTGTGCTTGCGGACGTAGGAGATGCGATCACCGCTCGGAGAAAATTTCGGATCGACACTCTCATCGTTGCTGGAGGTGAGTTGAATGGCTGTACTGGAGTCGAGGCTGTAGAGCCAGAGCTGGCCCATGGAGTCGAAGAGCAAATGCTTGGAATCGGGCGCCCAGTGATAGGCCGCAATCGAGTAGCGCTGCGCAGCTTCCTTCTTGCGCTCGTCCTTGATGGAGCTGGCGGGCGGCGCGAGCGCGGCCAGCTTTCCGCTGGCGACCAGCACCGCGGATTTGCCCGTCGCCACGTCGACATAGTAGAGCTCGCCGTGCTCCCCGCTGTCGTCTCGCTGCACGAAGGAGACCTTCGTCCCGTCGGGGCTCCACTGCACGTTCTCCGGTCCCCGGCCAAGAATTCCGCCCGGCTTGAACATGTCTTCAATGGTCAGCTGCTTTTGGCCCTGCTGGGGTTGTGCGGCGGTTTGCGCGGAGAGAATAGATGTAGAGAGTAAGAAAGCAGCGAAAAGAGCTTTCACGGCAACTCCGGAGAGTGAATTTAGCACTGGTGGAAAGTTTACATCAGGCGAGAGTTGCCATCGTCCAGGGGAGAAAAAGCATATCCGTCGCGGGCTAAAGGCCGCTGGTAATGACAATCTACACAGGCACGACTTATGATGTCAGGCTCTCGGAGTTGCAGCTTACGAGGGACCGCTTACGGCGGTGCGCTCATGAACACGCGGCTTATAGAAGCGCGTCGCTTTAGTGCGCGAGCTGGTAAATGCGTAAAAGCTCGACCACCACGATGAAGATGCCAACCCAGAAATAAAGATTGCGTGCGGTTTCGGTACTGAGAGCAGCGGGAAGCGGCACTCCACGCTGGCGGAAAGCGACAACAAGCGAGCGCTCCCGCTCGAGAATGAAATCGGCGATGTAGCGGTGGCACGCCGCGATCACCAGGCCAAGAAGAAGTCGCGCAAGTTCGAGTGGCATATAGAAAAATCGTATGCTGGGATAGGAAGCGCGCTCAATAGGCAGAAAACCTTAACCCAGCACCAGCCGTCGGCACACAGCATTCAGCATCCCACCCTTGCTAGAGGTCAAATAGGTCCGGGGGGCGCGCTTGCGTCTGAAATTAGCCTACCCTGCGGAGGGCGGTGCTTAGTCATCGCTCCATTGACCGGCTGACTGCTGATTGCCAACGGCAGCTTGTTCTCCTCTGCGTGCTAGAATCCTGAAAGTCCCCATGAATTCCGATGTGAACAAGCTGATTGACCTGCAAGAGGTCGATACCCGTATCGCCGCCCTACGAGCCGAGATTGCTGCTTTACCGAAAGAGGTAGCACAGATCGAGGCGAAACTCGCTGGATCCAAGGCCAAAGTTGAGACTGCGCAGGCGGCGATCAAGGCCGAAGAGTCCGCGCGGCGCAAGCATGAATCCGATATCAAGGACGAGCAGGAGAAGATCAGCAAGTATCGCGATCAGTCACTCAAGGTCAAAACCAACCAGGAATACAAGGCGCTGCTGAGTGAAATCCAACACGCCGAGGCCGAGATCGCGAAGCTGGAAGACAAGGTCCTGGAGATCATGGTTGCCGCCGACTCGCGCAAAGATGGTTTGAAGCAGGCGGAGGCGACGCTCAAGGCTGCGACGGCGGAGAACGACAAAGAGAAAGAGCACGCAAGGCAGCAAACCGCCGAAGACGAAAAGCAGTTGGCTGAACTCACGGCGCGATGCAACGAATTGCGTTCCGGCATCAGCGACGATGCGCTACGTCATTATGATCGTGTGCTGAAATTGCGCGGATCCGCTTTGGCCGCGGTTCACGATAACCAGATGTGCTCGGTATGCCGAGTTATTCTGCGCCCGCAGGTCTATCAAAACGTAATGAAGGGCGAGGAGATGGTGTACTGCGACTCCTGCCAGCGAATTTTGTACTTCGTTCCGCCTCCACCCAAGGAGGAGACGAAGGAGGGCAAGCCTCCGAAAGCCGCTGTCGCAGAGCAAGAACCGCTAAAGGATGAAGCGGCGGCTCAGTAATCAAAAAGGACGTTGCGTCCACCCGATTCGCTCACAGGCTAGTCACAATCCTTGAACAGATCCCACGTCGGGCAGTCTTTTCCGCTTGCGCACCATCGGTTGGATGATTCTCACATTGATCTCCGGCATAACCCTGGCTTAGTTACGCCTCGTATTTCACGAGGGCAGCCATGCCCGCTTCCAGGTGCCACATGATGTGACAGTGGACGAACCATAGTCCAGGATTGTTCGCGTCAAAAGCCACGGTAACATTGGCATTTCCCGGCACGAGGATAGTGTCGCGCATGGCGCCTTGCAGCGACCGGCCGTTGATTTCGATAACCTCGAAGCTGTGTCCGTGCAGGTGCATGGGATGCGACATGGGAGTTTCGTTGACGAACTTCAGCGCCACGCGCTGCCCCATCTTCACTTGCACCTGAGACTTCATGGCCCCGGGATTATTCACGTCGAAGACGACGTCGTTCATCATCCACTCGTACTTCGCCATGTTCCCCTGCAGGCGCAGGACGGAAGTCTGATCGACTGCCTTAGTCGCGAGAGGAGTTACAGCCGATAGCTGACTCTCCTGATCGAGTGTCAACAGCCCGGTAGGCGTCGATCCTTTAACCGGCAGGGGTTTGATCGGCGCCCCCGCCGTTGCCAGAATGACACCTGTCTGCTCGCGTGAGGCTTCGCGCAACGCCAGTATCGGGAACGCCCCTCCTCCCGAAGGGATCTGTACCATGACATCGATACGCTGAGCGATGGCGAGCGAGAATCGGCTTGCGCGGATGGGCTTCACCGGCATACCGTCGGTTGCAATCAGCTCACCCGTCAGGCTGCCAAGATCCACAAAGTAGTTTGTCCCCGAGCTGCCATTGATGATGCGCAGGCGGACACGTCCAGACTTCTCCACGCGCACAACGTCGGGATCGTCGAGGGTTCGGTCGTTAGCGAGATACGCGTCGTAGCTGACGTCGTTGGCATCGGGCTTGGCTGCCATCTTGCCCATGGCGGCCATGTCTTTTTTCGGAGCGCGAAGCTGCGCGAACATCTCCATGGGTGGTGTAAAGCTGAAGTCGCCAAGAAAAACGATGACCTGCTGCTCGTCTCGGGATTTCTGCGCCGAGTCGTGAACGATGAGCGGAGCCGAGAGCAGCCGGGCCTCCTGTAGCCCCTGATGCGAGTGCATCCAGTGCGTTCCTGCCGGAACGACCGGAAAGTTATACAACGAACTTTCATTCGGCCGGATAACCGGCTGTGTGACCCCAGGCACGCCGTCCTCATTGTTAGGCGGATGCAGGCCGTGCCAGTGAATGGCGGTGGGCACGGTTAGCTTGTTCTCAAGGACCACGCGAAATGACTGGTTCACTACCGCCTCGAGGCCTTGCGTTCTGTCCGGCTGCTGAAGACCCATGACGGTGGCCGATTTGCCGTTGATCTCCAGCGTGCGGCTGAGGGCCTGGAGTTTCACAGGCGGCGCCGTCGGGTTGGCCTGAAAAAGTTCGAGAGCGCCGGCGTAGCCGCGGCGAAGAGCCACGCTCGCAACACCTGCGGACGCCGAGGTGAGGAATTCACGACGTGAAAAAGTCATAGCGGGCTTCTTGCGATGATTTGTCAGAAAGAATTGTTGGAATCATAGTCGATCTGAGCGAGTTTGGGACATGAAATTCGCGCACGGCAAGTCACTGGCGACACGCGTTGCGAGGGTTTACTTCCACCGCCAATGTCATCAAGATTCAGGAAATTGAGCTGCACCGTCGCAACCGCGGTCCGCCGGCTTATCATGTTTACTCGGCTAGATCTCAAGCGAAATTGCAGCTGTCTTATGCAGCCTTGCGGCGCTTTCGCAAGCGTTCAGGACTGCGATGCCCGTCTTACGGCTGTGTCAGGACGGTATGGTAGGGATCGAGTACCAGTTGTTGCACGCCCGCGGGTACGGGCAGGGTGAAGCGAGTGTCGGCACCTTCCGCGAAGACCCGGCCGAGATAGATCTGCTTGTCGCCTTCCGAACCATACACCGGGACGATGGTGACAAGGTCGAAGGGCGCCGACTCCTGGTGAATCACGCCGCTGGCGGTGGCTCCTGTCGCGCGGCGCACGAACTTTACGCCCGAGAGCTCAAGCTGGGGAAATGCCGTGCCGTTCACCCAGCCATCGAAGAACCAGTCAAGCGATTTGTGGTTTTCAAACCACAACGACTTCGGCAAAATCTCTTCCACCGCCTGCTCGAAATCGGCATTCGTGATCTCTTTGGCTCGATAGTGGGTGACGAGATTGCGCAGCAGTGCGAGAAAGACGATATCGTCGCCGTCGGGATTTGACGGTGTGCGCGAGGCGTCGCGCAGCATCCAGCGCAGCATATGTATCAGCCAGGTGCCGCGACCGTAAGTGATGATCTCGTATCCGTTAGGAAAGTGCGACGACGACAGCCGGCTGCCCAGGCTGACGGGGCCGGCTTCGACCAACCGGCGGCCCTCGCGGGACTTGCTGCCGAGAATCTGGCGATAGGTTTCGAGCGCCAGCTGCACGTCAGCCGGACGTGAGCGCTCCAACAGCAGCAGAGAGCAATAATTCGCCAGCGCCTCCAGCAGCCACTGCTCGTGATAACTCGCCCACGAGACCTGGTCACCATACCACTGGTGCGCGAGCTCGTGCGGCATCATCACCTCGCTGTAGATGACGGCGTCGGCTTCTGACAAGCTCATAGCGCGCAACTGTTCCGGCTGCAGGTAGGCATAGCTCGACAGGAAGATCAGGCCGGGCCAGCCCTGGCTCTCCACGCTTGGATTTTCCGTGAGTGACATCGAGCTGAACGGATAGGGGCCAAGCATCTGGGAAAGAGAAGTCAGAGTGTCCGCAGCGCGCTCGGCGAGCGACTCTCCCGTTCCGGCGGGGTTCTGCAGCGGCGGTGGTGGTGGCACAGGCTCAACCGTACCCGGAGCGTGCGGCGACAGCAGCGGAGAAGATCCCGCCGAGGCATTGGGCTGCGATCGCTGAAATTCGGTACCGCGGGCAGCGTATGCGTCGACCTCAATATTCTGTGCCTGTGCGGAGCTGCGCACGTACTCGCCGAGGTTAAAGCCGGCGATGGGGATCGGCTGCTCGCTGATCCAATGGCCGACGAAGCCATCTCCTTCACGTTCCAGCGAGACGCGCTTTCCCGTGGCAATCAGCGACAGCGGCTGCGGAAAGCGGAAGGTCAGATCGTAGTTGGCCATCGCGATGCCCCGATTGGGATACCACGTCCCGCGCGCGCCGACGTAGAAAAGTCCGCCACCGGCATCCGACAGCACCTGACCGGCATAGGTGAAGCGCAGAGGAAAGCGCGCGGCCGGCTGCAGTGGCGCAGGAAAGACGACGGCGATGGTGTCATTGCCGCGACGTGAGAGCTCGCTTCCTTCCACCGCTTCGTTCTGGATGAACTCCAGCGGCTTGCCCTCGTACTCGACTTGCTTGACCTGCAGATAACGCGACAGTTCGAAGAGCACGATACGCGTGCCGCCCTGCTTCACGTCGATATCGAGCGTGGCCTCAGCGGAGAGGTTGCGGGAAGGATCAAGCGTAGCGTTGACCGTGTACTTGCTGATGGTAAGCACATGCGGCGTCCACATCGGACCGGTTGGTCCGCCGAAGCGGGTGTCCGACAGCGGCGTCTTGCGCAGCGAGCGCATGGGGAAGCTCATCCACAGGTCGTAATAAATCTGGTCTTCATGCGAGGAGGCGTTGCCGACTACGACCTGCTCGGGGCTGCGCGTATCGAAAAAGATGTCGAAGACGCCGTAATGTTCGCCGGCCACGCGAGCATGCAGGAGGCGATCCGGAATTGGTGGGGGCTCGCCCGGAGCGGCCGACGCAGGCGTGCTCGTGAACGAGATGCAAAGCCGCATTGCATCAATTTCGGCCAGGGTTCGCGCCCGGGAATCGTTGGCTGCGATGAAGCCGGGTGCATCCTCCGGCGGACGGAGGTAGGGCTCCAGATCTTTCGCTGTGTCGTCGTTAAACCGCAAATAGCCGGATGTGAATTTCTCCTCCAGCACGCCGGCGTTGATGAACAGACCCAGCGATGCGCGCTCCATGCGATCGGGTGGACGCACCAGAACTTCGCCTTCGCCCTCGAAATAAGCTCCCGTGATGTGCCCGTCGACTGCCTCGGTAAAGGCAATGGTTCCGTCGGTAAGCCATAGGTGGACGTCTTCGCGGTCGATTTCGGCCTCACGGACTTTGTAGACGCGTTGCGGATCGAGGCCCACATTGCGCAAAGCGCGATAGAGCGGCAGGACTGGACCCGAGATGAGGGGCGACGGCGCTGCCTGCGGGAGTTGCGGTGGCGCAATAGCGGCCTGTTGTTGCTGCGCCAGAGCAGCGGATAACAGGACGAGTGGTGCGATCAAAAGGCTGGCGGCCCGACGTGTCATATGTGCTACATCAAGGATGCTACGGCGGCAGGGGTGTTGTCATCAGGGGTGGGACGAGTGGCGTGCCGTCAGGCTCAAGATCAGGGGCCGCCCATCCTTCGCCCTAAAACCTCTTGTCCGGGAAGGTCATACGTTGTTCTTCGCAGGAGAATTGTATCTATGGATTTTTGGAACTCACCCATAGCGTAGTCGTCCTTCGGACGCTCGCGGGCGAGCCAGTCGACTGCACCGTCAAGACGCGCAATGAACACGTCAGCGCTGACCGCGTAATCTTTCGCTTGCTGGATCTCTTAGCTGTTTCGCTCGCGGCTGACTATCTTCGCCAGCCCCCGTCAATCGGAAACGGAAGTGGAGCCGGCGTTCTCGGCAACCACTAGCTTCTCTTCCAATTCGGCGACGTGCTCCATCAGGAAGTGATCGTAGCCTTTGAAATTGCGCAACCGATAGAGAAATTCGCCCAGCAGAAGCAGGCGGCAGCAGACGACCACGATGAACAGCAAAGCGAGCGCCGTGTCGAGATTGGCGTGGAAATTGGTGTAAACCGCTTCGTCTCCGCCCGCGCGGATGGCAGAGCGGGTGGCTACCAGCTCGAGGAAAATCCCTCCGAGGAAGAGCCCGATCAGCACGAGGATGAAGACGAACGAACGGGCGATGTAGACGAGGGTGGCGAATGCATTGTTGTGGCACTCGCACAGGTTAAAGAGCTTCGAATTGACAGAGAGTAGCCGCGCCTTCAGGATCCAAGTGCCCAGACGCTGCGGCGGCAGCGAGAGAAAGTGCCGAACCGTGTCGGCATAGAGAGCGACCAGGCCGCTCAGAATGACCAGTAGCGCCTCCAACGGGAGGGCATGACCGTGCAGCCACCAGAAGAAATTATTCAGCATCTGGGCGCAAATATATCACGGAAAGCCGTGCCGTTGGCGACCTCGGCCCTGTGGGTTAGGGCGACTTAGTTCCCTTTTGAATGTTGTACCTAAACCGTTCCGCCCGAGCCGAATGGGCTGGAGGAAAGCAGATCTCCCAGTTCCGTCCGCGGCAGATTCTGCTCTTGATGACACACTCCCAATTGAACTCGAAAGCCATCGCCTTTTTTCCCGCATATGCCTGATCCAGCTCCCGATTCGTGAGAATCCGTTAGGACTTAAGTGATCGGAGTCGTCACGAGTGGGCGGTTGCTTTTTTCGGCATGGGGGCGCAGAATGCGGGGACTCGGGGTGAGGTCGATGCACGAGCGGCCCGATGGGCATCCACGCTGGGCAATACCAATTTGGCTCTGGCTGCTGGGAATTTCCATCCTTATCAACTACGTGGACCGCGGGAACCTGGCAGTCGCTGGCCCGCTGCTCAAAGATGAGCTTCGCATCTCGAACACCGAAATCGGTGTCCTGATTACCGCGTTTTTCTGGACCTACACGGCCGTACTGGCAATCAGCGGGTGGATTGTCGACCGCTTTGATGTGAACTGGGCGTTGCTGGCCGGCTTCGTCCTGTGGTCGCTGGCCACGGCAGCGACAGGCTTGGTGCACGGCTTTGTACTGCTGCTGATTTGTCGCATGCTGCTGGGCTCAGGCGAATCGGTGGCCTTCCCTTCCTACGGAAAGATCATTGCGCGCAATGTGCCGCAGGAACATCGTGGTGTCGCCAACGCCATGATCATGAGCGGCATGAGCCTGGGCCCGGCGATCGGAACCTACGTCTGCGGTATCTCAATGGGGCGCTGGGGCTGGCGGCCGGTGTTCATCCTCGTTGGGCTGGTGAGTCTGCTGTGGGTGGTGCCGTGGATGCGATTCATGCCGCAACACCAAGTCGAGGATGTTCGCAGGACGAGCTCGGTATCGGCCCTCGAGATCTTCCGTCAACGCAACTTCTGGGCGGCTTCCGCGGGTCACTTCTTCACCGTGTATCCGTTTTACTTCATGATCGTGTGGCTGCCGTTGTATCTGGTGCGCGAGCGGCATTTTTCCATGCAGGAGATGGCTTCCCGGGCGGCAGCGTACTACGTGGCGTACGCCCTGGCATCGCCGATCTCGGGATGGATGGCGGACAAGTGGATCCGCGTGGGTGGCGATGTCACTGTGGTCCGAAAGACCGGTATGGCTGTCGGTCACAGCATGATGATCGTGGGCGTTGTGGCATCTGCTTCTGCGGATGCGCGTGTGTGCCTCGCCGGCCTGATTGTTATGGGGCTGGGAGGTGGTGTTGTGGGACCGAACGTTTACATATTCGCGCAGACGCTGGCCGGCCCAGCCGGAGCGGGAAAGTGGACCGGGCTGCAAAACTGTGTCGGCAACATCGCTGGCGTGGTCGTAGGACCGCTGACGGGATGGATCGTGGACCGCACTGGACATTTTGGGTCGGCGTTTACGATTTGCGCCCTGGCCGCCGCGTTGGCGGGAGTGCTTTGGGTACTGGGTGTTGGACGATTGGAGCAGACCGCGTGGGTAGCGGAAGTCGAGGGCGTTGCAGTAGCTGGACAAGCCGCCTGAGGGCCGCTTATCGACCTGGTGTCGCAATTCAGACCCCACATTCAGACGTGCGCCATGCTTTCCAATTGCACGGCCGTCCTGCTGCGGGGATAATGTGAGCGCCTTTTCCGCGGTTACAGGCAGAGGAGGTCCGGCCTTGAAGAGCCCTGCAGCAGCTTGCATTCTCGCCAGCCTGATGTGCTTGGTTCTGTGCGCCGTTCCTGGCGCCGCCCAGGTCGTTTACGAGAACGGTCCCATCAACGGCAACATCGATGCATGGACCATCAACTTCGGATTCGTTGTCGCCGACAGCTTCAACATCTCCAGCGGCCCAACCACGGTTACCGGCTTGTCATTTGGGGCGTGGTTGTTCGCAGGCGACACGCTTAGCTCAGCCGAGGTGTCCATCACCTCGGAGCCTTTCGGCGGAACCACATACTTTGATCAAGTTGTGAATTTCACGGCCTCGGGCTGCGCCATCAACAATTTTGGTTTCAACATTTGCGATGAGACGGGCACTTTCAACGGCCCGACGCTGAACAACGGTGTCTACTGGCTCAATCTGGAAAACGCGTTGACTGACAACGGAAATCCCGTCTATTGGGACGAGAATG
Organism: Terriglobales bacterium; assembly: GCA_035262645.1. Lineage (GTDB taxonomy): Bacteria > Acidobacteriota > Terriglobia > Terriglobales > Acidobacteriaceae > Bog-257. The sequence goes on from DATFSK010000047.1 coordinate 29,298, forward strand.
ATGGCATCGGTTGTCACTCTCCGGGATGTCCTTCAAGTGCTACCGAAAGCTTTGAATCCATCCCCTCCGAAGCATTCAGCATACTTGGCACTTCCAGCAGCGGCACCGGTACGGTTCCGGAGCCGAGCAGCCTGGCGCTGGTTGCGTCGGGGTTCGTTGGCATAGGCGCCTTGCTGCGGCGCAAACTGTTCTGAGCAGCGTCGACGTAAGGGCGCGCGGAAGATTGCTAAGATGCTAAGGTCGGCCGTTTCGGAGCAAGCCGCGTAACACGGCCTTCGCGCCGCCCATGACAACCGTTCCCTGGCAGGGCCGCAGTCCATCACGTAAAGTTCGGCTGATCGCCTGGCTGTTGTTGCTGCTTCCCATTGTTGTGGCTGTGCTGTATCCCATGGCGCAGAACTACCTGCGGGCCGCGTCCCTTCTGGACCGCATCGCCAACCCTCACGACGCAAGCTGGATTGCCAACTACGAACTGCATGCGGTCGACGTCCAGGACACGTCGTTTGATTTTCGCGGTAAAACGATTCCCGCTCGCTTCTATTTTCCACGTGGAGTCGGTTTCGCGCCCGGCATCGTAGTCGTCCATGGGATGCACGAGCTCGGGATCAACGAGCCGCGACTGGTGGGCTTCGCGCGCTCCCTGGCAGCGAGTGGATTTTTCGTTATGACTCCGCTGGTACCCGGGATCGCAGACTATCGAGTGGAAGCGCGCTCGGCTGACCTGATCGGCACGGCGGCGCAAAGCTTCGCCCAGCAGCTGAATGTGCCACACGTCGGGGTGCTGGCTATCAGTTTTTCAGGCGGGCTGGCACTGGTCGCGGCAGGTGAGCCGGAGTACGCGTCTTCGATCGCATGGGTCGCGTCGGTGGGTGGATACTACGACCTGGCGCATGTGCTTCGGTTTTTTGCCGATGGCGAGGCGGTTCGTCCCGATGGGACAGCGGAGCATCTGACGCCTCACGAGTACGGCCCGCTCATCGTGGTGTATGACGAAGCGCAGGACTTTTTCTCGACGCATGACGCCGCCCTTGCTCGTGAGGCGCTGAAGCTGCTGCTGGCGGGCAATGGAAAGGCCTCGGAGGCGCTCATGCGAAAGATGACCCCTGCGGGACAGCAGGTCATGCAGGAGATCTATCACAAGCAGCGTGCGAACCTCACGCCGCAAATTCTGGCGGAGATTGAAAAGCGGCGCGATGCCCTGAGCGCGGCCTCACCGGCGGGACGCTTGCGGTTTGTGCAGTGTCCAGTGCTGTTGCTGCACGGATCGGATGACACGATCATCCCACCGACAGAGATGTTGTGGCTGGAGCAGGACGTTCCAAAGGAAAACCTGGTCAGCGCGCTGGTGAGTCCGGCGATTGGTCATGTAGACGTGGGGAGCAAGGCGAGCCTGCGCGACCGGCTGGCGCTTGTAAACTGGATGGCGGCGATGATTCGTGTGGCGCGAACTACGACCGCTGGGACGGGACCGAAGGTGCCGGCCGGAGTTTGGGTCGGGCAATACAGGGGTTTTTCCACTCTGCTCAGAACGACAGATCGTAGTGGGCGCGCACAGTTTGCGGAAAAATAAACCAGCTTGACGCAGTGTGAAGGAAGCTTTCGCAGGCCTATAGATTCGATTTGGAACTTAACACTACCAACAGGATGATCACACTCGAAGAAATTCAGCGCGCACAAGAAGGACTGCAAGGCGTTGCGGTGCGGACGCCGCTTATTTCGTATTTCCCTCCTGTCGCAGATTCGGAGAATGGAGATTCGGCGCGCGGCCAGCTGTGGCTGAAACCGGAGAGTCTGCAGCCGGTAGGATCGTTCAAGCTGCGCGGTGCGTACAACAAGATCGTTTCCCTCTCCGATGAGGAGCGTAAGCGAGGCGTGATCTCGTACTCCAGCGGCAATCACGCGCAGGGCGTGGCTTATGCGGCGCGCGCGCTGGGTGTCAAGGCAGTGATTGTGATGCCGCGAAATGCTCCGAAGTTGAAAGTGGACAGCACGGCTGCGCTCGGAGCGGAAATTGTCACGGTGGGGCCGGCCTCAACGGAACGTTTGCAGAAAGCGGAAGAGCTGGCACGGGAGCGCGGGTATGTGATCGTGCCTCCCTACAATGATGAGCGGATCGTGGCAGGGCAAGGGACAATTGGCCTGGAGATTCTGGAGGACTGTCGCGATGTCGAGCTTGTGCTGGTACCGTGCGGCGGCGGGGGTTTGACCAGTGGTGTTTCGGCGGCCGTGAAGTTGAGCGGGTCGCATGCGAAGGTGGTCGCTGTCGAGCCGGAGTTGGCCAATGACGCGCAGCAGAGCTTTCGCAAAGGCGAGATTGTGGAGCTTCCGGCTGACCGCGTGTCCAGCACGCTGGCTGACGGCCTGCGCACCCAGTCGATCGGGCCGGTGAACTTTGAGCACATCCGCCGATTCGTGGACGACATTGTAACGGTGAGCGAGGAAGAGATTCGCACGGCAATGCGGCGGATGATGACGAGTGCGCGGATCGTACCCGAGCCGAGTGGGGCGGTGACGTTCGCGGCATGGTTGTTTCACGCGGCAGAGTTGCCGACGGCACGGAAAACGGTCGCGGTCGTCAGCGGGGGCAATGTTGACCCCCAGGTGCTGGCGCGGGTGTTGGACGAGGGAGCAGCGGAGTAGTTGGGAGTCGCAACCGACGGTGCCACGCTCTGATACTCCCGACTCATGAGATGAGCTCCAGTTGAAGAACTCCGAAACGCAGGTCTGGTAACCGGTGGGACGGCACCGCACGTCGGCTACGGCTTGATGTCCATCAATGTGCCGAAGCAGGTGTTGCGGATCTCCTTGCCTTTGCCCAGCAGCGTGCTCTTCTCATATCCCGACAGCAAAACATCCGGCGAGTAATTGGTCCAGCGGCATACCTGTTTGCCGACGCTTGTAAAGCTCTGGATTTCGGCGTAGGGCGGAACGTTCATCTCGCCGAAGGCCCAGTCCTGTGTCCGAAGGACAAGGTGGCCTTCGACGTTCTTCACATAGCGCTGAACGGGCGCTGGGAGCTGTTCTTTTGCCCTCTCGCTCACAAAGACCTGGGCCCCCGTGAGGTTCGCGGTGTAGAGGCAGAGCGAGAGATCCGACGGCCAGTAGCCGAAGAAGCTGAGTGAGGGCAGCACTCCGAAAAGAACGAGCACGACTCTCTGGTAGGCGAAGCGATT
>DATFSK010000048.1:0-3264 GCA_035262645.1 Terriglobales bacterium
TCCACTGAAAGCGGCGTTTGAATTTTCTATTGGTCTTGCGCAGAGCCGACTCAGGATCGACCGACAGATAGCGCGCGACATTCACCAGCACAAAAAACAGATCGCCGACCTCTTCCTCGAGTCTCGACTGCAAAGCTTCGGGAACGACGGTTCGCCCTGAGCTTGCGACTCCGCGTCCCTGCGGCCGTGGACCAGGTGCCGGAAATTCTTTGAGATGCTCGCGCAATTCCTCAGTCTCCTCATGCAGCTTTTCGAATAGGCCGTCAACATTAGGCCAATCAAATCCAACCTGCGCTGCCCGCGAACTGAGCTTGCTCGCCTCAAGCAGAGCCGGCATAGCAGACGAAACCCCGGCCAGTACTGAGTGCTTCTCAGGTTTCTTCTCCGGCTCCGCGGCACTCTGCTTCTTTTTTCGCTCCTCGACTTTCAGTGCTTCCCAGTTGCGCTTCACGTCCGCCGAGGTATCAGCCTTCACATCACCAAAAACATGCGGATGCCGGTCCACCAACTTGGTTGAGAGCCGCTCGAGAACATTATCGATCGAGAACGATCCCTGCTCCTTCGCCATCTCGGAATAGAAAAGCACCTGAAGAAGCAGATCCCCGAGTTCGCCTGCCAATTCGGGCCAATCGCGGTTGTCGATCGCCTCGAGGACTTCGTAGGTCTCTTCTAATGTGTATGGCTTGATCGAATCGAAGGTCTGCTCTCGGTCCCAAGGGCAGCCACCCGGCGCGCGCAGCCGCTCCATGATGGCAACGGCTCGTTCAAAACGTTCTCCTGTGCTCGGCATTCGGCAACCAATGTAACTGACGGCGAAGCTGTGAAGCAATGCGTGGCGCGATCGACATGATCCAACTTTTGCGCGGAAGGAGCGCACCAGATGCCGCCCCTGCGAAGCCAGTTCCTGTTTTCGATGAGGTTACCTTGGGCATCAATTCTGGCGCCGGTTTCGCTCTGGTGTACGATTGAACCATCGTCACCTTCTTATCTCGGCTTCGAAGGTAGAGAATGAAAAGTTGGAGGTGTGCGGTGCTTCCTCACGTCCGATCAGCCAGCGTAAAGGCACCCACATCTAATTCATAGTAATGACTTTAGCGGTCAAACCCCGACCTTCGCTCGACGGCCAGCACTTTCACGTTGTGGTCATCGGCGGGGGAATCAACGGTGTTGCCATCGCGCGTGAGTGTGCCCGCGCGGGCAAGCGCACTCTGCTGGTCGAGCAGAATGACTTCGCATCGGGTGTGACCAGCCGCTCCACGCGCGTCATCCACGGCGGACTGCGCTATCTCGAACACGGAGAGCTCAGTCTGGTGCGTGAATCTCTGCGCGAACGCGAACGCCTGCTCCGCGAACGCTCGCACCTGGTCCATCCCGTTCAATTCCTCTTTCTGCTGAACGAGAACAGCCGGCGCAGCGCCATGACCGTCCGCGCCGGACTTTGGCTTTATCGGCATTTCGGCGGAAGAAAATCTGCGAACCTCACCGAGATGGAGATCGTTCGCGTACAGCGTGCGCTCGACTCCGGCCACCAGTGGCTGATGCTCAACTTTGAAGATGCGCAGTGCGAGTTTCCCGAACGCCTTGTCGCTGAATGGGTGACCGAGGCTGCCGAGGCGGGCGCCGTTGTACGCAATCATTGCGAGGTACTCGCCGTCGATATCTCCCAGGGCCGCGCAAGAGGAGTGCTACTGCGCGATCGCACCACTGGGAAAGATCAACGCGTTGATGCCGGATGGGTTCTGAACTGCACCGGGCCCTGGGCGGATCGAATTTGCCAGCGCTCTAACGTTCGCACCGGCAAGCCAATGCTGGGCGGTGTACGCGGTTCGCACATTGTGCTGCCACGCTTCTCGGGTGCCCCCAGCTCGGCACTTTATACGGAGGCCGCCGACGGCCGTCCAGTGTTCGTTCTCCCGTGGAACGAGCAGATCTTGGTCGGTACAACTGAAGTTCCCGACACAGGTGACCCGGCCAGAACTTCGCCATCCGCCGAGGAAGTCGAATATCTCGTGCGCACGGCTTCGAACCTCTTCCCGAAGGCCAAGCTTTCTGCTCAGGACATCAAGTTCGCATTTGCCGGCGTTCGCCCGCTGCCGAATACGCCCGGAGACAAACCCTCCGCAGTCACACGCCGCCATTTCCTCCACGATCACTCTGGAGAAGGCGCTGCGCGCATGATCTCCGTCATCGGCGGCAAATTGACGACTGCGGCTTCACTCGCGCGAGAGTGCGCCCGCAAAATCGGGATCTCTGTCCAGGAGCCGAAAGCCGTGACCGTTGGTCCCGGGAGTTCGCTCGACCCCGTACTCGACCAGCAAGTCATCGAAATCGCCCGGGCCGGTTCAGTCAGCGAAGAGACTGCCCGCGGCATCATGGAGTGGCATGGCCAGCGCGCCATGGATATCGCCCGCATGGCACTCGTCAGCGCCGAACTTCGTGCGCCAATCTGTCCGCATACTCCGCATATCGTCGCCGAAGTCGTCGAGGCGTACCGCAAGGAATACGCCGTCAGTTTGGCGGATGTGCTGTTGCGGCGCGTCCCCGTTGCTCTCGGAGCGTGCTGGTCCGAATCTTGCAGCCGCGAGGCCGCGCTCCGCATTGGTGCCGTCATGGGATGGAACGATCAAGAATTCGGAGCGAATCTGGAAGCCTTCGAAACTGAACGAGCCGCCTTCTTGCAGAAACCCGCACGACACTCCTCGGCGCTGGAAGCCGCCGCAGATTAGAGTCATCTCGTAAATCACGCTTAACATCGAGCCGCCTAAGAAAAGGCAAAGGGAGATTTCTTGGCGCTCTCTGCGGATGTTCTCAGCGTACTCAGCGGTTAAAAGCTTTTACCGCTGAGGTCGCGAAGAAAGGCCGCAGAGGTCGCCAAAGTAAACGGCGACTCCACTGCTGGTTACTAAAGGTCCGGTCACGGCCTCACGTCATCTACTAATGCCCTTCCCCCAAACCTAGACTGTCGGGGCAAAGACTGTCGCCGGCAAAGTCCGACTTCTGTTCGTTTGGGGTCGCAGCATGATCATCCTTCCTATCAAGCACGAGAACATGCAGGCCAGGCGCTGGCCCATGGTTACGCTCGCTCTGATCGCTCTTAATACCGCCGTTTTCTTGTTCACGTCGATGACCGCGAACGATCAGCAGGCACCCCAGCTGAGGGAACTCCGCGGAGAAATCAGGCTTCTGGCGGCCGAACACCCAGAATTGAAGATGAGCCCCGAGGCACAGAATCTCGTCGATAGCTTCAAGCAAACGCATCGCGCA
>DATFSK010000049.1:0-67610 GCA_035262645.1 Terriglobales bacterium
ACGCGCGTGTGATCGCCGCCTGTACATCGGTCGCTGCCGCATCCAGGCTCTTCGAGAGATCGAATTGCAGAACAAAGTTGGTGTGTCCCTGCGTGTTGTTCGAGGTCACCAGCTCGAGGCCGGGAATCTGCCCGGGCGAACTAATAGCTGTCCGGTAAGCACCACACGCTCGTCCGGAGCGACGCCCGCGGTAATCACGACCTCATCGCCCTGGCGCTGTCCCAGTTGCACCGGCCGCAGCTCTGCCGTGTCATCGTCTTTCACAACGTAGACGAACGGCCCTTTCTGACTGATTTGTGCAGCCTGGTTCGGCACCAGCACCGCGCCTTTTTGCGTAGTCAGCACAAGCTTCACGTCGACGAACTGCCCCGGCCAGAAATGGTGATCGGGATTGTTCAGCGTGGCGCGCAGATTCACCGTACCGCTGCCGTTCTGCACCGAATTATCGAGAAATTCGACACGTCCGACTCGAACAGCGTTTTCCCGATCGGAGGGAATGCGCACGGAAGCCTTCAACATCCCGCTCGCCATCTCCTTCTGAACGTCCGGCAGATCGCTTTCCGTCACCGTGAAGTTTGCATAGATGGGATCGAGCCGCTGGATCGAGAGCAGGGAAGTCGAGTTCGCCTGCACCACGTTGCCGACGTCGACCAGGCGTGCGCCGGCGCGTCCGTCGATCGGTGAATGTATGTAGCAGTACTCCAGGTTGAGCTTCGCCGTCTCCAAAGTCGCCTGCGCAGCTTCCACCTGCGCCTGATCGACATCGACGGCGTTCTTCTTGGTGTCGTAATCCTGCTTGGAAATTGCGCGTGTGCCGATCACCTGCTCATCGCGTGCAAACTGGATCTTGGCCAGCTCCAGTGCAGCCTTTGCCTGATTCAACGCCGCCTGTGCCGAGTCGACCTGTGCCTGGAACGGCCGCGGATCGATGACAAATAGCAGCTGTCCCTTGCTAAGGTTCTCGCCATCGCGGAAGTGACGCTCGGTAATCCGTCCGCTCACCTGCGGAGTCACCGTGACCGACTCGAACGCTGCATTACGGCCGATCTCGTCCAGGTACTTGGGGACATCCTGTGACGTGGCCTTCACCACCGTGACCAGGGGTGGCGGCGGCATCGCCGGTGCAGCCTGCACACTGCTCTTGCTGCACGCCGTTATGGTGAGCAACAGCAGCGCCGAGCCGGCGAGCGCCAGCGTCTTATTGCGAATCATGGCGTCCATTCTCCGTATCCTTTTCGTTCGTGTCTTGAACATGAAAGAGCCACTGTTATGCGTAAGCCAATCTGGGAGCGGACTCTCGCCGAGTTCCCGACTCACGGCGGACCTCTTCGCGTGCTGCAATGGTTGCCGCTTCGCTGTAAAGTGCTTCCGAACTCGCGATCTGTTGCAGAGCTCTAGTCCTTGCCGCAATAACCTCACCGCGCGTGCAGTCGAGGAGAAGAGAACAGTCCTGATCGGAGTAGCGCTCCAGCACCGACATCACGAAGACAAAGCGCTCGAATGCGCGCAAGCTGACGATCGCCCGGATCGCAAGTGGCTCAGCCTCGCGCTGCGAGTTGAGGTCTGAATGTCCGCCCTCTTCGGGCCGGGGATGGACGCTCTGAATCGCACTCTGGATGATCATGCGGCGCGCCCACGAATCCGCCCATTCCTTGAAGACGCGGTTGCTGTTGGTTGCATCTTCCAGGCCCTGCACGAAACAGCTCTCCGCCGCCGCGTGATCCGTAGTCAGGAGAAAAGCCAGCAGATACAAGCGGTCCATATCCTTTTCGAAGAGACGACAGAAATCTGTGGGTATTGCGTAAGGGCCGGATGGGTGGGTTGCGACTTGGCTAGTCCTCAGCATTTCACCTCCTTCTTCCAATTCAACAACGATTGAACTGGCCGAAAACCGACATCTGTTTTGATTTATTGGGAACATGGCGAATGTCCGGCGCGCCATCTTCGAGCAAGTTGTTTCAACACGTGCCTGGTCAAGACACCGCAGCAGGAAAACTTTGCTCCCTCCCGCATCAGGCGTAGAAGCGTACTCTCAGCGTCCGGACCAATGACGGTTACGTTCGCCAGGTCGACGATGAGCTTGCGCCCGTCGAGTTCTTGAGCGGCGCGTCTCCAGGCAGCTTCCATCTCCTCTGTCCAGGGAGAAACCAGCTTGCCTTCCACGACGAGCCTTCGCTGGCTTGGGTTTTCAACGACCGAGATCTTGAACATCGCGTCTCACGCAAGAGCAGCACGGACGTTGCCAAACGAGAGTTGGCGGTCGTCAGCTGTAAGTGGCTGAGATGAATGAGGCAGAGGAAGGTGTCGGAGCGGCAAAGTGTCGATCAGTGTCGAAGCTGATGTCGACAAGTGTCGAGCGTAACGCGAACTCGACAGTGTCGGAAAGCAGAAAACGGGAGCCGTGAGCGACGCCGAAGAAAGACTGCCCACCCAAGCGGGAGGAGCTTGCGTGGGCAGTCGCAGGTCCGGTTATTTCAGCACTGGCGTGTTGCGGCGTCGGCGTCTGCTGCCAGACCCATCATGTAATCGAAGAACGCCTGTGGCTGACCGATGAACAGTCCCATGTTCGTCAAAAAGGTGAGCGCACCCATGGCTATCCCATTGGTTTCGGTTGGGCGAATGATCGAACAAATCGGGAGGCTCGGGTCAAGGAACGGACACGGTTCGGGCATGATCAGGTTTGTCTGAAACGTCTCTCCGCCAAAGGGAGGCGAGTTCAGGTCCGGGAACATCAGGCCGTTGGTTGGGTCGGTCAAAGGAGCCAGCGGACGCGAGCAAGCATTGCCGGCCTTATCGGACCAGGTCTGGAAGTGCATGGTCTCGGTAGGACCGATGCTGATGAGGATGCGCAGCACCTCGACGCTGCTGGCACGCTGTGCCATGGAAGGATACAAGCTGTTGCCGCCTTGTTCGATTGTCGGCATGTGGAATGCTGCGGTGTTGGCGATCGCTTGAATGTGCTTGTCGGGATGCAGATCGGCATCCGTGCGCGGAATCGCGGTGTGCGGTCCGGACGCCAGGCCTGGCACTGCCTGCGGAAAGACGAAGTTGGGATCAAGGTCTGGGTTGTGACTGTCACTGCGATAACGCGTCCACCAACTCGTATCCAGCGTGAGCTGTGTGAGATTGGTAAGCCGCTTTCCAATCATCTGAGTATTGACCCCGCTCGCGAGACTGCCTTGCAAGGTGCGGAATTGATCGAGATTTGCGGGCTCAGCGCCATTGGCAACCAGGTACGCGTTAAGAAACGTGAAATGGGTTATCTCGTCGTCCGTGTTGTCGTGGACGTATTGCGGAAAATCCGCATCCAGGTTCTGCAGTTTGGAGGTGTAGAACCTATTTCCGCTGCCACCCGGAACCTCGCTGTCCTGGATCCCGCCAAGCTCGTTGTACTGGATCCAGAAGTCACTCTCCAGGATCTCTGCTGCTGCAGCAAAGCGGAGCAGGGCGGCGTCACCTGAGCTGAGACTGCCGCTGCTGGTCAGACTGCGTTGCCGCGGAGCGGCCTCACCCAAAGCAGACGCGTGTGCTAACAAATCACCACCCACGGTAGCCGCTCCCGCTGCCATGAGTCCCTTTTTCACGAATGAACGGCGATTGAGTGGTACCTTCAGGCCGTCTATCAGATCTTTCATAGGAATCTCCTTCTTGAAGCTCGACCGGGACGAGATCAAATTCGAGCGGCTAGTGTTTACGGTGAGGCGCTTGAGCTTAGAGAATCTCGGCGATTCCGCACTCGATTATGCGGAGTGGATGCCTGAGATTAAGACTGGAGATGTCGTATTCGTGTTACGTCATTGTGAGGGTTGTGTGAAATATCGGTGACTTTGCAACCGGTTTACAACGGCGTGAATTTAGGAAGGACCTCTGAGGGCACCCATTCGGCAATCTTAGCCCTGACAATTGCAGGTTAGGAGAGCTGACGCGGGTCGATGCCAAGCTTCTTCATGCGCGAGATGAGCGTGGTGCGTTTGAGGCCGAGCCGTGCGGCGGCGCCATCGGGCCCCGCGACGCGCCCATTGGCTTCGCGAAGTGCGCGCGCAATCTCGTCGCGTTGATTGGCATCCCGTAAAGTTACAACAGGGGCGGGCTTACCGTTGCTGCCCAATTCGCCGATTGGAATCTGTAGTGCAGACCCGTGCGTCAAAATGACGGAGCGCTCGATGAAGTTTTCCAGCTCGCGAATGTTGCCTGGCCAATGCCACGCGGCAAGTTTCTTCATGTCGGCCGCGGGAATGGATTCGATCTGTTTCTCCATGCGGCGGGCGTACTTCTGCGTGAAGTAGCGAACCAGCAGCGGGATATCCTCCGGCCGCTCGCGCAGAGGCGGCACGCGAATGGGAAAGACGTTCAGGCGATAGTACAAGTCGCTGCGGAATTCGCGATTCTCGATCATCTTCTCCAGATCGCGATTGGTTGCCGCCACCAGCCGCACGTTCACCTTTTTGGTGTGCGTGCTGCCGAGGCGCTCGAACTCTCGTTCCTGCAAGGCGCGCAATAGCTTCGGCTGGATGTCGAGCGGGATGTCGCCGACCTCGTCAAGGAAGAGTGTGCCCTGATCGGCCAGCTCCAGGCGGCCGATCTTTTGTGAGATCGCGCCGGTGAAGGCCCCACGCTCGTGTCCGAAGAGCTCGCTCTCCAGCAAACCTGTCGGAATCGCAGCACAATTGATCTTTACGAATGTCCGGTCTTTGCGCCGGCTGCGGTCGTGAATGGCGCGCGCGATCAGCTCCTTGCCCGTACCGGTTTCACCCAGCATCAACACCGTCGAGTCGCTGGGCGCCACGGTCTCAACCAGATTCAGCACATGCCGCAGCGCCGAGCTTTGGCCGACAATGCCCTCGAAGTCCATCTCCCCGCGAAGCTCATCCTCGAGATAGAGCTTTTCCTTTGCCAGCCGGTCTTTGAGCTCGGCGATTACGCTGTAGGCGAGGGCGTTCTCCACGCCGATGGCCACCTGGTTCGCGACCTGCGTCAGAAACGCAACTTCGTCATCGTCGAAGGCGTTCTCGTCATGCCGGGCAACCGCCAGAATGCCCAGCAGTCGATTCCGGCTCATCAGCGGTATATCGCAAAACGAATTCAGGCCTTCGCCCTTGGCCTTGCGGTACATCTCGGCAGGCATCTCAAGAGGATCGAGGCGATTGACAACCATCGGCTTGCCACTCTTAAAGGCATCGCCCGGCATCGTGCCTTCCATGGGCACACGCGCACCTTCGGTGAAGATGCCGCGGCTGTCGGGATAGTCGAGCGCGTGAACGAAAAGGTGAGTGCCGTCGGCATCCGGCAGCATGATGGCAGCGGCATCGCAACGCATGACGCGGCGGACGCTGCCGGAGGCGGCATGCAGCAGATCGGGCAGCTCTAAATTGGAGACGACCTGATTCGTCAGATCGAGGATGAGCTTAAGCTGGTCCTGTACGCGCTGGGAGATATAAAAGTTGACGGCAGCGTCGATTGCCAGTCCAATCTGCTCGGCAACCAGCCCGAGGAACTGAATCTCCTCTTCGTCATAGGCGTTGGGATAACGCCTGCCCAAGCTCAGGACCCCGAGCCGCCGTTGTCCTCGCGTCAGCGGCAGCGTGCAGGTCGACGAAATGCCCAGTTCGCTCAGGAAAAGGGCATAGCTCTGGAATCGCGTGCTCTGGCTCCAGTCGAGATGGATCAAGCTCTCGCCGGAGTCCTGCACCCAGCGGAAAGGCGAATCCTCGAGAGGAAACGCGCTATCCGATGAGGTATCGATTCTGCGGCCGTTCGCGTCCAGGAGCGACCAGCACGGAGCGTTGGTCTCTTTATCAAAAGCAACGACCTGCAGATAATCGAAATGTGTGACCTCACGCAGCCTCTCGACGAGGGCATTTGATGCGCTGTCGCAGTCGCTGCTGGTGGCAATTGAGTTGGCGGCCCGGAGTAAGGCGAGGTACCGCTGTTCCTCTACCCGTGGGGACATCGACGCTGCTGTAAGCATGAATATTTGCTCGTATGAACTGGGTATGGTCTTCGTCGGCAAGCGCGCGCATATTGCTCTTCCCAAATGACTTTGCTATTGAAGAGCCGATACATAATCCATGTGATGCAGCGAGCCTGTGCAAGGCTTCGGAAAGTGTCGAAGTGCCCGACAACTGTCGAGGATCGACATGCTGTGGCCGCCTCGTCCGAAAAAATGAAAAAAATATATGTCCGGCGTGCCGAGGCAGGAACGTCTACAGGTTGGCAGTCGAGATTATCGACTAAGGAGAAAGCAAGTATGAGCGAATTTCTATATCTTTACCGCGGCGGCCAGAGCGACAGGTCGCCGGAGAAAATGCAGCAGACCATGCAGAAGTGGATGGCGTGGATGAAAGAGCTGGGCGAGAAAGGTCATCTCAAGAATCAGGGGCAGCCGCTCGAGCACAGCGGCAAGCTGGTGAAGGGCCAGCAGAAGACGGTGACGGACGGCCCGTTTGCCGAAGCGAAGGACGTCGTCGGCGGCTACACGCTGATCGAAGCTCGCGATCTCGACCAGGCCGTGGAGCTTTCCAAGGGCTGTCCAATCCTCGAGTTCGATGGCGCCGTGGAAGTTCGCCCGATCATGAAGCTGAGCATGTGATGGACCCGAGCGATCATCTATTCCGTCGCGAATCCGGGCGCATGGTCTCCGTGCTGACGCGGATCCTCGGAGTACACAACCTGGCGCTGGCAGAAGACGTTGTGCAAGACGCCTTCTGCCGCGCGCTGGAGGTGTGGAAGTTCCGCGGCATGCCGGAGAATCCTGCGGCGTGGCTGATGACGACGGCGAAGAACCGCGCCCTCGATGTGCTGCGGCGTGAGCGCACGGCGCAGACCTTTGCGCCGGAGCTGACGCGGTGGCTCGAGAGCGAGTGGACGCTGGCGCCCACGGTGGAAGAGCTTTTTGCGGAGAATGCCATCCAGGACGACCTGCTGCGCATGATGTTCTCCTGCTGCCATCCTCGCCTGCCGGAGGAGACGCAGGTCGCGCTCATGCTGCATATCCTGTGCGGCTTCAGTGTCGCCGAGGTCGCGGGCGCATTTGTCACCTCTCACGCCGCGATGGAGAAGCGCATTGGGCGAGGGAAGAAGGTGCTTGCTGGCTCGAAGAAACTTTTCGACATTGCTGAGGCTCGCGATTTCGGCGGGCGGCTTCCGGCAGTGCAGCGTGCGCTCTACCTGCTGTTCAACGAGGGCTACCATGGCGCATCTCCGGATTCCGCAATCCAGGTCGAGTTGTGTCAGGAGGCGATGCGCCTCGCGGGGTTGTTGCGCGAACATCCGCTGGCTTCGACCCCAGCAACGTACGCGCTTTCAGCGCTCATGTGCCTGCATGGCGCCCGCCTGCCCGGACGGCTGGATTCTTCCGGCGATCTGCAAACCCTCGGCCACCAGGACCGTTCGCGATGGGATGCGCAGTTGATCACGGAGGGAGAAAGGCTGCTGGAGCTTTCGGCGTCCGGCGAGGACTTGACGGAGTATCACGTTGAGGCTGCGATTGCCTGGATGCACGCGACCGCCGATGACGTTGAAGATACAGACTGGGCAACGATTGTGTCGCTGTATGACCAATTGATGGCAATACGGCCGTCACCCGTCGTCGCTCTCAATCGTGCGATCGCGATTGGGCAGAGAGAGGGACATGAGCGTGGCCTCAAAGAGCTTCGTGCGATCTCGAATGCAGATAGGCTGGCGAGCTATCCCTTCTATCACGCAGCGCTTGGCGAGTTTGAGTTGCGAAGTGGCCGAGGTGTCGTTGCACGTGAACATTTTCAGTCAGCGCTGACCCTGGCGCGCAATCCCACAGAACGACATTTCCTCGAGCAGCGCATCGCCGCTTGCGAACTCGCAACAGCTGTGCGTCAGTAATCGCCAATCCCCGCCAAATGTGATGGGCCTTGCATCAATGGCCGAGCAAATCGGCGCGGTTGCGCAGGAATGCCAGCAAACTGCTGCGCGAGAGAATGCCTTGCAACTCGCCGTTGGAAACCACAGGCAGCTGGTTGATGTCTTCCCGGCTCATGATCTCCAGCGCTTGTACCGCTGGGGTTTCGGGCGAGACCACGCGAAGCTGAGCGATCGGCCGCATCGCACTTTGTACGCTGGTTTGCGGCCATAGCTCGCGGTCGATCTGCCTGACCTCATTGGGAGTGATAAGTCCGATCAGCCGCTGCTCCTGGACAACCACATAACACCGTCGGCCGCTGCGCAGCAGATACTCGTCAACGAAGTCCTGCAGGCTGATATAGCCTTCAACCACGGGGCAGTCGCGCTCCATCATGTCGGCGACCTTGCGGTCGCGCAGACCCTCCATCAGCTCAAGCTGGGCATAGCTGCTACGTGAGGCATCCAGCAGAAACCAGCCGATGAATGCCAGCCAAAGACCACCGAAATTCTCCCCCACGAAGAATCGATACAATCCCCAAAGGATGAAAAGCAGAGCGACAACCTGTCCAATGCGTGAGGCCAGCTGGGTGGATCGCTTGCGATTCTTGTTGAAGAACCAGATGAGCGCGCGCAACACACGGCCACCATCCAGCGGATACCCCGGCACCATGTTGAACGCGGCGAGCATCGAATTGATGTAGCCAAGCCACAGCAGGACTCCGGCAACCGGAGTGTGCACCTCGTTACCCCATCTCCAGCCGGTGAGCCGTAAAAGCAACAGGCAGATGATACCGATTACCAGGCTGGACAAGGGTCCGACGATGGCGATCCAGAACTCCGTCTTGGCGTCGGGAGATTCCGACTCGATCTGCGAAACTCCGCCCAGGGCAAATAACGTGATTGCCCGCACGCGAAGGCCTTTGGCCTTTGCCACCAGTGAATGCGCCAGCTCGTGCAGTAATAATGTGACGAAGAAGAGCACGGCCGTGATCACCGAGGCCCCCCAGACGACGGCATTGCTCTGCTCCGGCATGGTGATGCGAAAGTGCGCGGTGAGCGAAAGCGCGAT
Organism: Terriglobales bacterium; assembly: GCA_035262645.1. Lineage (GTDB taxonomy): Bacteria > Acidobacteriota > Terriglobia > Terriglobales > Acidobacteriaceae > Bog-257. Next base: position 8,945 of record DATFSK010000049.1, read on the forward strand.
GAGAACGGCAATGATGAACCAGCTGTAATGCAGCCCAATCGCGATGCCCGCGATGCTGCCGAGCTTGATCTGCGACTTCATTTCGTCGGTCCGGTATGGGGCGGGAAAACACAATCAGAAACAGCGTCATTGCCGAGTTTCTAATCGCGCTTTTCCCAGGTTCAATCAGGTTCGCGATTACAGACGCCGCTTCCTGTATATCCAATAAAGAAGAGAGAGGGCGAGCAAGACCAGCAACATGGATATCGCCGGTTCCATGTAGGAAAGTGTGTCACAGAAGGAGGCTACCTGTCAGGCAGATTTTTCAATAGCGCCACTGCTATCCAAATAGGCAGCCCTGCGGCCAACCCCTCTAGCCGTTCGCTGGAGCGTGCTATCGGCGAGTCAGAGCTTCCAGCTCGTCCAGCGTACGCGGCCAATCAGACTGCAACAGCCGCGAGAGACTTCGGTCGGCCAGAACTTTTCCGCCAGTCTGGCAGCGCGCGCAGTAGTTGGTTTCATTATCGGCGTAGCGGATCCGCAGAATCTTCTCGCCGCAACGCGGACACGGTTTTCCATAACGTCCATGAACGGCCATGCCCTCGCGAAAGGCCGTTACCTTTTCGGGGAAGGACTTATCCACATTGCCGCCTAGCCGGTCTATCCAGAGTTGGAGCGTCTCGCGCGTTGCTCTGAACAGCCGTTCCCAGTCTTCATCCGACAATTTTTTTGTAAGTGCGATGGGCGACAGCAGGGCAGCGTGCAGGATCTCGTCCGAGTAGGCATTACCTATGCCGCCGACTATGCGAGGATCTGTTAGGGCTCTCTTGAGGGTGCGGTTCTCAGCACTGAGGGCGTTGCGAAACTCGTCCAGGCCGGTGGTGAAAACATCGATTCCACCGGGATCCAGCGATCGTAGCGCTTCTCCTCCGTGCACGATGTGCAGAGAGGCCCGCCGCTTGCTACCGGCTTCCGTCAGAACGAGAGAGCCGTGAGCAAAATCAAAAGCCGCCAAAGCTTGACGCCCCGCCAACTTTGCTTCTGGGCTTCGCCAGTGCAGCCGGCCGGCGATCATCAAATGCAATACCAGCCAGAGATCGCCTTCCAGCCCAATCGCTATTCGTTTGCCGATGCGCCGTAGTTCGCGCACGCTGCGCCCTTCCGCCTCCGATATCGGCGGCGTTACCGTACGGAGGAGAAAAGGGCTGGCCAGGCGGATCCGCCGGAGCTCTTGCCCGACAATTCGCGCCTCGAGAGCACCGATATAGGCCGTAATGTCAGGCAATTCCGGCATACGGACATTTGTACACAAAGGGCGGGAGTGGCATGTCAGCCGCTACTGGCGCCCTCTTCGGAAGGATCACCCAATCCGAACCTTTCCCAGTCAGGTTCGATATGCTGCCCGCAATCCTCATAAGCCCAGTACTAAGCTGAAATTTTTCTTGCGCTCCGGCCCTCTGATCGGTACAAAAGGAGGCGCACGTTCTGTAAGCTTTACCTCCCAATAGCCGGGGAGCGCCACGAAGCGGATTCGGCCCCGGCTGGAGCCATGCGCCATGACGTATCAAACCTCCACTTCCATCAAGGGGTGGATCGCTCTCCTGATCGTCGGTATCGGATCCCTGTACTGCATCTCGGCGTCGGCGCCGGGGCAGGCGTTACAAGACCGCTTAGTCGCCCCTTCCATTCTGCTCTTCGGACTGATGCTCGGATTCAGCTGGATGCGAGGCCGAAAGCGGATTCGCGGAATGGAACGCCGCATGCGTACTCTGCGCAAAGGCTTGCGTCGCATTGGTCTCCGCGATCGTGCGCATGAGCGCCGCTCGCCCAGGCCTCAGACACTGACCCTGCAATCGATAGGGTATCGCAGGCATTCGGCCGGCGAGTAAGCAGACCAGCCGTCGGTTGCCTGAACTCTCAAGCGGGTCCTGCACGGCCCGAGTTCGCGCGATGCTGCCTAACGCAGCACTCCTGCTACTGCTGGCGCGTCCGTATTTCGCTTGCTTCCAGTTGAAAGCCTAGTGTCTCGACTCGATCCGCATCGGAATGCTGCCCTTGGGACGCAAGGTGAGACTGGGCACAGGCACAACAGTCGACGGATTGACGTTCACCAGGCGAAATTTCCGAGCGATCGTGGCGAGCAGCAGAAGCGCCTCCGTCGTTGCAAACGAAGACCCGATGCACTGCCTGGGTCCTCCTCCGAAAGGGAAGTAGGCGAACCTCGGCAGATTTTGACAGCTCGCGGTGTCCCAACGATCAGGGTCAAATCTCTGTGGGTCAGGAAAAAATCTCGCATCGCGATGCATGATCCACTGGCTCATCACGATATTGGACCTGGCTGGGATGCGATAGCTCTCCAGTTCGAAGCCATCGATTGCCGTGCGGGCCACGCTCCACGCAGGCGGATACAGTCGCATGGTTTCCTTGAGTACTTTTTCTGTGTATACCAGCAACGGCAGGTTTGAAATATGCGGTGGGCCGCTCCCAAGTACGAGATCGAGCTCGTCATGGAGCTTTTGTTCCACTTCTGGGTGCCGGCTGAGCAGATATAAGCCCCAGCAAAGAGCCAGCGCCGTTGTTTCGTGGCCGGCCAGAAGAAACGTCATTACTTCGTCGCGAACTTGCTCGTCGCTCATTCCGCTGCCGTCGTCGTCACGGGCGTTCATCAAGATGGATAACAGGTCAAGAGGGGCCCCCGCATCCCGGCTGTGCCGCTGCCTGACAATGTGGTATACCCCTGCGTTCATCTGCTGAGCGGCGCGACGAACGTTCCGCATGCCCGGGAAGGGAAGATAACGGAATAGCGGAGGCAGAAGCAACCTGGCGCCGGTACTGTTGGCCATGACCGTATTCATGGCTTGCGAAATTGTGTTGGTCTCCGCGGTTTCCACCCCAAACAGCGCTTGTATGACCACCCGCAAGGTCACTCTCATCATTTCCTGGTGAATGTCGATGACGGTTCCTGGCTTCCACGTAGCCAGCATCTGCTCGGCACAGTTGATCATGCATTGCGAGTAGGAGTTGACGCGATCGCGAGAGAAAGCAGGTTGCAGGATGCGACGCTGCCGTTTCCAGGGCTCGCCCTCGGCCGTAAGCAAGCCGGTACCCAGCAACCAGCGGCTGCTCTGAACAACCCTGTCCTTCAGGAAATTCTGAGGATTGCGAACGAGCACATATTCGATGAGATCGGGCCGGTTCAGAAAGTAAACGTGAAGCCACGCTGCGCGGTAGTAAAAGATATCGCCAAACTCGTTGGCCCAGCGAGCGAATGTGTTCAACGGCTCTGCCGCAGCAAGGGGGATGTTGCCGATGAGGAAGTGCGGACGGGGACCGGGAGGACGCAGCATATCCTTAGTGTATTCGTGACAGTGCCGCATCCGTCCCTGGATGCACATTACGGTCACCGTGAAGTAGACGGAAAAATGGCGACAGCGACTTAAAACGGCAGTGGACCGGTGCAGTACCCGCGATACTCTAATGCGAAGAGGCTTGCAGGCCGGCTTCTGCCGGAGCTCTTCTCGCCTCGGATCTTAACTGGAACACCTGGATCCGGCGGTTCGATGTGTCGCTAACGTATAGCCGGTTCGTCGCGTCAACCCACAAGCCTCCGGGCGCATAGAACTCGCCGGCGCGCACTCCCGTTTCGCCAAATGAAGTAAGTACCTTGCCCTCGCGGTTGTATACGCGTATTTCAGAAGTCCCGCTGTACAGTACGTACACTCGCCCTTCAGTATCCAACCCCAAGGCGGTGGCATGATCTTGCGCTGCATGTTGGACGATCAGGCTTCCAAGCAGATTGCAGTCGAGGTCAAGAATTTGAATACGTGTGCCGCCGCTGTCAAGAACGAAAACTTCACGCTCGCCCACCACAATATGGGTTGGATAATTGAACTCATGTGGGCCAATGTTGCCACGCATTTTCAGTTGACCTAGGGTGGCATCCTCGGCAGCCTGCCCTACACGTTTCAATACCGCGCCTTGCAGGTCGAGAATGTAGATCATATGGCGCGGACCATCGGCGGCATATAAACGCCCACTTCGACGGTCGATGGCAAAGCCGCTCAATTGTTGAAACAGATTCTCATCGTGAACCCTGCCAATGCTGCTGAGAAACCTGCCGTAGCGGTCGTAGACAAGAATGCGGTCCTGCGGATAATCAGCGATATAGATCTTGTCGCTTCCGTCCACCGCGACATCTCCCGGCGATACGAGTCGCCGGCCATGTCCGCCAAGGATCCTGAAGGAACTTCGACGCTGCGGATCAATGACGTGGACAGCCGGGATTCCACTGTCCGTCACGATAACTCGCCCTTCAGAGTCCGTCGCAACGTTTTGTGGCGACTGTAAGACTTTCTGGTAACCATACGCCAGCGTTACAAGGTCGTTGAACAACCCACGAAACGGCGATTCCGCGTGAGCCGATGACTTGGCATGTCGTGGCGGGGCATAGTTCTCGACAGCATACTCACTGGAACGCAACGTATACCGAGGAACTTCTTCTTGCTGAGTCTCGAAGGAAGGAAGAACGCCGTTTTTGTCCGCAAATCGGGTCAGTTTTGACGATGGTTGGTACTTCGTGTCGGCCGGAAACATCCCCATGTATTCCACCGTGCGGCCGCCATCAAGACTCAGTTGAGGGAAGGGGCGCCTGACATCCGGTTTTCCTTGCGAATAACTCGAGGTGTCGTGGCTCTCTCCTGCAGGCCAGGCAAATACTGGATGGGAGCTGCTGGCCGGCAAGAGGACCGCCGCCAACAGGAGGGGGATTGCCGGCGCGGGACATTTCAGTCTTTTCCCCAGAGGCGTAACTCGAAGCCAACGCGAGAGCAGGCGCATGTTGACCTCCAGCTTGTCAAAGAACGTGGAGAAGGATGTGAGGTTGAGCGTCTCGTGGCGCACACGCAACGCGGTGAGCAGATAGTCCGGACACCACAGATGGCCAGGCTATTCCCTCACTAATTCTGGAATGATGGACCGTTACACTTCAACCGCACATGCGGTGCGGTGGCGTAAAAGCATAACCGAATTCCTCTACCAAAATGCCGTAATCATTTCACCTGAAGCAAAACAACCTGTCAGTGACCGCCGCCTCGCGGCCACGTGATAAGACAAGGGTCCCATCAATCAGCCCTTGTTCTGTGCCGACGACACGATACTCGTGCGCATAGCCGAAAGGGTCTGCTGGCCCGCTCCCTGGCTGGCGTTGGTTGCGGTTACTGCTGCCTGCGCCGACGTGATCAGATTTGTAAGCTGGTCTTTCAGCTCGGGTGAGGTCTGGGCGATGCTTTGCGCTTGGCTGGACTGCGCCATTGCCAGAAACGCGGCCGCACCGCTTGCTGCTCGCACATCGATTTCCGAAAGCCGCCGGGTAAGCACCTCGAGCGACTGCTGCGCGGGTAAGGCAATAGCGGTCCGGCTGGATCCGCCCAACTGCACCTCTTCGGACGCATTCAGGGCAGGAGCTGTTGCAGGCACGTTGATGACAGAGCCGACCGGGACCTTGCTCATGTCCTGTAGTTGTGGGTTAGCCTCTACCAGCATTTTCGCCACTTGATCGGCTTTGGCCTGTGAGCCCCTGCCGGAGATCGTGAACAGCCTGCTGACCAGGTCTTTCATGTTGGTTTCGCCCTTGAAAATCGCGAAGCTCATAGGATCCGCCTTCCTATCCCTGCACGTTTAAAGGTGCCCATGGGGCCGCCAGTGGACTGTTGTTGACAAAAATGCCGTTCGACGTGATGTTTCCCACCGCTGTCATGGGGAGAATCTTCGTCGCGGGGACGTTGAGTGCCAGAGACGGCGGGGCCGGAGCTCCCGACGTGAAGAGCGTAGGACCCTTCACCAGGTTACCGCTTGCAATAATGGCCTGCGCCGTTATGGAAGTCACCAGCACGGGACTGTTGCCTCCCGAAGGATCGTCGAGGAAGCATTGATTGTTGCTGAAGGTACAGCCCTGCTGCGCGCTGATGATTACCGTCGCAGCTGCTTGCGGCGTGCCACCGAATGACTCCAGCAAATTTCCCTGCACGTTAACCGCAACTCCCGCGGCCGCCAGCGCCAGCCAGATCGATTGATCAGGCTGCGCGGGCGGAATCGTCGCGCGACGCACATCGTTGTCCGAAACGTCCAGCCGCCCGAGAACGACGGCGAGAATACCGGCCGATACAACTGCTGTAGGCCCGATATCGGCAATGCGATTGCCGGCAATGCGCACCTCGCTGCCCAAGGTGACAAAAATTGCGCGACGTGAACTCTTGCCGGCCACGGCCGGAGGTCCAAGTACTTCGATCTTGTTCTCGCTCAGGTTGCCATTGATCACCGCGCGCAGCTCGATGCCTGCGATGATGGCATCGGCCACTGGAAGCTGCCCCACGAAGGCGATGGAGTTCGCCAGGATGTCAATATCCAGCGCCTCTCCTGCCATCACAATCCCATTTCCGCCCAGGTTCAACAGCTGATTTTGTGCAATCAAAGTTTCCAGCATCAGCGTTCTGTCCAGCATGGATACGCCGATGCCGACGAGGCCGCTGATGTGATTGCCCGTGATCTGGCAGCCATACAAAGAAGAGCTTGAGGACGGTGAGCCCAGCACAATGCCATCGCTTTGCAGCGCAGGCAATGGAGTCTGGAGGTTCCCGTCGCTCACAGTGTCGGTGTAGTTGATGTCAGCGCCCGATCCCTGAGCAACGGAGCCGTCAAGCTGCAGGTTAGCGGCGTTGACAGGCGTTCGATATACCCTGTAGCTGCTTGCGCCGGCAAACGTAGCCCATGTCAGGATTGCATTGGCTGGACCCGATAAGGTGAGAGCCGCCGGCCCGGCAATCGCGGTTTCGCGTCCGGCCAGATCCACTGCCGTCACCAGCCACCCATACGTTCCCGCAGAAAGAGAGCCGCCACCCGCCGTGGTTGTGACCCCAAGTGCGGCGTTCGCGCCTCCAATCTCGTTATTGGCGACGCGCGTTTGCGAGCAACTGCTCAGCACGGCGCCGTTGTACGGCAGATTTCCGCCGCTGGTGCTGGCGGCAATCGCAAAGGTGTTGTCTTCCACACTGACGTCGATGCCTCGCGCCATCAGAACAAAGCCGCTCGTGCTTTGCACAAAGTTCTCGGCAAAGCGCACCTCGGAAGCCAGCAGCCCGTCCGGCTTCGCCAGAAACACTGCCCCGTCGATGCAGAACATCTGGTTGTCTTCGATGGAAATCTTATTCAGCAGACAGCGGTCGACGTTCCCTAACGCGATTCCGAGTCTCACGTTGTTAAACAGATTTCCGCGGATGGCGCAATCAATAATCAATGGACCATTGAAAGCGATAGCCGGCGTCAGTTGCCCGGTGTCGGTGATAAGTCCGAAAGAGCAGCGCTCGACAGTAACGAACGAAGTCTGGCCGATGGTTATTCCTGTGGGCGCGGCTGATATTCCCGCGCCCCCAACGGAGCCTACACCGCCGGCGAACGAGATCCCTTCCACCGTAACGTCAATCGCATCGTTGATGCGCATGATGCTGTCGCTGAAGTTTTCTCCCGGCAACAACATCGGCAGGCCGTGGCCGCAGATGGCGAGGTTCTCCACAGGCAGCTTCAGGCCCTCAATCACGATTGTCTGCGCAATGTTGTAAACTCCGGGTCCGAGGCACACCTTGCCTCCACCCTGGGTCACCACTGCATCGATGCCGTTCTGAATTGTCCACGAACCATCGTTATGCGATTGGGCCGTCACACAGGATCCACAATCACAGCCTCCGCCTTCGGTTGGCGGCCACTCTACCCGGCAATCGCTCTTTGTGTCAGGCAGGGTCAGGATCGCGAGACGTGCGTAATGGTGGTGAATACCTTGCGGAGGAGCTTCGACCAGATTCTCGACCGTGCCGTCCGCCGTGCGCGCGGCAAAGGTCCAGTAGTCGGCAACCTTGAACTGTCCCGTGCCAGGATTCAGATCGAAGGAAACTGTGATCCCATTTTCCAGAATGAGCGAGGTGCCCGCCGGCGGCACGGGTATTTCGCCCGTGCCCGTTACATCAAGGTCTGTCCAGACCGTCGTGCCGTCGCTTTGATAGACCTTTCCCTTCTGGTCCCAGCGTACCAGTCGAGTATGACGCGTGGGATCGGTGTTGCCGCTGCCGTCAACCGGAAAACTGGTGGCTGAGACGCCTGTCGACAAGGTGATGGTCCGTGCTGAGTCGCTGACCAGGGCAATCTGATGCAATTCGCCGGGCTGGCCATTGAGCTCTAGCCAGTCATCCGTGATCTCCACCCAGTCATTGGGCGAAAACCGCAGCACGCTGTCTTTGCCCGTGCTTTGCACAGTCAGCACCTTTCCGGACTGCGCAATTCCAGTAACAGCGGTTGCCACCGAAGCGTTGTCGCGCGACCATTTGAACATCGCGGGCTGGCTTGGGCTGGAAGGGCCACCACGATGGATCTCGACCCGGTAGAGTTGGTTTTCCTGACCGGTGTACCCGGTGTTCGGTGCGAGGCAGCACGGTCCTGACTGAGTCGACTGCACCACACCCGTCGTCAGTCGCCCGGCCGAAGGCTGGAGCAGCGCTTCCCATGGTCCAATGTCCGAATCCTTGGTGCCACAATTGATGTTCCCGGCTGAGCTTACATCCAGCAAGCGCACTTGCCACGCTGTCTGGATGCGTCCTGTTGTGTCGATTCCTACCGCCTTTTCGATCAGGTCGGGATATTCGAGAAAGGTCAGCTCTCGCAACCGCACGTCGAGATAGACGAGAAAAGGCCCGCCGCTCGTCGGAAAAGGGGCCTGAGCAGCTACACCTGGGAAGTAGGGTTGCTGAGTGTAATCAATCGCGTTCTGCCCTACCAGTTCATCGAGCGCCGGGTCCCACGCGGGTTGGGTGCCGGAAACGGCTGGAGATGGCGGAGCCCAGCCTCCCGACTGCGGAGCGGGCAAGCCATGATTTTCGGCAAGCAATCCGTCAACATACATCCGGCCCACGCCGATACTGATTGAGCCTCCCGTGGGGGTGATCAGAAATGCATTGGGCGTAGTCGAGGGATAGACTGCGCGTCCAATGGTGTCCATCGTACCCGCGCGAACTCGGCGTGCGATCTCAGCCAGCCATTCGTTCCAGTCCGAATCCAGTTGGACTCGTCCCTGCTGCATCATGACCCCGCTGAAGTCATTCCACGGATTGAAGGTGAAACGGCTGCTGTCGAAACTCATGGCTGGTTCCTTTCAATTCTCATAAAAAACGCCGAACTCCAGTCCGACGGGCAGATACTCCTGTGTCCGCACGCGGAGATCGGCCTCTCGCAACGGTGCGAGCACAAAATGAAAAGCTCCCATCTCTCCTCCATCGTCAGCGCCGCGACGCACCGCGTCATCGGTATGCGGCCAAAGCTTTGCATACGCCGGATCGCCATAACGCAGCGAGTAGAAGAGAGGTTGCGGCGAGCCTGGGCCCTGCTCGACGCATTTGTACTGCCGGGGAACAATTGCTCCGGTAGGCAAGTAGCTGAAGCGAACGCAGCCTTCCTGCTTGCGGGTGGCCCACAGCGGCGCCTCCCACAATGGGGGAGTTGCTGCCACGTCCGCCGCGGAGAGTGCGGCCCAGATAATGCTGTCGAATACCAACGTCAACAGTGAGGCATAAACCTTGCCGATGACCGTGCATCCGGCCATCGTCAGCGCACCGCCGGGTCGCGGCCGCTGCGTGACCGAATCGACTCTGGCCGCGTATGCCACCACCGACATGTCGGTCGCATCCACGACGCTGTCGGACAACGTGACCGTGGCTTCGATGTTGACCCAGAGGCCACCGACAATCGACTTCGCAATGACCAGCTCCAGACCGGAGGTCTCAGCCAATATCGTTGGCAAGCCGGCGTATGCCGGTTGCGGATCGCCGTCGGGTGTTAATGCCCATCCCGGAACGAGAGTGCAGTGGGTGATTCCAAGATGCGTGAGCTGATTTGCTCCGCCATTCGGAGCGTGGAGCAATGCCGCGGGTGTGGGCGCGCCTCCTGACGGCGGAGCGTAAGTGATGAGCAAGCCGTTGAGGTCGAGCGAACTGTCAGCTTCGCCGGTAGCGGAGATCTCGCGGCCAAGGATCAGAGTGGGTCGGCAGCCGTCGGCGGCTCGGAACTCTACGTGTCCGTTGGCCTTCACCGCGACGCTCAGGCCGGCTGGTTCGGAATAGGTTCCGCTGTCAGTGATCTCCACTACTCCGTCGCCATCCAGCGCCGCCAACGCGTCATGCACCGTCGCATAGTCGCCCGGAACGCGCAGGGTGGGCTGCTCCGGTGACGCGGTGAAGCTTGCCGATCGCGGATACTCTCCGCCACCCATGTCCGCGTTGAAGCCGTAATAGAACGATGCCTGCACTTGCGGCGTTGTGCCCGCCGCCGGCGGTGGAATGGCAATACGGCCAAGGCGCGGGTCCACGGCGACCAGGCCGCCTGCCGCGGGAAGATTGTTCCAGCTGCCATCTTTGCCCGCCAGGTCGCATACCTGAATCGTGGGCTGGATCTTTCCGTCCACGTACATCATCAGGCTTTGTCCCACACCGTAGTACACACCTGTTTCGCCGCTCAGGATCTTCTGAATGTCGTCGCAAAGCACATGCCGGCGCAGACGATCAGGGACGTTCTCAGGCCTCGCTGCCTCGGTGATGTCAGAGCCCTGCGATATCGGATGATTGAAGAGCGGAATGTCGCGACCGAGTGAGCTGAAGCGAAAGCACTGTGGATTGCCTGGAACCGGGCTGGCTGGCGCCATCGTCATGCTGTACGCATTCAGCGACCACAAGAAAATCGCGATGTTCTGGATGTTGTAGCGGCCGCGCTCCACCGCGATCCGACGCACATCAACTTTGTGCGCCGTGCAGTCGAAGCCGGTATTCATGTACGCGCCCGCTTGCCATCGCCGTAGATCGGGAGCGTAGTGATTGAACAGGCGGATGTGGTTCATGTATTGCGTGTCCGCCAATACCTTGAACATCTCCATCGCGTGCGCGCCCCATCCCGTCACGTCACGCGCCAGTTGCTCCATCACCAGCACGGTGCCTTTGCGCCGCCGGAACGATATGGTGTGCGCTACTTCCGCGCGCGGGCTGGCCACAGCCGGCGCGATGCCCTTCACGGCTTCATATCCGATCAAGTCGCCGATGTATGGGATGACCCAGGAAGCGCAGGTCTCGATAAACTGATCGTCATAGAGCTGATCAAGATCGTCGGCGACAATCGCTAACTGCTCAGCAACCAGCATCAGCAACGACTGCAGCGGGCCACGCGTCGCCTTGGCCAGCAACGCTTCCAGCTGCTGCTCCTGAACCGGTGGCAACGGTGGGGTGAGCGCCTGCAGGTTCTTCAGTTCCAGCTGCTCGGCAGGGGTCAGCAAATCATGCGCCTCTGCCAGCTGCGCGTCATTCAGCCGGTAAAGCGCTGGCATCAAGTCGAACAGCCTCTGACCGCTCGCGCTCATGACATCACCCCCAGGGTCACCGCACCAGGATCCGGATCCAGCACGAGAATTTCGGCCGGCTGCGGCAGCGCCGTAAGGCTCGGTATCGGGAGGTAGGGGCAGATGCGATTTGGATCGGAGGGCCTCGGCAGCGGGGGAGTGATGTGCTGGAGTAGCCAGTTGTTTAGCTTGGTAATCGTGAAGGCTCCGCCTTGACTTGCCAGGTCGCCGGCCGCGCTGGTCGCCACCACCTGAAGATTGGTGACGTTCACGGCTACCACTCCGGGAACGTCCTGAATCACCGTCGCAACCTCATCGACCGATACTCCTTGCCCGAATGTCCGGTTCGCAAAGCTATACGTTTGCGACAAAGTCTGTAGCACCTGCGCGCGCACTGCCGGCTGACTGAATGCCTGGTCATACTGCACATCCGCCGACAACTGGAAAAGCGTTTCCAGGAAAGACACGACAGTGATTGGGACCAGCGGATTGCCGTAGTTGCTTAGCGCGGTGGTGAGGTAGTCGAGCGTGGGATTGCCCGGGGGCAAGGCTGCGCCGTTGACGCCGGCAACCGTCAGGAAGACGCCGCGGCCGGGACCAGCCGGGATCCAGATTGCGTATGCCTTCGCAATTCCCGCAAAGGTGGAAGCGAAGCTCTGATAATCGGTGATAGAAACAGCTCGTCCCAGCGTGAGAACAGTCTGCGGGGCATTGATGCGCAGGTCGCCGATCGACTGCGCATCCTGACCACCGGTAGCCGCCTCAGGATTGGTTACCCCACTCACGCCTAGTGGACGATCCATCAGCGTCGTCAGCGATCCCGCTCCCACATTACCGGCAGAGCCCGATCCGATCCTGTACTTCGCCTGCAGGTTGTTCTGGCCGGTGGGCAGCGTTGCACCTTCTACGCCATCGCCAAAGATCACTTCTGTCTTCCCCTCCGGCTGGTTGAGCGTGGTGAATACCTGTCCGGACGGTGCCTGCTGATACAAGGTGGGGACCTCCGTCCAATCCACTCCGCTTACCCTCACCTCGAGGGTGCTCTGCCTGCCGGTTGGAGTTGCAGCTTGAACGTAGGTCAGCGGCGACTGCTTGAGGGTGAAAGTCTGATTCGGCGTAGAGGCTTTGCCGCTTCCCATCACCTCGCTCACGGAGCGCCCGTTCGTGGCGAGTGCTACGTTGGCGTTGACGCTGGTGGTCGCGCGCTCGTAGCAGTTTTGCAGCGCGGACTGCAAGCTGATGAGCGTGTGTGCGGGCGGGCCAGCGGCACCGCTGACCGACGACACCAAAGCGCACTCACTCACCTGCGGATCGCTGCTGTCGGAAGGCGCAAGGACGAAACTGATCACATCCGCCGTTACGGTTCCCGGCCGGCCTTTCGCATCTTCCACGTTCAGCTTGATGGGGCCGGAACCGCTGCTCCATTGCCCGCTGCTGACATTGAGAAGAGGCGTGGGATTCGTGAGTGTCAGCAGATCGGCGACGTTCAGGGCTACGGAGCTGCCGTCTGCATCAAGAACAAATGTAAGCCCGGGCGTTTTGACGCTGAGCTTCTGGCGCTTACCAGTTATCGCGACAACGGTTGCCTGCCCCAAGTCAGGCCGCAGCGCCTTCAAGTCAATCTGGCCGCCGTACAACGGATAAAGAAGCGGCTGCTCCGGGACCCTAAGATGTTCGCTCTGGGCAAGCGCCGAAGTCTGGCGGGTTGTGGAATAGTAGCCATTCAATTCAGCAACTGTGGTATCGACGGCGGCCCGGCTGATTTTTGCGCTGGCACCATACGCAGAACGCGTGACAGTCGTGATGGAGTTGACTTCGTGAAGGGTCGCGAAACCCGCGGGTGATCGGCTTTCGTCTCCGTCGGGACGGATCAGTGCGATCCAGCCGCCAGAGACAATCTTGTTGTAGACCCCATCCAGATCGATCAGCGGAGTTGTCGTGCTTGGTGCTGCGAAGATCCATTCTGGACCTGACGGTTGTGACGGATCGGTAATCAAGCCGGCAGCGTGCAGAGCGGTCTGCGTCTTGTCGGCCAGCAAGATCGGATTGACCGCATTGAATCCAAACAGCGCGGCACGTTGCCGGAAGGCGTAGAACCTCGGATTCTGCTGCGCGGGATCGATATTGTCGGGCGGATAGCCAAGCCCCTCGCTCCATTCAACGTAGGTACGGTTGTTCAAGCCATCGGCTTCCACCGTGGTCAGCAGGCGCACATCCCACCGCGGACTCGTGGGATGACCGGGCCGTTCATCTCCCACAATGAGGATGAGGTCGCCGGGCTGCAGCTGGGTGGCTGTGCCTTGCAGGTAGACGCTCACATCACCCATCTGGGGCGCCCATGTTTGACCGGTCTGAACGCGCAATGCGTTCCAATCCGCTTTTGCAGGAATATCGGCGGAGGTCTCAAACGTCTGCGGCGTCTGACCTTGCGCCGGAACGCTTTGCATTTGCGTTCCTTGAGGGATAATGATGGGCGCAGCAGACGGGTCAGCAGGCTGACCTGAGGCCGCCTTCAACGTAAAAGCCACATATGCAGCCGCTGAGACGCCTGGCGCGGGTTCATATCCGATCAATCGCGACAATTCAACTAGTGATCGCAGCTGCCCGGCGGTGCGCAGGTAGCTCTCGTTCGCCAGCCGCTCCTGATAGAACGTGAGAATGTCGAGCACAACCGACGTAGCATCCAGAAATGCGATGGTGAAGTCATCGTCATCGCGGGTCTTAAGCGCAGTCAGCGCTGGATAGTCAGAGCTGGAAAGCCGCGCCAGCATCGATTCCTTGAATGTGGCCCAGCGGCCTACGCGGTAGGAGATGGAGGACAGCCCGGGCAGGTTCGTCAGCGCCTGCGGCGTCTGCACGCTCGTTCCGGCGCAGCAGCCGCAAGTGCAACTGGAATTTCCGGTGCAGCTCATAGCGCGCCTCCTACCTGGACCGAACGTCGCTTCGTGGCTCGTGCGCAGCCGCTCATTTCCCACCCTCCAGCGTCAGCGTCAACTGGCCGTGATTGGGGTAGCTCGGATCATTGGCCAGGCGCGCGATCTGAAGCGTCCCCATCTTGATTTCCCCCGCATCGATGTATTGCGTCGTCGGATTCAGGCCCTGCGGCTGAAAGGATGTCGCGCGTACCGCAACCACGCCCGCCACCGAGCGCGCGGCAGCATAGATCGGGCTCAGATACACCGTTTGCCCGAAGGTGAAGTTGTCGGGGAAGAACAGGCCCTTTTCGCCCGCAGATGAAATGCCGCTGCCCAGCACCTGCATGAGCGATTGCTGCACGTCGGCCATGAAGTAATTGGGGTCGACACAGATCTCGAGTTCGATCTGCAAGGGCACGTATTGTGGTGAATCCAGTTCGAGATCCTGCCCGGCGAGATGGTAGCGCTCGACGTTCTTCTTGAGGCTGCGCTGCAGGCTCGAATTCAGGCTGCCGGCACCTTGCGGTTCTACCGCGATGAAGACGGTGTACCAACTTCCGGTCCATCGCAGCGTTGCCACCGCGCGGTCGACCTGCCGATTCTGCTCGGTCACCGCGGCATAGTCAGCCATTGTGACCGCTCGCTCCTGTGTGAGGAAGGCTTGCGGCGCGCGGCGGCGTATCTGCTCATTGCTTTCAGGATCGGTGCCACCCTTTGCCGGCAGAGGATTCCGGCAAGTCAGTATGCGAGCGTCATTCGCGGCAAGATAGGTAATGCTGTCTGCGCCTACGTTGCCGGATGTACCGTTGCCGATGCGATAGTCCCCGACGAAAGCCGTTCCGGTCGCCGGGAAAAGGCCGTTGGTGTCGTCGCCAAAGCGAAGCGTCGCAGTGCCATCGGATTCCACCTCGACAACAAAAACCAGGTCCGACTCACCGCTCTCCAGCAGGTCCTGCTTCGCCTTCCACGTCCTGGTACTTGTGTTCGTTGTGCCCCTCAACGTGATGGCCGGCACAGCCTGGCTGGCATCCACGTTCATCAAGTCGTAAGCCGAGAGCTCCGAGTTCGCTGTGCTCGCAAAGCTCTCAACGCTGATGAGCTCCGAGCTGCCGTTTATCTGGGCCGCGGTGCTTGAGAGCGAAAGGTTGTCGAATTCTTCCACTGTCACGGGCGGGGTCACGCCAACGCCGGTTGGCGGATTGTAGACAACCCGGAGATCGAAATACGCGGGATTGCCGCTGGCCTGCGCTTGCACTCCGAAGAGCTGCGGCCAGCTTGACAAATTGGAAGCTTGCACCGTCAGGTAGGCGGTGTTGCTCGTGTCCTTCAGGTCCACCGTCCCGGTATTCGACAACAGCGTCGGTGCGGCCGGAAAGCTGCTCGGAAAAGTGGCGGGAGGAGCGTAGCCGGCGGGAACCTCGATCAGCTTCGAATTGCTGTTAAGTTGTGTCGCAACGTAATTGGCGTCGCCGCTATGAGGCGAAAGATTGCTGTACAATTCCACCGTCACCAGCTTGTGAACGCCGGCGCCTCCCGACGCCGGGTCATATACCACTGCAAGATCGATGTTGCCCGGAGTTCCCGCATTCGGCTTGACGATCACACCAAACGATTGCGGCCAGCCGGCAGGATTTGTCGGTTGCAACGTGAGACAGGCAAAGCCTTCGGCATTGTTAAGGCTGATGAAGCCGGTGTCCGGCAGCTGCACCACTCCGGCAGTTTGCGGATTTCCCAACTCTCCGATGGCGACTTCCGCCAGAGGCACTGCCTGGGTCAGAGGACTGTCCGGAACCTCCGGCCGGAGTCGGACCGGCAGCGGCGTGGGAAGAAGATTCTGACAACGATCGGCGGCAGGGTTACGCGGCAGATAGATCCTGGGCGGCGGAACCGTCCCCATTGTCTTGTTCGTGAGTGTCAGCCCGTGGTCCGCCAGGACAATATTTCCGAAGACGACACTGACATCGGCCAGGCTTTGCGTTTCGCCATTCGCGTCCGTGAATGTCGACGAAATACAAACAGGGAAGGGAAGTGCGTCAGCTTGCGACCACTGAATCTCGGTAACAGGCGTCGGCTTTTGCGCCGGACTTTTGATTGGCTTTCCCGTTCCGTCTTCGAACAGCGGATCTACTAGAGGGTTGCCGCTCGCATCCTGAGTGGCAACTTGCGTAAGCCTCACCGCGCAGCGATGCCGGAGATCTGCGTCGGCTGCCTCTCCGGTCTGCGGCCCAACCATTTCCTGAAAGATCAGCACATCTCCCGGCTGGAGGTTGGGATAGGAGGCGTGGAGCGTTGCTTCCGTCGCGCCTTGCGGCAGACAGCAGTTTTTCTCGCCCCAGGTGTAGAACGACATTTGGTTGAGCTCGGGGTACAGGACCTGGTCCCACATCGGCTCGAAGACCTGCACACCGCTGCGCAGAGCCGCCTCTTCGTTATCGGAACCAACCTTCAAGCTCGAAGGCATCCCGGGCGCGTAGGTGTAAAAGCGAGTGACCGTGCGATCCAGAAAGATTTTGTCGCCAGGATTTCCCGAGACGTTGAGCTGAATCCAAACTCGCGCATTGCAGCCGTCGTGTACGTGATAATCGACGAGCAGCGCATGACGGCGTAGCGAGATGCGGCTGCGCGCCGTCTCCAGATACGCCTCAGTCGAGACAGCGTCCTGCTGATAACTGAGCCGATCGCCGACATAGGCGATCAATTCCGCCAGTGCAACGCCCATGTCCGCTTCCGTGTTGCCGGACCAGCCTGGTAAAAGCTGGCTCAACCGATCCAGCATGATGGTGCGGAAGCTGCCGTAATCCTTTGCCAGATAATTGATGGGCGGCGGCGCTGGCAAATCGGGAGGACAATCGGGAGCCGCGGGAGCGCAGTCAAAGTCCGGACCACACTCGACCTTGAAGGAGAATTGAACCTCTGCCAGCTGCGGATCGAAGCCCAACAGAACGTCGGTGACCTCGAACGGATCGCCCTGGGCATGCGCTGCATCATTGACCAGCCGCAGCACGTAGGGGCTGAAGTCCCCCGCGACGCTGGCTTCGACCAGCAGTACATTGGGTGCATCAGCCAGTGATTGGAAATACTGCTGCTGCGCTGGAGTGAGAGTCGCGGGCGGGGTCGTAGCGGGAGCAACCCAGTCTATCGTGATATTGGTAATGCTCTCGCCGCCGGTAATCAGGACATTATTGCGCGTGATACTCGCGGGTACAGCGCGCAGGCAATGAACCAGCAGAATTCGTTGCCGCGGCAGGCCAAGCGGGACCGCGTCATGATCGAGAACTTCCAGATAATCGATGCCGTTCGGTGTGCCCGCAATGTTGAGAGTGCAACCTGTGCCGCTGCCGCCGGTTGTCGGCACTCCCGTGGCAGTGCTGTAATTCGTGCCATTTTGTACGAGCCCCACGGCAGTGATGGCGCCTCCAACGCCAATCGTGAGGACCTTCACCGTCGCCGTGCCGCTCGAACCGCTCTGCGCGACGGTGAGCACATCCCCAACCGCGTAGCCGCTGCCCGGCGCGTCGACCGTCGGCGTCGCCGTGATGGCGCTGGGATTATTCAGCACCGCAGCTTTGCGGTTTTCATTGCAGCACTGGTAGATCATGAGCCCGTCCCATACACGAACGTCTGCACCTCGGTCACATCTGTGTTAAGCGGCGAGTAGGTCACCGTTACCGTCAGGACCGAGTCCTGTGCCGACGCTACGACCGACTGCACCTTGACGTAATTGCTGAGCCACTTCTGCAGCGCCGCCTGCACTGCGAACTGCGTGGCCGCCGCCATCTCGACGCTGTTGGGCGCAAACGGCAGTTGCAATAACCCGCTGCCGAAGTCCGGCAGGTTTACGCGCTCTCCCGGCGATGTGAATAGAACCTGTTCCACCAGCTGATAGATGTAGTCCTTCAGCGCCGCCTGCTGAGTGCGTCCGCGTCCATCGAACTGATAAGGAAAGTTGACGTTTGCAGCCATTGCCGTCTCACCGAAATATGCTGAGCACCTTCACGTTGCGATCACTCTCATCTGCGCGGCCACAGGCACGAGCGGCGTGCCAGTCGGGACGCAAGTTGCCACTCCCGACATCACTGCCACCGGCTGACCCAGCGACATCACCCGAACCGCCCCCACAATCCACTGCGCGGTGACACAAGGTCCATTGCCATTGGGAGCGACAAAAGGACATCCTGCGACGGCATACGGAGCGGCGATGGTTGCTATGGGCATGGCAGAGGCCATAACCCTCGGACTGGGCGCAGTGGGCATCGCCTGCCCACCGTGCGCGCACAGAACCGTTGCCCCCATATGTAAGATCGGTCCCGGCATTGTTATCTCCCGCCTGTTGACTTACCACATTGTGATATGACACAAAGTGGGACATACCACAATGTGGCATATCAAATCACAGTTAGCGCTCCCAGGTTGATGTCCACTGTCGGACCGATCAACGTGATCATCGCCCCTTGACCGTTGCTGATGTAAATCCCCGTCTCATTGATTACAAGCATTGCGCCAGTCATGGACTTCAGCACGATGCCGCCGGTGACCGGAGAAGGCGGCGCGTCGCTGACCATGATCATGTTCTGGCCGGTGGTCTGAAGCACGATGTTCTGTCCCGGCGGAATAGCGGGCGGCGCGGTGGCGAAGATTGGAACATCCGCCACCAGGCCCCAGAAACCGCCAGTCCAGATCGGGTAATCCGGATTGCCTTGCTCAAACTCGACCCAAACCTGCGATCCGATGGGCGGCACGATGAAGCACCCGGACTGGATTCCGGCAGCGGGAACGCAGGGCATCGCCCAGCTCGAGGGAATCTCGCCGAGCACGTCCGGCACCTGCACGAGAATGCGGCCGATCTGCTCGGGGTCGATATTTTCAATCACCAGCCCGCGATACTTTCCGTAATAGCGCTGGGTATTGGGTCCGGGAGTAACAGGTTGTGTGCTCATGGGGCCACCGTCGGTACGGTTGACATCAATCCGTTTCGAGTTAACTTGAAGCTTTGTTTGTACTGGCCGCGCTTGATCTTGTGGGTCACGCTCTTGACGTAATAGAGGCCATCGAACGCCGGGCCGGCGCCTCGGACTCCAACCAACTCGCGCGCCTTGAGAATGCCGCCGTAACGCGTGACATCCAGGCTGCCTTCGCCGCTCACCGAATCGGCCCATTGCGACGCCGTCGCCAGGCCAATCATGATGGCCTGTGGTATCGGCCGCTTGGCCAGGTCGTCGCGCACCGGCTTCAAGTCGGGAGGAATATTCGACGGCAACGGCGGTATCGCGCCCAGCGGCGGATTCAGCGGCGTGATCGGCGGTATTGGAATCGGTATAGTGACACCCGTCTCCTCGTTGTAGATCATCAGCGTGGGAATCTTGTTCTGCTGCTGATCGAAGTTGAAGTGGAGACTCTCGACGTTGGTGTAGGCGTCGAAGTCGACATTGAGGGCGGGTTGCACCGCACCCCACTTGATCTGCGGTCCCCAATACGCCGTGCTGGAGCCGGGCGCCGGGCCGGGACCGACATAGAACACGTAGCCGACCTGATCGGCCAGTGAGCGGATATAGGCAAGATCTGTCCCCTGCTGGCTGGGAATCTGTTCGATGGGGATTGGGACGTCGATCATGATGCTCGGAATAATCATGGGGATGATTCCGAACATCGCGTACTTGGCGAGCAGCGCAAGGACACGTGCCTCGGCCGGGCATGCAGGGAAGGGAAAGCCGCTCCAGTTCGACTGGTTCATCAACGCGCTGAGATCTTCCCCGGTGATGGTCAAAGTAGAATTGGAACCTTTGTCGCCGGGAGAGATGTGGTTGTTCGTAATCACGCCATCCATCAGGACAGTGGAGTTGCCGTTGATGGTGGCCACCAGCACGACGCGCATGAAGAGCAGCGGCATGCCTCCCGTCAGCAGGAACATGATCTGCAGGGGCGATTGCTTGTCGATGATGAACGTGAGCTGAAAGCCGCTGGTGCCCGTGTCGTTGATCGTGACTTCGACCTCGTCCAGCGCGTCGAGGACAGGGCGCGGCACTGTCATGGGAATGAATGGTCCCATCATCAGGCTCAGCTGAACGCTATCCAGCATTCGACGCTCCCGGTACGCCCTGCGGCATGGTGATGTTCAAGACATTTCCTGGGGTCTCGACCAGTTGCTCAGGCTTGATTGCTCCATTGGCATCGCAAATCAGCCAGAAGACGAGCGGATCGCCGAGATACTTCGCAGCGATGAGGTCCAGGCGATCAACCTGGCGCACCGTATGCCTGGCCACGGTTGCGAAGTTGGGAGCACCCGGCTGCGGCACGAAACGCCGTGCCAGGTAGGTGATCATTTGTCCGCTGGGCGAAACGTACGACAGTGTCGCCGAGCCGTAGTACCGGCTGTCGGTGGGAAAGGTCACCGGCGGCACGACGCCCATCTGGATCAGCGACTGAAGTGGATCTCTCATGGCAGCCCTCCCAGCCCGAGTACGGAGATCGCAACGCTGGCCGCCTGCGATGCCAGTTGCTCTTTGTTCGTCAGATAGCTCATGAACATGCGGCCGCCGGGGTGCGAGAAGCCGAGATCATCCACGCTCAACACGCGCATGCCCAAGCTGACCTTGGCGCGAATGGGATTCAAATTCGGATCGAAGGCCTCTTCCGTGATCGAAAAATCGGTCAGTCGGACGGGCACAACGCGGCTCTTACTCCAGACAAATAACGTGAGCGGCTGTTCCAGAGGAATGATCTCCAGCGTGCCGCTGTTGGCCATGCTGTCGTCGGACAGGAGGGTCTCGACTGTCGGGTTCACCAGCATTTCCAATTGCGCCAGTTGCGGCTGCAACCCATGCTGAACAGCAATGGGGAACTGCTTAGGAAATTCCAGCTGATCGGTGGCATCCAGTTCCGCTTCCAGCTTGATGGTCTCCACCGCAGGCCCGCGCAGGCGCAGGGCGTCCACTCGCGTCCCGTCCTGCGCGCCTTGCACCGCCTGGATCTGCAGCGTGCGCGTCAGAGAGTCCGGGTTGTACTGCAGCGCGATGACGCTCTTCAGCGCGGTCGTATCCGGATCCATGGTGACGATGCCACCTTTGACCAAGCGCGGCGAAATAGGAAACGAACCCATAAGCTTTCAAACCTCTTACCGGTTTTCCCAAGACCAGCGTGTTGTACCGCGAGGAAGCCTCACCAACTCATTTGCCAGTATCGGGTTCCCGAAATCTGCAACAGCAGCATCCGTGAATTGAGCGAGGGACCAGTGCTGAGGTCCACGACTGAACTAAAAGCCTCCTTCGCCTTCCCCCCCGCCATTTTCAAAATCACGGCCGCGTATGCAGCGTCGACGAAGAAAGCATTTCCCTTACTGGCATCCTGGCGCGCTGCTTGCTTTGCGTAGACTTTCAGAATTTCCTTCACGTTGCCGCCGCACTTCTCAAAGCTGGTCCACGACAGACCCGCGCCATAAATTAGGTGACCGGCCAGCTTGATGGCGCCCGTGTCCCACGTATCAAGGATCGCTTGTGGAACGGCCAGTCCGGCGGCTTCCTCCTGTCTCTGCATTGCAGGCTGAAGGAACTTGGAATGCACTTCCGACTCAGCCACGTGCTTGTAAAGCGTGAGTAGCGGCTCGCTCATTGCGAAAATCTTGCGGGCGTTCATTCCTGGGAGATTGCCCACAAGTTGGTCTTCTTCGATAGCCCCATTGTCGGTATTGACGACAAGAAGCTTCCCATTTGCGAATATGGCGCCGAGGTTGAGAAACATGTCGCGCGCTTTGGGATCGTTCTGAAAAAATTCTTCCATCGCGCGACACAGAAAAGTACCCGTCAGGCCACGTCCAAGCGTGAGCCACGCATTGTCATACGTATTAATGGCCGAGATGCTTGAACCTTCTCGATGGAACTCTTTATTGATCTCTTGCCGTTTCGGGTCCGTATATTGGGGCTGAGCGTAAGCCTGTTTGCCACCTTCACCGCCATACTTGTAGCCGCCCTTGGAATCGGGGTCGTCAATTTCCTTAAGTTTTTTTCCGTCTGGCACCTTTATCTTGCGGTTGTACGCACCGGCGATCGCCATCCACGGCCACGGTTCCTTGATATCCGTGGCCCGATTGATTTTGATTTGCCGGATGATGAGCTTCTGATCATCATTGAGTGCGCTGCCCCCGAGAGTCGTGTTTTCCAATTTGAGTTCGCCGCGTACCTTCTTGATCTGCTCCTGAGGTCCTTTACGCTGTGCGTAAGGCAGCTTGTTCGGCCAGTCCCGCACATCGACGTCACGGGCAGGCAGGGTCTCCGTGTCGACCGGCGCAGGGATCTTCTTTTCCTCTTTCTTATCTTTGCGCTGGAGACTGTGCGGGCTGCCTTGCTGCTGTACGGTGTGTGCTAACTCATGCGCCAGCAGGTGACCGCCTTCACGAGTCGCCGGATTGAATTGGCCTTGCGCAAACACAACGTCGTTTCCTACCGTGTACGCCAGCGCGTTCACAGCCTTAGCGGATTCCGCTGCCTTGCCGTCCGCGTGTATGCGAACGTCGCTTAAGTCAGCCCCCATAGCGCGTTCGAACTGCGCTCGCGACGATCTTTCCAGCGGCTGCCCAGCAGACGCCAGTACGTCATGCACGACCGAGGGCACGACAGCAGCGGCCGGTGACGCGGCGTCGACGCTCATTTGTGAGAGTGACCAGGAGCGTGCTGGCGAGGCGCCCGCAGAATTCGCGACACGATCAGCTTCCATCTCCAGAGGATCGGGAGACGGATTGACGCGCAGCCGCTCCAGGCCCGTACGCCTGTTGGCCGTGCGGTGTGCTGTCGACTTTCGCACGCTAAGCATGCTGCGGCTCATGGCGCTACGAACCTGCCTTTGATCGGAGTCCAGTGCCGGCGCTGAATCGGCTTTCCATTGCGCTGGATGTCACCGTAAGAATCCAGCTGGATGTCCCAGGTTTCGCCCGGAGCAGCGTAGAAAAATGCGAACGGCGTGTCGGAGCTTTCGAAGTGGCAACCGTTCTTCTGGTTGACGGTTCCGTCAGCATCGGTGTACTGGCTCATTGCCTTCGGATTGCTGCTCGCTGCTTCATCGCGATGACCGTAGTGCACGGGCGTCAGGGCCGTGTTCCCGTCTTCCTGAAACGTTTCCCACAACCGGCCGAGCGGCAGCCCGCTCATAAGGTCGCCGCGGTCGACCTTCTTGCCGTCGGGGTCTTGGATGATGTGGCCACGGATGTATTGCCGGTACTCCAGCTCGGAGCACTTGCATGGCCTGGTGAACTCGGCTGCGATCGCAAAAGGTGCTTCAAACGCGACACGCCGGGCATCGATGCGCTTGAATAGGGAGCCCATGGTCATCGAGGTGAATTGCTTCAGGCAATCCGGTTTCTCGTCGAATTCAGGTTCGGCTTGCCCTTGCAGGGGAACCAAGAAACGAGGCCCGGTATCATCTTCTTTTGCCAGCCGCGCCTCGGGTGCGCGAGAGACACGCACGGGCATTCTGGCCCTGGGGATGGCCGCATTAGCCTCCCATTCTTCTGAGCGCTCGCTGGCGCTCCGGGCCTCGACGAGCCTGGAGGCGTTGGCGGCAGGCTGCTGTTGCAATGTGTGCGTCAGTTCGTGCGCCAGGAGCGCCTTGCCCTTCGCGGTACCCGGCGCGTACTGGCCGGGAGCGAAGACCATATCGCCACCGACCGTGTAGGCAAGTGCCTGTACGGCCCTGGCGGATTCGCCGGCTTTTTCGTCTGTGTGGACGCGCACATGGGCGAAGTCGTAGCCGAAGCGCGACTCAAAGAAATCGCGTGCAGACTTGTCCAGGGGCTGTCCGTTAGACTGCAGCACCTCGTGAACGATCGGTGGGGCGACCTCCGCTGCAAGGGAAGCCGACGCCTTGCGCTGCATAGCTTGTTTTTTACCGGTGCTCTCCTCTTCTCTTGCCTTGCATTCGTCACACTGGCTCGAGGCACCTTTACAAGCGCACTTCCTTTGCGTTGGCGTGGCTGAGGCGATATGCGACAGAGACCAATCGCGTTTTGTGCCGGTTGCCATAACCTGGTCAGCGATACGATCGGCCTCTTGCTCGAAGTAATCGGCGGGCTCACCGATAGGTAGCCTGCGGCTGTGAGTGGTATTGCTCCGGGAAGCGGGCGCAGCAAGTTTGGCTGCAACGGTGGCGTGGCTCACGGCTTCAGCCCCCTTCCAACGGCTCGCGCCATTTCCTTGGCGAAGGCCTTCGCTCCCGCGGTCCCGGCTTTGAGTGGCATGCGGCCCAACCGCAAGACGGGCGTTCGACGAGAGCGTGCCCAGTGTGCGCGCGCGGTTCCGTCTAAAAGGACTTCAGAGAGCTGCGTACGCAGAGCCTCGGCTAGCGCTTTCGCGTCGTGCGGGTCTATACCGTTCAGCGCGAGGCGATCGATAGTCAGGCGGATGCGGCTCACACCCACCCCCGAATCTCCGCCTCCGACAGCGGCCTCTCGATTTTTTCTGCCTCGAGCTTCGCGGCTTCCATCAGATGGGACATTGCGACCGGCGCCCCGGATGCGGCCGCGAGAAATGCCGCATTGAGCGCAATGTTGCGGATGTTCCCTCCCGAGACATTGAGCTGCGACAGCTTCTTCATGTCGAGATTCACCGTGGGCGTCGGGGCAGGGAAGATCCTGCTCCAGATCGCCTCGCGTTGCGCCGCATCAGGGAAGGGGAAAGTGACCGTGAAACGTAGACGGCGCTGGAAGGCGCGATCCAGCGACGACTTGAGATTGGTGGTTAGGATCGCAAGGCCCTGATAAGCCTCCATTCGCTGGAGCAGGTAGCCGACTTCGATATTTGCGTACCGATCGTGACTGTCGCGCACGTCGGCGCGCTTGCCAAATAGAGCATCGGCTTCGTCGAAGAGAAGAAGGACGCCACCTTCTTCCGCCGCATCGAAGACCTGCTTCAGGTTCTTCTCCGTTTCACCAATGTACTTGCTGACTACGGCGGAGAGATCAATGCGGTACAAGTCCAGCGCCAGCTCGTGCGCGAGCACCTCAGCAGCAAGGGTTTTTCCCGTACCGGTTTCACCGCAGAAGAGCGCGCTCACGCCCAGACCGCGACGTCCCTTGGCGGAAAATCCCCACGTCTCGTATACCTTCAGACGGTGCCGCACCTGCGCGGCAAGCTGACGCAGGGTTGCGGTTTGCAGCGGGGGAAGTACGAGATCATCCCATGTGGCGTGCGGCAGGATCCTCTGCGCCAGGTCCTCCAGCTTGGGCCGCGCGAGAGAGCGGCAGATGTGCCACAGATCGCCTGGATCGACTCTCCCGTTGTCGGCAGGAGTAAGCGAACCGGTGGAGAAGATCATTCGCGCGCTCAGCCGGAACTGCTCCGCCAAGTCATCGAGCTTGCCGTTAAGCCCGGCTGCGGCCTCGCCCAGCGCTCTTTGCCAGAGCTGTTTTTGCGCCAGGGGAGTGGGCTTGTCGACTTCGAAGCGCACGAAGGCGCGATCCAGCCTTACGGGCTCGCGACTGCTGACAAACACCAATCCGCTTAACCGCTCCGCCAGATGTCGCGCCGGGGCGTTGATTCCAGCTGAGCCGCACTGAATGAGGAGCGCGGCAGGCAGCAGCAGAGACTCCCTGTCCCACAGCAGAGCGAACTCCTCGAGATCAGGCCCCACCGCGGGAAGTTCCTCCGCCCGCACGGCCAGCAACTGCCGCCCGGCATCATGCGCTGCCAAAGCGGCAACGTCCTCATGGCCCTGCGGATCGTCGCCGCAGAGGTGGACTACGGGAGCGAAGACGGAATAGCTCTCGCTGATCTTTGCCGCTTGTATCGCGGTCGAGCGATGATCGTCGGCGATCCACTCAGGATACGGACATAGGTGCAGCAGCGATTGCAGACGAGCGTCCAGCAGGTTCATTCCCGCCAGGTAATGGAGAATGCGCTCATCAATGCGCATGGGCGCCGAGACCAGACTCCGGCCCGCTTCCATCTCCACGAGACGGTAACGTCGCAAGGGTCGCGCTGGAGTCAGGGCGCTCCAGTGTGCGTCCGACAACGTTGCCATGGCGAGACCAAAACTGACGTACGTCCGCTGAGGATGACCTTGCGCCTCGGCACACTGGGCGCCCAGTCGCGAATCCATCTCGACCCCGGCGCAGAGCAGGAGGAGATCGCGCTCAAAGGGGCTCAAGCCAAACAGGCTGGTGAGGCGGTCGATCGCTGCCGGCGACTCCGGCTCATCCGGCAGCTGGACCGCCGTGCGCGTGTCCAGGGAATCTTCCGCAGCTCCCAGCTGGCGACGCAGACGCGTGAACTCCCCAGCCAGGTAAACCTGGTTGGCTTCCGGCCACGAGACTTGCGGATTCGCATTCGTCATATCGTCAAAAATGGCCCGGTGAAAACTGGGACTGGGGTTGCGTTCCAATCCACTCCGACGGGGCTATCCGCTCCGTCCACTGTCAAACGAATCAGATAATTCCCGGCCGTGAGCGTGGGGAACTGGAAGCTCAGCGTGTTTACCTGTAGCGCATCGAAGGTTTGCGCCGGCGCAGCCATGGATCCCAGCGCCAGCGATGCACTCTGGCTCTGACGAACATTGGGCGCGCAATTGACTGTGACCAGGGTTCCGGCGGGGTTGTTCACCGCTGTTGGAGTTCCCGAGACCGTTGGCGCGACCGCAAACGGCAACGTGTTTGTGCTGAGCACGACGTCTCCGCTGCCATTCGTGAACAGCACCGAAAGACTGTAGATACCCGCTGGCAGGTTTGTGGCGTCCGTGGGAACCGTGAACGTCACAGCTGTATCGCTCACCGCAGACGGGGCGAACGCATAGTAAACGCCGAGATGCGGGTTCGATAGCGACACAAGGCTGGCTCCGGTGAGCCATCGTCCATTCACAGTGACGGAGCCGCCCTGAGGAACGGAAGACTGGGCGGTTGGAAGTTGTATGGTGAGCAATTGCGGCGGCGGAGTCGCGCGTGCGGTGATGCTCCGAGTCAAAACCGGCAATGCAAACGGTGTCGCCAGTTGCTGATCAATCAGGACAACCGTGACCTGGAAGGGAAACGTGGGACGGTAGTCGGCTTTGAGAGCGGTCCAGAGCCATGCCATCTCTTCGCGGCCGAGCGTGGCGGGGTTGATCTTGATCATCTCCATTTGATCGGCAAGGCCCGAGGCGCGAAGACCGTCGGAAAACGGATCGGCAGGCAGCGCCGTCAGCGCCGCACTGATCTGGCCGCGGGGAAATACCGGGTTGTCATGCAGAAACGAGACCGCATAGCTGAGCAGGGCCTCGGCGTGGTTGTCCTCCGAAGCATAGGCGGTGAGCAGGTAATGGAGGTCGAGTGCGAGTGGCCGGTTCTTCAGGACGGTGATGCCATCCGAGGCGAGCGACGGCAGTCCCATGTTTCGCCATGCCGCGTTTGGCGTCACTTGGTGAAGAAAAAGATTTACCGTGAGTGGGGTATGAGGACCGTTACCCAGTTCCGTCTGCACGATGTCAGGAGCTTTGGCCGACACATTCACGCTACCGAGGACAGCGTGCACGTTGTTGTAGACGCTGTTCAGGAAATGCCGCAGCACAGCGGTAACACCCGGGATGGCGAGAGCAGTGCTCATCAGGCCCTCCTATCCCGTCGGCTCAGGTATTCCTCAAGGCTCTGCCCTTTGCGGGCAGGTTTGATCGCGGTGCGGGCCGGCGCTTGCTGCACGGCTGTAACCTCAATGCGGCCGATGTGAATCTGAATTTCGTCCGGCTCACGCCCCAGCGAGCGTGCCGCATTCGTTTGTTGGTGAGTTGGCGCCGCTGCGTGCCTCACACCCACGCTATTGCCTGAGGTATCCGAAGGTCCGACGTGCGCGGGGCGCTCACTCATCAGCGGCGTGAAAGTTTGCTTCGGCTGCGCGGAGGCCAAGCGTGGAGGACCGTTGATCTGATGATGCTGCTCGGGAATGTGCGTTATGTTTTGCTCAGCGGGGAACGGTTGCAGCAACTTCGCGTTGTCAGCAGGTGGAAGGGAATTCAGGGACGGCACAGGTTGCGCCTCTGGACTCTTCTCCAGCATCTGCCGTTCACTGCGAGGCGAAATACTCCGCGTTGAAACAGACTCTTCAAATGTCAGAGCCGGCCGCAAGGGGCCGGGCTGCGCGCTAAGTTCGACGTGCTCTTCCCGTGGAAGTGAATCGGACGCCTGCTCCGCAGGGGAAAACATGGAACCCACCAACGGCCGGATCGAAGATTCCGCCGGTTGCATGGCATTGCGGACGAGCCTTTGCAGATAGCCGCTCATGCCCGCACCATCTCCAGGTAGCGCGCGCGGCGCGCCGCACTCAACGACAGAGCCTCTCCTTCCGACCACCCGTAGGCGTACGCCAGCGTGTGGACTTCCCACAGCAATCGCCGCGCACGAGCTTCGATCTCTGCCCAGACAAAGCCGTTGATATCCAGCGTCTCCACGCGCTGCTCGTGGCAGGCCGGGCACTGCAGCGTCAGCCGGAGTTCCGCCAGCGGATCGGCCAACGCCATCTGCTCGCCTACTTCTTCCATCTCCTCGACGGACATGTCAGCCAACGGTGTTGCATCCAGGCTGCAGCACTCCAGCAAGGAAATTGCCGCTGCCCTGGAATCGGTTGCGCGAGCGGCAAGGGACAGATCGCGACTGTTGGGCAGGCGGAACGCATGACTCTTCACGACAACGGTCGAATCCGACAGCGGCTCGTCTGCGTTCTCGTTCAACAATTTCTGCCCATCCATTTCGAATTCCATTTTTTCTCCGCAACCGCTACAAGCGGCCCAGCCTCGCAAGCTCGACCCGAACGAGCCGCAATGCAGCTGGAGCAGGGCCTTATTCCGCTTTCCAAGTGGCCAGTCGGCCAGCGTGTCAGCCGAGCTCCCGGCAAGCGCGACACTGGCAGCCAGCAGGGCACGGTCCAGCGGGTGCAGCCGCGAGCCACGGTCCCACAGGTCAAGAAAAGCGGTACTGGAGAGGGCCTGCATGCTATGTGATCACGGTGCTGAGGGTGGGCTCGACCGGTTCCGTAACGCCGGTGTCGCGCTCCCAGCCTTCGTTTTCAATCTTGATGTGCTCGACCGCAATCGCATTGGCGTTCGCGTCGAGGTCGGGCATCGCCTGGTACTCCGAAACCCAGCAGCGAAAGATCTTGTACGCGATCACAAGCTGCCCCGCTTCGTTGTAGAACTCCAGGTAGAGGTTCTTGCGGAAGTTCGCCAGCGAGACCTCGGAGCCGAGCGCCGCTCCGAAGTTCCACACCAGGCCGGCCCAGTTGTGAAACTCAAGGTCCTGTGTGAGGCCGCGCTCCAGGGTGATGGCCTCATACTTCGTGCGCCCGGGCGATTTGTGAGAGGTGGAAGGGTCGCCGCCGGAGCGGTGCTCCACCACCTCGGTCGTGCGCTTCAGGCCGGTGAGCTTACTTCCGCCGTACACATACTTGCCGTCCCACTTGAGACGGAACTTGAAGTTCTTGTACGGATCGAGACGCTTCGGGTTTGCGGGAAATGGTTGGCCCATACGATTGCCTCCTTACGCTTGCAGCTGACCGGCTATCTGCTGGATCTGGATCACGACAAACTCCGCAGGAAACAACGGAGCGAAGCCCACGAGGATGTTGACGATTCCCTGATCAATGCTCGATTGCGGGTTGTTCTCCGCGTCACACTTGACGAAGTAAGCCTGCTGCGGTGATGTGCCCTGAAATGCGCCCTGCAGGAAGAGGCCCTGCATGAAGGCGCCGATATTCATTCTGATCTGTCCCCACAATGTTTCGTCGTTAGGTTCGAAGACAACCCACTGGGTACCGTCGTACAAGCTGGATTCCAAGAAGAGCGCCACGCGGCGGATGGGCACATACTTCCACTCCGAGCCGACCTGGTCGTTGCCACGCAACGTCCGCGCTCCCCAAACAACATCGCCGTAGACCGGGAAATTCCGCAGGCAATTGATCGCTTGAATGTTCAGGGTTCCATTTTGTGCGTCCGTCAACTGGACGGCGAGACCCGACTCGCCGCTCAGGCTGGCGTCAATTCCGGCCGGGGCCTTCCAGACTCCGCGCGACGTGTCGGTCGCGGCGTAAAGGCCGGCGACAAATCCGCACGGCGGGAACGCTCTGGTCGAATTCAGTTGCGGATCGAACTGATTGATCCAGGGAAAATAAAAAGCAGAGTTGATGGCGTTCGTGCCCGTGATTCCGACGGGACCGTTCTGCAAACTGGAGAATGTATCGGTGGATTCACTATCAACCAGCAGAAAGGCACGCTCCTTGAAGCAGTAGGCCTGCAAGTCGCTGATCGTGGAGCGGACAATCTCGCCCGGTACGCATAGCAGGTTGAAGATAGAAACCGTGTCCAGGAAATGAATCCCCCCACCGCTGGCGGAAGGATTTGAGTTCAGTGCCGTCTCAAACGGACCGGGCGTGGTTGGGCTTGTGCTTGGAGTCAGCGGTGTGCCGTCGTTGCCGGTGGAGGTGTGATTCAAACCGATACTGGCCGGCGTAGAAGGAGTCGGTTGGGTGGGCACGCTCGGATTGTTGTGCAGGGTCAACGCGGGCGTACCCATCGCGGCGGTAACCAGTCGGGATTGTTCGTTGACGACGTTAACTACGTACCTTGCCTGCGAATCGGTGGATGACACCGATAGATTGGGAAAGGTCTCCACAATGGTCTGTGTCGAGGTTGTGGGATCGACATAGACAACCGACAGACTGAAGCGCGTGTAGTCGTCGCTTCTCGGCTGGATCTGAATGACGTAATTGTTTCCCCAGTTCCCGGGGCTTGCGGCCGAAAGCGTGAGCCCGCCTACGGCCCCGGATGTGATCGTTACCGTACTCGGCGAGGCCGAAGAATCGAAGGTAATATCGGTGATTTCCACCTGGGCAGTCGCCGCGGCCGTGTTTCCGCCACTTCCATCCGAGACCAGCCGGATGATGTAGGCCTGCTGCCCGCCATTGGCGAAGAACTGATTTACCGCGTATCCCAGATAGCTCCGCGAATCCAATCCGCCAAATTGATTGGCGAAATCCGACCAGCTCTGCACCAGTGTGGCCTGGTTCGTCGGTCCCTGAGCGGCCCATCCGACGAACGCAGCAATGGAGGTGGCAACACCTGTAATGGTATGTACTCCACTGGGAATTTCCTGGATGTAAACACCGGGATACGTATACGTCGGCATAGCTCCATCCTCCTCAAGTGACTACAGCAACCGGCAAAGACGAATCAGGACCAAGGCCAACCGCGTTGGTGTTCCTCATTCGCAATCGAGAACATGGAGCGCACTGACAGGCAGTAACACGGCCTGTTGCGGCGAAATGCGGACCACCGCGTAGGCGCGCAGATTACTTCCCGAGTCGGAGAACTCCACAACGACTCCGTGGGTTTCGACGTCCGGGGTGAGTTGCGCCAGCACTTCCACAGGCTCGGGCAAGAACACATCCGAGATGCGAAAGCTCACTCGATCGCCTATTTGGGCACTCGCGGAAGACTCCATGTTTTTGACTCAGGCAGTTGTGTTGGCAATCGGTCTTCCATGTCGCTGGTTGCGCCGCTTGCGATGGCATTAAGAAAAAGACGCGTGCGGAGATTTGAAGAATCAGCGGCTTACAAAAGCAAGACGGAACCGGGTTGGAGGATAGGGCGCGGGTGACCTCAAAGCCTCATCTGCCAGAGTTGGCGGAACTGGATGACGAGCGCGACAGCCCAGAAGCAATGTCAGGCGATGGAAGCGTGATTTTCCTGCAATCAATCGTTTGCAGATATTGGCAGTGTGCTCTGCGAGTAATTGCAGTATGTCGCTGGAGGTGGTTGGGGCCGCAATTCAAAGTGTCAACTTAAGCGGAGGCAGTGGATCTTGCTTCACCCAACTGCCTTGCGGCTTGAGGCGGCGATGCCGTGCGAGCTGATCTTGTGATAAAGCGTTCGCTCGCTGGTATGCAGAAGTTCGGCGATCTCGCGTCGCGTCTTGCCTCCGACCTGCAGCGCCCGCTGGAGGAGTTCACTCTCCACGCGACGCATCAGTTCCGGGAGCGGGAGCTTTTGTCTCATCATCGCCAACCACAACAGGCTGACCGCTTGAAACAGGTCGTCATTTCGTGCCGCGCCCACGGTTGGTCCGTCTTCCTGCTGCAGCCAATCCTCGCGGGTTAGCGAGCTGCCGTCGCCTTTCATGAAGAGCATTCTCTGGACGGCATTTTCAAGTTCGCGGACGTTGCCTTCGAAGCGGCATGCCTGCAAATGCTGGATCAGTTCAGGGTCGAGCGACTCGATCCGCGCATATAGTCTGCCGTAGCGCTTGGCGAATTCGAGCATCAACGCGGCAAAATCTTCGCTGCGGTCACGCAAGGCAGGCAATGAGAGATGAATCACGTTGAGGCGATGAAACAGATCCGCCCGAAAGACGCCCTGCTCAACCAGGGGTTGCAATGCACGATTGGCCGCTGCGATCACGCGGACATCAATCTTGAGTTCGCGATCGGAACCCAGCGGACGGACCATGCCACGTTGCAGAACATCCAGTAATTTCGGCTGCAGGCGCAGAGGAAGATCGTTGACGTCATCGAGGAACACAGTACCGCGATGGGCTGCCTGAAACAGTCCGGCGCGTGAGGCAAGGGCGCCGGAAAAGGATCCTTTGCAATGGCCGAACAGTTCACTCTCGGCAAGGCTTTCGCTGACGGTGCTGCAGTGAACCGTGACAAAGGGAAAGCGGCAGCGCTTCTGGTCGAGGCAGTGAATGGCTCTCGCCAATACCTGCTTGCCGGTTCCAGTCTCGCCTTCGAGCAGCACCGTCGTGTCGCTTACCTGTGCCGCCTTGTAAGCTGACTGCAGGACCGGAGTCATGCGCGCGCAGGTGGTGACGAAACCCAATGCGGAGAAGGTTTCGCGCAATCGTACGGGGTCTGGCAATGTCGCCGACAAGGGTTTTCCTCACAGTTCGAGCAGGGCCGGCCGAACAGGACGACCCGGGATGCAAACCCGGCACAGCAGACGAGGGCGCACAGATTCAAGCGACGCCAGATGTTGAGGGTAGACGTCCGGGAAAGACCCCACCCAGTCGGGAGCATTTGAAAAGGCGTACGGAAATTATTAGAGGTTGCACTACTTTTGGCACCAAGCACATCCAAAGTCAAGGGCAATTAAGTGCTATAGGTTGTGATTTCACAGAGTTTTCAAATGGAGATAAGTATTTCCCGGGCAGTTGAAGCAAAAGTGCCTGTGCCCAGTCCGCTGGGATGGGCAGTAGACGAAGCGCTGGCTTGCGGAAACGGAATTCGAGTCAAGCTGCCTATTGACACTCCTTCTGGAGTAAGGCGAAGAGTTCTTCCATGTGCTCCTGACGCGTCCGAAAGTTGACTGGATTGATCCGAAACCAGGTCTTGCCTTTCAGCTCAGTCGTGGAAATCCAGAAGCGGCCTCCTTCTTCCACTCGGCGTGCTACTTCGGCATGCAGCTTCCTCAATTGCTGCTCGTCCAGTCCTTTGCCTTTGTAGCGAATGCAAATTGCTGACATGGGCGGGTTGCTGGCGGCTTCGAAATCCGGATCGCCCGCAGCCAGCGCGTAAAGATGCTTCGCCTGCCGGACGTTGTTGTCGATCCATTCGCCGATCTGGCGAGCTCCGTATCGCTTGAAGCTCATCCATACTTTCAGGCTGCGGAAACGGCGCGACTGCTCGAATCCGTGGACGTAATACTGGTAGCGCTCGTTGGCGTGATCGAATTCGTCGGTAAGGTAGGACGGCTTGATCCCAAACGACGCAGTCAGCCGGCGCTGATCTTTCACCAGTACGGCGCCAGCATCGAGCGGAGCGTAGAACCATTTGTGAGGATCAATGGTGATCGAGTCCGCGAGCTCGAGGCCCCGGTTATGCCCCGGCCATTCGTGCGACAGCAACATGCCGCCACCGTATGCCGCGTCCGCGTGCAGCCACATGCCTTCGCGATCGGCGATGCGGCGCAACTGGCGGAGGTCATCGATCGCGCCTGTATTGGTCGTTCCAAAGACGCCTACGACACACATCGGGCGAACACCGTGCTTCTTGTCCTCCGCGATCGCCTGCTCGAGTGCATCGAGTCGCAGCTGAAAGCAGTCGTCGGTCGGCAGCGCGCGCAAGGCCTCGCGTCCAAGGCCGATGCAATCGACCGCCTTGTCGATGGAAACGTGCCGTTCCTCAGAAACGTAAACCGCCCAGCGATCGCGAACGCCTTCATGCTGGCTGCGATCTTTTGTCACCGCGTCACGCCCGACCTTCAGTCCTATGAAGTTTGCCATCATGCCGCCGCTGGTCAGGTTGCCGCCGGCGTTTTCGTCATAGCCGCATAGATCGGTGAGCCAGCGGACCACACGGCGCTCCATCGCGACCGCGGACGGTCCAATCGAATAAGCGCCGACGTTCTGGTTCAAACCCGAGCAGAGAAGATCCGCAATGATGCCTACGGGGCTCGGCGAAGGCGTGATCAGTCCCATGTATCCCGGATGGCCAACGTGAGTGCAGTAGGGAAGCAGCTTGGCCTGCAATTCCTCCAGCACGCTGTCCGGTGAGGATGGGTCCTGAGGCAAGGGCTGGGCAAAGAGCTGATTTATCGTTCGAGGTTCGACATCGGGGAACACTCGCTTGCTCTCAATGTCATTCAGGTATCCGGCAAGCAGGTCCACAACTTTGTGGCCCAACTCGCGGAATTCGTTCGCATCCATTTTCTGATTACCCTGAATGTAGTCTACCTGCCGAACTGGAGACCGCATTCCGGTTCTTGCGGCCAAAGAGCCCTGAGCCACTACCGCGGGGCAAGTCGCTGGGTAATCATGGACGTCAGAGGCGCGGTTCAACGCCTCCGCGAGTGAGGCAGCCGATGTTTGGTCCCTGATCTGCACTAATCGCAAACGTAGTTTGTCGGTTCGGGATTGCGCTACTGTGGCGAGGCGCTTCTGGCCAGCAGAGCTTTCTCGGGCCAAGGCGGCAGAATCTTTACCAGTGCCCACAGGAAAACAAACGGCAGAATACTGAGAACGATTGCGGTTAGAAGGCCTTCCCTGGCCACGAAGCCCATCTTGTACGTGGTATAGCCAAGAAAACTCTTGGAGAACAACTGCCCTCCGATGACGACATTCCAACGCATGGCAAAGATTCCAATCAACGTGAGACAGCCGGCGGTTGCGTAAATGCGCTTCCGGACGAGATCGCTCAGCTTGATTACCTGCGTTATTCCCAGAAGGATGATGGGGGCTAGCGTTCCGAGCAGGATCTGCAGGACGATCTGGGAAAAGTAGAGTCGCGTATGCACCATGAAATCGAGGCTGCGGAAAGATTCGTCGGCTTCGTAGATGCGGTGGACCAGATCCAGCATTTCAAGGCTGAAATCGATGATGAACGTATAGAACAGATACCTGGCCATCGTGTCGACGCAGCGCATGTCAATCGGCTCACCGCGTAGCCTGGTCAGCAGCATGTACAGCAGCAGTACAACGGCAATGCCCGACACCATGGCAGAGAACAGAAACACTACCGGCATCAAAGGCGACGACCACCACGGATTCGCTTTCACCGAGCCGAAGATGAAGCCTACGTATCCGTGGAGCAGAAACGCCGATGGAATGCCGATCACCGTGATCAGCCATCCGGCACGGTCATCGATATGCAGCGCGTGCGGGCTGATGTTGTTTGAACCTAGAGTAAGTACGCGGTAAATCGCACGTCGCCAGCCGGTGGTCGTTTGCGAGAGGATGACGATGTCGCGCCGGTAATCCAGCCAGATTTCTAGTACGAGCACTGCCAGCAAGTACCAGAGGTACACGAAACCAAACATCGCCATGGCCGAGGAGCCATGCGGCGTCAGGTACATTTCGAAAGAGCGCTCCGGATGTCCGAGATGCAGCTGCAGCGGCATGGGAGCAACCAGCAGGAACGCAAGTGCCGTCAGCAGAGCTAAACGATACGTCGGCTTCACCGCCTGTACCTGAAACACCCGTTCCAGCGATGCCAGTATGAATGCCCCGGCCACAAGGCCGGTGAGAAACGGGTAGAGCACGATCAACACACTCCATTGCAGTTCCACCTCGTTCGGGTACATGAATCCGTCGACTGGAATATGCACAAGAGTCTCCTTATCGCACTGCCCCATCCAGGCCGTTGTAGAAGCACTTTGATCTCGTCGCCATCTGCGGCTTCAAGACCTGCACGCTATGTGTGCGCAGAAAATCATGAATGGGATCTTTCGGATCTTTCAGGTTGGCCAGTTGCCGCGCTCCGGTAGGACAGACTTCACAGCATGCTGTGGTCAGCCCTTTCGTGATCCGGTGATAACAGAGCGTGCATTTGTTGGCCGTCTCTGTCTGCGGATTGATGAAGCGGCAGCCGTAAGGGCACGCCTGCACGCAATAGCGGCAGCCGAGGCAGTATTTCTGGTCGACGAGGACTACGCCATCAGGACTGACGAAGGTCGCTCCTACCGGACACACCTGCGTACAGGGCGAATCCGCGCAATGATTGCATAGCTTGGGAACGAAGAAGTTCTTGCCGCCGGTCTCCTTTGCCGGAGGGAACCCATTCTTGCCGCCATCTGGCGAATCCACCTCCGGATACTCCATCTGCCAGTCTTCGATGTGATAGCGCTCCACCCAGGTGCGATAGTAGCCGTCGGGAACGTGGTTCTCCTGCTGGCAGCCTCGCACGCAGCTTCCGCAACCGATGCACTTGGTTATGTCGACGAGCATCGCCCACCAGTGTTCCGCCATGTTGTAGTTGGGAGACGCTTCCGGAGTGCCGGCCAAAATGTAATCCCAGGCGACAGCTGCGGCGGGCAAGAGTATTAGCAACTGGCGACGGGTGATCGTCATTGCTTCACCTCTGTATCCATCGCCGGACTATGGGGCTGATGACAGGTGTTGCATGCGGCTCCGCCGGAGTGTTCGGCGGCGTTGACCTGGGGGAATGTCTTTGGTTTGGCGATGTTCTCCTGGTGACATCGCGCACAGAGCACAGCCGTGTCGAGCTTGACAGGCAAAACTGAGGCCGGATCCTCGGCATGAGCAGCCAGTGGGCCATGGCAGGATTCGCAGGCTACCCCTTTGTGCACGCCCTTGCTCTTAACCTCCAGAACGTCGCCGTGACAGTTTTCGCAGACCTGATGTCCGGCATAGTTGACTGGAAGGGCAGCAGTCTCAGTTATCGCGTTTGCACGGTAATGTCCGTAGCGGCCAAAGCTGCGCGGCACCAGGAAACTGCGGATGACCAGAAAGAGAATCAGACCGAGGAGAAAAACCGCTGCCAGACGAAAGAGGTGTCCCGCATCTTGGAAAATCTTCATGCCCTCGTCCAGGTGGACGGTTCTGCGCCGGCACGGGGCCCATGGCTTCGGCTGCCGTCCAGCTTCAAAACAATCCACAGGCGTTCCATATTGGGATTGATATAGGACGGCATCACCATGCCGCCATGTTCTGGATCACAAGTCCACGTGATACTAATCACGATGGAGCGCCTGAGCGAGAGCAAGGCCCCATCCCAGCGAGGCCGCTGATCGATTTAAGGAAGACATGAAGGTTCATTGTCTAAAGAGTTGATTTGACATGGCATTTCTTTGGTACTAGAGGGCAAGATTTGGGTTGGTATCCCCGAGACTCGTCTCCTGTGAGCTACGATAGAATCTCTCCTGAGAGACGGGGGCGAGCGTGTCGACACAATACGATCTGATCCTTGTTGGCGGAGGCCTGGGCGGATCGACTCTGGCCCGGCACATGGCGCTGAAAGGGGCACGCGTTCTGCTGGTGGAACGGGAGCTCAAGTTCAAGGACCGCGTGCGTGGCGAATTTCTCGTTCCTTGGGGCACCGCCGAGGCAAAGCAACTCGGGGTTCTAGATCTGCTGGATGATCGGGTCGCCCACGAAGTCCCGTGGGTCGACTTCTACAGCGAGCAGAGCTTGATGGTCCGCCGCGAAATGCCGGCCACAACGCCGCAGGGCCTGCCCTGTACTTCCTTCTTTCATCCCGAGATGCAGGAGGTCCTGATCGCGTCGGCAGAATCGGCCGGCGCCCATGTCCGGCGTGGTGCGTCGGTTGCGAACGTTCGTCCAGGCTCGCCGGCGCGGGTCACGATCAATGATCAGGGACAGAGCGAAGAGCTGAGCGGCCGCCTCGTCGTCGGCGCCGACGGGCGCTCTTCCACCGTGCGCTCAGCCTGCGGCTTCGCCCAGCAGCGTGATCCCGAAGACCGCATGATCGCCGGCATTCTTCTCGATAACGTCTCGGCTCGCGAGGACACAGGCCACATCTTCATCAACTCGCGACTGGGTCAGACGGCGGCGGTTTTCCCGCAGGGCAATGGCCGCGTTCGCGCGTATTTCTGTTACGGCGGAGGTCAGGCGCGGCATCAAGGCACAGCCGACGTTGCGCACTTCATCGATGCTTGCAAGAGCGACGGTGCACACGCCGCATTCTTCGACGGCGCGGTCGCGGCCGGACCGCTGGCCGCCTTTTCCGCCGCGCAGACGTGGGTCGAGCATCCGTACCGCGATGGCGTAACTCTAATCGGCGACGCGGCTGCAGCCAGCGACCCTTCCTGGGGACAGGGCCTGGCATTGACCCTGCGCGATGTCCGCGTCCTTGCCGATCATCTACGTGCCGCCGAAGATTGGGACGCCGCCGCACACGCCTACGCCCTGGAGCATGATCGCTACATACACGTCATGCATATGGTCGATAACTGGTACACGCAGTTTTATCTGGCAACGGGGCCCGCGGCCGATGAACGTCGCGCCAGGGCCATGCCGCTGATCGGCGAGAACCCCATGCGTCAACCCGACCACATGTTCTCCGGCCCGGAGATGCCGTTCAGCGAGGAGGTGCGAAAAATATTCTTTGCGGAGGAAGACGCTACCTCAGCCGGAGCTACGTGGGCATCCTGAGCGGTTGATCTCCTGCTCGAGCGGTGTTCGCGGTGAGGACACCCGGTTCATCTTTGTTCACCAGGTTCGGCCATCTTTTGGTCTAACCTCGGCCCGTGCCTTGTATCATTCAAGAGTGCGTTCTTACTTTCAAACCGACAACGTGACCATCGGCGGAGGCAAGCTTTTCCTCATTGCCGGCCCATGTGTTATCGAAAGCGAAGGCCACGCGCTGAAAATGGCCGAGGCGATCTCCGCCATCGCGCGCGCGAAAAACCTGCCTTACGTCTTTAAAGCCTCTTACGACAAGGCGAACCGCACTTCCATTCGAAGCTTTCGCGGACCTGGACTCGACGAAGGCCTCCGCATCCTGCGCCGCATCGCCGAGGCAACGCACGTCCCTGTTCTCACCGACGTTCACGAAGCCGCCGACGTTCCACGGGTCGCCGCGGCGGTAGACATCCTGCAGGTCCCCGCCTTTCTCTGCCGCCAGACCGATCTGCTCATTGCGGCAGGCAAGAGCGGTCGCGCCGTTAATATAAAGAAGGGGCAGTTCGTCTCACCGTGGGACATGCAACACGCCGTTGAGAAGGTCCGAGAAGCCGGCGGGGAGCGTGTCTTCCTGACTGAGCGCGGCGCCAGCTTTGGCTATAACAACCTCGTGGTCGACATGCGCTCGCTCGCCATCATGCGGAAGTTTGCGCCAGTTGTTTTCGACGCCACGCATTCGGTGCAACTGCCTTCGGCGGGAAATGGTGATGTGGCAGCAAGTGGAGGGCAGCCGGAGTTCATACCTCTGCTGGCTCGCGCAGCTGTTGCTGCGGGCGTAGATGGCATTTTCGTAGAAGTCCACGACAACCCCGCCGGAGCGAAGTCCGACGGCGCGAATGCTTTGGATCTGAAGCTCCTGCCCGACGTCCTCGACCAGCTCATCGCCGTCCATTCCGCATTGAAATAACTTGCCGCCTGGCTTTCCGGAGAACAGGAAAGATCCGCGTGTCCCACACAATCCATCGTTGTGGAATGTGTGGAGCCTTTGGGCGCTAGAAGGATTGGGATGCAGCCGCCAAGATAGCGTCTGCTACACTTATGGTTCTGGTATGACCGATCAGCCCCGCTCGCGAGTGTTCCTGTGGGTAATCGTCGGCGGCGGAGCTTTCTTCCTCTTCCTCGTGGCGATCTTCGCACTGGTCTACTTCTCGGTCCGCTCGCAGCAGAAAGACACCTTCGCCGGCTTCGGCGACAAGATCGGCGTCGTCGATCTCGAAGGCGTGATCCTCAATCCGAAGGACGTTGTCGAACAACTGCGCGAGTTTGCCGACGATAGCTCCATTAAGGCGATCATCCTCCACGTCGATTCTCCCGGAGGCGGCGCCGCCGCATCCGAAGAAATTTATCGCGAGGTCCTTCGAATTCGCGACAAGAAGAATAAGCCAATTGTGGCATCCATCGGTACAGTTGGCGCCAGCGGCGCATACTACGTCTCGTCCGCCGCCAACAAAATCTTCGCCGATGACGCCAGCATCGTCGGCTCCATCGGCGTGATCGCCGAATGGTACAACTACGAAGAGCTCATCAAGTGGGCCAAGCTGAAAGCGGTTGTCCTCAAAGCGGGCGAGTTCAAGGACACAGGTTCGCCCACGCGCGAGCTGACTCCCGCCGAGCGCGCTTACCTGCAAGGCCTGATCGATGACATGCATACGCAGTTCATCCACAGCGTTGCCGTGGGCCGCAAAATGAATGACGACCAGATTCGCTCGCTGGCCGATGGCAAGGTTTGGACCGGCGAGCAGGCACTGCCGCTCAAACTGGTCGACCAGATAGGCGACTTCCGGGCCGCTATCGACGATACGGCGAAATCCGTCGGCATCAAAGGCGAACCCACCATTGTTCATCCGGAGAAGGAGCGCAAGAGCGTGCTGGATCTTGTCTTCGGGGATGCCTCGGAGTACTTTCCGAACCCGGACAAGCTGATGCGGAGCAACGTCGGTTTTTACTACCTCTGGAAATAATGTACCGGCGATCGGCCGATCTGCCTAGCGTCGATCCCGGGAATCTTCTATGAGCCTGTGGCGTTCTGGGAGGAGTCTCCAGACCCGCTGCAACGAGTCAGAAAGGCGCCTAAGCCTCAATGTAAACTTGTACTTGCCAACACTCCGGCAATTTGAGAGTATCCCATGTGCTGGTAAACTGAGCCGTACCGTAACAAGGGGCGTGCGAGATGACCAAGGCAGACTTGATCGATGAAGTTTCCCGGCTGACCGAACTGACGCGCAAAGACAGCGAGGTCATCGTCGAGACCATCTTCGAAAGCGTGGTGCGCTCGCTACGCGCCGGTGACAAGATCGAGATCCGCGGCTTCGGCAGCTTCCGCACCCGCCAGCGCAAGTCTCGAGTCGGCCGCAACCCCAAAACCGGCGATCGGGTTGAAGTCCCCGCCAAAAAGATCCCCTTCTTCAAGCCTAGCAAAGAGCTGAAGGACATGGTCAACAGCTATACCGAGCCTCCACAAGGCCAGACTGTCCGCGCCCCTTCCGCCGAGGGCGGCAACGGATAAGAGTACAGCCAGGAGCGGTTTTTAATATTCCCACCAATTTACGCAAAAGCGGATTCGCGCTAGCGCCCCAAACACTTTCGCGATAGAGTACGTCCTCGTCGGACTGCCTGCTGTGGTGGAACGCAGTGCGGGGGCGATGATGACTCCTAAAATCCAGCTATTCTGTTGTTACCTCTGCGATAAGGTTCGTATTGTGTTGCTGACTATTGCATTGGTTTGTGCTCTGCTCCCATTCGCAGCCCAACCTGCCACCGCCCAGAACTACACGGTTCTTCATGTATTCACCTATCAGGATTCGGTACAACCAGCTGCCGGCCTGGCGATTGATAGGAGCGGAGCTCTGTATGGCACCACGACCTACACTGATGCAGGCGGCCGCGATGGCGAAGCTTTCAAGCTGAAGCAACATGGTTCAAGCTGGCTCTATACTCCACTCTTCAATTTTCCCATCGTCGGAAACATCGATCCGCAGAGTCCGCTGCTGATCGCGCCCGATGGTACGCTGGTAGGCACGCTTTTCTACAACTACGGCTGCGATCCTTGCGGCGGCGTGTTTCATCTGTATCCCTCACAAACTGCGCCGCGTTCCGTGCTTCAACCCTGGAACGGCGAATTGCTGCACAATTTCACGAACGGCAATGGCGGGGGCGGACCCAGCGGTGCGCTCTTGATGGATGCTGTCGGGAACATCTATGGCACGACGGAGGATGGTGGTGCTGCGGGATTGGGCACGATTTACCAGCTGCAGCATGGCACCTGGAACGAGACCGTCATCTTTTCGCCGCCAGACCACACATACGGTGTGCTTCCTCTGAACGGCGTCGTTGCCGACAGCTCTGGCAATCTTTATGGCGTGTTTCAACGCGGAGGTCCAAACGGCCCGGGCGCGGTTTACGAGCTGTCGAACTCAGGCGGCAGCTGGACGGAGCAGACCATTTACGCCTTCGTTGGCGGCAGCGACGGCGCGGAGCCGGTGAGCGTGATTCTGGATGCTTCCGGGAACCTGTATGGCGCCACAACTTCCGGTGGCGCGGGCCACGGCGGCACGATCTTCAAACTGACTCACGGCGGCAGTGGGTGGACGTTCACAACCTTGTACAGCATCGACGGTACCGGCCCGTGTGGTGTCAGGGGCAGACTGACGCTGGACAGTGCCGGCAACCTGTTTGGTGTGACCTACTGCGATGGTCTGTATGGCTATGGCTCAGTGTTTGAGCTTATCCCGAGCGGCGGGAGCTATACCTATACCGACCTGTATGACTTCACCAATGGAAGCGACGGCGGCTATCCGAACGGCGACCTCATCCTGGACGCACAAGGCAATCTCTACGGAACAACTTTTGGGGGCGGCGGGGGAGTGGTGTTCGAGGTTACGCCCTGAACTGCGTTGCACCCAATGAATAGACTCCTGGTTCTGTCGGCCGCCCATCACCGGGTCGGCAGCCAACTATTCATCTTGTTAGGCGCATTTCATCAACGAAACATCCAATTGCGGATTTCGATTCGACTGACCACCTGCCTTGAACACGCAATGTCGGGCGTTAACGGACTACATTCCGCCGGTACAGTGCTGTGGACCACAGCGCACGTCCACAATCGCTGGCGTAGATGATGGTTTTTGAGTCAAGCTGCCAGGTCGTCGCGATGTCGTTGCAATCGGCATCCGTCAAGCGGCGTGTGGCCCCGCTTTGCAGGTCTTGCAACCAAAGGTTCCATGCCCCTCGATGAAGTAGGCTATAAACCAGCCATCGGCCATCCGGGGACGCGGCAGGATATCGCGCGTCAGAGACGTTGAGAGGGTGGATGCTCCCATCCTGTGTCCTCATATATAAGGCTGAAGGGCTGTCAGCTGTCGAAGCGGCAAAGATCAACGAACCATCAGGAAGGAAGCTCATCTCTTCGACATCGAAATTTGCGTTCGTGACCTGGGTATCCGCACGATGGGATGCCTGCAACGGCCGTATCCACAATTCGCCTTTGCCGCTGTGGGTCAACAGGTACGCCAGCCATCGGCCGTCCGGAGAGGCAACGGGGTTCTCGGCATTGGTCAGTTCAACGCTGGCTGGTTCATTCGGTGCTGATCGCACAATTTGCCGTCGTGTTCCAGCTTCCTCGATCCAACTCGTCTCCGCGGCGGCAGTGTGACTGAGCTGATCTGCGGTATTGGGGCGCAGATGGACACCCAAGCTGTCTAGCG
The DNA here is from genome assembly GCA_035262645.1 of Terriglobales bacterium. Classification (GTDB taxonomy): domain Bacteria; phylum Acidobacteriota; class Terriglobia; order Terriglobales; family Acidobacteriaceae; genus Bog-257. The sequence goes on from DATFSK010000049.1 coordinate 52,832, forward strand.
ATGCCTCGGCGTAACCGTCCACTCGCATCGTTATGAAAGCCACCTGGCCGTCTGCCCGTGCCAGAGGCTCGCTGCTGAGATCAAACTCTGGTGAGGTAATAAGCCGCGCGGCGCGGCTCTCGTACACGCCTCGCTGATGGTGGAGGGTCGTGGCAACCTGAAATACCACGACGCCGCATAACGCCGCGGCCCAGATCCATCGCTCTGTCCGGTGCTCGCCTTCTTCCTTGCGCCGGCGGGAGAGACTCACGCAACAGAGCACGACTAACGACAGCAACAAATAGAGCCTGGGCATGCTCAGAAATACGCGCCAGCCGCCGGCGGCGGCAACGGGCCACTTCGGAAAACAGATTCCCAGGTAAAGAATCAGTAGCAGGCCCAGGGTCAGGCGCTCCCCCTCCTGCCAAAACATGGCTGCCATAACCGACACCGGAAGCAGCAGCAAAGTGAAATGGTAGAAGGCCGTCAAAGTCGAGATCGCAAGCAACGCGACAATAAAGCTCGACCACTCCATTTCAACCTGTCGCCAATCATCGCGCCGCGAAGTGATCAGGTAAATCACAGGCACAAGAATCAGCATTTGCAGCAAGGGATGAAGTACTGCAAACACCGCCGGCGCGTGCGTCAGCGGATGAGGGTTCCACTCCGGCTCGTAAATCAGCACCCGGTGCAGGAGCGATGAGAGCGAGCCCGACCTTAGGTTATAGGGATCGTTTGCTTCTCCGCGAAGCGCCCATGGTAGTACCTGGGTCAGATAGATACGGTGCAGCCCGGGCCCAAATGCCCAAACCGAGGCAGCCACGGAGACCAGCGCTCCAGTCATTAATCCAAGACCGGCCCGCAGATCGCGTTTGCGGAGAAAGTAAATCAGAAACAACGCGGGAAACAGTTTCAGCGCGGCCGCTACCCCTATGAGCATTCCAGCGGAGAAACGTTTCTCCCTCACATAAAGCCAGAGAGCAGCCGTGAGCAGAAACAGCAGTACGATGTAGTACTGTCCATACTCAAGGTTTCGTAAGAGCGGAAAATTCAGGCACGTCAACAACGCGATCCCGCGCCACGGAAGCTGCGTGAGCGAACGCAGCAAACTCACCACGGCTGCGACCAGCAGCAGATTACAGACGATCCAGATTCGTTTCGCAGCGAGCGGCGGCCAATATGTTAGAGGCCGCATCAGGAGCGCGGAAAAAGGAGTGTGAGGGATGAAGCCTACAACGGGCTGGTCCGCCGGGCCGATCCCCATGCGGTCCTTCTGCCGTTGTATCCAGATCCATTCATAGACGCGGTTGGTGCTGTAACCTTCCCGCAGCAGGCGGGCCGTGACGTAGTAGTTCGGGAAGTCGGTATTGAGACGCTGCCAGGCCTTTGGCAGGGCCCGGCCGCCGATGTATGCGACGGCAGCAAGCAGAAGCAGCCATTCCCCGAGAAGAATAAGCCGCTTTAACAAAGACGCGCGAGTATGTGTTGACGCAGAGGAGATGGTTGCCGCATCGGCTTGAGCAGTGTCGAACGACATTGGATGCTCCCAGGCCACCTCAACCGGGTTGCGCCGATCTCCTGCTAACAATTGTTGATCATCGGCGTTCATATGCCGTGACGCCATTGAAACTACGGTCATTCGCCAGCGGAGTTGTCAGCACTTCGTTAAGCAGATGTCAACTCTTGGAGACATAATGCGGGCGAGCGCCGGTGGTCGCCTTATGCCTGCAAAATCTAGCCACGCAATGGATTTGAGGCTCATTGTCCGTTTGGCCACACTAACAGGCCGTCAATCACATCCACCGAAGCTTGGCCCCCTGTAGGAAGAAGTGGCCGTAACTATTCGGCGACTTCCAAAGTATTTGCCAACAATAATCCTCTCTCATGACGCTAAGATTGCCTCGGTAGAATGCGCACCAAAACCAGAATCCCGGTGTTGCGAAGTTCCACCAGCGGAGGGTTTGCAACGATGAAGCGCTGCTGCATCTGGTTTGTGTTACTGACCGCGACCACAGCTTTTGCCCAGTCCTACAAAACCTGCGATGTGACAATGTGGACCACCGAAGTCTCGCAGGGCTTGCCTATGGCGGCCAGCAGCATCTTGTACTTCGTTCGGGTTGGAAGAGTGAATTATCAGATTGCGCGGCCTGGACCTGAGGTGGAGATGAATTCAGGACAGCAGGTACGTTGCCGCGTCGATAAGGGCTACATGTTCATCCGCGACAGCAAGGGCCAGATCCGCAAAGCGCAGATCGTTGACACCGGGCAGCCGATACAGAACCAATACTAAAGAACATCGGAAGCGCACTCGCTTATTACAGTTTCTTCATCACCTCCGGCGACGTGTTGCCGCCGCACGAAACAATCACCGCTGTCTTCCCGCTTAGCTGTGGCGCATCTTTGAAGAAAGCCGCAATCGCCACCGCGGCCGCGCCTTCCACGGCCCAGCCTCGCGCGTGCGCCCAGCGCATCCACTCCAGGATTTCCTTTTCCGTCACCAGGACGCTGCGGTCGATGACGCTCTGGCAGAGCGCAAAGGTAATCGATCCCGGCTCAACTCCGCCGGCAGTGCTCTGTGAAAGCGTCGGCTCCTCGGCTACGTCAATGATCTTTCCTGCGCGCAGACACTCGTACATGGCGGGAGCATTCGCCGGCCAGCAAGCGACGACTTCGGTCTTGGGCGAGACCGACTTGATATACGCTCCCATGCCTCCGATCAGCCCACCGCCGCCAACTACGACGTAGATGGCATCCACCTCGCCGAGTTGTTCCACAATCTCCCTGGCAATCGTGCCTTGTCCGGCGACCACCAGTGCGTCGTTATAAGGCGAGATATAGGTTTTGCCGCGCTCGGCGGCGGCAGCCCTCGCCGCAAGCTCGGCTTCCAGCGGCGTGTCGCCCACGGTCACCACGCGGGCGCCGTACTGTTCGATCAGGCCCAGCTTCCTGGGCGAGACCTGGGAACAGACATACACTTCGGCATCGACTCTACGATGCTGCGCAGCCGCCGCTACGGCCAGTCCGTGATTGCCCGTGGAAGACGCCATCACTCCGCAAGCGGCTTCTTCGGGAGACAGGCTGAAGACTCGGTTGCTCGCGCCTCGCAGCTTGAACGAGCCGGTCTTCTGTAAATGCTCGTCTTTCAGGAAGCCCTTGGCAGACCCCGCTCGCGGCTCATTTTCGATAAGGGTGACGGAAGTTTTATTTACAAAGTCGCCGATACGTTGATGGGCCTCGTCAATCTGCTTGCGCCAGTGCTGAACGTCGGTACCCATGCTGTTCGATGATACCGAAAACCAGGAAAGAAATTATGGTGGCCGCGGCTGAAGCCGCTCCAGGTTTTGCGAGAGCATCTGGACTCTGGCCTCAAGGCGAACTCTATCGATTTTCGCAGAAGTGCTTAGTAGATGTTAAATACGCTCTTCGTGAGTCCCGCCGCCGAGGCGCTCGTGCCAACCCACGGCACAATCCGCTCCAGGCTATGATGGCCATGCTTGTGCAGCAGCCATCCGATTCCCAAGGCGAGTCCGACCGAGCCGGCCTGCCACGCGGCAATGCCGGCACACGATTGCGTCGGTATCCAATCCTCCACGCCGCCGTGCGCCAGTTCGCGACAGGTCTTGATGGTGTCAGCCAGTCGCACGCCACTGTGGGCGTAGACTCCAATCAGTTGTTGCCGGTCGAAGAACTTGTGCTCCGCTGGGATCTGCGGCTGGGCGACGGGAGCCACCATCAGCGCAGCAGGCGTCTCCATGAGTGGAGCGCGGGTTGCCATCAGCGACGCCGTTTGCTCAGGCGAGTCCGGCAAGTTCGTTTGCGAAACAGGAGAGGAGCTTGCGGCCAGCTGCGGCAAGCTTGCTTCCTGAGCCGAGGCTAATGTAGCAGGCAGAATTGCAGCCAGAAAAAGAGCTATCGTGCGAGCGCGTGTCATGAGTGTCTGAACCATAGCAAGCGCCCTAATCCGAGGGAACTCCGGTAAACACCGCAGATTTCCTAGACCTCTTACTTAGCACCTTAGCAGTGCTACCCTCCAGTCAGTGTGCGTCTGCTGCAGGGTTGGCATCGTCGGACTAACCTGGGCCTAAACACAACAGGGCCGACGAGCTCCCCCTTTTAAGCCCGCCAGCCCTACGTCAGCTACCAGTTCTGGTAACTGAACCTGATTTGCACCGCTGACATCCACACTAGAGCCTCGCAACGTTGGCTGATACTGGCCTTTGGCCGCAATTAGGGACAGCTGGCTTTACCTGTTCTTACCTGTACGCGAGGACAGGTGGAGGACCAGAGCGTATGATCTCTACGCGCAAATGAAAGGCAGAAATGGATGCTGACTGCCAGCAATTTTGAGTTCAAGTACCGCTTCTGGATCTTCGGAGCGATCTTCTGGATCGCCTTTGCCAGCTACTCGTTCGATCACGTAAACGCCGGGCAGGCAATCGTTGACTGGATCGCACACCTGCGCGGTGTTTCGCCGGCCGATTGGCAATACCATGCGATCTTCGCAGTCGGCGCAGCGTCATGCATCGCGGCGGCTGCTGTCCGCACCTGGGGAACGGCCTACCTGAATCCAGAGGTGATGGTCGACATGCGGCTGCATACTAGCCGCCTGGTTGCCGACGGCCCGTATCGCTACCTGCGCAATCCTCTCTACTTCGGCAATATTGGGCTGGCGATCGGCTTCGCTGTGATGGCGAGCCGTATCGGAATGGCGATCCTAATCCTCGGGGTTTTCATCTTCGACTATCGCCTCATCCTGCGGGAGGAGCGCGAAATACTCGGCTCACAGGGTGAAAGCTATCGTGCGTACTGCAATGCAGTGCCACGCCTTCTGCCCGCATTGCGACCGAAATTGCCGTCCGGCGGCGCCAAGCCGAACTGGGCCGGCGGTTTCCTCGGCGAAGCCTTCATGTGGGTCATGGCCGCCGCCGTCCTGGCCTTCGCCATCAGCATGCAGCAGTCGATTTTCTTTGCCGTGCTGATTACGGCTTTTCTTGTCTATGGGATTTGCTACGTGGTCATTCGGAAGCGCGGCAGCAGCACAGCGGGAGCCTTCCCGCCAGGCGAGGGGAACTAGCCGCCTCCGCAGTGCAGGGCTAATCCGCTTCGTTGCTATAGATGGGCTCTGCGACTTCGAACGGATCATCAAGCCCGCTGCTCGAGCCAAAAGCTGCCTCATCGGCAATCTTCTGTAGTTGCTGCTCAAATTCGCGGCTGCGCCAGCGAACTACCAACAGCTCTTTCCGTTCCGTGCCGCGACCATGACAAAGTGGACAAACGGACATTTCGTTTTTCGATGACATGATGAATCTCCGATCGTCGCTTGTATTGCAAACCCGAAGTGCGGGAAGCCGCAGTGAGCCTGGTCACGCGAGCGTGTGAGAGCGTGGAGCAAATACGTGCCCAAAGGAAATCGCCTCCAGTCCAACGGCCCGGAGGCGACTGAATGCTGATTGCTGACTGCTGAACGCTAGTACGAATACCCGTCCGGCTGGGCTACCGCGCCAACCTCGATCTGGGTGTCCACGTAGTTCTGCCCGGCTGCAATGGCTTTCTTATCCAGTTCGAGCAGCTTCGGGTTCTTCACCGTCTCTTCCAGTACGCTGATGGCCGATTCGGCCGGGAGGCACTCGGTTTCTTCGAGCAGGGCAGCGAGCATGACAACGTTTGCGACTTTGGCTGAGCCAAGCCCGTCGGCGATTTCCGCCGCCGGAACGCAGATCACGCGCGCCTGTGGAGTGCTCAAACCTTCCGGCAGTTTTGTGCTGTTGTACAGAATCAGTCCGCCGGAGGCTACTGTCGGGGCGAATTTGCGCAGCGAAAGCTCGTTCATCGCGACCAGCACATCGGGTTGGGAGATCAGTGGCGAGCCGATGCGATCGTGCGAGAGCATGACATGGCAATGCGCGCTGCCGCTGCGCATCTCCGGGCCGTACGATGGCAGCCAGCTCACTTCCATCTGCTCGCGCAGGCCCATCTCTGCCAGCAGTTGTCCCATCAGCAGCACACCCTGGCCGCCGAATCCGGCGATCTTCACGCTGAGATCGCGAGTATGATGGTGCCGCCGAACGGTCGGCTTGGTTGTGGCGTCCTCGTGCACTTCGAGGGCTTCCGCGACACTCTTCACTGGCACTTGCGGATCCACCGGCAGCTCCGGCTTGCGGTCGCGAAAGACGCCCAGCGGAAATGCCTTCACCAGCGTCTCAGCGACCCAGTTGCGCGCCACGACCGGATCCATCTTGAGAATGGTGGGGCAAGGCGAGAGGAATTCCACCAGCGAGAAGCCGCCACCGTTCTTCTGGAGTTCCAGCGCCTTCTTCACCGCTTTCTTTGCCTTCATGATGTTCTTCATGTCGCTGAGCGCGACGCGCTCTAGATACGCGGGCGTTTCCAGCCCCGCCAAAAGCTCGCAGATGTGGATCGGCAGTCCTTCATTGCGGGAGCGGCGGCCCCATGGCGAGGTGGTGCTCTTTTGGCCGACGAGTGTCGTGGGCGCCATCTGCCCGCCGGTCATGCCGTAGATCGAGTTGTTGACGAAGAACACGCAGATGTTTTCGCCACGGTTCGCTGCGTGAATGATCTCCGCCGTGCCGATCGCCGCCAGGTCACCATCGCCCTGATACGAGATGACGATGGATTCGGGATTGGCGCGCTTGAGCGCGGTGGCAGCCGCCGGAGCGCGGCCATGAGCCACCTGCACGTTGCCGACGTCGAAGTAGTAATAGGCGAAGACCGAGCAGCCGACCGGGCTGACGAGCACGGTGCGGTCCTGCACGCCAAGTTCGGTCAGGGCCTCGGCAATCAGTTTGTGGACGACACCGTGTCCGCAGCCAGGGCAATAGTGCGTCTGGTGTTGGAGTTCGGCTTTGCGCTCGTATTTGTCGTAGAACGCCGGCGATTTTTCGTGAATTACCTGATAGCCTTCCACAAGTTTCTCCTGTCTTACCGCCATCTCCAGCGAGTGCCAGGTTTCGGTAGAGCTGGCCTTCAGGCCAGCGTCTGCGTGCATGAATTACCTATCCCAGCCGGCTTCAGCCGGCGACACAATCTTCCTGCTGACGCCTTCCCTTACACATGCGCTGCCATGCGCGCGAAGACCTGTGCCGTGATCTCCTCCACCATGGGAACGTTGCCGCCGACGCGCCCGTAGTACTCCACCGGAACGCTGCCGTTGAGCGCCAGCTTCACGTCCTCCACCATCATCCCCGTGCTCAGCTCGACAGCCAGCACTTGCTTCACGTGCTTGGCCGTCTCGCAGAGTTCGCGGGAAGGGAAGGGCCACAGCGTGATTGGCCGGAACAATCCTGCCTTCACGCCTTGCGCCCGCAACTGATCGACCGCCGAGCGCAACACGCGGGCGACGATGCCAAATCCGACCAGCAGAATCTCCGCGTCTTCGGTGAGATAGTTCTCGTAACGGCTCTCCAGCTCCTGTGCCAGCTGATACTTCGATTCCAGATGGCGGACGTGCTTCTCCAGCGCATCGGGCTCGAGCACGATGGAGCTGACGAGATTCTTCTTGCTCTCCGGCGTGCCTTTAACCGCCCAGTCTTTGTCCGGCGGCACGATGTCGCGTATCTTGATCTCGAGCGGCTCCATCATCTGGCCGACATAGCCGTCGGTCATGATGACCACCGGATTGCGATAGCGATCGGCGAGTTCAAACGCCAGGACCGTGAGGTCGAACATCTCCTGCACCGACGCAGGGGCGAGCACGATATTGCGGTAGCAGCCGTGGCCGCCGCCCTTCACAACACAGAAGTAGTCGCTCTGCTCAGGCGCGATGTTGCCCAGGCCCGGGCCGCCGCGAACGACGTCGACGATCACTCCGGGCAGCTCAGCGCCGGCCATGTAGGAGATGCCCTCCTGCATCAGGCTCAGTCCGGGACCGGAGGACGCGCTCATCACGCGCTGTCCCGCCGCGGCAGCGCCGTACACCATGTTGATCGCCGAGACCTCGCTCTCCGCCTGCACAAAGGTTCCGCCGACTTCGGGTATGAGCAGCGCCGCGTACTCGGCGATCTCGCTGGCCGGTGTGATGGGATATCCGTAGAAGGCGCGACAGCCGGCCAGCACGGCGCCTTTGACGATGGCGACATTTCCTTTACACAGCTGCCGCATTGCCTACCTCCTGCTTCGGGGTTGCTGCTGATAATGGCTTGGCGGGCGGCGAAAGCCGCTCCACGGTGATCGCGCCGGGCTCCGGACAACAGTAGAAGCACGCGCCGCAGCCCGTGCAGTCCTCGCCGGTGTATTGCGCCGGATGAACTCCGTACTTGCTCAGCTCGGGCGCCAGTTCAAGACATTCTGGGGGACACGACTCCACACACAAGCCGCATCCTTTGCACTCTTCGAGATCGATGATGACGTTACCGCGCGGTTGCGATGACATTGTTACCCTCGCACTGCTGCTCGTAAGTATTGCGCTGAAACCAGCGTTGTTGTTCACAGTATTCGTAGAGTTCGTCGCGAAACTTGGGATGAGCGATCTGTACCAGCGCCTCGGCGCGCTGCCGCACATTGCGCCCGTGCAGATAAGCGACTCCGTACTCGGTGACTACGTAATGCACATCGCCGCGCCCGGTCAGCACGCCTGCGCCGGGCGCGAGCCGTGGCACGATGCGCGAGATGGTATCGTCCTTCGCCGTGGAGGGAAGAGCGATGATTGGCTTGCCGCGCCTGGAGCGAGCCGCCCCCCGGATGAAATCGAGCTGCCCGCCGAAGCCGCTGTAGAACTGCGAGCCGATAGACTCGGCGCAGACCTGTCCGGTCAAATCAACCTCGATTGCGGAATTGATTGCCACCATGCGGTCGTTCGCCGCGATGCGGAATGGATCGTTGGTGTACGCCGAGGGGTGGAACTCGAAGATGGGATTCTCGTCGATGAAGTCGAAGAGCTTGCGCGTCCCCAGCACGAAACCGAGGATCACCTTGCGCGGCTTCATGTTCTTGCGCCGGCCGTTGATGACCCCAGCCTCAATCAGCGGGATCACATTATCGGAGATCATCTCGCTGTGAACACCGAGGTCTTTGCGGTCCGTCAGGTTGGGCAAGATTGCGTCGGGAATGGCTCCTATCCCACATTGTAAGACTGCGCCGTCTTCAATCAGAGACGCCACGCGCATGCCGATCTGCTGGAAGACTTCGTTGCTGGGCTGCTTCTTCAACTCGCATAGCGGGCGCGAAAGCTCCACGATGGCATCGATTTCATTTACATGAATGAAGCTGTCGCCGTAGGTGCGGGGCATCTGTGCATTTACCTGTGCCACGACGCGGCGGGCGTACTTGGCAGCCGTCAGCGTGCAGTCCACGCCCACGCCGAAGCTGCAGTACCCATGGGGATCGGGCGGCGAAACCTGAATGAGCGCGACGTCGATCGGCATCTCGCCGCTCTCGAACAACGCCTCGACTTCGCTGAGGAAGATGGGCGTGTAGTCGGCCCGGCCGTCATTGATGGCCTCGCGAACGTTGCCACCGACGAAGAGGGCGTTGTGGCGAAAGTGCTCTGCCATTTCGGGGGCGCAATAGGGCGAGGAACCCGAAGTGAGCAGATGCATCAGCTCGACATTCTTGACGTAAGGCGCGCGCACCATCAGGGCTTCCACCAGCGCTTCCGGCTCGGCGCAACCGGGATGGATGTACACCCGCATGCCTGAGTTCACGCAATTGACGGCCTCGCGGGCGGTGAGGAGTTTGCTGCGATATTGATCGATCCAGGACATGAACAGGGCTCCTAGGCGCTCACGACTTCGCTCTTTACCGAGTAGCCGGCCGCCGCCCGCTCATGTCCCAGCGAGGCGTAATAGATGGCCAGGTGGAAGAATTTATCGAGCATTTCCAGCAGCTCGAGTTCGCCGAAGATCTCCGCGGGACGCTCCAGCTCAGCGTGGCGCTGAAGGTAATCCCAGAGGTTCTCGCGAACCAGGCAGATCATCCAGACCACCTGGCTGACGGGAACGCCCTGGGCGGCACGGCGTGCGCCGATCTCCAGGTAACGGCTCTCAATATCGGCTTCGGTTTTGCCGAGCAACCATTCGCCAAGATGGCGATAGACTCCATAAACTTTTTCCGTGATCTCAGCGTCCGGCACATTGGCATACGCCGAGCACTTGTCGCACTGGCGATAGCGCGCTTGCAGATTCCGTGCTAAACCGTCGGAATGACTTTCGATTAACTTAACCAGGCGATATGCGAGCAACATGGCTCACCTCGTTCCCCTCGGCCCTTAGTCGCAATTAAGGCAGGGTGCGACCCAGACGGCTCCGGCCCTCACTCTCGTTACTCTCAAGTGTCGCTTTTAAGGCGGGCAAAGGGCCGTGATTCGAGTCACTTGCAAAAGTGACGAAGGTCACGGGAAGCCTGGGGTTCGCCATTCGCGGTCCGCTTTGGCCTTAAGCTCTCAGCCGTTAGCAGACAAGAACATTCGTAGTGCTTGTGGAGTGATTACCTCGGCGAAGCGCGCAAAAGCAACGCCCCTCCGGAGAGGGGCGGCGTGAGGCGAAGCGAGATAACAAGCAACAGACGTTACCGCGTGGTGGTGTCTGTGGTGACGATGCCGGTGGGGCCAGCCTTCTCGGCTTTGGCTTTCTTCGTCGCCATCGTCTTGTCGACCCAGTCGTCAGCCGTCTTCAGATCGGTCTTGCGCGCATCAGGATTGTCGCACTCGTACTCGGCGCGCTGGCGGTACAGAAGGTTGAGATACGCCATCGCATCGTCGTAGTCGGGACGGATCTGCAGCGCCTTCTGCAGATTCTGAATGCCGTCTTCAACCTTTTGAGTATTCATCTGCTTCAGCTGTTCGCAGGCCTTCTTGTCCTTGAGTTCATCGGTTGGCTTCAGGCCAAGTTCGGCGCGGGCTTTCTGGTCCGGCTGATAGGCCTGCATCCAGTCGATCACAGCGAGCGAGTAATAGGTTTCCGGGTCATTGGGGTCAAGTTCGGCGATCTTCTGGTAGTACTCCTGGGCCTGGGCGAACTTCTTCTGCTGGAAGTACATTGAGGCGATGCCTTTAAGACTGTGGATCTGCTGCTCCTTGGGAGGATTCATGTCCAGCACTTTCTTAAAGGTATCGATCGCTTGCTCGGCGAAGCGATTATTGTCGGGCGAATCGGCGCCAGGAATATATTGCCCCATGTATGCGGTTGCTAAATAAAGGCGGGCATTCACCAGGCTGGGATCAAGTTCTACCGCGTCTTTGAAATGTTCGATTGCGTCTTCGTACTTTGCGCTTTTATATGCCTGAACGCCCTTGTTGAGTTGATCGCGCGCTCGCAGCTTGTTGCATCCCACCGCCGAGAACAGCGCGAGCAGAACAGCAAGTGCCGTCAGTACCCGTCCGCTTTTGTTCATGTTTGATATCACTCTCCGTTGCGTTATTCGGGGGGCGGGACGTGTGTTACGTCCCGCTTCATACAGGAGGAGTGCTGCCCGAACCACGTTCCTAGCTTTTCAGCACGGCGCGAGTTGCCGTCGCCGTGGAACTACCCGCCAGCTTCAATCTTGGCGGTAATCAATCCAACCTTATCGCCACCCGCGGCATGACCGATGTCGATGACTTGCACGATATCGTTGAACGGCAGGTCATTGTCGGCCTTCACGAACATGACCTTTTCTGCGCGAGCCTTAAAGATGTCATGCAGACGTCCTTCAACCGCGTCCCAGGTAACATCGTCCTGATTGATCTTCAGAAGCGGTCTGTTGCCTGGGCCCTTCAGCAGCTGCACGACGATCGTGCGTACCGGAGAATCCGGTTTTTGCCCTCCCTTGGGCGGCTGCGGCACTAAGGCATCAAGTCCTTTTGGTGTCAGTGGAGTGATCACCATGAAGATGATGAGCAGTACCAGCAGAACGTCGATCAGCGGCGTTACGTTGATGTCGGCTGAAGGGCCGTTCGATCCTCCAACTGCCATCGCCATATCCACTCCCAACGGACGGCTGAGACTTACCCGCCGGCTTCGATCTTGGCGGTGATCAGTCCAACTTTATCGACACCCGCCGAATGCGCGACGTCGATCACCTGCGCCACGTCGTTGAACGGCAGGTCCGTATCAGCCTTGACGAACATTACCTTTTCCGCGCGAGTCTTGAAGATGTCGTTGAGACGGCCTTCAAGGTTCTCCCAGGTGACGTCGTCCTGGTTGATCTTGAGCGCGGGTTTGTCGCCCGGGCCCCGCAGTACCTGCACGACGATGGTGCGGTCGTTGCTCGGCGGCGGTTGGTTTTTGTCTTTAGGCGGCTGGGGAACCAGCGCGTCCAGGCCTTTCGGCGTCAGCGGCGTGATCACCATGAAGATGATGAGCAGCACCAGCAGCACGTCAATCAGCGGCGTTACGTTGATGTCGGCTGAGGGCCCTCCACCGGACCCTCCCACTGCCATTGCCATAATGAACTCCCTATTCCGAGCCTGCGCCCGATGAGGCGCCACCTGACGGCGGCTTGGTATTTGCCGGGCCTGCATGTTTCTGCTCGGTCAACAGGCCTACATCATCCACTCCCGCGGAGCGGACGTTGTCCACCACGTCGACCACCGAGCCATACTTGGCGCGCATGTCGGCCCGGATGTAGATTCGCTTGTCGGGCTTGTCGGCGAGACGGTCCTTCACCTTCTGGGTCAGCTGGTCGACCGTGATCCGGTCGGTGCCAAAGTAAATCTGGCCGTCGCGCATGACCACCACGAGCAAGGCATCTTCCTTGTCCGCGTCAGGCATGGGAACCGGATTGTTCACCGAGGCCATATTGACGCTCTGCCCCTTCTGCAGCATGGGCGTGATGACCATGAAGATGATGAGCAGCACCAGCATCACGTCCACCATAGGGGTGACGTTGATGTTGGAGTTGACCTTTGCGCCTTCGTTGCGTTTTGCCAATGCCATGTATTCAACCTCCCTTAACCGGATCGAGCTTCAGCCAAGCGCTCAAGCTGTTTCCAGTTACCGGCGAACTCCGCGACGCTTCAGGAAGTAGTCGATCAGCTCGCTGGAGCTGTTGTCCATTTCCACGTCGAAAGCTTCTACCTTGCCGGTGAAGTAGTTGAACATCATGACGGCCGGAATGGCGACGAACAGTCCGATAGCGGTGGTCACCAGGGCTTCCGAAATGCCGCCCGCGACCGCGCCCAGACCGGTGGCCTTCTGGTTAGAGATCTCCTTGAAGGCATTCAGAATGCCGACCACGGTGCCGAACAGTCCCACGAAGGGAGCGGTGGAACCGATGGTGGCCAGGCCGCCCAGACCGCGCTTCAACTCGGCGTGCACGATGGCTTCGGCACGCTCGAGGGCGCGCTTGGAGGCCTCGATCTGCTCGCCGGGAATGTCGGAGGAATCGCCGTGGGCCTTGAACTCCTGCAGGCCGGCGGTGACTACCTTGGCCAAATGGCTCTTCTTGTTGCGCTCGGCAACTTTGATGGCTTCGTCGATCTTGCCTTCGCGCAGTGCGCCGGCAACTTGCGGAGCGAACGAACGCGACTGCTTGCGGGCCGCGCTGAAGGCCATGGCGCGATCGATCATCACGCCGATCGACCATCCGGACATGATGAACAGAATGACGACCACGATCTTCGCCAGAATGCCCATCTGCTTCCATAGGGAGACTGGGTCCCAACCTATGTTCGATTCCTGGAAGATCCAGGATGCAGCCGTGGGGACGTGGCTGAGGGCGTAAGTTGCAATGTTAGCTAAGAACATGAGTTGATTTTTCCTCCTCGGAACTTTCGGTTACAGCAGAACAGATACGTTACTGCGGTGATTTCTGCTTCGGGGCCAAGTCATTTCCGGATGGCCCCATTGGAAGCGTTCAGCTTGCGAAACCAGACTGAAGGTTGCGCTCCGGCTTGCGCCATCAATCTGAAACTTAGATGCATGCTGCGGGCAACTGCGAAAATCTACTCCCCTGACAAGGTGAAGTTCACGTTGATCGTGGTTTCGACTTCCACCGGCTCGCCGTTCAAGTAATAAGGCTTGTACTTCCATTCCTTTACGGCTTCCAGTGCGGAATTGGTCAGCATCGGGTGGCCGCTCACTACGTGCAGGTTCTGAATACTACCGTCCTTGCCAATCAGGGCCTGCAACACGACCACGCCCTGAATGCGGGCCTGGCGGGCCAGCGGCGGATACTGCGGCTGCACTTTGTGGACCAGCAAACCCTGGGACACACCTTGGGATACGCGCACGCGCTGCGGCGTCGCGGCCTTGGGCACTGCGGTCGGCATGCTGCTCATGACGCTACCCAAAACCCCACCCATGGCGCCGCCCGGAACTCCGCCTGGGACACCGCCAACCACACCGGCAGGTCCAGCGCTCGGTGGCGGCTCGTCTTCCTTGAGCATCTGAATTTTCTTTGGAATGGCGGTGGGGGTACGAAGCTGGCCATTGTCCAATTCACTTTGAATTTTCTTGACCACCACTGGAGCTGCCGCAGGCGGCGGAGGCGGCGGGGGTGGCGGCGGCGGCGCCGTCAGCATTGTCATCAGCTGCTTGGTCGGCAGCGCCTCGGTAAAGATCAGCGGCAACAGCACCAATACGATGAGGAATAAAACCTCAAGAATGAACGCGATAATGGTCGTCGCCCCACGCTTGGTTTTGATCTTGCCGCCCGATTCCATAAGGCTGTCTTCAAACATACCTGTTCTCCCGAAGAAATCCCTGGTAGGTTAGACACCGGAATTCGGATATTTGTGCCCAGAACCAGAGGAACAACGCGAAAATATTATTGGGCCTGAGAAAGCAACCTGAGGACGAAGATGGCGCACTGAAAAACGGCGTCCCGAAGTATACACCCCGGTGCAGGGCTTGCATAGCACGGGAAG
>DATFSK010000050.1:0-4726 GCA_035262645.1 Terriglobales bacterium
GGGATTGAGAGAGGCGTCGGTCTGGATCACGTCGTCAATCAGCCGCCCGGAGTAGGAACGCAGCGAGCGGCCGAGCGCGCTCACTACGCCCGCTGTGACGGTGTACTGAAAGCCATAAGGGTTACCGATCGCGATGGCCAGTTGTCCCACGCGCAGCTTCTGCGAGTCGCCCAGGGTGGCGGGCGCGAGTTGCGGCGCGTCAATGCGGATAACTGCAAGGTCGGTCGCGGGATCGTCGCCGATCACCGAAGCCGGGAAGCGTCGGCCGTCGGCAAGGGAAATGTCAATGCGGTGCGCGCCGTGCACCACGTGGCTGTTGGTGAGAAGGAGGCCATCGGGCGTAAAGATAAAGCCCGAGCCGCCGCCCTGCCGCTCGCGCGGTTCGCCGGAGCGGCTGCGTTCGGCGGTCTGCGTGACATCAATCTTGACCACCGAGGGGCTGACCTTTTCAGCGGCGCTGACCACCGCGTTCGAATAGGCGTCGAGCAAATCGACATCCTCGCGCGTGCCCCCGCGCGCGTGTTGCACCGTGGCGTCAGAAGAATCAGAAATCGGAAGTACGTTGTCTTGAATCACAATGGCTAGATGAAGGTACGGCAGCGGAGGATTCAGGGGTGGACCCTCTGGGTATGGGCGTTCGCGTGTCCGGCTGCCGGGACCCAGCCACTCCATTTCTGGGTCTGAGATTCGGCCGTCCCTCCGGGAACTGGTCGCGTCGCTGCGGTGCTCCCGGCGCACGCTGGGATAAGCTCGGGCGATCCTCCAGGACTGATCCTGGTGTCACCCCTGGGTCGTCTGCATTATGTCGAAGCTTAGAGTTATTAGAAGGATCCGCGCGTTTGCCGCCGGGCGAGCGGGGATGCCTGTCCTCCATCGCTGTTTTTCCCAGAATGGGCTGCCGAACTACTTTGCGCGCAGCCGGGTCGCCTCGTTCGGCAGAAGGCAGGTCTTGGAGGCTGCCGCCAGTTCCTGGTCCAGTTGCCTTCCCATGGTTGCTAGTTGCTGTGCGCTCAGGTGTTGCTGCAGGCCTTCGAAGAGCTGGCGTTCTTCCTTGCGGATGTGCCGGGAAAGGCTGGCGGCGAACTCGCGCAACCCGGGTTGGTCGAGTGTGCGCTTGGAGGCGCGGGAGAAAAAGTCGCGCAGACTCCGGTGCTCGTCCCGCAGTTCGCGAACCAGGGCTTCGAGGTCGGCGAATTGCTCTGCCGCGGGGAACAGGACTTTCTCTTCGGCGGAGAAGTGAACCTGGATTTCCTGCTCGAAGATCTGTTGGATCTCCGCCAGCCAGGGTTCAACGGCGGTGTTTTCGCTTTGCGTTCCGCGATCGATGCGCACGCAGAGCGCGAGCGCGTGCTGATGCTGGTGAGAGAGGGGGATGAGGTTTTTGTCGCGCAGCACGGGAATATTATCGCCGCAGAGGTCGATCCTGACCACTAGAGCGAACGGCGAAAACCTCGACGGCCGTCCGGGCGGGGGCGGTCCCTGCGTGAGTTGTGCAGGCGGGACGGGCGGGGTGCCCGCCCGCGCGTGAATTGTCTTACTCGGCGGTGGCGGCTTCGGCTATGCGGGCGTCGGTGGGACGCATGGTTAGCCAGTCGGTGCGTACGCGGTCCCACTCCTGGATCAGCATGCCGTAGGACTCGAAGAAGTTGCGAATCCGGAGCCGCGACCAGCCGACGACTTCCTCAAGGATCGGAGCCAGCACGGCGAGCGCGTTGGTACTGATAACAGTTCGCTTGGCTACTTGCGAGATGTGTTTGGCGCCCGAGACGGCGATGGTGTAGCCGTCGCGCACGTTGACATGCAGCATGACGTGCAGGTCGGAACTGCCGTCGCCGCTGTAGATAATGTGATCGGGGCCGATCTTGTGCTCCGCCTGCAGCTGGTCAAGCACGGCGACTTTGCCGTAACCTGCCGTGGCGCGCACGATGCTGTCGATTTCGCCCGTCTCGGTGTAGCGGAATTCGGTGCCGTAGATATGGCTGGGCGGGACGATGCCCTCCAGCGCCGAGCGGATCACTTCCACCGGCGCTGCCGACAGCACGTAGAAATCGAAGTGATAGCCTTCAATTCCATTGTCAAGAATCTGGAAGAGCAGGTCGATGTTTTCTTTCAAACGGATGCGCTTGCCCACCTCGTAGAGATGCTCCTTGCGCACGCGGGAGCGGAATTCGGGATCATGCAGCAACAGATAAGCGAGCTCCGCTCCCTGCTGCACCAGGTTGAGCTTGGCCATGCCACGCGCCTTGCGCTCGAACTCGTCGGGAGGAATGCCGACCAGTTCGCTGAGCACGTACCCGGAGTCGTTGAAGGTCAGTGTCTGATCGAAGTCGCTGGCAAAGAGATATTGCTTCAGTGCTTTGTCTGCCATGTATCTCATTAGATTCAATCGGGCGGGGATTGACAAATGAAAATCTTGTATATTTCACATCCAAGAATAAACAGCATCTGGCTAAAGTGTTAATAAAACTAGGGAACTTGGAAAGCCGCCGCAGCGTAGAGGTACTGGGGAAGGACATGCGCAGCATCGTTCTCGCCGGGTTCGCGCTCATTGTGCTGCTGTGCACGGCGCAGGAGCCGATTCGCGTCGACGTGAAGCTGGTGAACGTCGCCTTTTCCGCCCGCGACGGGCGCGGCGCGCTGGTCGACAACCTCACCCGCGACGATTTTGAAGTCTTCGAAGATGCGGTGCCGCAGAAGATATCCTTTTTCGCGCGCAGCGCCGATGTGCCTCTCACGCTGGGATTGATCGTCGATACGAGCGGCAGCCAGAACCGCTTCTCCAGGCAGCACCAGCACGATCTGGAAGTTTTTCTAAAGGAAGTCTTGGGGCCCAAGGACCGGGCGTTTATGGTTTGCTTTGCGAACCGGCTGCGGCTGGTGAGCGATTTCTCACAGTCTCCCGCTGATCTGCTGGAAGGACTCGAGCAATTCGATCATGGCGAACGGCACTTTCCGGAGCTGGGGCCAAAGGAGTCGCGCGACCTGGGCACGGCCTTTTACGATGCGATCTACTATCCGGTTGCCGACAAGCTGGCAGACCAGAGCGGGCGCCGGGCGCTGCTGGTGTTCAGCGACGGAGAAGACAATTCCAGTTCGCATGACATGATGACCACCATCGAGGCCGCGCAGGCCGCCAACGTGCTGGTCTACACCATCCGCTACACGGAGAAACAGCACGGCAAGCTGACCGCGCGCAACAAGTACGGAATTCGCGTGATGGAGCGCATCGCGAAAGAGACCGGGGGCGCGCAGATTGATGCCGAGACAACCGATCCGCACACCTACTTCCGGCAGATCGCCGAGGAGCTGCGGTCGTCGTATGAGCTGGCGTACTACCCGACGAATCCGCTGAAGGACGATACGTTCCGCAAGATCGTGATCCGGCCCAGGGCTCCGGGGCTGTCGGTGCACGCGAAGACGGGGTATTTCTCGCGGTAGGGGTCAGCAGTCAGTTGTCCGCAACCGGTAATCAACACTCAGCATTCATGGGACCAGCGGTTGGGGATGAAGGGGCGTTGGTGCGTACTGGAGCCCGCGCGATGCTCGGAATGACCTCATCAAGAGAAGCAGTCACGTCTGGCAAAGACAAGGACGAGGACGCCGTCATAAGGAAAACTAGACTGACAGATTGCTGATGGCTGAAAGCTGACGGCTGCTTTACTAATTCCCTCGCCGCATTGAGAATAGACGGTTCGCCTGCCCATTCCGGCTCGACTGAGCACTCCGCGGCAGGCCGAGGAGCATTTATGTCCGCTACCGGAGAGCTTATCCGCCTGATTAATTACATTGACGATGTCAACACCACACTGCGACGCATCAGCGCCTCGGTTCCGGGGCTGGAGGCGGATGAGCGCAAACGCCTGGCCGAGAGTCTGCGGGCCGCCGCGAACAATTTCTCCAGCGTCCTGGCGCAAGTCGAGAAAGGGGCTTAGCGGTGGCCGAGGTCAAGACCATAGCGGTCATCGGCGCGGGCATCATGGGACGGGGGATTGCGCATGTGGCCGCGCTGGGCGGCTACCGGACGGTCCTCGAAGACCTGCTGCCCAACGCCTTGCGCAACGCCGAGAGCGAAATCCGCAGCAATCTCGACAAGGCGGTCGAACTGGGGAAAGTGGCGGCTGGCGAGGCCGATGCGGCCTTTAAACGGCTGGAGTATGCGGGAAGCGTGGAAGAAGCGGCGCGCCAGGCCGATCTGGTGATCGAAGCGGTTCCTGAGGAGATGGAGTCGAAGATTGAGATCTTCACCTTGCTCGACAAGATCTGCCGTCCGGGCACGATTCTGGCCTCGAACACATCGTCGTTGAGCATTACCGAGATCGCCAGCGTGACCTATCGGGCGAAGAAATGTATTGGCATGCACTTTTTCAATCCCGTGCACAAGATGAAGCTGCTCGAGGTGGTCCGAGCCCTCGAGACCGATGACGATACCATGGCCACGGCCGCCGAAGTCGGACGCCGCATGGGGAAGGAAGTGGTGGTGATCAAAGAGGCGCCGGGGTTCATCACCAGCCGCATCAACGCCATGATCGGGAACGAAGCGTTCTACATGCTGCAGGAGGGAATTGCCTCGCCGGCGGACATTGATAAAGCGCTGAAGCTGGGATTGAACCACCCCATGGGCCCGTTTGAACTGGTGGACCTGGTGGGGCTCGATACACGGCTGCACATTCTCGAGTATCTGCATAAAAGCCTGGGAGAGAAGTATCGTCCGGCGCCGCTGCTGGTG
>DATFSK010000051.1:0-21994 GCA_035262645.1 Terriglobales bacterium
GCTTCTCCGCCGGGAACGACTCCATCAGGATCGCTTGTGAAAGCGGTTGCAGCCCGCCGCCGCACGCTCCCTGGATAACGCGGCAAATGATGAGGAAAGGCAAACTGGGGGCCAGCCCGCAGAGAAACGATGCCACAGTAAAGCCGGTGACGGACATCATCAGCAGGCGCTTGCGTCCGAAGCGGCCGGCGAGCCAGCCGGTCATCGGAAGGATGATCGCGTTGGCGACGAGATACGACGTCAGCGTCCAGGTGGCTTCGTCATTGGTCGACGAGAGGCTGCCGGCAATGTGCGGCAGCGACACATTGACCACCGTCGTGTCCAACACCTCCATAAAAGTGCTCGACATGACGGCGATGGCAATCAGCCACGGATTAATTTCGCGGTGTTCCCGGTTCCCTATGAATGGCATTCGCGAGCGTTGCTGCTTTGTTTCTCCGAAATAAGAAGGGTATGTAATAGTTCTGTCATTTCGCGCTAAAACGTTACACATATCACGGAACCCCGGCGCGCGTCCTTCCTATGATGGCTTCATGATCTCCACCGTTGCAGAGGATGTGATCCCGCAACATCCCAAAGGCACTCAGGCCCGCGTGCTCTTGAGCTCGGTCTTCGGGCCCTACGCGCGCGACGACGAATTCGGCAGCCGCGTCATCAATCCCATGGAGCTGTATCACAACCAGGTCACGCGCGAACAGGGCAGTTTTTCGCTACGCATGTTCCATCGCTCCTGGGGATTGATGATGATCCAACATAACCTCTCCGCTCCCAGCACGCTACTCGACTTCCCCACTTTGGAGCGTTTCGAGCATGAACTTACGTCGGCCGAATACGACATTGTCGGCATCTCCGGCATCATCCCCAATTTCGGCAAGGTGCGCGAGATGTGCCGCCGCGTGCGCCGACTCTCTCCCCAATCGACCATCCTCGTCGGCGGACACGTTGCCGCAATTCCGGGCCTCGACAAATTAATCGATGCTGACTACGTGGTGCGCGGCGAAGGCATCGCCTGGATGCGGCGTTACCTCGGCGAAGATCCGGCCGGCCCGATTGCTCATCCCGAGATCCTCTCCGGCTTCGGCATGCGAGTGCTGGGAATGAGAGTTCCTGATGATCCGCGCGATACCGCGGCAACCATCATTCCGTCGGTGGGCTGTCCCATGGGATGTAACTTCTGCACGACCTCGGCATTCTTCGGCGGTAAGGGAAAAAGCCGCAACTTCTATGAGTCGGGAGACGAGCTGTTCGACGTCATGGAGCGGATGGAAGCTTCCATGAAGGTCTGTTCATTCTTCATGATGGACGAAAACTTTTTGCTCAACCGGCCGCGAGCCATGCAGCTGCTGGCGCGCATGAAGCAGGCGCATAAAAGCTGGTCGCTATACGTCTTCTCGTCGGCCAATGCAATCCGCAAATACCGCATCGAGGAACTGGTGGAGCTCGGCGTGTCGTGGATCTGGATGGGACTGGAGTCGCCGCAATCGTCATATGTCAAGCTGCGCGATACCGACACGCGGACACTTGCCGCCGAGTTGCGCCAACATGGTATCAAGCTGCTGGGATCGACCATCGTTGGGCTGGAGCATCACACTCCGGAGAACCTGCGCGAAGAGATCGAGCATGCCGTCGCCCATGGGACCGACTTCCACCAGTTCATGCTCTACACTCCGGTGCCCGGAACGCCCTTGTTCGAACAGATGCAGCGCGAGGGGAGAATGCTCGACGATGTCGATCTTGCCGACATTCACGGCCAATACAAGTTCAACTTCCAGCACGCCGCAATTTCACGCGACGATTCCAAGCGCCTGCTCGACTGGGCCTTCCGCTTCGATTTTGAACGCAATGGCCCGAGCCTGTTTCGCATCTGCGACACCATTTTCCAGGGCTGGAAGCGGTATCACGACCATCCTGACCTCCGCGTCCGTCAGCGTGTCGCCAATGAAACTGTAAAGCTGCGGACGACCTATAACGCGGCGCTCTGGGCCATGGAAAAGCGCCTGAAGCGGACCAACAGCGCGATCGCCGCCAGGATTCGCGACTTGCGCCGGGAGATCGAGACGGAGTTCGGTGCTGCCACCCGCACCGTGCGAGCCGTCACCGGGCCCATCCTGCTGTGGAGCTCGAAACGTGAGGACCGGCAGCTGGCACGCGGCAAGACCTATGAGCCGCCAACCTTTGTTGATCGCAGGAATTGGGCGATCTGACAAAAGCGTTTGTCCACTCATCCCGATAGACCGCCGAAGAGTGGCACAAAGTGTGAAGCAGCCGCTATTATCAAGGTTCCTGCTGATTTCATCCGAGGAAGCCTGAATGACTCCACTTTGTCGCCGGTTGCCGGCGTCTTTCGCCTTGATCCTGTTCAGCTTTGCGCTGTGCCCACGAGCCGTTTCACAAACTTCGCCTCCCGAGCCGCAGCGAACTCCCCAACAGCGTGACGCCTATCGCCAGGCAATGGAAGCGGCCGATCAGAAGATCGCCGAGGAGGTGAAGGCCCACTCCGAACTGATGAAGAATCTGGAGTATCTCACCACGCAGATCGGCCCGCGCCTCACCGGCTCGCCGCAGATGCAGGCGGCCAGCGAGTGGACGCGCAAGCGCTTTCAGGACTACGGCGTGGACGCGCACCTGGAGACGACGCAAATCGATCATGGCTGGACCCGCGGACTGGAGACGGCCGAGATCACCAGTCCCATTCAGCAACGCTTAGGCATTCACGCCTTCGGGTGGAGTAAAGGCACCGACGCGGAGGTCAGTGGCAACGTCATTGCTCTGAACGTGGAGAAGATGTCCGACTTCGATCAGTACAAAGGCAAGCTGAAGGGCATGATCGTCATGCGCAACCCCGCGGACCTTTCGAAGCTGGATCCCAATCCCGCCAACGCATACGACGCCGTGATTCCTCCGTCGCAGGGCAAGGCCGAAGGTGGCATGACCTACAAGGATCGCATTCAACTGCTGCGGCTGATTGAAGCCGAGGGGCCGGCGCTGGTCATACTAGATAGCGGCAAGACCGACAGCCTTTACAACATGGGCGGCGGCTTTCCGCGCTATAACCAGACACAAGTCCCCCTCGCTTTCATGACGCACGAGAACTATTCCCTGCTCTATCGCCTGCTCCAGGCCGGGCCGGTCACGATGAAGTTCAACCTGAAGGATTCGTTCACCGACAAGCCGGTTCCGGCGTCCATCACAGTCGCGGAGATCAAGGGCAGCGAGCGCCCTGACGAGCGCGTCATCATCGGCGGCCATCTGGACTCGTGGGACCTGGGGCAGGGCGCGCTCGATAACGGCACCGGCGCGATGGCCACGCTGGAAGCGGCGCGCACGCTGAAGGCACTCGGCTGGAAGCCGAAGCGGACGATCACCTTCGTCCTCTTCACCGGCGAAGAACAAGGTGGCGTTGGGGTGGAGACGTTTCTGCGCCAGCATGCGTCAGAGGTACCGAAGATGGACGCGGTACTGGTTCACGACACGGGAACGAGAAAAGTGTTCAGCATCGCCCTCGAGAACCTGTCCGAAACCGTTCCTCTGATGCAGGAAATCTACAAGCCTCTCCAGGACGTCTTCCAGCTGGAGCCGCTGAGTGATCGTTATTTCAGTTCCTCCGATCACGTTGCCTTCCTCGAAGAAGGCGTCCCGGCTTACTTCTGCGTGCAGCTTCCCGCGCATTATCGCGAGGCGCATCACAGCCAGACCGACACCTTCGACAAAGTGATCCCCGTTCAGATCAACGAAGGCGCAGCCCTGCTTGCCGCATGGGCTTGGAACGTTTCCGAGATGCCCGAGACACTGCCGCATCACGCGGTGACTTCGGCAGCTGCGCGATGACATGAAATGACGCGACTTTTTTGCGCAACTTTGACACACAATGACCCGAACTGAGGTAGATTATCTACGGCTCAGTGGTGGAGACATCACGGCCACTTAAGCCCCGCGGTGAATAGCGAGCCCGCGGGGCTGAAGCTTTTCTGGCGTGAGGCCGCGCTCCTGCCTTTTCAAAGCAGTAGTTCACCACAGAGACACAGAGGTTTTCGTATTCCTTTTTCTCTGTGTTCTCCGTGTCTCTGTGGTGAAAAAACAACATTCCCGATGGAAGGACAATTCGTGATCTCGCAGCCTGCAATCCGTTCATTCTTCCTGGAGGGCCCGGCCGGCCGCCTTGAGGCGCTGCTCAACGCCGGCACTCCAGCTGCAACTCACGCAGGGCTGGTCTGTCACCCGCATCCGCTGGGCGGCGGGACAATGCACAACAAGGTCGTCTTCCATGCGATGAAAGCGCTGAACTCATTCGGCTTTCCAGTGCTGCGCTTCAATTTTCGTGGTACCGGATTGAGCGGCGGAAAACACGACGAAGGGCGCGGCGAGATCGAAGATGTCCAAACCGCCCTCGCATGGCTAAAGCACGAGTATCATCTGCCCATGATTTTCGCGGGATTTTCTTTTGGCTCCGCCACCGGACTGCTTGCCGCCTGTCCCGACCCCGATGTAAAGGCGCTGATTTCGATTGGCACGCCGGTAGAGGCGGAGGGCCGCCTGTACTCGTATTCCTTTCTGCGCGAATGTCACAAGCCAAAGCTTTTTGTCAGCGGTGACCGCGATCAATACGGTCCGCATGCGGCGTTGGAGGAAGTTGTCGCACAGGCTGCCGAGCCGAAGGAGTTAGTGTTTGTGCCCGGCGATCATTTTTTCGAGGGGCATGTTACGGAGATGCGGATGACGATCGAGAGCTGGTTACAGGAACTGTTCGAGCAATAACTGGGCCAGGCGCTGGCAGATCCAGCGCGGGAGGACCCTGCCGCGTAATATCGACCTGTTCGACAATCAATGTCCGAGTTCAGGATTAAGATCCAGCGACTCGGCAATCTGATCGAGCGTCATCTGGATATGATCCAACTCGGCTTGAAGAGTGTCGTTGATCTCCAGCAGCTTCTCCGGAGCCTCTTGGAAACGTTCAAACAAGGCGCGCAGTGCAGCCCGTCCTCGCTCGCTCATCAAGAGCGCGCCTATGCTTCCCAGTCCTAAGAGTGTGAGTGGCACGTACCAGCGGCGCATCGGAGTCCTCTCGGTCCAACGCCAATTTTGCCAAGCGGCGCTTAATGCCAAGTTAACCTCCCAAAAACTTTCCCTACAAGGATTAGATGAGGGCAGACGCCGAAGAGTACATATCAGGGTTGATTCTGCCGGCCTTCAGGTTCGGCGGCGCAAGATGGCGTACCGCGATTTTCACGCGCAGGCCAATTTCACTTCCCTTCCAGCGCCTCGACAATGGCGTCATGAACTGCCGGACGAAGCTGCCGAATGTCCTGGGACGCGCGATCGGGCCACGTCCGGTTGGTCAGCAGAGTCACGGACAGTTTGCGGTCGGGATCGATCCACAAAGATGTGCCGGTGAAGCCGAGATGTCCGAATGCCGTGGGCGAGAAGAACCGGCCGGAAGACGATTCCGGTCGTGAACGCGTATCCCAACCCAGTGCCCGGGTAGTGCCAAGCGGCGAGGATTCGCGCTGGGTGAACAGCTTCACGGTTTCATGCCTCAGGATCGGCGACCCTCCCCGCAACATGCATTCGGCAAAGCGCGATAGATCGGTAGCGGACGCGAAGACACCCGCATGTCCGGCAACTCCCGCCATCACGTATGCGTTCTCGTCATTGACCTCGCCTTGAATCACGCGTCCGCGAAACTTCTCGTCGTTTTCCGTGGGAGGCATTTCCGATTTCCACTCCGCCGGCGGCTTGAAACGCGTACGCGACATCCCCAATGGCGTGAAGATCTCCTGGCGTGCGAATAGATCGAGCGGCAGGCCGGCTTTGCTGGCCAGCACCTCGCCCAGGAGGATGAAACCGACGTCACTATACTCGGCGCGTGTGCCGGGAGCTGCGGTGAGCCGAGCCGTCATTGCTCCATGGACCAGGTCGCGATGGGTGTTGGCAAATTCGTACAGCCTTTCGTAGGCAGGCAATCCACTGGAATGGGCGAGCAGCATGCGAATGGTCACCGCTGCTCGCTGTGACTGCTGATGCTTGGGCGCCATTGAGACGAACTCAGGCATCGTCCTGGCGAGTGGCTCGTCGAGGTCGAGTTTGCCGCGCTCATGCAGCAGCATCGCAATCGGCGTAGTAGCTACGACCTTGGTCAGTGAGGCCAGATCGAAGATTGTGTCCGCATGGACCTCAGGCGAATTGCCCTCGTAGGTAAACTGTCCAAAGCCCTGCGAAGCAATCAGATCGCCCTGATACGTGACTGCCAACGCGGCGCCTGGAAATGTGCGCTGCAAAATGGCGTCGCGCAGGAGAGCGAATGCGCGCGCGAACTGTTGCTCCTGCTTCGCGAATGCGGGACGCGGTGAGACTATGTCTTGCGATGATCGATCCAAGAATCCTCTTCCGTGCAGCGGACGCACAGCGCAACTTATAATAGCTTTCCCGCATAACTGCGGGTCACAATCTCTTCTGGAAAGGTTTTCTTGAGCCCGCGTCTGCGCCGGCCAGCCATCGTGCTGGTCTCTGTCTGCTTCGTCCTCCTCGCCGGCGTCATTGTTCTGGCGCAGAAGTCAGCACCGCCCCAGAATACAAAACCTCAGGCTGCGGGCGCGGCAACGGACACATCGCAACCGCCGAGCGTGGGAACGCCCGCGCCTGCCAAGCCCGCCGGCGAAGCTCCGACCGGCTTCGCCGCGCTTGACGCAATCATCAAGAATGGCATCGCCAACAACAACACGGCAGGCGCGGTGTTGCTCGTGGCTCACAACGGCTCAGTCGTCTATCGGAAGGCATTCGGCAATCGCACCGCTGCCCCGAATCCAGAGCCGATGACGGTCGACACGATCTTTGATCTCGCCTCGCTCACCAAGGTCGTCGCCACGACAACCTGTGTCATGCGCCTGGAGCAACTCGGCCAGATCAAGCTCAATGATCCGATCGCCAAGTACATTCCCGACTTTGCCCAGAACGGCAAAGAGGACGTGACCATCCGCATGCTGCTTACGCACTATTCCGGCTTGCCTGCCGACCTCGACTTCAAGCAGCCGTGGAATGGGACAGCGGAAGGCTACAGTCGCGCCAATGCCGCGAAGCTGGTCAATCCTCCCGGCTCGACATTCCTGTATAGCGATGTGGGCTTCGTGGTTCTCGGCGAACTGGTAGAGAAGGTCGGCGGCA
The DNA here is from genome assembly GCA_035262645.1 of Terriglobales bacterium. GTDB lineage: Bacteria > Acidobacteriota > Terriglobia > Terriglobales > Acidobacteriaceae > Bog-257. Next base: position 7,159 of record DATFSK010000051.1, read on the forward strand.
TGCCGCTCGACCAGTACGCTCAGACGTACGTCTTCGGCCCCTTAGGAATGTCCTCGACGCGCTTCAACCCTCCCGCCTCCTGGGGGCCGCGAACGGCGGCCACGCAGCGCGACGAGCACACCGGCCAGACATTGCGCGGCACAGTCCACGATCCAACCGCCCGCCAGATGAACGGAGTCTCCGGCGATGCCGGGGTGTTCTCCACCGCCGATGATGTCGCCAAGTTCGCCCAATGCATCCTGAACGGCGGCGCCCCCATCCTCTCGCCCCTGATCGTAGAGAAGATGACGACGCCACAGCAGCCGGCGAACATGGCCAACGTACGCGGGCTTGGCTGGGACATTGACTCGCCATTCTCGTCCAATCGCGGAGAACTGCTTCCCGTGGGCTCCTTCGGACATACCGGCTTTACCGGCACGTCGTTGTGGATCGACCCGACGACGAACACCTACATCATCCTGCTCACGAACTCAACCTTGGTGAAGGACGGCAACGTGATCGGCCTTCGGACGGAAATTGCGACCGCAGTCGCCGCCGCCCTCAACCTCGATCCTACTGAAGAGCAGAAGACGCGGCTGGCGCGCATCACCGGCTACAACGAAACCCAGATGGCGGCGCGCCGGATCCTGGTTCGCAATGGCAAGGTGCTGCTCGGCATTGATGCGCTGGAGGAACGCAAATTCGATCCGCTGAAAGTTCCCAACGTAACGACGCCTCGTGTAGGGCTGGTGACGAACCAGGCCGGTCTCGATAGCCGCGGCAAGCGCACCATCGACGTTATCTGGCAAGCGCCGGGTATCAAGCTGGAGGCGATTTTCACCCCGGAGCACGGCCCGCAGGGTACCGCCGATACAACGGAGATCGGCAATTCCAAGGACGGCATCACAGGTGTGCCGATCTACAGCGTCTACGGCGAGAGTGACGCCAAGCGCCGTCCGCCGATGGACGTCATTCGCAAGCTCGACGTGATTGTCTTCGACCTCCAGGACGCTGGAGCGCGCTTTTACACCTACGAAACGACGCTGGGATATTTCCTCGAAGCCGCCGCCAAGGCGAAGAAACCCATCGTGGTGCTCGATCGCCCCAATCCCATCACCGGCGCCTATGTTCAGGGACCAATATCCGATGCCGGGCAGGAAAGCTTCGTCAACTACTTCCCTCTTCCCGTGCGGCACGGGATGACTATGGGTGAGTTGGCAAAGCTGTTCAATGATGAGAAGCACATCGACGCCGACCTGACGGTTATTCCCATGCGCGGCTGGCTGCGCGGCGACTGGTTCGACTCAACCGGTGCGACCTGGGTAAACCCCTCGCCCAACCTTCGCACCCTCGAGCAGGCTACGTTGTACCCGGCGGTGGCGCTGATCGAGAGCACGAACGTCTCCGTCGGACGCGGAACCGATATGCCATTCCAGGTGATCGGCTCGCCGTACTTCATCGCGAAGGAGCTGGCCGGCTACCTGAATGCGCGTGAGATTCCCGGAGTTCGCTTCGTGCCGACAACGTTCACTCCCACCGCGGGCCTCTTCGCTCGCCGTGACTGTTACGGCGTGAACATCATCGTGACCAACCGCGATCAACTTGACGCTCCGGAGCTGGGAATTGAGCTCGCTGCCGCGCTGCATAAGCTGTACCCGCTTGGCTACGACATGAACAAGATGAACACGTTGCTGGCAAACAAGGCGGTGTTCGCCGCGTTGCAGGCCGGTGAAGATCCCAACCGCATCGCCGCCGACTGGCGCGACAAGCTCGATGACTTCACGGATCTTCGGGTGAAATATTTACTGTATTGAAACGCAGACTCCTCGCCGGCTGAAGCCCTCCTCATGATGACAAGGCTGAAAAAGCCGGCAACGGCGCACCTCCAGAAACGCCTCTTCACTCACATCCCGGTTTCATCCATTACACTAGAGCCTTGATTCGCATTCCTGTCCAAACTCAATCGCGCTCGTATGAAGTGCTGGTCGAAGGCGGGCTGCTTCGTTCCGCCGGTGCGACGTTGCGTGATTTTATCCCGGACGATGCGCGCCTCTTTGTGCTGACGGCTCCGCCAATACGAAAGCATTGCGCGGCCAGTCTGGAGCGAGGCTTCAAAAAAGCTAAGCGCAAGGTTGAGATGATCGTCATGCCCGATGGCGAGCGCTCAAAGACTCTGGCCGAGCTTGAGAAGCTGGCGGCGAAGCTGGTTGGTCTTGGCGCCGACCGGCGCTCGGTTCTGCTTGCTTTGGGTGGCGGAGTGGTGGGGGACGTCGGCGCCTTTCTCGCCTCTGTTTACATGCGTGGAATTCCCGTCGTGCAGCTTCCTACCACATTGCTGGCACAAGTGGATTCGGCCATCGGTGGCAAGACCGGAGTAAATCTGAAGGCAGGCAAGAACCTGCTCGGAACTTTTCATCAGCCATTGGCGGTGCTCGTCGATCCCGACGCGCTCACTACGCTGCCAGAACGCGAGTACCGCTCGGGCCTGTTCGAGGCCATGAAATACGGCGTAATTCGTAATCCGGCGATCTTTGAATCGATGGAGACACACCGTGAAGCGTTGCTGCGACGTGACGGAGGGTTGCTGGAAACGTTAATTGCCGACTGCATTCGTGTAAAAGCCGATGTCGTGAGCGCCGACGAACGCGAGGGCGGTGAGCGTCGCATTTTGAACTTTGGGCATACCATCGGTCATGCCCTGGAGTCGGAGACCAACTATACACAGCTGCTCCACGGCGAGGCGGTAGGCTGGGGGATGATCGCAGCCAGTTTGATCGGCACAGACATGGGCGTGACCGATGCGGAAGCATCACAACGCATCATCTCTCTGGTAGAAGATTACGGTCCACTGCCTGCGGTAAAGGTCGACGGAAAGCGCATTGTGAGGCGGCTCCTCGCCGACAAAAAGACGCTTGGCGGCATGCCACATTTTGTCCTGCCGAGCGCAATCGGAGAGGTTCGGATCGTTAACAATGTGCCCCCGCAAACCGTGATCACGGCCGTGAAGCAGATCACGCAAATGTCGAAGGCATAGAGTGTCCACGGAATTGAAATCACAGAAAAGTACGGAGCGCATTGTAGGCGCGGTGCCTACTGGAGCGCGCGACGAAGCCTCAGCCTCGGCGGCAGTGCGCGAGATGTTCACCTCCATCGCGCCGCGTTACGACCTGCTGAATCACGTGCTATCGATGAACGTCGATCGACTGTGGTGGAACCGCACGGCACGCGCCTTTGCCGACCTGCTGCGCCGTCCCGGTGTTCAGGTATTGGATCTATGCTGCGGCACGGGCGACATGACATTCGCATTGCAGCGCCGCATGCCAAGCGGCACCTTGTTCGGAGCGGATTTTTCTCACGCCATGCTGGTGCGCGCTCGTCAGAAGTCGGGCCGTCGAAACGTTCGCTGGATTGAAGCCGATGCCTTGAACCTCCCCTTCAGCTCCGGCAAGTTTCATTTGGTAACGACGGCCTTCGGCTTCCGCAACCTGGCCAATTACGATCGGGGGCTCCAAGAGATCTATCGCATGCTTGCACCGGGAGGAGAGGTTGCCATTCTTGATTTCGGCGAGCCGAAGGGTCTGCTGGGGGAGATCTATCGCGTGTACTTTCGCCGCGTGCTGCCGGCAATCGGGAACGTCATCTCCGGAGTGCGTGGGCCATACTCCTATTTGCCGGCATCGGTCCTGCGCTTTCCTTCTCCGGAGGAAATGCTGCAACGCATGCGCGAGGCAGGTTTCATTGAAGCATCGTGGACGCCGTATACGTTCGGTATCGCGGGACTCTATCGTGGTAAGAAGTAGTCCGCACTACTGAAGAAGGTGCTCCAACCGAACCACGCAACTGCCGGCTGACCTCAATCAAGACGACATCGCCCTGCTACCTTGCTATCTTCCTTCCCGCTCTGACGAAATACGCCACATGCCGATTGAAGGGAGGAAAGACCTGCACCTGATGCAAACGGTGCCGCTGATAGGAGTAGAAGCTTCCTTCTAACAAGGCGCAGCAGTTCGCTAATATGTTGGCGGTGAGGATTTCTCATCATGAGACATTCAGGAAAACTGTGCTTCGCTTCCGTTCGATTGATCCTCTGCGCCCTGCTCCTCGCCGCTTTCGCGGCGGCGCAAAGCGATCCGCTGCCTTCCTGGAACGACGGCCCTGCCAAGCAAGCCATCTTCAACTTCGTGCGCGCGACTACGGACCAGGGCAGCGCGAATTATGTGCCCCCTGAGGAACGCTTTGCGACTTTCGATCAGGACGGCACTACCTGGGTCGAGCATCCGATGTATACGGAGATGATCTTCGCCTTCGAGCGAATTAAGGAGCTTGCGCCTCAGCATCCCGAGTGGAAGACAAGCGAGCCGTTCAAGTCGATCATTGCTGGAGACCAGGCTGCGATGTCGAAGTTCACGGGAAAGGAGTTCGGAGAGATTTTCGTGGTTACGCATACAGGAATGTCCACGGAAGCATTCCAAAACATCGCGAAGGATTGGCTGAGCAAAGCAAGAGATGAACGCTGGCATCGCCCCTATACCGATCTCATTTACCAGCCGATGCTGGAAACGATGCGGTATCTTCGCGCGAACGGGTACCAGACTTACATCGTGACCGGAGGCGGCCAGGATTTTGTGCGTTCCTATGCCGAGCCGGTGTACGGCATCGCCCGGCAGCAGATCATTGGCTCAGCGGTCGAGACACAGTACACCTACAACCAGGAAGGCCAGGGAATTCTGGTGAGGCCGGCAAAGGGGCTTTTGAACAACAATTTTGCCGGTAAGCCTGAGGACATCTATCTGTTTATCGGCCGTCATCCGAAAGCGGCATTTGGAAACTCCACCGGCGACCAGCAGATGCTGGAGTATACGCAGGCCGGCGGCGGGTCAAACCTGGAGATGATTGTGCTGCATGACGATGCGCAGCGTGAATATGCTTATGGACCGGCGCACGGCCTGCCGTCAACTGACATCGGCACCTTTACGCAAGCGCTTTATGACGAGGCAAAGTCCAAGGGCTGGATCGTCATCAGCATGAAGAACGATTGGAAGCGCATTTTTGCGTGGGAAAAATAAACCCTCTCAGTCCGTGCCGTGGTCCAGGGCAAGGTCCTCCATCACGTTGCTGTCCTTGTCTTCCAGTTCCGCCAATAAGCCTTCGTCGCTCAGATCCAGAGGCCGCGAATTCTTCCAATCGTGATGCACGACCGTATGCAGGCGGTCCATGACTTCCGGGTCGCGGACCTCGATGGCCAGCTCGCGACGGCTGTCGAAACTTCCAGGGGCCAGGTTGATCGAGCCAATGATGGCGCGGACGCCGTCGGCGAACAGCAGCTTGGCATGCAACTTGAGACCTTTGAGCTTGTGGACCTTGATACCAACATCGTCCATGATGCGCATGCCGCCGACGGCTTCAACCAGCTTCTCCTTCTTCAGCTTGTGCGGCGGCCTGGCCAGGACATGAACTTTCACACCGCGCTCACTGGCGCGCACCAGGCGCTCGATGATGACAGGGTCCTGGTAACGCTCGTTCTGCACCCATAGCGAGTGCTTCGCCTCGTCAATAAATTGCCCGATCCTCTGCCGGCCATTGCCGATACACCAGATCAGATGCTGTTGATCACATGGTTCGAACTTCTGCCGCTCCCAGTCGGCGTCGAAGCACTGAATGACTTCTTTCACTTCGTGCGCGTGCGAGGTGACGACGGCGTAGTCGCGCGTTTCGGTCAGGTTCTTCGTCTCCCAGTTCAGCGACTGAATGAAAGCGGTGTGATCGTCGACAACCATCGACTTCTCATGAGTGACGTCGAAGGCAGGGTTGCTGTCGATGACCTCGATGGCCGCATCGGTCAGAAGCTTGCGCGTTTCGCTGTTCTCTTTCTCGCCGCTGCGACGCGCAGGATTCAGCATGATGCGCACTTTCACTCCGCGGCGATGAGCAGAGATCACGGCATGAAGAAGCTGGTGATCGGAGAACAGAAACATCTTTATGCGCAGAGATTTCTTGGCGTGGTTGATGGCGTCGAGAATGGGCTGCGAGGAGTCGTCGGGAAGAACGACAAGATAGCGCGACATAGGGCTCCCTCTACTGCTTATCGAAAATTCACCACGGAGGCGCGGAGCACACGGAGTTGGATATTTTGGTCTTCCCTTTCCCGGTGCTCTCCGTGTCCCCGTGGTGAAGATGATTATGCTTTCGCCGTGGCCGAGTCAAACTGCGTGCGATGCAGACCAGCGTAGATTCCGTTCAGCGTCATCAGTTCATCGTGATTGCCGCTCTCGGCCACAACACCGCCGCTGATAACGATAATTTTATTGGCATCGCGAATGGTGCTGAGGCGATGGGCGATGGTGATAACCGTTCGACCCTTCATCAAGCGTTCCAGCGCCTCAATAACCAGCTTTTCCGATTCGCTGTCCAGCGCTGCCGTAGGCTCATCGAGCAATAGAATCGGGCTGTTGCGGACCATGACGCGAGCGATGCCGATGCGCTGGCGCTGACCGCCCGACAGGGTCGAGCCGCGTTCGCCGACCATGGTGTCATAACCTTTCGGCATGCGCTGGATGAACTCGTCGGCATTGGCGAGCCGGGCGGCGTCGACGATCTCTTCCCGCGTTGCATTAGGCCGGCCGAAGGCGATGTTCTCCAGAATCGTGCCGCGGAAGAGCACCGTGTCCTGCAAGACGTAGCCGATCTGCTCGCGAAGAGGGTTGACTTTGTAGCCGCGGACATCGCGGCCGTCGATCTTCACCGAGCCCGCCGTCGGATCATAGAAACGCGGGATTAAGCTGACGACCGTCGACTTCCCGCTGCCGGTCGGGCCGACAACGCCTACCATCTGACCCGCTTCAATTTTGAAGTTCACATCTTTGAGCACGGGAGCGTCGGCGGTGTAGCCGAAGGCAACGTGTTCGAAATCGATATTGCCCTTCAAGAAGCGCGGTTCAAAGGCGTCGGAGCGCTCGGGAAGGATGGTGTCCGTTTCCAAGATAGCCTGCACGCGCTCGACGCCGACTGCGGCTTGCGCGATGGCGTTCGTGGTGGTGGCAAGGTCTTTTACCGGCTTGAAGAATTTCGTCAGGTACGAAAGATAGACGGTCAGCGCGCCGACTGTCATTACACCAGCGAGGATCAGCGCTGCGCCACGCCACAGCACGATTGCGGTGCAGAATGCGACTGTGATGGTGACAATAGGCGAGAGTAATGACTTTACCTTGCGGGCCTTGAGAGCGGCGTTCACGGTAGCGCGGCTGACTTCGGCCAGCGCCTGCTGCTCCATGTCCTGGCGGCCAAACGCCTCGATCACCTGCATCGATTCCAGCCCTTGCTGCACCACTGCAACGATTTCCGACTCTTCCTTTCGAACCTGGTGCGTCGCTTTCTTCACCGCCTTCTTGAAGCGGGAAATGAAGAACAGCATGAAAGGCGTCACCGCCACGGCAATGAGCGTGAAATCCCAGTTGAGCCAGAACATCAGCCCCAGCATCGACACAATCGTCAGCATGTCAATGAGGATGTCGAGGGTGGAGGAGGAGGCGAAATCCTGAATGGTCTCGATATCGGTGGTGATTGTGCTGAGCAGGGTGCCGGTCTGATGCGTGTTGTAAAAACCGAGCGAAAGCCGCTGGAGGTGATGATAGGTGCGCATGCGCAGATCATGCGCGACCCACTGACCTACGCTTTCGGTGTAATAGTTATCGATATAGCTGGCCAGGGCACCCACGAGAGCAATCACGATAAACGCAGCCGCGGCCAGTCCGGCCACGCGTAACTTATTTCCATGCTCCAACATAGGTCGGACAATGACATCCAACACATGAGGTAGCTTGCGATGGTCGATGACGTTGTCAATGATGACCTTCAGCGGCCACGGGCTGGCCAGGCTCATGACGGTCTCCACCAGCATTGCTGCCAGAATGATCAGGAGCTTGCCGCGATACGGCCGTAGCAACTCACGGATGAGACGAATCATGGCGGGCTCCTCCCGGTCGGGTCATCTCAGAGACGGTGTACTGCAGTAGAGCGGTCGTCCGGCGTGTAGAACAGCGCTGTGGCATTTTCGCTCGAAATGGCCAGTTTGCAAACAGCTTAATTGAGAGATATCTGCCGCTCCCCACGGCCCACTTGGCGCTGGTCCCAGGTAATCAGAACAGCCGGCCGACGCGGAAGAAAAACTTGTGATGGCCGGTGTCGCCGTAAGCGTACGCCGCCTCGACCGGGCCGAAGATGGTGTTCACCACAATGCCGGCCGCGGCATCGGTTGGAAACCCCGAGGCCTGGTTGATCATGCTGTGCGGCGGACCATAAACCTGCGCCGCCTCATACAAACCGAGAAAATACACGCCGCTGCCCAGCAGCGGTGGCAGCTTTGCCATTTCCCGGATGTATCCCAACTGGAAGAGGAAGTACTCGTCCATCAGCAACTCATTCGTGCCGTACGCGACCAGGCGCCGCGATCCTCCCAATGAGAATTGCGGCAGACCGGTGTTGTAGTTGTTAAGCGTTGTACCGGCATAGCCGCTCAGGAAAATTGTGGAGGGCTGACTGATGCGGAAGTAATTCTGCGAGTAGCCCTCGAGGACGGGATACGCGCCGGTCGCAATCGGACTGGCATTTGTCCAATAGAAGTCCGCTTTAACCGCTTGTCCCGCGCGAGGGATCACAGCATTATCCAGGCGGTCCAGGGTGTATTGCAGCCTTGCTCGTCCATAGCCGCCGGAGAAGGTGGGCAGCTGGTTCGTATTTCCGATTTGTGGCGAGAAGTGCTGCCAGCCGCCCTCGTAGCCCATGCGAATTTCGCCGGTGGTTCCGAAGACATAGCCCACATCGGCGCCGCCACCGGCGTCGCGAACGCGGTAGATGGAAACCAATTTGTTGTTCTGGTAGAGATAAAATGGGTCGTCCTCAGCCAGTCCGCGGGGGGCGATGAACCAGTGGGTGAGCGGCGTGAAGGGATGGTAATACTCTGATCGCAATCCGTACTGCGAGAAGAGAATAATGTCGTTACGCCATTCGGAGCGGAAGCCACCAAAGTCGAGATAGGTGATTCTGGCTCCCAGATTGAAGGTGACGTTATCGAGACTGGAGCCATCGATCAGGATCAGCGGCCTGACGATCGGCGGCCCATAAGCGTTTTCTTCCGTCCTGATCAGCAGACCCTGCTTGCCGTTCTCCTCGACGAACGAGTAGCTGAGGGTCGAAAATCTTCCAATTCCCTTCAGGTGCATGATCTGCTGATCGAGCTCGTTAAAGTCGATGGGCTTGCCGACGACAGAAGCCATCTGTTCTTTCACGCGATTCGATAGATTCTGGTTGACACCCTCGACGGCCACGAACGTTGGAATAGGATTGGTCCTGCGCTTTGATGCGCGCTCCGTGAGATACGCTTTCCAGCTGGCATCGTCCACCGCGAGCGGCAAAAGCACTTTCGCTTTGGCCGCAGCTGCGTCGTATCCAATCTTGATGATCTCGTCGGCTTTGTCGAAGTCCAGCAGGCCATACTTCTGCAGAGGCACGGAGATCAGCAGGTCAGCGCTCTCCATGCTTCGCAGTTCGTTAGCTGAGATCATCACCGAGATCGACTGATTGAGAACGCCGAACGAGGATAGATTGGCATCAGCGGGCAGCGGTGCCTCCTGCAGATGGACTGCGAGCGTCAAATCTGCACCCATATCCTTCGCGACTTCGACTGGAATGTTATTCAGCAGTCCGCCATCAGCGTAGATGGCATCCTTTGTCCGAACCGGCGTGAAAATTCCAGGCAGAGACATGGTGGAGCGCAAAGCCAGGGACAGGGATCCACTCCGGAATACCTTGGGCTTGCCGCTTACCAGATCGGTGGCAACGCAGGCAAACGGAATCGGAAGGTCGTTGAAGCTCTTGATCTCGGAATACGGCAATGCGACCTGGTCCAGGATCAACGAAACCTGCTGGCCGGAATTAAAGCCTTCAGGAAATTGCAATCCTTTACGTATACCGAATTCGAGACTGTTGGGATAATCGCGCGCATCCTGCTTGCGGCGAAATGACAGGTCGTCAAAGGGCGTCTGCCCGGAGAGCACCTGGTCCCAGTTGACGCTATTCACGACGGCCCGGACTTCAGCGGAATTGCGTCCGGTCGCATACAAGCCTCCCACTAACCCGCCCATGCTGGTGCCGGCAACGTAGTTGACCGGAATATGATGTTCTTCCAGCCAGGAAATGACGCCGATGTGCGCGAGCCCCAGCGCTCCGCCGCCTTGCAGGACCAACCCCACTGTCGGACGCTGGGACTTGGGCGGCGTCGTCTGCGTGGACTGGGCGGAAAGCGCCAGTTTGGCGACGAGCACGACAAGGACAACGAGAACATAGCATCGGCGCTGCAGGCGCATAACGTCACCTCGTTGGCAAAGCGCAAGACTTCGAAACTCTCGCGGCGGAGCGTTACTAATCGAGCGCAAGCGGATAGGGATACTTCTTAAACATCTTCTCCACGGCGCTATCGACCAGCTCCAGATTTTTTGAATTGTTTTTGCTTAGGATGCCGGTGGCCGTCGCACGCCAGACGACCTGCTTGGCTTTGACGTCATAGATGTCGACTACCAGCGCGCCGACGGTAGTCGTCTCAGCCTCGCCGAGATCGGTGCCCGCCGTCAGAATGGTTCCTGAAGGGTCGTAGTCGCTGTAGGTCGTCTGCTCCTTCGATCCCCCGCTCACAACCAGTACCAGGTCAGGGCTCTGCGACTCCGGAACCAGTTTCAGTCCACGCTTCTGCAGCTGAAGATTGATCTGTTCATATACTTCGTGGGCAATCGAGGGGTTCTTCACCTTGTTGGGATTCGGCTTTTCTCCCCAGGCGTAGGTATGGTACTGGGAGAAATCCTTGGCGCGGTTGTAGTTCACACGCACATCCTGCGCGGCAGCGGCTACCGGGCCGAGGAGCGCGACGACAATCAGGCACAAAGCCAAAGGCGGCAGATGGAACTTTGCTTTCCAGCTCACGGACGCACCTAGCCTTCCGCTTTGACCGGGTACTGCTTGAACATTTTCGTTATCGCGTTATTTACCTGGCTGAGTAACTTGTTGGGATTGTTCTTCGCCAGGTTCTGCTGCGCCATGCCTCGCCAGACGAGTTTCTTGTTGGCCGCATCGATGAGGTCAACGACCAATTGTCCCTTGTGAATGGTGACAGTGGTGTTGCCATACTGTCCTGTCAGAAGCGGTCCGGAGAAGCTGGGATCGAAGGGCGGAATGCCGCCAGTTGCCATGTACAACGGGTCATTCGAGTAGAAGCTCGAGTCCTGATCGATGGAGCCATAGATCTGAATGACAAGTGCTGGGTTGTCGTTGATGGCGACCTTCTGCAGCCCACGCGCCTTCAGCTCCTGCTCGATCGCGCTAACCACATTGGCGGCAAGCATAGGATGGGCAACGGCGCCATGAGGCTCCCAGGCGTAGGTCTTGAACTGTGAGAAGTCGGCTTGCTTGTCGTAGGTGACGTTGATCTTCTGGGCCTGCGCGTGAAGGCAGACAAATGCGATGAACAGCAAGACAATCTTGAGGCGAATGCTGGACATAGATTCGGTCCTTAGCAGCTTTGGTTTCGGGGCCGCGAAGCCATCCCGCCGGCGGCAGCACGCCGCAGAGCGCCTCTGCAATCCTGACAATGGTGCCTTGGAAGATGGGCTCGCCCGTTCAAGGTAAATCAATCGGTGACGAGCGCATACTACTAACTTTGTCAGGGGTCTGGGCAAAACTTGCCAGACGAGGATTAGCGCCCGGAGCCGTTGGAGGCGAGCGACCCGGCGGAGTTGAAACGCCCACCCGCGGTTGCGGTATTGATGGCCTCGATAAGGTCGGGGCTAATGCGGGATTTGAAGACGTAACCGTAAGCCCCCAAATCGAAAGCGGCACGGACAAAATCGACGTTTTCGTGAACCGTCAGGAAGATGAGCTTTGCCGGAATGCCGGCGTTCTTCAGCCGCTTGGCAACTTCGAAACCGGTTATGTCTCCCAGTGAAATATCGAGGATGATGAGATCGGGCTGCAGGATGGTGGCCCGTTCCAGAACCGAGCTTCCGTCCGATGCCGTACCGGCGACGATGTAGGCTGGCTGCAGCAGCTCGGCAAGCGCTTCCAGCACAGCAAGATTATCGTCTACGAGCAACAATCGGATGGGACTCACGGTATAGATCTCCATCGGCGACAAAACTCGGGGACGCGAACGAATGCGCTGAGCGCGACGTTACCAACAAGCGCCGCTGCTGCCTACTGGCAAAACTACTATTTTCTGGAATGGAAAAAGGCTGGTAATTCTAAGCCGAGGTCATTTGACGCTTGATGGCGTATTCCAACAGCTCCGCATTCGTCCGAACTCCCAGAGTTTCCATCATGCGGTACTTGTGAAAGGCCACAGTTCCCGGCTTAAGCTCGAGGACGCTGGCGACTTCCTTCATCGACATGCCTTCGGCCAGCAGCTGGAGTATCTCGCTTTGCCGTTTGGTGATGCGTTTTTCATCTGGTCGCGACTTGCCCTGATTCAAGAGAAACGTTACTGTCTCGCGTGCAATTAAGGGCGACAGGTAGGACTCGCCTTGCACGACCTTGCGAATGGCAATGAGCAGTTCCTCGGCGGCGGAGTGCTTTAAGACGTAGCCGGCGGCGCCGCGGCGGAAGGCCTCGGCCGCAACGTCGGCAGCGGAGTTCATAGTAAGGAACACCAGTTTTACGCCTGGCAGCTTCAGTTTGAGTTGCTCACCGGCATCGAGGCCGTTCAGCCGGGGCATGGTGATGTCCAGGACGATCACATCCGGTTTGAGCGCGAGCGCCGTTTTCAGCAGGCTGCGGCCATCGGTGACGATGTCCACCACGTGGAACTCCGGTTCCAACAGACCTTTGCAGGCGTCCGCCAACAGTCTGTGATCGTCAGCGATGATCAGACGAGCCGAGGGTTTGCGGTCCATTACCTAAAGTCTAACTCGGTTCCTTACAGGATGATAGGAATTTCGCCGGTTCACAGGAGGTGGTTTACAGGTAGATCGCCCGTGATGCGACGTTCGTAACCGGCGAGGCAAGCTGAAGAAAGGCTGCGACCAGATCTGACTGGACGCAGCCCTGGTGAAAATGCTGAGCTTACTTGCTGCCGCCGAAGGTAAAGTTGACGCCGGCAAAGTACTTGAAGTTATTCTGGCTTGCCGAATAGCTCTTATACCCAAAGCGGGTCATCAGGTAGTCGACTTCAAGCGGACGAATCTGCACATGCTCCGAAAGTGCATAGTCGAGGCCGCCCCCAAACTCCATGGCGAAGGCGTTATTGCTGCTGTTGCCGCTGACGCCCGAGCATCCCTGATTCTGAATGCACTGGACAAGAGTGGCATAGCCATTGGAATGCGCCGCACCAAACAGCGCTTCGCCGAAGGGCTGGAATTTCCCCGAATGCTTCTTGATCTGCGGGCCAAACATGTACGTGAACATGTTTCCGCTGGCGGAAGCGCCCACGTTGAGGCCCTGCTGCTGAAGTAGACGGGTCCAACCGGTGCCAACGGCATAGCCCATGAAGTCAGCCTTGATACCGAAGATGGGGCTGAAGTTGTAAACAAAGGCGCCGCCTCCGCCGTTCATGTTCTGACTGGTCAGTGGTGCAAGATTAGGATGGAAGTTGACGTAGGAGTACCCACCGGCCAACTCGACCTTCGGATACTCCGTTTGGGCCACAGACATGGTCACGACCAGACATGCAAAACCTAATACGGCTATGAACTTTCTCACTTATGATCTCCTTTAGAAGATGAATTCTCACCAGATTAACTGCGAATAGTTACCCTGTCGGCGTCGTGCAAGCACCAGCTCCTGCGGCTCCCCCGTATGAATTCCATGTCAGGGTGAACCTGTAGGATCCAAAACTTCCATTGCTTTTCAAGTCAAAATATATAGAAGCGACTCGAGAATCTCTGTGACAAGCGACCGCGCAGATTCCCATTTTGGTTCGCTCGTCTGCAAGCTACTACAGCGGTGAAGGATGAGTCAGTTCCTGAGTTGAAACTACGAAGCAAGGGGATCACCCGGACAAACGAGTTTGGAGGCTCTCGTCAGGAGTGCTTCACATCTTCGTTTCTGAGCGGATTCCTTAGGAGTTATGGCCCGAAGAGACTTTCGCCTGCCAAAATACTATCTCCATAGCTACAAGCCTGGCGATCATGACGGCTAAGAAGAGCTGTCCAGTAAGCGCCTCGGCAACCGCCAATGTGCGCACAATGGGATGCACGGGAGTGATATCGCCGTAACCCACGGTGGTCAAGGTAATAAAGCTGAAGTAATTCCAATCCGCCAGTTCAGCATGCTCGCCCGGCGGAAAATTGAACGCTCCAGGATGAGTTGCGGCTGCAATATGGTAGGCGTGGGCCCATGCCGCCCCAAATAACAGGTAGACCGCAATGGCGCCCTGGATTCGCATGTGGGTGACCCTACCCCCGCGAAAGATCTGGGTGAGCAGAATGACTGCCACGGCTGCCACGGCGGCTATGGTCGTCCAGTCGTTGGTCAGCAGGAGAGTGGGCGTCGGTCGAAAAAAAACCAGCCAGCGGACGACCAGAGCCGCGGCTCCGATGATCGCTGCCGGCACGAACACTTTGGGTCGTCCCCATCCGATGGCAACGCCAGAAACCAGCATCACCGAGTATCCGATGGCGGTATACCGATGAAAGTCTTCCCGCCCGAATCCCACGGCGGGCAAGATGAACGCGATCAAAGCAGGGCGGAGAAAAGTTTCGCCTCAGCTCTTTCTGTGTACTGGCTGGTTAACATCTTGTTTTTATGGCGGGGTACGGGTATTTCTGCTAGTTATCCCGCGCACTACCAGCACGTACGATCTGTTCACGAATAGGGAACC
>DATFSK010000052.1:0-68923 GCA_035262645.1 Terriglobales bacterium
GGCTGGCTGGCTGCGTTTCTTGTCCGCTCTGAGCGCAGCCGGCGAGAGTGACGGGCAACCGTCGCAGGAACGTGACTAAGTATGTAGGCTCTTTGCCGGCAGCATTTTCGGACGCGGGTTCAACTCCCGCCGCCTCCACCATCCTCCTTCCCCATTCCCTCAATGTGTCTGGGACACATTCTTGATTCAGCTGTCGTGCGATGGCAGTGCGATCAGATTCTTCTTTCAGCAAAAGAGATAGATCTTTCGGGCGGTGCGGAGGAGTCGGCGCTGCGAGTGATTCCTAACAAGAAAAGGGCACGGCCGAAACCGTGCCCCGCAATTGCCTGCTCTAAACGTTAGTTCGGACGGCAAGCGTAAAGGGTTACGTCATCGAGATACCACCCGATGAGACCGCCGCAACCGTCGGTGCCCAGGTCCCAGCGGAACTGGAGCGTGTAGGGACGGCTTCCGGCCGATGGCGGCAGATACTTGTGGATGTCAACATACGACCATCCCCAGGAACCGGAATTCGATCCGCCATCAGAGCCCGAGAACGCAGGCTGACCTGCAAGCGGATCGGTGTTGCCGGAGGCAGCGGAGTTCAGGGCGATGTTGTACGGGTTGAAGAAGAAGTCGGTGGGATTCACCAGCTGCCAGGGTCCGCCATTGACGCTGATGCGGAGATTGCCCCCATCAAAGCCGGCCTCGGTGGCGACCCAGTGCTGGAACGCCAGGAAGGGCTTTGGTGAATCGCGTGGAATGTTGATGACGGGCGAGGTCAAGTGCAGCACGCCTGACTCGTCTCCACCCGGCTGGCAGGTACCGATATTGGCATCTGTTGCAAAGAACGCCGAACCAGAACGATCAGGAATGGTGTTCTTCCACGCCCAATCGCGCGGCGTGAAGTCGCCCTGATGCACAGCATCGTGGCTGACGGTCCAGGAGCCCAGCGGGCTGCTCTCGAAGTCGTCCAGGAAAATGTTGAAAGGCGACTTGTTGACAGCGCACTTATCCGGTGGGTTCTTCGCCAATAACGGCCGGAAGTTGCATTGCGTAGGTGGCGTCCGCAGCTCGACCGCGGCGATGGCACTTGAAACCTGAGTGCAATCGGCTTCCGTGATGATTTCACCCGAGGGATCGCCAGTGGTGAGCGAGCGGAGGTTGATCCCGATCAGATCGGTGCATGCAGCTTCGAGTGCGTCGGCATGATCGGCGAAGTCAGTGTACGGAACCTGGTAGACCGTCTTGGCCTGCCAGTAGATGTGCGCGGCCTTGGTCAGCCCGATTCCGGTGACAGACTTACCGTTGTAGCTGCCGCCATCGACGATCAGAGCATAGGCGTGATTCGGGACACCGGAGTTGGTGTGGACACCGCCGCCATCGCTGGTGTCGCAGACATAGTAAGCGGAATCGCTCACCTTGCCAGGGTTCGAGTAGCAGGCGGGATTCCACATATCACGAAGGGCGCCGGTCGGCGGATTGAAGAAGCCGATATCTTCGCCCTCGAGCCACCGCAGCGAGTTGTCGGTCGGAGCATCCGATGCCTTCAGCGTAGCGTTCACCGGCAAGTTCGCTTTGATCTTGTTGCCGTCCGCCTGCGTGATTCCGACCGAAGGGATGACGATGGTTGCGTCCGTCCCACCCATGCCAGGCAGACCCGACGATACGTTGTTGGCCACGATGACCGCCGTAGCGCCGGCAAGCTGCGCGTTCTTTACCTTAACTACAAAGGTGCAAGTGCCACGATCGATGAGAGCCACGTTGCCACTGATTTGGGCCCCATTGGTCAAAGCAGTGCAGCCGTTGGCAGGGCTTGCGTAAACGACATTCCCAGTTACGCCTGTCGTGGTAAGTGTCGGACCGAATTGCGCGGGCTGCACTGGGTAAAGCCCCGCGATCGAAGGGGGCGAATTCACCTGCAGCACGGATTTCGGAGGACTAAACGACGAGCACTGGCCGTCGGTACGCGGCCCACCCGGGTTATCGGTGCCGACCTCGCTATTGAGTTGGTCGATAGTCTCGCCATAGATATCGGAATAGGACTCGTTCAAGGCTCCGGACTGCCACTGGTAAATCAGCCCATCCGTGTACTCGGTGTACGCGTGAGTCCACTCATGAGCAGTGACATCATCGGTGGTGAAGCCAGGGCAGAACGAGATGAACGTCCCGTTCCAGGAGGCGTTCGGACAACTGTAGCCTCGATCGAAGATCGAGTCCATGGTGGCGCCGTTGGCGTCGAAGGAATCGCGCCCAAAAGCGTGGGTGTAGAAGTCATACGTCTCCCGCGAGACGATGATCATGTTGTTAGCTTCCTGCGAAGGGGTCGGGAAGGCGTCCCCTTCCTTCCAGAAGGGAGCATCAGGGTAGCTGGGAGGAACGCCAGGCAGATTCTGACCGTCATAGGCACGGCGGTAGAGGCTGTCTGGGGTGCCCGTGATCTGGTCGACGACCTTGCCGTTATGCGCGTCAACGAAGTCGAACTCGCGGACGTTCGTGCCGTTGCCGACTTCGATCTCCCATACGAGATGGGTTCCAAGGTCAACGCCCTGCGCGAGACCGGCCTGGAATACCATGAGCTCGGTGCGGCGCGCGGTCACAGCGGTGGTGGGCTTCAGCGCCTCGTTCACCTTAGCGATGGCAGTGTCGGCGGCCGATGCCGCGCTGCGCACCGGCACCGGATTAACGGAGATGTGGGGGATCGCGGTTCCATTCACCGCCCGAAGCTGGTTCTTCGCATCAAAGTGCACTTTCAAAACCGCTCCGAACACCGGAATCCCGCCGTAATACTGTTGATAGCTGATGTGGGTCGCACCGCTGCGGTCCTGCTGCCTGCCCACTTCCTTGAGTTGACGATCAGGTTGTGAAATTCCGAAGATGCTGCCGTATTGCCGGAAGAACGCTGCCGCTTTCTGCTGCGCAGCAGCCGCTCTGGCAGTGGAAGGAGTGAGGTCGCCGGCTTTCTCAGCAGGCAATCTCACAAAACGAGCAGCTCCGGTAGCGCGATTGATGCTGATCTTCGCGGCTCCTCCTGTGTCTGACTGGAGCCTTTGAATTCCGGCTGGGTCGATTGACGCCTTACCGGCCTGGGATTGCGCGACTACGGATGTTGTGAAAAGTGAGAGAGTGAAGAGGAGGGAGAGGATTTTCCAAAATAATTTCTGCGACATTCTTCATGTCTCCTCGAAAGGGTCAATTCCGGGAACTGCGCTAATCCCCAATATGTAGCTGCGAAGGTCACGTTATGTCGGTGACCCCGCTCACCCCTTCAGGTTCGCGTGGTTCTTTTTGGGAACGGCGGTGGTGTCCAGCGGCGCCGCGCGTTTCCAGCGCCACGAGGACGGGAGTCACCGGCCCATCGCGTTGAAGCGGATTTTCTTGCTGTGGACCCGGGAGCTCCGGAAGAGGGCTCTTCCGGCGTTGAGCGCCCCGCGAGTCGACAAAAAACCCATGCAGCCAACGGCTGTGCTGCATGGGCTGACTGCGTGCTCACCAATGAGGAAGCTTAGAAGGGAACCATTACTCGTGCGTACGGACCACCCATGTATTCCTGCAAATGGGAAATCATGTCCCACAGATCCAGATTGGTGTAGCTGACCGAACCGAGCGCCATCACTTGTCCGGCCGGGCAGGTAAAGGCGCTGGGCTGCGGAGGCACCAGGACCATGCTCCCATTGATCGCGCCATTGCGGCTCGCGGTGAAGGCGACGGCAGCGGATACCACCGCCGTGACCTTCATTTTGCTGCTGGCTACCGGAGGGTGCTGACCGGGAACGACACAACCGTAGATCGCCTGGGCGGTAGCCGTGCCTTTGTAGGTGATCACCTGGTTGCCGAGTCCAGCCTCTTTCCAAGTCATGAGGAGAGTTCCATCGCTCTGTACCGACGCGCTGGAGTTGACGAAGTGAGGGTTCTGCGCCATTACGGCAGTCGCGGTAAAGCACACGAGCGCCGCAAGAAGCACTGTTGCGAGGGTCTTGGATTGCATAACAGCACCTCTTTCTCAGGAAGTTGAGCCTGCGACTTAGGAAATTGAGCTTGGGAGCGTACGCTTTACTGCCTAGGCAAAGTTTGCGCGGTCAGAATATTTGGCACAAGTACAAGAGGGCGCGAAGGGCGAAAAATTGGCGGTTATTTCCCAAACCGGCACGGCTTAGGGCGGTCTCTCTGGCCCCAGATCGGTTCATGGAGACTAATGAGGAAGCTTTGGTGCATCGGGCCGTTCCGGTTGGAGTTCATCTCCACCAATCCTCTATCATGAACGTCAATCGTGAACGTTTACCTGGTTGACGGCACTTACGAACTCTTCCGCCACTACTACGCCTTGCCCTCCGCGAAAGATGCGGACGGCCATGAGGTGGCCGCAGTGCGCGGCGTGCTTGCGTCGGTGCTGGGGATGATCCGCAACGGCGCGACGCATATTGCTGTGGCCACCGATCACGTCATCGAATCGTTCCGCAACGGATTATGGCCGGGATACAAGACCAGTGCAGGCGTGCCGCGCGATCTGCTGGCGCAGTTTCATCTGCTCGAAGACGTTTTGTCCGCGGCGGGTATCACGGTGTGGCCGATGATCGAGTTTGAGGCGGACGACGCTCTGGCGGCCGGAGCTGCGGCCGCCGCCCGCGACAAGCGCGTGAAGCAGGTAATCGTCTGCACGCCGGACAAGGACCTGGCGCAATGCGTAACAGGTACACGCGTGGCGCAGTTGAATCGGCGAACTAACGTGACCTTCGACGAGCCGGCCATTGTGCAGAAGTTTGGCGTGACGCCGAAGTCGATTCCCGATTATCTCGCGCTGGTGGGCGACGCGGCGGATGGCTACCCCGGATTGCCCGGCTGGGGCGCGAAATCCTCCGCGGCCGTGCTGGCGAAGTTTCTGCATCTGGAATCGATTCCCGCCGACTGTCGTGACTGGCGAGTGAACGCAGCCAACGCGGGCGCGCTGGCAGCTACTCTGTGCGAACAGCGCGAGCAGGCACTCCTCTTTCGCACTTTGGCCACGCTGCGCACCGATATCAAGTTGTTCGACGATGTAGAGCAACTCCGCTGGAGCGGTTCGAAGCCGGAGTTCGACAAACTCGCGGCTCGGCTGGACGCAGCCAAAGGTGAGAGTCGTGGTGGTGGAGCGCGCACATCGGCACGGGCTGGGAAAGGGCGTCGCAAGTAAGCTGGTATTCGGCTGCGCTCTAGGTAACGCTGTGCGGCTTTCCACTGGAGCCCGTCCAGAGAACCCTCACATTGATCACCCGGCATTTACGATTCACCCCAATCGGTTTCTGGCAACCGGCTTCTCGGGATAATCTCGATCTGTTCAATCGAGGTAAGTATGCGAAGGATCTTCTCTATCTGCGCGATACTTGTAGTTCTTTCCCCGTGGCTCGCGGCGGCGACAAAGCCTGGGCTGCCGTTCATCGACGACGACTACGCGAGAGCTCTGAGCGAAGCCAAACAGAGGAACCTGCCCCTGTTCGTCGAAGTCTCGGCGCCGTGGTGATTCGCGTGTCGCCTGATGCGAGCTACGCTGGCTGATCCCAGCCTCGCCAGGTACGCCGGACGGTTCGTCTGGCTCACGCTTGACTACGATAAACCCGAAAATGGCGCTTTCCTGACGCAGCACGGAGTGCTGGGTACGCCTTCGTTCTTTGTGATCAATCCGGCTACTGGTGCGGCGACTGCGACCGAGCCCGATGCAATGACCTTGCAGGAGATGATCGGTTTTCTCGAACGCGGAGAAAGCGGAATGAAGGACAAGTCCAGGACCCCGGTTGATGCTGCGCTAACGCGCGGCGACGAGCTGCTGGCGCGCAATCAGCCTGCCGCTGCCGCGAAGGCGTATTCCGAGGCGCTGCGTCTGGCTCCCAAGACCGGCCCCGCGCACGAGCAAGCCGTGGATTCGCTTATGACGGCCTGGTATGGCGCTGAACAGTGGAAGTCCTGTGCGGAGATGGCTGTGGCAGAAGCGCCGCACATGAGCCGCAACGCAATGTTCGGAAGAGTGGTGCTGACCGGTTTGGATTGCGTGGACCAGGCCGAGTCCGAAGCCTGGGCGGCGGCCACTCGGAAGAGTCTGGATGCCTTCGCAGTCGAAGCCATCGGGCTGAATACGACTGTCCGCGATCACCGCTTTGAACTGTATCGCGAACTCATGCGCGAAGCGCGGAGCGGCGGCGATCAGGTCCCGGTGCAGAAGTGGGGCAACCAATGGCTGGCGGAATTGGATGCCACCAAGCCGGTCAATGATGATGAGCGCTCCGCCCTCGATATTGCCCGCGTAGACGCGGCGAAATTGATGGGCGATCCTTCGCGCGTTTTGCCTGCCCTGATTGCCTCGGAAAAAGCGATGCCGGGAAATTACAACGCCTCGCTGCGCCTGGCGCAGATGGAAGTGGAGGCAAAACGGTACGAGGATGCCATAGCAGCTTGTGATCGGGGCCTGCCCCACGTCACCGGGCCGGTTGGCCGGGCGTGGCTGATGCAGGTGAAGGCCGACGCTCTCACCAAATCGGGTAAACGAGCGGATGCACATCGCGTGCTCGAGGAGGCGCTGACGGTGGCGCAGCAGATCGGCTCATCGCAGGTCCGCGATGCCTATGTGCAGAGGATCACGGCTGCGCTCAAGGAGACCGCTTAGAAGCAACTGCACTGCGTCTCCAGGAAGCATGTGGATCTGGGTGCCGCGATGCGCGCCCTGGTTGCGCGACCGCATCCAAATGTGTCCGCCGTGGTTCTCGATGATCTGTTTGGCGGCCCACAGATGGATCTGATAGTTCCGCCGGGTATGCCTTCGATGGCATGGGGCTTGGCGCAATGCTCAGGCGCTCGGAATTCTATCCAATCACCTCGGCCCGACAATTTGCCGATTACCGGCAGGGCATCTTCTTAGGTGCAGTGTTCTTGGCTACCCGGGATTGCCGGCATGCCAAGTTTGGGGTGTTTTGTATCCTCGCTGGAGCCAGGCTGCTCTAATACAAACATGCACAACGTGAAAGCTTATTCCGCTGCCAGTGCTACATCGCCGCTTGCCTCCGCCACGATCGCACGGCGCGATCCAACCGAAGACGATGTCCAGATCGAAATCCTGTTTTGCGGCATCTGCCACTCCGACCTGCACACCGTGCGCGACGAGTGGAAGGAGTTCATGCCGACGGTCTATCCGTGTGTGCCCGGCCATGAGATTCTGGGACGGGTCGCGAAGGTCGGCGCTGCGGTCAAGAAGTTCAAGCCCGGCGAACTCGTCGCCGTGGGCTGCCTGGTCGACTCCGACCGCACCTGCCCGGATTGCAAAGCCGGCCTGGAGCAGTTCTGCCCGAACGCGACTTATACCTACAATTCGCCGGAGAAGCATCTTGGAGGCGTGACGTTCGGCGGCTACTCGGAGGCTATCGTTGTCGATCAGCACTTCGTGCTGCGGGTGCCGGCGAACCTGGATCCCGCGGGCGCCGCGCCTCTGCTGTGCGCCGGAATCACGACGTATTCGCCGATGCACCACTGGGGCGTAGGTAAGGGCAAGAAGGTCGGCGTGGTGGGCATTGGCGGGCTTGGTCACATGGGCGTGAAGTTTGCGCATGCTCTGGGTGCGCACGTCGTCGTCTTCACCACTTCACAGCATAAGAAGGACGACGCGCTGCGCCTGGGGGCCGACGAGGTTGTCATCTCGCGCAATGCCGACGAGATGCAGAAGCAGGCCGAGAGCTTCGATTTCATCCTCGATACGGTCTCCGCCAAGCACGACATCAACGCGTACCTTAATCTCTTGCGCCGCGACGGCAACATCACCCTGGTCGGCGCCCCGGAAGAGCGTCTTGCACTGGCGGCATTTGGATTGATCCCACGCCGCCGCAGCATCTCCGGCTCGCCCATCGGCGGTATCCTCGAGACGCAGCAGATGCTTGACTTCTGCGGCAAGCACAACATCACCGCCGATGTCGAGGTCATCCCCATCCAGAAAGTCAATGAAGCGTACGAGCGGCTGCTGAAGTCGGATGTGAAGTACAGGTTCTCGGTCGACATGGCTTCGCTCAAATCGCAGTAATAAGGATGAGCGCATACCTTGCCAGAGCGACTCATTCGAACCCAACGAATGAGCGTGGCAGTGGTTGGTCAGGATTCATCCAGAGTTCCTGGAAGGAGAAGTAATGCATAAGCGCAAACTGGGTAAAAGCAATCTTGAGGTTTCGGCCATCGGCCTGGGCTGCATGGGGATGTCGTTCAGCTATGGGCCGCCGAAAGATAAGCAGGAGATGATCTCGCTGCTTCGCACCGCGGTGGAACGCGGTGTCACGCTCTTCGATACCGCTGAAGTCTATGGCCCGCTCACCAACGAAGAGCTCGTCGGCGAAGCGCTTTCGCCACTGCGCGGCCAGGTTGTGATCGCAACCAAGTTCGGCTTTCAGCTCGATCCCGATGGCGGCAAGAGGTGGGTCGGTCTCAACAGCCGGCCCGAGCACATCAAAGAAGTCGTTGAAGGCTCGCTCAAGCGGCTGCGGACGGACGTCATCGATCTGCTGTATCAGCATCGCGTCGACCCGAATGTTCCGATCGAAGACGTCGCAGGCGCGGTGAAGGAGCTGATCGAGCAGGGCAAGGTGAAACACTTCGGACTTTCCGAGGCAGGGGTGCAGACAATACGTCGCGCGCATGCGGTGCAGCCGGTTACGGCGGTGCAGAGTGAATATTCGCTCTGGTTCCGGGAGCCGGAGAGGGAAGTGCTGCCTGCGCTGGAGGAGCTCGGCATTGGTTTCGTTCCCTATAGTCCGCTGGGCCGCGGCTTTCTGACAGGCAAGATGGACGAGAACACCAGCTTCGACAGTTCCGATTTTCGCAGCAAGCTTCCGCGCTTCACCCCTCAGGCGCGGAAGGCGAACCAGGCCGTCGTCGATCTGCTGGGCAGGATTGCGGAGAAGAAAACGGCGACACCGGCGCAGATCGCGCTGGCATGGCTGCTGGCGCAGAAGCCGTGGATCGTGCCCATTCCGGGGACGACCAAGCTGCATCGTCTGGAAGAGAACATCGGCGCCGCGTCAATCGAACTCACCGGCGAAGATCTCCGTGAGATTGATCACGCGGCGATGAAGATCCCAGTCCAGGGCGAACGCTATCCGGAAGAGTTGCAGCGCATGACCGGGCTGTGAGAAATCAACTCGAAGCTTCTTAATCATCGGGTGCCCCACTCATTCGAAAAAGATCATAAGAGTGGCGCACCCGGTTGCGTTACAGTTCTCCAGTGAGGTGCCGATGAACCCGCTCGCGGGATGGGAGAACTTCTACGTCATCGTTGGCTCGTCCGCCGGGGCGTTGATCGGCTTGCAGTTCGTTGTGATCACACTGATTGCCGACATGCCTGCGGTGCGCGATATGGAGCGCGCCGGCAGCGCCTATTCAACACCCACCATTGTTCATTTTGGAGCGGCGCTGCTGTTGTCAGCGGCTATCAGCGCGCCGTGGCAGGACACACATGGCGCTGCAATCGTGTGGGGACTGTTGGGACTGGCGGGAGTCGTGTACCAGATCGTCGTCATTCGGCGCATCCGGACGCAAGTCGCCTATGATCCGGTGTTCGAAGACTGGCTCTTTCACGTGTTGCTCCCCCTGGCGGCGTACGCCACGCTGGCTGTATCGGCGTGGGAAGCTCGCTCCGATGCGCGAGGTGCCCTCTTTGCCGTGGCAGCCGCGTCGCTGGTCCTGCTCTTCGTCGGAATTCATAACGCCTGGGATGCCGTGACGTATCACGTCGTCGTCAAGAAAAGCAAAGACCAGGGGGAAGCCGCTGAGTGATCCTGGAGTCGGGGTACTCTGGTCCGAAGAAGACGACACTCACTGCGAGCCGGACGCTTCAAGGAGATGTTATGCAGGAAGCACCCACCAAGGCCCTGGCGGAGATTCGCGACGTCCTGCTGGAGACCTACGCGGTCAACGATGCCATGAACCAGTTGCTGCTCGCGCATCTCGATCCGCGGGCATGGCGCGCCAGGCTGCCAGGAGGCGGTGGGCATGACGGACGCACGCTCGCGGCCATCTTCGCCCACCTGCACAACAGCCGGCTGGTGTGGCTGAAAGGCTCGGCGCCGCATTTGAAGTGTCCCGCGCCGCTGAAGCCGGATACCTGCACCATGAAACAGGCTGCCACGGCGCACAAGAAAAGCGCGGCGCAATGTCTGCGCATGCTCACCGAAGCTCTCACCGCTGATGCGAAGCGGAAGGTCACAACCTTCTGGCGCGGGAGTTGGACGCGAACCTGGCCGGCCGGAGCAAGCATGTTCGCGTACATGCTCGCGCACGAAGCGCACCATCGCGGGCAGATCATTATGCTGGCGCATCAGCTCGGACATCGCCTTCCGCCGCAAGCCTGGGGCGGCATCTGGCAGTGGGACAAGCTGTGGAAGGAGCACGGTTTCACCACGCGGCCGCGGTGAACTATTTTGCCGGCTTACCCGCGTCAAGGCCGACGCGATGTAGAAACACCAGGTAACGTGGATCGGAGCGTAGGCTGTCCAGCCGCGGGTCGACATTGACGAAAAACAGCCACCCATCCTTTTCCTGAACCGCCTTTTCGAGCCAGTAAAAAGCGCGATCGTTCTGGCCAAGCGCGGCATAGAAGAACGCGGCGTCGGTAGGCCAAACGTGCTCATGCTCCGCGAGACGCTCGAACTCGCGAGCCACGCGAGAAGCGTTAGCTCGCTCTCCAGCAAGAGCATAAGAGCGGCCGAGGGCCGCCAGATAGATTCCGTCTTCATCCTGGCTGCGATCGACCTTTTGGATCTCTGCGATCGCCTGCTGGTACATACCCTTTTGGTTATAGAGGTGGCCAATCCAATAGTGGGGCCTTTTCAAGCTGGAGTTTAAGTATAAGGACCTTTGCTCATTTGCAATGGCAGCATCGTAGGAATGCGCGAAGTACAAGAAAACTCCCAGTGTCTCGAAGGTGCTTGCCGATACGGGGTCGAGGTTCCGTGCCCTCTCCGCCTCCGAAACAGCTTCCTGCAGACGTCCTACCGCCGCCAGATACGTGGCGCGATACTCATGCGCATCGGCAGAGTTCGGATTGAGCTGAATGGCCTTCGTCAGTTCGCGGTCAGCTCCGGTCCAATCGTAATTCTCCGACATCATCGAAGCGCCGAGAATCCAGTGGCCTTCGCCGGACTGGGGATCAAGTGCAACGGCGCGTTCCGCAGCGGCTCTCGCTTGCGGGAGATACTTCCAGCCCAGCCACAAGTAGCTTTCCGCGAGCGAGGCGTAGGCAGGAGCATAGTTGGGCTCGAGCTGCAAGCACTGTTTGAACGCTTCCGTTGCTCTAAGGACGCGTGGCTCGTCGCCATCGGACATAAGGTACCGCCCTTGCAGGTAAGCCTCGTAGGCTTCCGCATTGAAAGTAGACGGGACGCTATGCCTGGCGGACCCAGCATTCGAATGCCTTTGCACCTGTTGCGCAATATCGGCGGCAACCTCGTCCTGAATGGAAAGCACATCGTTCAACGCGCGTTGGTAACTCTGACTCCACATGTGCTTGTCGCTGGAAGCGTCAATCAATTGCGCCGTGATGCGCACCTGGTTGGCCGCCCGCGCGACTGAACCCTCCACAATCGCGTCGGCATGCAACTCGCGAGCGATCTCGGGCAGCGCCCGGTTCGTTCCCTTATAACGCATGACCGAAGTCCGCGAGATGACCTGGAGGCCGTCGATCTTGCCCAACTCGGTAATCAGTTCCTCGGTCATGCCGTCGGCGAAGTAGTCCTGCGATGGATCGCCGGAGAGGTTTTGCAGCGGCAGCACGGCGATGGAGCGGATGTCGGTTTGGGCGGAGGCGTTCGCATTCCGCCGCTTTGCAAATGTCCAAGCCGCAGCCGCAATCACAGCGACGACTGTCATCAACAGCCCCACAAGCAGCAGCCTGCGCGCGGGCGTGGAGGTGGAGGGTGCTTCCGCAGAGGGCGCGCTAATATCCGCCACAGCAGATGCCAAGGAGCCGGCAGGAGTCCCAGATGCGTGCTCCGGGCGATTGCCCGCCAACTCGATCGTGCCGACAAAGCGGTAGCCCTTGCCGACAACGGTTTCCAGATACCGGGGATTAGCCGGATCGTCGCGCAGGGCGTGGCGGATTTTTCGGACAGCGGCATTGATGCTGCTGTCGACGTCGACGAAGACGTCCTTGCCCCAAAGCTTGTCGATGATCTCCTCACGGCTTACCAGCTGACCCTGGCGCTGGGCGAAGAAGATGAGCAACTCCATCGGCTGGCGTTCCAGCTTGACCTTTCGGCCCTCGACGCTCAACTCATAGCGCGAGAGGTCGAGGCGGGCCTTTGCAGCTTGGGCTGGGACGGGCATAAGACTTGGTTCGGTAGTATAACCCCGCTTTGGGTGCCACCACGTAAGTCATTCCAAAGACTCGCGCTAGCGGATCAGGAAGAATTCACACAAAAATAAGACGCTCGTCATTGCCATTCGGGAGGAAAGGGCCCACCCTCGCCGGCAACGCTGCACTGTCGCCGGCCGCACCGACGGCCGATCAGCCCATCAGGAATTTTCCCTGGTGTTGACGCCCAGGCGAAGGCCGATCAGGACAGGGCGGCAGATCCAAAAGGAGAAGCCATGATCCTGAGTAGATGCAAGTCGACGTTTGCGGTGTCTTTGCTTGCCGCTTCCTTACTTTCCATTCCCGCCTACAGCCAGATCCACCAAACGCAGCCTGTGCTGGTGACAAATGGCAGCGGGCAGCCGGTGCCGACTGTTGCCCAAGGCACAACCAATGTCTCCGGCAGCGTGAGCCTGTCGTCGGGCAGCACGGTCAACGTGGGCAACTTTCCCTCGACGCAGAATGTCAGCGGGAATGTGAACGTTGCCAATTTTCCAGCTACGCAGAACGTAGGCAACACGAGTACGACGCCGTTGTTCATCGACAACGATCATGCGGCGCGTGTGCCGTACGAGCAATGGTGCCAGGGAGCGATCGACGTCAACGACGGCTCGGGTCAATGCTCGCCCCTCCAGACCGACGACCGCGCCATGGTGATTGATGACATCACCGCCGAGGTGTCGATACCCTCCGGGTCCCAGGTCTTCCACATGTACATCACCAACAGCGCCACGGGCGTCCTTCATTTCCTGACTTTCGTTAAGGCCGGCACTGACGGGGCAGGAAATGAGCACTTCGTCTGTTCAAGTCCGGTGCGGTTTTATGTGATTCCTCACGCAACCCTGACGATACTCATGGATACCACTGGGCACGCCGGCTCGATGATCGGGTCGGTCTCAGGCCACTGGGTCAACCCATAAGAGGGGACGTGAGCGTGGTCTTTGCGCTCCGAGTTACATGACAACCGTCCGGTGAGTGTTAGGCCGGGCTGCTACGAAGTACTTTCAACTCTCGAATCAGGAGGAGGACATGACTCTCATGCGCTGGAAATCGTTGCTCGCCGTCTCCGCATTGCTCGCGTTACTGATCGCAAGTTCCGCGTTCGGGCAGAACAAAAGCGGATCGTCCAATCCGAGCAATCTGCAGTCGGTGCTGGTAATCAACGGGACGGGAGCGCCGGTGCCGACGGTCGCCCAAGGCACAACCAATGTATCGGGCAGCGTAAGTCTGTCGTCCGGAACGACGGTGAATATCGGCAATACGCCCACGGTGACGGTTGGAAACATGCCGAACGTTAATGTGGCGAACACTCCAACGGTGAGCCTGGTGGGAGGCGCTAGCGTTGGCGTAACCAATCCGCTGGATGGGCAGAACAATCCCACCCCGCTGGCCACCTTGGACGCCGCTCAACCGTACGAAGACGTTTGCATCATGGCCATCAATGAATTCGGATATGGGGCCTGCAGCTTCCAGGTGATTCCCTCGGGGAAGCGGCTCGTGATTCAAGAATTCGACGCCTCGGGGACATTGCAAGCGGGTGCCAGGCCGATCTACTTATACTTGACCACGCAACCCGGATTCGATCACCACTTCGCGGCGACATTCATGGGCACCGGGTTCGGCTATGACAATTTTGTGACCCATCAGGAAACCCGCCTCTATTCGTTACAAAACTCTACGCCGACATGTTCTGCGGCGGTTACCAACCCGTCTAATTCCAGCTTTTACAAGTGTTACCTCTCGGGATTCCTTGTCGACGTGCCCTGAGCGGGCTCGAGCCGCACCCACAAAGCGCTGAGGCGAAGCGGAGCACCGCTTCGGAACGTACATCGCGCTTCACGCCCCGTTTGGCTGCTGACGAACTCAGGCGTCGGGCGGCCACAGGCGCGGCTATGTATCATGTTACGGTCGCAGGAGGTGGCTCCATGGTGCGCGGCCGTTTTTCGTTTCTTGTGTGCCTGCTCTTGGTACTTGCTGGCGCGGCTTCCTCTCTCCTCTTTGCCGCCGAGCGCGTTGTCGATCTGACCGCGGCGGACGGCACGAAGCTGAAAGCAACTTTCTTCAACGCAGACAAGCCTGGACCGGGAGTCCTGCTGCTGCATCAGTGCAATCGTCAACGCAAGGTCTGGGACGGGCTGGCGAACCAGCTTGCCGGCGCGGGCATCAACGTCCTCACGCTCGACCTTCGCGGCTTTGGCGAGAGCGGCGGCACTCCCATGCAGCAGGCGACGCCGGAGCAGGCGCGGGAGACGCAGGACAAATGGGCGGGCGACATCGACTTGGCGCTGCAATATCTGGAGTCGCAGCCGGGGGTGAAGCGCGACGTGATCGGTGTCGGCGGAGCGAGTTGCGGAGTCAACAACTCGGTGCAGGTGGCGCGCCGACATCCTGAGGTGAAGTCGCTGGTGCTGCTCTCGGGGAACACCGACCTGAACGGCCGCAACTTCCTTCGCAAAGACAAGACGATACCGGTATTCTTCGCCTACGCCGATGATGACGAATTCAAGCAGAGCATCATCGCCATCCAGTGGCTGTACAGCATCACTGCCAATCCCAGCAAGACGCTAGTCAGCTATCCCAATGGCGGTCATGGGGCCGACATCTTTCCCAAGCATCCGGAGCTGCCGCAGCAGATCGTGGACTGGTACGTCACCACGCTGATCACGACGCCCGGACATGCGCCGGTGCCGAAGCAAGCTGTGGCAGTACCTGCGAACATTCAGGTTTTGAACACCATCGATCAGCCGGATGGCGCAGCCAAGGCCGAGCAGATGTTGATGGACGCCCGGAAGCAGGATCCAAAAGCAGCTGCGCCGTTCGACGAGGCCCTGGTCAATTTCATGGGCTATGAGCATATGCAGGACGGCGACCTGAAAGGCGCCATCCAGATTTTCAAGCTGAACGCGATGGCCTTCCCGAACTCGCCGAACGTTTATGACAGCCTCAGCGACGCGTACCTCGCCGACGGGCAGAAGCAGTTGGCGGCGGAGAACGCGAAGAAGGCCCTGGAGCTGCTGCCTTCCGACACTACGGATGATCAGCAACGGAAGGATGGCATCAAGAAGAGTGCCGAAGATAAGCTGAAGCAACTTGGCGGCAGCTCGTAGCAGCAGGAGATTATCTTTTGGCGACGGCGGCCCGCCGCTGTCGGCGCTGAGGGTTGACGGGCAAAGGTGGCCGCTCGACCGTCGAAACACCCGCTTGAAGAATTGCCTTCCCGCAGGCTTCCAGGGTGTCGCAGTGGCATCTGGTCTTCAGCCGCTTAACAAGGCTTTGCATGCTGGCTATCTGATCGGCAATCTCGTCCAACTCCGCCAGCTTGCGATCGGCCAACTTGCGCCAGCGGGCGTCCGCGCGCGTGCCATCGCGAAAGCCGAAGAACAGCGCGCGAATTTCGTCGAGGGCGAAACCGGCCTGACGCGCGCGCTGGATCACCGCCAACCTGTAGAGGACGCTCCGGTCGTAACGGCGCTGGCCGCTGGTGCGCTCCGCGGGCGGAAGAATCCCCATCTGCTCGTAATAACGGATAGCCGACGGCCTTAACCCGACCTGCTCGGCGACCTCGGAGATCGTCAGGCGCGACATGCAGTCATTCTAAGCCGAAGGTTCTGGGGCCGGTGTGCCGCCGGCTAAAGCCGGCTCGGGATTGCTTACGGCGCGTGACCGCGGGCTTACGCCTACGGCTAAAACAAATGTCGCCCTGCCGGGCTGCTTGTGGCGCGGCTACAGTTCATTGGCTTACCCATGAAGCGGCGTCGACTTTGATGAACTCTTTGGTCCCAGGCCGGCCGGTGAGGCGCAACCAGAAAGGCCCGCCTTCGGCTTCCATGCGAAGTTCGATGTTGAAGAAGGGGCAGCACAGGCGCTCGCCTGCGGCCCACTCTGCGACCTTGGCGATCGTCGTGGGATCAGCGGGAAATTGAAATTCATATCCGTCAGGCAGCTCGCGCGCCGCTTTCCTTTGAGAACGCAGCTGAGGGCCGAGTTCAACGAAGTGCCGAATCCGCGCCTTAACGTCGAGCGCCCCCAGGTTGCAGGCGAATGGGCTTTGCTGGTTCGAGGTGGATGTTTGCAGAGTGGCTCCTTTGCTGTCCTCGCCACGATGCGTGATGCCCACTGCTTTCCTCATTGCCACCGTAGAGAGCAATACCAGTGAAAGCCCGGTGCCGAGAATGGAAACGATCAACGTCCTTTTGTCCATGGTCTACTCCTTCGTGAGACGCCCTGGTGGGCGTCCACAAAGCGAGTCTCCGAATTAAAGTCGACTTTAAGTCAAGGACTTTTTAATCGGCCTGGGGCTGGCGGCCAGAATGAGCCACACACAGGATGTAACGACGTACATCCTGTTTGCCCAGCCGTCCAGAGCGATCACTCCGGGAGGCAGTTGCGTCATGTGTCCGCTCATGTGAGCGCCGGCATGATGAAGCGTCACGACAAAAACGATCATGGTCGCAACGAGAAGCAGCAGGGAGAGCCAGACCAGATTGGACGTCCAGAGGAGAAGCCTTCGCGCAGCACTCCATGGCTGCAGCCGGCCCAGACTCACGCTGATCAAGGTCGCCGCGACCGCCATGGTGGGAACACCTAGGGCGCCCGCCAGATCGTGACCCGGATGGTGGTTGATATCGAAGACGCCAGCCATTGCTTCGCCGATGCCGGAGACAACCAGCAGGCAGAGACCGATCTTGCCTGCTACATTACGCACTTCCGGCCAGAGCGCGAAGGCCAACGCCCAGCTGCTGAGCGCCCATGCAAGAAACATGAGTGACAGCACCCATCCGTAATGTCCATTGGCGTATTCGCTAACCATTCTCCAGGAAGGATCGAACTCGGGGCTCAGCGTGTGCAGGGCGGCAAGCGCCAGGATAGCCGTGATTGCCGAGCCTGTCGCCATGCGCGCCGGCAGTTCCGACGCATTCGAGCGAGCTAGGGTTGCAGTTGCGCTTAGCATTTGATGTTCTCCTGGCGGCTAAGGGAAGGCCGCGTCCGCGTCTGCTTCGCGACCTCCCGTTGATGAGTGCAGTGTGGAATCAGAGCATGCCATCCAGCCGAGCGTAGCTGGCTTCCATGCCGCGTTCCATGCCGGTCGCGAGCATCGCCGCGCGGGTCTTCTCTTCGGGCAGGGTCATGCGCATGGTCATCAAAGTCCCGTCGCCGTCGGCTTCGAAGCGCGTTTCGACGTGATTGTCGGGCGTGGGATCGGGGAGATGCATGCGTTCGACGTGCGCGATCCGGTTAGGCGGCTCAAGCTCGAGGAATTCGCCGGTAAGATAGAAGCCGCCGCCTTTGGCGTTCGCCCACTCGTATCGGATTTTGCCGCCCGGCCTGGCTTCGTTGATACAGACGGGCATTGTCCATCCTTCAGGACCGAGCATCCATTGCTGGATGATCTTGGGATCGAGATGGGCGCGGTAGACGGCCTCGGGAGGCGCGTTGAAATGCCGGGTTACGATGATGTGTTTGTCGCCTTCGGTTTTCATCGTCAGTTTGCTCATCGGGTTTTCCTCTCTTTGTGCTGCATGCCGGCCAGGACCTGGTCCAACCGGTCGTAGTTCTTCTCGAGCGCCTTGCGGAGCATCGCCAGCCACTGGTCCATGGCCTCGACGCCGGCCTTTGCGAGACGACGTGGGCGCTTCGTTCCGTCGACACGGCGCGTAACCAGGCCCGCTTCTTCGAGCACCTTGAGGTGCTGCGAGATGGCCGGCTGTGTCATCTCAAACGGCTCCGCCAGTTCGTTGACCGTAGCCTCCCCTTTGGCGAGACGCGCCAGAATCGCGCGACGCGTGGGATCGGCCAGGGCAGAGAAGGCAGCGTCCAAATTCATAAGCAATACTTTATATAAGTAAATACTTATTTTAAAGCGAAAAGCGAGGAGTCCGCCCATCAAACGGCGGATGGACAGGGGTGTCCGGTAACGTACAGTCAGTGTGGGGAGTGATAATTCCGTAGCCTCCGGCAGGCCCGTGTGTTTTCAAACGGCTAGCGAGGGTATGTCATCGCTTGGCATTTGGCCGGGAGATTGCGAGGTCTGGATAGGGAAGCGGGGTCTGGAGACCGCCGCCACGGTTTGGGATCAGCGCTACGGCGAGTGGGGATTCATCAACATGGGCAGCTTGTTTCAGGATCTGCGCTACGGGCTTCGCATGCTGCGGAAGTCTCCCGGCTTTACCATCGCGGCGGTTTTGACGCTCGCATTGGCTATTGGGGCGAACGCCGTCGTCTTCAGCGTGATGAATGCCTTCATCATCCGCCCGCTGGACGTGCCGCGAGCCGACCGCCTTTACGCCGTCTGGCGGCCGGCCGACAACGATGCCGCCGAATCCTATCCAACGTATCTCGACTTGCGCGACCGTAACCACAGCTTCGACGATCTAGCCGCCTACAACATCACGGCCGCTGGGCTGGACACGGGAGGGAATCCGTCGCAGGTCTGGCTGAATGAAATCAGCGGCAACTATTTCGACGCGCTCGGCGTGCAGCCTTATCTTGGCCGTTTCTTCGATGCCAGCGACGAGGACGGGCCCAACAGCGCGCCGTATATCGTGGTCACGCATTCGTTCTGGCACACGCATTTTCACGACGACCCCAGCGTGATCGGCCGCGTGGTCCAGCTCAACAAGCATCCCTTCACCATCATCGGCGTCGCGCCTCCGGGCTTCCACGGAACGCTGCTGTTCTTCAGTCCCGGAATGTTTGTGCCGCTGGTGAATCATCCGCAGCTCGGCGACGATGACGTGAACGCGCGCAACAAGCGCTGGATCTTCATGGTGATGGGGCAGCTGAAGCCGGGAGTGTCGCGGGCACAAGCTATCGCCGACCTGAATTCCATCGGCGCCGACCTGGAAAAGACCTACCCGAAGGACGACGGCAAACTGCATTTCAGCCTGGCGCGTCCCGGACTTTACGGTGATTATCTGGGACGCCCGGTGCAGGCTTTCATGACCGGCCTGATGCTGCTGGCGGGTTTGATTCTGCTGGCGGCATGCGCGAATCTCGGCAGCTTGTTTGCCGCGCGCGCGGCCGATCGCTCGCGCGAAATGGCGTTGCGGCTGGCCCTGGGCTCGACGCGCAGCCGCGTTCTACGGCAGTTGTTCACCGAGGCGATGCTGATTTCCATCGTCGGTGGCGCGGTGGGATTTGCCGGCAGCGTCTTCCTGCTGCGCTGGCTCAGCGTGTGGAACCCGTTCCCGCGGTGGCCGGTGCATTTGGCGGTGACGCCCGACGCAAATGTTTACGCGGTGGCCTTGCTGTTGACGGTGGCGAGCGGATTTCTCTTCGGAGCAGTCCCGGTGAGGCAGGTGCTTCGCACCAGTCCTTATGAAGTGATCAAAGCCGCCTCGAGCAGCCGGGCCGGGCGGCGCATGACGGCGCGTGACCTGCTGCTGGTGGCGCAGATTGCGATCTGTGCCGTGCTGGTGACTTCTTCCATCGTTGCCGTGCGCGGATTGGCCCGCTCGCTGCACACCGACTTCGGCTTCGAGTTGCAGAACACGATCCTGGCGGACACCGACGTAGCAATGGCGGGCTACAGCGGCGATCAGGCGCCGGCCGTGCAGAAGCGCATGCTTGAGGCGGTGCAGGCGATCCCCGGCGTGGAGTCCGCCGGCTTCGCCGACACCGTGCCGCTCGGCGACGACCAGCGCGACACAAATGTCTTTCACGACAGCGCGTCCGATCTGAGGCCGTCGAATGCGGCGGCGGACGCCACCGTCTTCAAGATCTCTCCCGAATACTTCCATGCCGCGGGAACGTCGCTGCTGTCGGGGCGCGGTTTTACCTGGCACGACGATAAGGATTCGCCGCGCGTCGCGGTGGTGAATGGCGAGTTTGCGCGCAGGCTCTTCGGCTCTCCGGCAAACGCTCTGGGCCGCTATTTCAAAAAGCCGGATGGCACGCGTATCCAGGTCGTCGGCCTGGCAGAAGATGGGAAGTACAACAGCCTTACAGAGAATCCTGTGCCCGCGATGTTTCTTCCCATCCTGCAATCGGCCTCAACGTCGATGTGGTTCGTAGTGCGCTCCGATCGCGACCAGCAGCAGATCGCCGAAGCGATGAGGAGCGCGCTGCGGCAGGTGGATGCTGCGCTGCCGATTGATATCGTGACGCGATATAAAGAGCTGGATAGCGTGCTGTTTGCCCCGCGCATGGCGACCATCTCGCTGGGCATCATGGGCTTCATGGGCGCGGTGCTGGCCATCACCGGGATCTTCGGCATGGCCGCGTACTCGGTCAGCAAGCGGCTACGGGAGCTGGGCATTCGCGTCGCGCTTGGGGCGCAGCGCAAGGAAGTGCTCCAGGCAGCCCTGGGACGCGCGGTCAAGCTGCTCGCGTTTGGATCGGCAGCCGGGTTGGTGCTGGGAATTCTCGCCAGTCGCGTGCTGGCATTCGTGGTGTATCTGGCGACGCCGCATGATCCGCTGGTACTGGCCGGCGCGGTGCTTTCGATGATGTTGCTGGGGCTGGTGGCGACTTGGATTCCGGCACAGCGCGCGATGTCGATCGATCCGGTGATTCTGCTGCGTGAAGAGTGAACTGCCCTGCGTGTGAAACGAAACAACTTCTCACCGCTTTATCATCCTTTCAATCGGGTGCCCCATTCATTCGATCTGGCGAATGAGTGGGCGTCGCGAAGCGGAATTCAATCGCGATCAAAAACGGTGCCGACCGTCATTTCCTGATCCGCCCGACGACGATCTCTTCCACGCCATGCATTCAAAAGAGGGCCCCAGTCACCGTGTCTGCCGTGACACACTGTGTCTCCCATGACACGATTCGGCAGCTGCACACGTCTAACTCGTTTGTTTTCATGATGTGATCTTGGTGATTCTCGTGCTTTTACCCCTAGCGAAAGCAATCGCGAGGGTAAACGAGATGCGAATCACGAACACCACGCGGTACCACTCAGAGCAAGCCACCCTGATCTTCGCCATCTTCTTCCTGCTGAGCCTCCCGGCCTACACGCAAGTCGCCTCCGACGACAAGCGCCTGCTGCTCATCAGCATCCCCGACCACAGCCTTGCGCTCATCGAGCGCGGCCAGGTCAAGCGGATCTACTCCGTCGCCACCGGCAAGCAAACCACGCCGAGCCCCACCGGCGCCTTCCGCATCGTCGTGCGAGTCGTCGACCCGACTTACTACCACGAAGGCAAAGTCATCGCGCCGGGGCCGAGCAATCCGCTCGGCAATCGCTGGATGGGCCTCGACCGCAAAGGCTACGGCATTCATGGGACCAACGCGCCGCAGTCGATCGGCAAGTCGGCCTCGCACGGTTGCATTCGCATGGCGAAGCGCGATCTGGAAGAGCTCTTCTCGATGGTGAAGGTCGGCGACCAAGTCGAAATCCGCGGCGAGCGCGACGCCGAGACCGCCGCCATCTTCGGTATGGGCATGGGTATGGGTACGGGCACGCCCGCGCCTGCGACAGAGACCGTGGTTGCCACGGCGCAGCCGGCCGGCGAATCGGCCGGCCAGTAGTGGAGGTGCCTTGTGCAGGGCATAGCAACATCGCTGGTGACGCTTGGAGGCCTGCTTCTCTCCCTCGCCTGCGCCGTGCTTCTCGAGGAACTTTTCCTCGGCGGACTCTTCCGGCTGTTCTTCGCTTCGCGGCCGAGATCCGCCCACAAACGTAGTTCGGAGCGAATCCACTAAAGGAGGACGCTATGCTTGCGTTCAAGTACTTGCTGATGACCCTGGGCGTGGGCCTCTTCGTCGCCGGACTTTCCATCCTCGCGTACGACCTCTGGCTCCTCGCCAAATATCGCCGCGCGCTCGTGAGTGGCGCGGAAAACCTCACGCCACCCGAACCCATTCGCTGGCGCACTACGCTGGCCCTCATCGCTCTCGGATGGGGCCCCATCCTGATCGCGCTCAGCTTCATCGTCGTGCCCAGCGGCATGGCCGGTGTCCGCATCAGCCAGACGCGCGGCACCGAAGCCGGCACGCTCTATCCCGGCGTGCACTTCATCGTGCCGTTCGTCGAAGACGTTCAGCTCTTCGACATGCGCGACAAACTCTTCACCACCGGCGCAGTCGAAGACGGCCACAAGCCGGAGCCGACGACGAAGGCCAACGCCCTCAGCGTGCAGTCCAAAGAAGGCCTCAACATCGGCCTCGCCATCACCGTGCGCTATCGCCTCGACGCGCGCCGTCTCGACTACGTGCAATCGCACCTGCCGCAACCGGTCGAAACGGAAATCGTTCCGCCCGTCGTAGCCAGCGCCTGGCGCGAGCTTGCGCCCACCTACACCGTGCGTGAGATCTTCAGCTCGCGCCGCGAAGAAGTCCGTCAACGCGCCGCCGACACCATCACCAAGCAACTCGCCGCCGACGGCATGGTCGTCAAGGAAGTCATGCTCCGCGACATTCAACTGCCGGAAGAGTACGCGCGCGGCCTGCAGGACCTGCTGCTCAAGGAACAGCAGGACGACCAGCTCAACATCCAGACCGACATTCAGCAGAAGCAGGTCCGCATTGCCGAGCTCCAGGCCGAAGCCGAGAAGGTGCAGAAGGTGAAGGCCGCAGAAGGCGATGCGCAATCGAAGGTCGTCGAGGCGAAGGGCGAATCCGACGCCATGCAGTACACCCTGCCGCTGAAGCAGAAGCAAATCGAGCAATCGAAGCTCGAAGCCGAAGCGCGCAAAGAAGCCACAATCCAGAACGCCGAGGCCGCAGCGCAGGCCAAGGTTATCGACAGCAAAGCTGAGGTCCAGCGCCGGGACATGCTGGCGACGGCTGAAGCCAACCGCATTCGCGTGACCGCCGCAGCCGATGCCGAACGCATGCGCAGCGAAGCTGCTGTGCTCCGCGAGACGCCACTGCTCATCAACAAGATCGTCGCCGAGAAACTGTCAGACAAGATCCAGGTGATGATGGTCCCCGCCGACGGCAAATACTTCTTCGCCAGCGACGTCTTCCGCGGCCTGGGGAGCAAAGGAGGCTTCCCGCCCGAAGCCGACGACCCCGATCCTGGACAAGGTCAATCGCGATGAACCGCTTTCGAAGGATGCTTTTCACTCTCGGGTGCCCCACTCATTCGCTCTTTTCGAATGAGTGGGTCTGTTTGGACTGGATCCGGAAATGTTCAACTCGGAAGAATGGAGCCGAGAGAGAGAAGCCGTCCCGTGAAGCGGGACGACTCAGCTTAGCCCAGGACGAAGTCCTGGGTGGTGATGAAAAATTATCCCGTCCCGGCAGGGACGGCACCTCCGTTATACGCAATCCGAATGCGAATCTCTGGGGCATCGCGCCTCAACACTGAAACCATGACCCCGCCAGACTATAATTCGCCACATCCCATGACACGGCTCCTGCTCTGCCTACTCGCGCTGCTCGGCATGGCCCACGCGCAGACCGCCTGGGACTCCCCGTCCGCCGACTTGGCCAAACAAATCGCCGCGCTCACCGGCCCCGGCACCATCACCCTGACGATCACCAACCGCTCGACGATTGCGACCGACGAGGTCCCCGCAATCCGAAAATCACTTGAACGCGAAATCCGCGCCGCCGGCATCACCGTCCGCGCCAAGGACGCCGACTCCGACGTGCGCGTCACCCTCTCGGAAAACCTGCAAGGCTGGCTCTGGGTCGCAGAGATCCAGGAAGGCTCGGAAACGCGCGTCGTCATGCTGCCCGTGTCGGGCGCAACCGTCGCTGCCACCACAAACTCGTCACCCGCCGTTACTTTGCGCGCGAACCTGCTTCTATCGCAAAAAGATCCCATCCTCGACGCAGGGCTCATCAACCAGAACCTCATCGTCCTCGAAGCTGGCCACATCAAGTCCTACAATGTGGCAGGTGCCAACTGGCAGCTCGCGACCACCTATGACATAAGCCATTCTCAACCGTTGCCGCGTGATCTTCGCGGCCGCCTTATCCCCGCCGCGGATCATCCCTTCGACGCCTACCTTCCCGGAATCGTCTGCACCGCCACAAAAGAAATGACCGTCTCCTGCAACCCCGGCGACGACCCCTGGCCTCTCGGCTCGCAGAAGGCGCTCTACAATCCGAACCGCAACTTCTTCACCGGAGTACTGGTTCCCGGCTTCGGCCCCAAGCTTCCTCCTTTTTTCTCAGCAGCGGAGTTGCCTCGCGCCGGCGGTACCACGTATCTCTTCGCCGACGTCACCGGCGCAGTGCACATCTTTGAAAACGGCACGCACAAGCTGATGATCGGCATCCGCGACTGGGGCAGCGATATCGCCGCCGTGCACTCCGATTGCGCGAACGCCGCGCTGGTCCTGGCTTCCGCCGCAGGCTGGCCCGCCGCCGACTCTCTGCGCGCCTACCAGATCACAGGCCGTGAGGCCACTCCGGTAAGCGCGCCTCTAGCTTTCGACGGAACCATCACCGCGTTATGGCCGGCGGGCGATCAGGCCACAGTTGTGGTACAGAACATGCAGCAGTCGCGTTATGAGGTCTACAGTGTCTCGCTGGCTTGCAGTCGTTAGCGTAACGCTGGCGCTGCTGGCGCCGGCCCGCGCGCGAACCCGTCCGCGCTACGGCGGGACCCTGCGCGTCGAAACCCGCTCCGACCCGCTCAAGCCGCCGGACGGCATCGCCCGCAAGCTGCTCTTCGACACTCTGATCCAGGTAAGTGAGAATGGCGACCTCACGCCAGCCCTGGCTACAAGCTGGGAAGCGGAGAGCGCAAACCACCGCTGGACATTTCACCTGCGCCCCGGGGTCCACTTCCACGACGGTTCGCTGCTGACCTCTGACGCTGTGGTACAGTCGCTCGCGATGGCCTGCCAGAACTGCGACTGGCGTGCGCGCGCCGCAGCCGACACAGTCATCATCACCAGCGAAATGCCGCTCCCAAATCTGCCCGCAGAGCTGGCACGCAGCGCTTATGCCATCACCCGACGGGACGGCGGCGGCAATCCCGACGGTACCGGTCCCTTCCGCTTCACCGCTAACTCCAACGGTATCCTCTTTCTCGCCGCGAACGACGATTCTTGGCAGGGAAGGCCCTTCGTCGACGCTGTCGAAATCTACGAAAATCGCCCCATTCGCGATCAATGGCTCGATTTCACCGTAGGCAAGGCCGATCTCGTCGAAGTTCCACCCGAACTTCTGCGGCAGGCGCAACAGCAGCACATGCCGCTGCTCGTCTCCTCACGCCCTGTCGATCTTCTGGCTCTTACATTGTCAGACAAGCAGATTCCCAACGAGCACCTGCGCGAATCGATCGCCCTTGCCGTCGATCGCGCTGCGCTCTTCAATGTGATCTTCCAGAAGCAGGGCGAGGTTACTGGCAGCCTGCTTCCCAATGCGCTCAGCGGCTATGCCTTCCTCTTTCCGACTGCCGCAAATCCGAGCCGCTCGCGCGAACTGCGCGGCGCCCAATCGCTCCCGCTGCGCCTGAGCGTGGATTCCTCAAACTCCGTCCTGCAGCTTGTAGCTGAGCGCCTGGCACTGAATCTGCGCGATGCCGGCTGGAACGTCCGCGTCGTCTCGCAAGCGACGAACCCGAACGCTGAGCTCGGTTTGCGTCTCGTGCATTTGGAGGCCGCTAGCGCGGCCTCGGCCCTGCGAGAGACTATGCAGGACTTTGGTCCCGCGGCAGGCGATGATTCCGCGGATCCCGCCGCACTCTATCGCAGTGAGTCGATGTTTCTTAAGTCCCACACTGTGGTACCACTGCTGTACGTGCCGCGAGCGTACGGCGTGAGCGCGCGCGTACACAATTTACTGCTCGCCCCGGACGGCACTCCGATCCTCGCAAATGCCACGCTGGAGGACGCCCGGTGAGCCTGCGCCAGCGACTGCTCGTCGTCTTCTCCCTCACTGTGGTACTCGCCGTCGCCGCCGTCGCCTGGATCGTCTCTCTGCGCACCCGCGAAGCATTCACCGAAGTCAATCAGAAGCGCACTGCCGCCCTCGTCGACCAGTTCCGCCGGGAATTCGACGCCCACGCCGACAACCTGGCAACCCGCATCGACAATCTCGCCGGCAGCGAACGCCTGTCGCGCATTGCCTTTGATCTTGCGCAGCCAGGAGGCGATGCGTCGTTGTATCTCGGCGAAGCTGCGTCTCTTGCGAGGGACTATCAGCTCGACTACCTGGAGATCGTCTCCACCGATGGCAGCATCATCTCGTCCGCCCAAGCCCCCGCGCGCTTCGGCTACGAGGAAGATCTGCACGCCGGCGGCAGCCAACCAACCTTCCTGAAGAAAGAAGGGCTGCCGGACGGCCGCAGCGAGATCGGCCTCTTCGCGCTGCGAGCGGTCAAGAGCGCCCAGCCCGCACTCTACATCCTCGGAGGCAAGCGCCTCGATCGCGGCTTCCTCGCCAACCTTGCCGCCCCAGCCGACGCGCAGGTGCTGCTCTATCCCGTCCTCACCTCGAACTTCGATCCCAGCTCGCTTGTCAGCTCAAGCAGCGAGGTATCGCAGCCCGACCGCTTCAAGCCGTTGATCGAAGGTGCCCAGTCTTCCGCCCAGGAAAGCCGATCGACCATCTTCCTATCCGACAGCCGCGAAGACAGCGTCGACGCTACCGCGATCCCGCTGAAAGCTCCCGACGGCGCGGTGCTCGCGGTCCTCACCGTGGCGAACTCGCGCCGCAGTCTGGTTGAGCTGCAACATCACATTCGAGCCATATCCTACGGTGTGGCAGGTATCGGAATTCTGCTGGCGATCGCCGCCAGCCTGTGGATCACCTCGCGCATCTCGCGCCCGGTCGAGCGCCTGGCCGCCGCCGCGAAAGATGTAGCCGCCGGCAACTGGGACGCTCACGTCGAGGCCGCTTCGAGCGATGAACTCGGTGAGCTCGCGCACAGCTTCAATTACATGACGCAGCAGCTGGCGGAACAGCGTGAGCGCCTGGTGCAGTCCGAGCGCGTCGCCGCCTGGCGCGAGCTGGCACGCCGCCTCGCCCACGAGCTGAAGAATCCCTTATTTCCGCTGCAATTGACGGTGGAGAATCTCATCAAGGCGCGCAAACTCGCACCTGACGAATTCGATGAAATCTTCCGCGAAAGCACCGAGACGTTGACCGCCGAAATCGCGAATCTGAAGAACATCATTGGGCGCTTCAGCGATTTCTCGAAGATGCCGAAGCCGCACCTGGAAGAAATCGACGTCGCGGAAATTCTGCGCAAAGTAGCGGCGCTGCACGAGCCGGTAATCGCGCAACATCAACCAGCGGTCGCTTTCCGCTGCGATGTGCCGGACGGTCCTCTACCGGCAACCGCCGACCCCGAGCTCCTTCACCGCGCGATCTCGAATCTCGTGCTGAACGCGCTCGACGCAATGCCCCAGGGCGGAACCCTGAAGCTCAGCGCCCAAGCAAGAAACGATGCCGTCGAACTCCGCGTCTCTGACACCGGCACGGGCATGACGCCGGAAGAATGCGAGCGGCTTTTCACGCCGTACTACACTACCAAGCAGCACGGCACGGGCCTCGGCCTCGCCATTGTGCAGTCGATCGTGAGCGATCACGGCGGAACGATTCGCGTGGAGAGCACCCCGGGCAGCGGATCGACCTTTATAGTGGAATTGCCGAGGCACCAACAATCGCGGGCGGCGACAACCGGCCTGGGGGCGGCAGGCACATGAGCGCGAAGACCCACATCCTGATCGTCGATGACGAGCCCAACACGCTAGCCTCGCTCTCCCGCGCCTTCCGCCTGGAAGGCCACGAAGCCACCGTCTGCGACAACGCCGAGCGTGCCCTGGAACTAGCCAAGAGTCAGCCCTTCGACCTGATCCTCTCCGACGTCGTCATGCCCGGCCGCGACGGCCTCACCCTGCTGAGCGACCTGCAACGCAACCACGTGACCACTCCAGTTGTAATGATGTCCGGGCAAGCCAACGTGCGAATGGCGCTGGACGCCACCGTCATGGGCGGCGCCGTCGACTTTCTCGAGAAGCCGATCTCCACCGAGAAGCTGCTCGTTACCCTGTCGAACGCCCTCAAGCTCAATCGCCTGGAGACGGAGAACTACCGCCTGCGCCGCCGCATGGGCCCGCAGATCATCGTCGGCAGCAGCGATGTGATGCGCAAGGTTGAAGCGCAACTGAAGCGCGTCGCCGGCTCGGAGACACGCGTCTGCATCTACGGCGAAACCGGTACCGGCAAAGAACTCGCCGCGCGCTTCCTGCACGACTTCGGCCCCCGCGGAGGTCACCCCTTCATCACCGTCAACTGCGCCGCGGTCCCGCCCGAGCTCATCGAGTCCGAACTCTTCGGCCACGAGAAGGGCTCCTTTACCGGCGCCTTCGATCGCCACATCGGTAAATTTGAGCAGGCGCACCACGGCACCCTCTTTCTCGACGAGATCGGCGACATGCCGCTGAATATGCAAGCCAAGCTGCTGCGCGTCCTTGAAGAAGGTGTGGTCGAAAGAATCGGCGGCACCAAGCCGGTGCCCGTCGACGTGCGCGTTATCGTGGCGACGCATCGCGATCTTTGGAAGCTCGTCAGGCAGCATCAATTCCGCGAGGACCTCTACCACCGCGTCGTCGTCTTCCCCATCAAGCTGCCGGCGTTGCGCGAACGCGTCGAGGACATCCCCGAACTCGTCGAGCACTTCGTCGCGCAAGTCTGCATACAAAACGGCTGGAAGGCCGTCCCCGTTGCGCCCGACGCCATGGAAGCGCTGAAAGCCTACCCCTGGCCGGGAAACGTGCGCGAGCTGCGCAACATCG
Source organism: Terriglobales bacterium (assembly GCA_035262645.1). GTDB lineage: Bacteria > Acidobacteriota > Terriglobia > Terriglobales > Acidobacteriaceae > Bog-257. The sequence goes on from DATFSK010000052.1 coordinate 28,981, forward strand.
TCGAGCGTCTCTTCCTGCTTGCAACCTCGGGCACGGTCGACGCCGCAACTGTAGAACTCGCCCTCCCACCAGCCAAACGCGACCCCGAGCAGGCCTCCTCCTCCGAGCATGTCGGCACGCTCTCCGAGCAGGTCACGCAATTCGAGCGCGAGGCCATCCTCGTCGAGCTCGAACGCCAGCAGTTCCACATCACCAACGCCGCCAAAGCCCTCGGCCTCGAGCGCAGCCACCTGTACAAGAAGTGCCAGCAACTCGGCATCGACCTCCAGGCCCCGCGCGCATCCGCCGAAAATTAGGCTCCATCACCGCCCCGGTTGACCCGGCAGAGTACACTACCAGCAGAACACCGCCGACCCTCGCTGCATCTCGAGGCTCGTGTGCGCCACGTTCTTAACGGTGCCGTCGATCGAAAATAACGCTCGCGCAGAAGACCGCGCCGCGAAGGCGAGGACCATCCTCGAAGGCGCGCTTCTGCGTCCCGAAGCCGAGCGCCTCGACTACCTCAACTCCTCCTGCGGCGCCGACAGTCCGCTGCGCGAAGAAGTCGAGCGACTGCTGAAGACCGAGCACCTCGACGTCGATCATGAATCGCCTCAAACGCAGGCCGTTCCGCTCGCCGACCGCCACCCGCTCTACGAGCCTCCGCGCTTTCCCGCGGGCGAGGTCCTCTCCGAGCGCTTCCGCATCGATCGCCTCCTCGGCCGCGGGGGCATGGGCGAAGTCTACGAGGCCTTCGATCTGCAGCTGAAGGAAACTGTCGCTCTCAAGTCGATTCGCAGCGGCGCCAGTTCCGAGAACACCATCGCGCGCCTGCGCTACGAAGTCATCCTCGCGCGCCAGGTGACGCACGCCAACGTCTGCCGCATCTTCGATCTCGGCTGCCACAAAGATCCCTCGACCGGCGAGGAAATCGTCTACCTCACGATGGAGCTGCTCAAGGGCGAGACCTTAGCCGATCGCATCAAGCGGCAAAACCGAATCCCCGCCCCCGATGCGCTCGCCATTGCCGAGCAGATGGCGGAAGCCCTCGCCGCCGCGCATCGCGCCAGCGTTGTGCACCGCGATCTCAAGCCGTCGAACGTCATCCTTGTGCGCGACCCCAATGGCAAAAGCGATCGCGCCGTCATCACCGATTTCGGACTCGCTCGCCTCGTCGAGGACGCGGCGCACAATCAGCAAACCGCGCCCACTCTCCTCACCGGCTCGGGCGAAATCCTCGGCACCCTGGTTTACATGGCGCCAGAGCAGGTCCGCAGCCAGCCCGTCAGCGCCGCCACCGACATCTACGCCTTCGGCCTGATTTTCTACGAAATGCTCTCCGGCCAGCGCGCTTTCGGCGAGCACAGCTCGCTGGCCCGCATCTTCAAGCGCCTGGAGGGTCCTCCGCAGCCGTTGCGATCTCTGCTGCCCGAGCTGAACCCCGACATCGACAATCTCGTGCTGCACTGCCTGGCCATCGATCCTGCCCAGCGCGTCGCAAGCGCGCAGGAACTCGCGCAGGCGATCCGTCATCTGCGCGGTCAGCCATCGCATGCTCCTGCCTCGAGTCGCACGCCGAGCCTCCACAGCAGCGGCTCCTCGTCGATCTCGTCGATCTCGGAAGCCTGGCGTCGTCCGCCAAGTGACGCCAGCGGCTCCGCGTCAACCCTGCAAGTTCCCATGGCCGTGCTGCCTTTCGCGAACCTCAGCGCCGATCCCGACAACGAATACTTCAGCGACGGACTGGGTGAGGAACTGATGGGCGCTCTCGCCAAGATCGACGGCCTGCGCCTGGTCGCGCGTTCGTCGACGCAGCGCTTCCGCGGCGCGGACCACGACGTCCGCGAGATCGGCAAGCTGCTCAATGTCGACGCCGTGCTCGAGGGGAGTGTTCGTCGCTCCGGCAACCGCCTTCGCATCACGGTGAAGTTGATCGAGACGGCCAACGGCTACCAGCTCTGGTCCGAGCGTTACGACCGCGAGATGGAAGATGTCTTTGTGGTGCAGGAGGAGATAGCCAACGGAGTCGCTGCGCAACTGCGCGTCAGGCTCAACCAGGGCGCTGAATCGTACTTCCGGCGGCATCGCGCGCAGGACATCGAAGCCTACAACCTATATCTGAAAGGCCGCTTCTTCTGGAACAAGCGCACCCCCGCCGACCTGCGACGCGCGGTCGAACACTTCCAGAGCGCAACCCAGATCGATCCGAAATTCGCGCCCGCATTTGCCGGACTGGCGGACTCCTGGGTCCTGCTCGCGATGTACGGCGCAGTCGCCCCGCAGGAAGTCTTCCCGCAAGCGCGGCAGGCCATCGCGCAGGCGCTGGCCCTCGATCCCAAACTGCCGGATGCGCATTGCACCGACGGCTGCATTCGCGCCGTCTTCGAATGGGACTGGCCGGGCGCGGAGCAGAGTTTTCGCCGCAGCCTGGAGCTCGGCCCCAACTACGCCACCGGACATCACTGGTTTGCCATCAACTATCTCGTCCCCATGAAGCGCTTCGAAGAGGCGCGTCATCATCTCGAGGCTGCGCGCGAATCGGATCCCCTCTCCCTCGTCATCAACACCACGATTGGTCTCGAGCTTTTCTTCGAGGGCCGCTCCGGTGATGCCATCCGTGAATACCGCCGCGTGCTGGAGATGGAGCCGGGCTTTGCAGTGGGATACTTCTTCCTCGGCCAGGCGCTACTGCGTGAGCAGCAGCATGAAGAGGCGATCGCCGCGCTGGAACACGCCGTCGAACTCAGCGGCCACAGCTCCGAGACGCTCGCCATGCTGGGATACGCGCAGGCAGTGGCGGGGCGTGCCGATGGCGCGCGCGCAATTCAAGACGAGATCCTGCAATTAAGCGCAAGCCAATACATCTCGCCCGCGCAGCTGGCGCAAATCCAGCTCGCCCTGGGAGCTAAGGCAGATGCGCTCACTTCCCTGGAAAGAGCTGCCGAGCAGCGAGCTACCGATTTACTGTGGCTGCGTGTCCGTCCTGCCTTCGAAGCGCTGGAGGGCGAACCACGCTTTGCCGTCATCGCCCAGTCGATTGGTCTGCCTTAGCCGCGCATTTCCCATAGCTCGCGGACACGCGCGATACGCTGCCGGCAAAAACGCCGCACGTTCCCGCTACGTCCCGCAACCAGTCCCAACTTTTCCGCTTCTCGCTGGGCTGCTTCTCCAGTCAGCAGCGGAGCCTCAATAATCGTGAATGCCTTCTCAACCGGGCACACGCGACCGCACTTTTTTGCATCTATGTAGTCAAGCGTCTACAGTTCGCCGAGCAAGCTAACCGACAGTTCCATCTTGAAAACAAAAAGGATCCCTGATGAGAGTTGCCCTGGTTTCTTCGCCTTTCTTACCCGTACCTCCCAAGAAGTACGGAGGCACGGAGTTGTTTATCGCCCAGCTGGCGGAAGGACTAAAGAACTCGGGCGTCGATGTTGTTGTGTATACCAATGGCGAATCAACCGTCGGCGTCGAAACTCGTTGGCTCTATAAGGCTCAGCAGTGGCCGATTACGGGAGAAATTTTCGACAACCTGAAGGATTTCAACCATGCATCATGGGCCATTGCCGACGCCGCCGCCGACTGCGATGTGATTCATCTGAACAGTGTTGCTGCCTTAATGTTTACGCGCTATTCGCAGAACAAATTCGTATACACGATGCATCACGTTCACGAGGACAAATTGAGCGAGGTCTACAAATTCTTTCCTTCGGTTGAGTTTGTCACCATCAGCGAATTTCAGCGTCAGCGCGAAACCATGGCGCGCATGCGCAGCATTCATCATGGCATCGACCTGAATTGTTATCGCGCCGGCAGCTCCAGGCGCGAGCACCTGGCTTTCCTCGGCCGCATTGCGCCCATCAAGGGAACGCATATCGCAATCGAAGTGGCGAAGAAAGCCGGCTTGCCGCTGAAGATCGCGGGCGAGGTGCAGCCCATCTACCAGGAATATTTTGATTCCGAGATCAAGCCGCACATCGATGGCAAGTTTATCGAATACATTGGCGAGGTCGATCTTGAGGCCAAGAACGAGCTGCTCGGCAACTCCCTGGCGTTGTTGTTCCCCATCCAATGGAATGAACCGTTCGGGCTGGTTATGATCGAAGCCATGGCCTGCGGCACGCCGGTGCTGGCTCTGCCTGGCGGGGCGGTTGAGGAGATCGTGTGCAACGGCGTCTCCGGTTATGTCTGTCGATCCGCCAATGAGATGGCCGAACAGGCGCGCCGCCTGCCGGGCGGCTTCACTCCCATGAATATTCGTCAATACTGCCGCCAGTACTTTTCCGTCGAGAAGATGGTTGCCGAGTACCTTGCGCTTTACCAGGAGCTGATCGCCGAAGAGAGCCCCGTGGCGAAGGCCGCACCGGAGCTGCCCATGATCGCGTGAGGAGAACGCGCCGCACGTATGAGCTCTTACCTGACGATTCCTTACGAGGACCTGATCGAAATCCCCTCGCCCCACCTGGAGCCGCGGATTGCGTACCAGTCGCTCGAGCCGCGCAAGGTCGACAATCTCACCCTGATCGACGGCAAGACCTTCAGCGCCACCAGCGTTGCGGGCGACATTTATCCGCCGGGATCGCCCGATGTCGGTTTTTTCCACGACGACACTCGTTTTCTCAGCCACCTGGAGCTGCGGATCGGTAGCCACCGCACCGTGGTTCTCTCCGCCTCCACCGAGAAGACATTCTTCTCCCAGATCGAGCTGACCACCGGCACCATTACCCTGCGCGACTCCTTCGACTTGCCCGAAAACACCGTCCACATACGGCGTGAACAGCTGCTGGCCTCGGAGATCTTCTTCGATCGCATGACCTTCGAGAACTTCAATCTCACGCCCGTCGACTTCACCGTGGAGCTCCTCTTCGACGCCGATTTCGTCGATGTTTTTCAGGTGCGCGGCGTCGCGCGCCAGCAGCATGGGCAGTATTACAAACCGGTCATACGCGATCACGGCATCGCCTTCTACTACCGCGGGCTCGACGGCATCATGCGCGAGACGCTCGTCAAACTGCATCCTCCGCCCACCGAAATCCAGGAACGCATCGCGCGCTGGGAGCTTCGCCTGGAGCCGTTGAAGAGGGTGGAGCTTGAAGCCTCCGTGACACCGTTGGTGGAAGGACGGGCGTCGCGCGCACAGGTTTATGAAGTCGATCACCAACTGCGGCAGCGACGCGCGAACTTTGCCCGCTGGGAGGCAAGCTCGACCGCTTTCCAGACGGACAACGACGTTCTGGACGGATTGCTGAGGACCGCCATCGGAGATTTTCACGCCTTGCAGATTCCGGAAGGAGAGCAGCACATCATCGCCGCGGGGATCCCGTGGTTCGCCACGGCGTTCGGGCGTGACGCCATCCTGGCGGCGTATCAGTCGCTTTCCCTGAATCCGCAGCTGGCAGTCGATACCTTGCGTGTCCTGGCGCGCTACCAGGGCAAGGAGCACAACGACTGGTGCGATGAACAGCCCGGCAAGATCCTCCACGAATACCGTGCCGGCGAAATGACGCGCGACGGCGAGATGCCGTTTGGCCCCTACTACGGCTCGGTCGATTCCACGCCGCTGTTCCTCATTCTCTTGAGCGAAACCTTCAACTGGACTGCCGACGAGGGACTAGTCGAGGAGTTGCTGCCCAATGCATATGCGGCTCTGCAATGGATCGACGAATGCGGCGATCTCGATGGCGATGGATTTATCGAGTACCTGCGACGCTCGCCTAAGGGCCTGACCAACCAGGGCTGGAAGGATTCGTGGGACGCGAACATGCATCGCGACGGTACCATTGCCAAGCCGCCCATCGCGTTGTGCGAAGTGCAAGGCTACGTATACGACGCCAAGTACCGCTTGTCGTCGCTGCTGCGCAACTTTGGCGATGTAAAGACCGCCGACCGCTTGAAAAAGGAAGCAGCGGACATGGCGCGACGCTTTGATCGCGCCTTCTGGGTGCCCAGCCGCGGCTTCTACGCCATGGCCCTCGATGCCGATAAGCGGCCGCTGGAGGTGATCTCGTCCAACCCCGGGCATCTGCTGTTTACCCGCATCATCAACAAGGAGCGGGCGCGCGTCATCGCCAATCGCCTGATGCGCGATGACATGTTCAGCGGCTGGGGCTGGCGCACCATGTCGCAGGAAGAGCGCGTCTTCAACCCGCTCAGCTATCATCGCGGATCGGTTTGGCCGCACGACAACTCCATCATCGCGCACGGCATGGCGCTGAACGATATGCGTGACGGCGCGCTGCGCATCGTCACATCGCTCTACCAGGCAGCGTCGAAGTTCCGTGATTACCGGCTGCCGGAGCTCTTCTGCGGCGTGCAGCGCCGCGAGTATGACGAGCCGGTGCATTATCCCGTGTCGTGCTCGCCGCAGGCGTGGGCATCGGGTGCGATGTTCCTGATGCTGTCCTCGGTGTTAGGCATGCATCCCAGCGCCCCGCGCAAAGAATTGAACATCATCAATCCGCAATTGCCGGACTGGCTCGGGCACCTGCACATCCGCAACATGCGCATCGGCCGCAGCCGCGTCGGCCTGGACTTCACCCGCCGCGGCGAACGCACCTTCTGCAACGTCGTGGATGTGGAAGGCGAGAAGCTGCTGGTGAATGTGGCCTTCAAGAAATAGAGGAACAAAGCGATTAGCCCGGCGCGGAGGCGCTGGGTAACCCGCACTAATTACTGGTCGAGCCCCTTTAGAGGCGGCAGATACAGTACAATCCAATTTTCCTGTAGGGAAGTTTCAGTCGCCCGCCTTCTGCTCCGCGTTCTCTTAGGAAGACGGTGAACGCTTAGGCATCGTTATGTTCAAGCGCGTTCTCATAGCCAATCGAGGCGAGATTGCCGTGCGCATCATCCGCGCTTGTCGCGAGATGGGCATCGAGTCGGTAGCAGTCTTCTCCGATGTCGATCGCAAGGCGCTGCACGTGCGCAAGGCCGACTACGCTTATCACATCGGTCCGGCGACCGCGAGCGAATCCTACCTCAATATCGACAAGATCCTTGATGTGGCGCGCCGCAGCCAGGCGGAGGCGATCCACCCCGGCTACGGTTTCCTCTCGGAGAATGCGAAATTCGCACGCGCCTGCGCCGACGCCGGATTCAAGTTCATCGGCCCATCGCCTGAGTCGATGGAGATGATGGGCTCCAAGACCCGCGCCCGTCAGAACATGAAGCGCGCGGGCGTTCCATTCGTACCCGGCTCCGAGCGCGGACTGGACCTTGACGCAGCCCAACGGCTGGCGGAACAGATTGGTTATCCCGTCATGCTGAAGGCCGCTGCCGGCGGTGGTGGCAAGGGTATGCGCATGGTGCCCTCGCCCGACGAGCTGCACTCCGCCTACGAGAACGCGCGCAGCGAGGCCCAGCGCGCCTTTGGCGACAACGAGGTTTACATCGAAAAGTTCATCGCCAATCCTCGTCACGTCGAGATGCAGATCTTCGGCGACGAGCACGGCAACGTCGTCTACCTCGGCGAGCGCGAGTGCTCGGTGCAAAGGCGTCATCAGAAGGTGCTGGAGGAGTCACCCTCGCCGATCGTCGATGAGGACATGCGCCGGCGCATGGGCGAAATCGCCGTGCGCGTCGGCAAAGCCGCGAATTACTACAACGCGGGCACGGTGGAGTTCCTCGTCGATCAGGACCGCAACTTCTACTTCCTCGAGATGAACACCCGTCTTCAGGTCGAGCATCCTGTGACCGAGTTCGTTACCGGCCTCGATCTTGTTCACCTCCAGATGCGAGTGGCGGCCGGCGAGAAGCTGCCGTTCAAGCAGGACGACATCAGGCTGCGCGGACATGCCATCGAGTGCCGCATCTACGCCGAGGATCCTGACAACAACTATTTCCCGTCGCCGGGGATGATCACGCGCCTAATATCGCCATCCGGCCCCGGAGTGCGCCGCGACAGCGGCATGTACGAAGGCTGGAGCGTTCCCATCGAATACGATCCGCTGCTGGCAAAATTGGTCGGCTATGCGGAGACTCGCGATCAGGCCATCGATCGCCTGTTGCGCGCGCTCTACGAATACTTCGTTGGCGGCATCAAGACAAACGTCTCGCTCTTCCGCCGCATCCTGAAAGACCCGGACTTCCGCGCAGGGAAGATCGACACCGGCTTCCTGGATCGCCTGCTGACGAAGCCCGGTACCGAGACCGACGTGCGCCGGCCCATCATCGCGGCCATCGGCGCTGCGATCTTTGCAAGCACGGAAGCGAAGGGAACATTGCCGGGAGTCGCAGCGTCGGCCTCGATGAATGGAAATGCCGAAGCGCCGGCGCCGGTATCGAACTGGCGACGCGCCGCGCGGACGGAAGCTGTGCGGGAAAATTAGGCTAGTTGCTAATTACTAATTACTGCTTTTATGACCTACGACGTCATCGTTGACGGCAAAACGCATCAGGTTGAGCTCGAACGCGGCGAGAAGATCTGGTCGTGCAAAGTCGATGGCCAGACGATCGAAGTCGACGCCGCGCTGACCGCGCGCGATGTGCTCTCGGTCCTGGTGGGCGGCAAGGCTTACGAGATCAAGCGCGAGCGTTCGCTGCAAGGCGAACTGCACATGGTGATCGGCAGCGCCCGCTACGCGGTTGATGTGCAGGACCCGCGTTCCCTGCGCACACGCCGTGCCGTGGCCGGCGCCGATACTGGTCCGCAGAAGCTGAAGGCGCCGATGCCGGGCAAGATCGTCCGCATCATGGTCAGCGAAAAAGATGAGGTGAAGGCCGGCCAGGGCCTGCTCGTCATGGAAGCCATGAAGATGCAGAACGAGATGAAGTCGCCCAAGGATGGCAAGGTGCAGAAGATCCTGACGGCTGAAGGTTCCGCGGTCAATGCGGGCGATACATTAGCGATTATTGGGTAGCAGTCAGCAGCAGCACTCAGCATTCAATACTAATTACTAATTACTAATTACTAATTGCTAATTGCTAATTGCTATCATCTTCCGATGCAGAAGGACTGGAAGACTCGCCTGATCCATTCTGACGTGCAGACTCCAGAAGGCTATCGCTCGCTGGCCACTCCGACCTATCGCGGCTCGACTTCACTTTTCCCCGATGCTGCCTCGGTCAATGACAAGTGGGACCAGTACGAGGCCGGCTACACTTACGGCCTCTACGGCACGCCTACGACGCTGGAGCTCGCGGGGCGCATCTGCGAGTTGGAGCAAGGCTATCGCACCATCATCACGCCCGGCGGTCAGTGCGCAATCTCGCTGATCAATCTTGCTCTGCTGAAATCCGGCGACCACATTCTGATCCCCGAGAGCATCTACGGGCCGAACCGCAAATTTGCCAACGATCTGCTGCGACGCTTCGGCGCGCAGGTTACCTATTACCAGCCGACTATCGGCAGCGAAATCGCCGGCCTCATCCAGCCCAATACCCGTCTCGTCTGGTGCGAGAGTCCCGGCTCGATCACCATGGAGATCCAGGATGTGCCCGCGATTGCCGAAGCTGCGCATGCCGCGAATGCGCTGGTCGTGATGGACAACACGTGGTCGGCGGGAGTGCTCTTCGATGCGTTCGCGCATGGAGTCGACGTCAGCATGCAGGCTCTGACCAAGTACGTTGGCGGGCATAGCGATCTGCTGCTCGGTTCTGTGACGGTGAAGGACAGGAAGATATACGAGAGCCTCGGCGCGACGCTACAAGTGCTGGGCTGCGCCGCTTCGCCGGACGATTGCAGCCTCGCCCTGCGTGGGATGAAGACGCTAGCCGTGCGCCTGGAGAAGATCGAGTCGTCGGCGCTGCAGATCGCGGGCCGGCTCGCGGCGCGCCCTGAGGTGGAGCTTGTGCTGCATCCCGCCCTCCAGTCATGCCCCGGACATGAAATCTGGCGGCGCGATTTCAGCGGATCGAGCGGGGTGTTCTCGATTGTCTTGCGAGAGAAGTTCACCAAAGAACAGGTGCTGGCCTTCGTCGACGCGCTGCAGCTTTTTCAGGTGGGCTATAGCTGGGGAGGCGTGGCCAGCCTGGCCGTCGCCTATGACTTTGGCCGCTACAGAAATCGTCCTTCCTACCAGCACCGCATTGTGCGATTGAATATTGGGTTGGAAACCCCTGACGACCTCATCAGCGATCTGCAAGCCGCTTTCGGCAAGATACAAACAACATAAAAAGAGAAACGGATGTTGTGCGATTTTTCCATACTTACGAGCGAAGTTGTGTCATGAATGCAGTCAGCTCGTGGGGCAAAGGCGCCTGGAACTGGAGGACCTCGCCGGTTCGCGGTTGCTTGAAGCGTATCGCCGCTGCGTGAAGAAAATTGCGGTCAAGTGCGAGTGAAGGGCGGGCAATCTTCGCAGGTGACGGCTTCAGCTCTCGCGCCGCGCCGTACAACGTGTCACCGACAACTGGATGCCCCAGCGACGACATGTGTACGCGGATCTGATGCGTGCGTCCTGTTTCGATGCGTACATCCAGCAGCGCGAACTTGCCGTACGGCGATGCGATTCGCTCTCGCACCTCATAGTGTGTGACCGCGGAACGTCCTCGGCTGCCGCGGGTCGTCATGCGTGTCCGCCGTACCAGATCGCGGCTGACGGGATCGTTGATGGTGCCGCGATCTTTCGCCGGCCAGCCTTGCACGAGCGCGATGTAATGTTTTTCGATCTGATGTTTCGAGAATTGCTCGGCAAGCTTACGGTGCGCAACATCTTTTTTGGCCACGATGAGGAGGCCGCTGGTCTCTTTATCGAGGCGATGGATAATGCCCGGCCGCAACTCTCCGCCGACTTCTGAGAGCCGGCCAAAGCGGTGCAGCAGAGCATTCACCAGCGTGCCGCGATTGCGTTCGTCTTCGGTCGCGCCGGCGCCGGCATGCACCATCATTCCGGCGGGCTTGTTGACGACCGCCAGGTCCTCATCTTCGTGGACGATATCAATGGGAATGTCTTCCGCAATGGCGCGCAGAGGCGGCGGCTGCGGGTCGCCGAGGACCGTGATCTGTTCGCCGCCACGGAGCTTCAACGACGCCTTTGCCGCCGACCCGTTGACCAGCGCCTTCTCTTCGCGAAGAAGTTGCTGCACTCGTGCGCGGCTGACCTCCGGGATTTGCGTGGTCAGGAACTGGTCCAGCCGCTGGCCGGCGGCCGCTTCGGGGACGCTGAGCATGAGAGGGAAGGCAGACGACATCAGCGATGAGAATACAACACCGGTTTAACCACAGAGACACAGAGACACAGAGGAAGCAATGTAGAAGACGAGTCTCGATCGGCGGCGACGAAGATAAAGATGGACGATCACACTCCTTAAGCGTCGCTCGGTACATGCTGAAATAATTGATCGCCGACGCAAGACGATGAAACGCAGGAACGCGACTCGGCCTAACTTTTCCGGAACTCTGTGTCTCCGTGTCTCTGTGGTGAACTTACCCTACCGCGTGGCTTTAGCTGCCACCGGAGGCGCCAGGCTGACGCGCCGCATCCACAGCAGGCCGCCGAAGATGACCAGGCAGATTGCGATGGCCTGGGTGCCGCTCATCCAGCCGATGAAGTTGCCGCGGCCTGGGTCGCCGCGGAAGAACTCGATGAAGTAGCGCCCGATGCCGTAGATGATCATGTAGGTCCCAATGATCTCGCCTTCAAACTTCTTGCGACGGATCAGCCACACCAGGAAGACGCAGTTCGCAAGCTCCAGCACCATCTCGTAAAGCTGCGTGGGATGGAGGGGAATGCCGAGCGGTGTGCCGACGATTTCGTTCGCCAGCGGATTGTGAAAAGTCACCGACCAGGGCACGTGCGTCTCGCGGCCGTAACAACATCCCGCGGCGAAGCAGCCGACGCGGCCGAAGGCGTGGCCGAGCGCAAGGCCCGGCGCGAAGACATCGCAGGTACGCAGCACTGGCATGCGGTTGACGCGCATGTACCAGATGCACATGGCGAGAGCGAGCAGCAGCCCTCCGGACCATACCCCTCCGGCCTGGAGGGTGCCCAGCGACCAAATATGCTGGCGGGCGTCCCAATCGGTGATCAGGTAGAGAATCTTGGCACCGAAGATGCCGGAGAGGATAGCGATCAGACCGAGGTTCCAGAGCTTGTCGGGATCAATGCCTTGCTCGCGGCCAAGCTTGACGATCAGCAGCAGGGCAAAGATGAGGCCCATAGCTGCCATGAAGCCGTAGGTTGGAAGGCTGAAGCTGCCAATGTGCAATAAGCGGGGAAACACGCTTCTATTTTAGACGCAGAAAGCCGGCTTTTCGCTTCTCGCTATTCGCCCTTCGCCAGAAACGACTCGATCTGGCGCTGAATACAGACAGACACGTGACGCAGACGTAACCGTCTGTCAGATTCGGGTAGGCGCCAAAACGATGGAAGCGAATGGCGAAAAGCGAAGAGCGAATAGCGAATAGCGGTAATTAAAAACCGACCCGCGGGGCCGTGTCCGGTGGGCCGTCAATGAACCCGCATTATACGGTGGGAACCCGCCGCAGCTCTTTAGGCATCTCCGCATGACGGAGCATCGCACACCGAACCGTTAAACGAGTCAGGTCCCCTGTTCATTGAGCATTGGTTCAAAAAACGGTTGCCACCAACACCAACTTTGCAGGCCGGTTTTCTGATTGGATGCTATGGAAAAGCTGTTGGAATGACAAGAGGCGGTTCACAAATAGTTGGCCAAAAACGTGCGAGCAAACCCGCGGCTCTCCCGCTGATCGGTGGCCGGCAAGCTTATCTCATGTTTCATACCTGGCGTCCAATGCCGCAAACGTAGCCGCTCGTGAAATAATGAATACAATACTTACAATAGTTACACTCTGGAGGCCCGATGAAACAGCCGCGCTCTATAGTGCTTAGTATGAGATTGCCGGTGGAAAGTGGAAGGCGCCTGAAGCGCATCGCGAAGCGCCACGGCTGGACAGCGAGCGATGCCAGCGCGCGCCTGGTGGAAGAAGGCCTCAAGCGATCGGAGTTCGCCTTCCTGGATTTTCGAGATTCTTCGGCCGGCCGGCAGGCGTACATCCAGGGAACCACCCTGGCCGTATGGGAGGTGGTGCTGCTCCTTCGCAGCTACAAGGGAAATGTCATGGCCGTAGCCCGGCATCTGAAGTGGCCTGAAGCGAAGGTCCGCGCTGCCTTGAATTACTGGGAAGCCTTTCCCGGCGAAGTGAATGAGGCAATAGCCGAGAACGATTCGACCGGCTTCCAGGAGCTGAAGCGCATGCTTCCACAAGCGGTCGATTTTGCCGTGGGCAAGGGCAAGCGGCGCTGACATGCTGAAGCTTCTTCTGGACGAGCACATTTCCCCGGAAGTAGCGAAAGCGATTCAGCGTGGCAGTCGATCGCTTGTGGCCCACTCGTTGGTCCAGTGGAAGGACGGCAGCCTACTCGGAAAGGAAGATTCTGCTTGTCTGTTGGAAGCGGCCCAGCAACGCTTGACTCTGGTTACTTATGACAGGAGAACCATTCCTCCTTTGCTAAAGGTCTGGGCAGAAGAGGGGCGATCGCATGGGGGCGTGATCTTTGTGGACGAAAAGACAATTGCTCCGCTCGATATTGGAGGTTTAGTCCGCGCTTTGATTTTGCTTGCCGAGGAGGCAGAGGCAATGGACTGGACTAACCAGGCATATTTCTTGCGGAGTCGCCGCTGATGGGGATATTACCGGAAAGCCCATCGCTAAGGATGACGCCCGAGATCCGATCAGGGTTAGCGGCCGGCGATCACGTTGTTCTCGACCGGCTGCACCAGTTGCTCGGGATTGGCGAAGTTGGCCTGGGCAATGCGGATCTGCTCCTTGAAGTTGTCGACCATGTCTTCCCGCAGACGAACTTCGGTGGGCTTCTTCGCGATACTCATCTTGTCGATCTTGTCCTGCAGGCGCAGCAGTCCGTAGAAGAGATTTTCCGGCCTTGGCGGACAGCCCACGATATAAACATCGACTGGAACGATGCGATCGACACCCTGCAGCACAGCGTAGGTATTGAAGGGCCCGCCAACGGAAGAGCAGGCGCCCATCGAGATGACCCACTTGGGATCGGGCATCTGATCGTAGATTCGCTTCACCACCGGCGCCATTTTCAGGGTCACCGTACCGGCGACAATCATGAGATCGCTCTGCCGCGGGCTGGGGCGGAAGACCTCGGACCCAAAGCGCGCGATATCGAAGCGCGCGGTGGAGGCGGCGATCATCTCGATCGCGCAGCAGGCCAGGCCGAAGGTCATGGGCCAAATGGCAGACTTTCGCGCCCAGTTGAAGACGTAGTCTACGGTGGTGACAAGAAAGTTCTTCTCGAACTTATTTTCAATCCAGCCCATGCGTAACCTTCTCTCGATCGCTTAAGGGTTGCCGACCCTTTATGTTCTCCGATCGATGTACCAAGAGGCTGTGACGCGCGTCACAGGGCGCTGCTAGAGCGAGTCTAGGCTGAATTTCAGGCTCATTCAAGGGGCAGAAGGTGCCCCCCTCCGTCAGCCGTGCGCGACGTCGAGCCGGGGCCCAGGCGCCGGGTTGGACCGGAGCTTCCTGCTTACGTGCGCTTGCCAGGCAACCCGCCTGCATCCAACCTAACAGAGGGTGTGGGTTTGCCACGGCCCACCCGCTGCTTCGCCAAACTAGCGTCCGCAAGCAAATTGACACTGCGTTCCGTGTCCGCTACGATACGCCCTTGTGTCGAAGCGTGGGTCTTGGTTCATGTCGCGCCCCGCGCGCGATGGAACAAGGAAGCTTCGACAGTTCCGCACTCTCTGCTCTGAAGAACATTCATGGAACGTGTACCGACCGTCTCGGGAACGGCGAACCTGCTCGACATCCTTGACCGGGTGTTGGATAAGGGCTTGGTGATAGCCGGCGACGTACGCATCTCGTTGGCCAACGTTGAGTTACTTACCATCCGCATTCGCCTGCTGGTCTGTTCCGTGGACAAGGCGGAGGAAATCGGCCTGAACTGGTGGAAGTTCGACCCGAACCTGACGCATCCGGCGGGATTGCCGCAGCTTCCACGGACGCGCCTGCCGAGGGCCGGACCGGGAGCTGAGTTGAGGGCCGCGAGCGCGCCGGCGAAAGTCGTCAGAAAAGTTACGAGCAAGAAGAAGAAAGCGTAAGGACTTAGTTGACTAAGACCGGGCTGGAGGATCTGCGATGGCGGTAGAACGTGTTTCGGGCGGCTCAAGTCTGATCGATGTCCTTGATCGGGTCCTGGACAAGGGCATTGTCATCGACGCCTGGGTACGCATTTCGCTCGTTGGTATTGACCTGATTACGGTGGAGGCGCGCGTGGTCGTCGCTTCCATCGATACCTATTTGAAGTACGCTGACGCGGTCGGACTGACCGGATTGGTATCGCGTCCGCAACTCGGACCTGGTGAGGAAGAGGAAATCACTACTGTGGAAACGACTCGGCGGCCGGCGCGTACCCGCAGGCCAGTGGTCCGGGGTTAGTGCAGGTCGTTTCCGGGAGACGTGGCTGTGGCTTCCCCGCAGATGCGAGTGCGTACCGAAACTCCTGACCTGACTGGGAGAAGTCGGCGCTCGGCGCTTCGCTTGCTCGGCATGGAGCGAAGCGAAGAGGTCTTCCCCGTCTTGCTGGAGGAGATCGTTTCCCTGGGCCATCCGCGCTCGCTGGTCACGCGGGTTAATTTCGAAACCTCCGAAATAACCCCCATCGCTTCCCTCAACTGCTCCAAGACTATGCTCCAGCGCTACCGGAGCTCGCTCTTCGCTGTCGAGACTCCGATGGTGCGGATTCTGCACAGCCAGGAAGCGGAACTGGTTCCGGGACGCGGCAAGCGAGGTTCCGGCCTGTATTTTTATCCCCTGATCTATCGCAATCGCACGCCCTGCTGGGAGGCGGAGCGCGCCCGCGGGCGGAAATGCATCGCGGTCGAGAACTACCATTGCCATCTCAAATTGCAGCTGCAGGAGCAGGTTTGCGGCATCTGCGAGATGCGAGCCTACGCCGCCATGGTCGTGACCGAGATAACGCCCGGAACCACGGCGGCGGAAATCACCGAGCTGCGCGCGCTCATCGAACTGGCCAACCGATATCTCTCCCGCCTCTTCAAGGTTGAGCATTACCACAACCGCATGGTCGACATGGAGACCATCATCACGCAGATGCAGACGGTGATGGAAAGCATGACCGATCCTGTGATCCTCACCGATCCCCAGCATCGCGTGATCACGCAGAACAAAGCTGCGGAGCGCTACTTCCGCCTTCCCGACGACGTCAGCGAAGGCCGCGTTCGCGCGGTGGAGCTGAATAACCTGCTGTTCTCCGCGGCGCTGTCGTCGATGGCCGTGTCGGCGAATGACTCCTCGCGCGACTTGACGCTCGTCGATGCCATCGAAGGCGAGGAGGTGCTCTTCGAGGCCGTGTCCGCGCCCAGCTTCGCGCCCGACGGCCGTCGCACCGGAATGGTCACCGTGCTCCGCGACGTGACCGACCTCCGCCGTGCCGACGAAGAGCTGCGCGCCAACTACGACAAGCTGCGTCAGGCCGAAGAGGTCGTACGCCAGGACCGCGACCGCTTGAACCTGGTCATCGAGAACGTCGGCGATCCCATTGTGGTTTGCGATCGCGATGCCAAGATTGCCCTGCTCGATCCGCGCGCCCAGGAGTTGCTCGGAACGGAGAAAAGCCGCACCGCGATCCATGTACGCAATCAGGCGAAGCTTGACGCCTATATCACGCAGTTCACGTATTCCTTCTCCGATCGCGAGAGCGCGCCCATCCAGCTCACCCATCCTGATAACCAGCTTGAGGTCGAGTATGATGCCCGCTCGGGCAAGATCTACGACGAGCGCGGACTGGTCGCTTACACGGTCACGGTGTTGCGCGACCTCACGGCGGTTCGCCGCCTGGAGCAGCTCAAGCTGGAGCGGCGCATGCTGGAGATGGAGAAGTTCGCCGCAGCGGGCCGTCTGGCCGGCACCATCGCCCACGAAGTCAACAACCCGATGGAGGCGATCAAGAACTGCATCTTCCTGCTTACCGACCAGATCAAGCCGGAGGCTTCGCCGGTTTACGAGATCCTGAAGGCCGAAACCGAGCGCGTAGCCCGAATCGTTCGCCAGATGCTTGGGCTGTATCGCACCACCGAGCAGGTCGGCAATTTCGACGTTAACTCGGTGGTGGAAGACACCCTGCTGCTGTTTGCCCGCCAGTTGGATCGCGCCGGCGTTCGGGTAGCGAAGGAGTTCAGCGATTTGCCGCCCGCACTCGGATCGGCCGATCAAATACGCCAGGTGCTCTCCAATCTGGTTGTGAACGCCAAGGACAGCATGAGTCAAGGCGGAGTGCTGCGCCTGCGGACTCACCTGGTTCGGCATGAAGGTATGCGCGAAAGCATTCGCATCATCGTCGCCGACTCCGGTTCCGGCATCTCTGACAATGTGCTGGATACAATGTTTGAGCCTTTCATGACCACCAAGGGCGAGCGCGGCACCGGCCTGGGATTGTGGATCGTCAAAGGCATTATCGAAAATCATGGCGGCAAACTTCGCGTCCGCAGTAAAGTCGGAAAAGGGACCGTGTTTGCCATCGAGCTTCCGGCGGTGCGGTGAAGCCAGTGAATGCTAAACCTCACATTCTCGTTGTCGATGATGAGCCGAATGTGCTGGTCACCTACCGGCTGATCCTGCAGCAGCAGGGTTACGAGGTCAGTGCGGCCCTGTCGTCGGAAGAAGCTCGCGAGTGTCTGGCGGCCACGCGTATCGACCTGCTCCTGTGCGACCTCTCGCTGGAGAAGCAGGAGAACGGTTTCGACGTGATCGATTTTGCGCGCCAGAAGAATCCGAATATGCCGACAGTTTTGCTGACCGGTTACGCCACGCCGGAAGCTAATGAACACGCGGAGGAGCTTGGTATTCCAGTCCTGTTCAAGCCCATCGATATCAAGGAGCTGCTGGAAACCATTTCTCAACTGCTGAGGGAAAATTATGAGGAGCATGAAGCGGCCGGCTAAGCGCCCACCGGCCAGCAAAGCCACTAAGTCGAAAAATATCAAGAAGCCAGTCCCGAGACCGCAGCCTATCGCGATGGTTCCCGCAACCGCCATGACGCGCGAACCAAAACTCGAGCCGGCCGGCAAGTTCGCGCCCGGTCCAATTCCTGTGCCCGACGTCCGCCAGGAAGGCCGCTACGTCTACGGCATCATCGAATCGCGCGACCCGGTTACCTTCGGCCGCATGGGTATCGGCGGCAGCGGCGAAATGGTTTATGTCGTCACTCACGGCGACATCGCGGCCATCGTCAGCCGGACAGCGGTCTTCATCTTCGATCCCACGCGCGAGAACGCCCTGGCCCACGAGCACGTCATCGAAACCGTGATGAAGACGCACACCATCATCCCCATGAGCTTCGGCACCGTCTTCCGCACCGATGGCGACATTCGCGAAGTGCTGCGCAGCATTTATCCCTCGGTGAAAGATGTGTTGAAGCAGATGGCCGGCAAAGTCGAGTTCGGCCTCAAGGTCACCTGGGACCGCGATCGCATCGTCGAGGAGTTGCAGCGCGAGCATGAAGAGATCCACCGCTTTCACCAGGAGATCACGCGCAAGCACCTGCAATCGACTTATTTCGCGCGCATGCAGCTGGGCCGCATGATCGACAAGGCGCTGGAGGAACGCGCGGCGGAGTACGTGCGTGAAATCTACGAGACGCTGCGCACCATCTGCGTCGCCTCGCGCGACAACAAGCCCATCGGCGACAAGATGATTATGAACGCGGCTTTCCTGTTGGAGCGCGAACGCGAAGTGGAATTCGATGCGGCAGTAAATCGCGTTGCAAAGAAATTCGGCGACCGGCTGAACTTCAAGTACACCGGCCCGTGGCCGCCGTACAACTTCGTGAATATTCGGCTGAAACTCGAACCCAGCAGTTCGGGATGACGGCAGCGCCGGTGTCCAGACCGGCTGTGCTGGTGGCGTTCACGCCGCCAGCCCAAGGGCGTTACAGCCCTACCTTGGGGATGGAGCCTTGGGTGACGCTTTCGTATCACACCCATAGGTTCCGGGGGAACGGCATCAACCATGCTCCTGATCGACGATCTCCTGCTCTCGCCTATCTCAGGATTCAAATTCATCCTGCGCACCCTCGCGCGCGCCGCCGAAGAGCAATACACCGACGACGCTCCCATCAAGGAGCGCCTCCTCGAACTGCAGACTCTCCTGGAAGAAGGATCCATCACCGAGGACGAATATGTCGAGCAAGAGCGCGAGGTGCTCGCCCAGCTGCGCGAAATTCAGAACCGCCGCATGCAGATGGCCGGCATAACTCCCGAGGAAGCTGAACGCATGGGCCGTCCCATGCTCGAAATTCCCGTGCCCCTTCCAAAAGACGACGACAAACGCCGACGGCCCGTTCGTTATCGCTGATTGCGCCATTACCGATGCTTCTGTATGAGGAAAGTCTTGCCCCGTTCAGAGACGGTATCGAAACCGGGTGTTGTGCGCTCCGCTGGTTCTTCGCGTCATCTCGGAAAGAAATTTCTCCTCTTGCTCGTGTCGTGCGTGTTCTGCGCCGCGATGTTTGTCGTGCTCGACGGCGTGTACAGCTTCTCTTCTCGCAAATCGGCGTACCCCACGCGTGAGGAACTGACGGGATGCAAGGTCCAGGATGCCGTGCGAGTCTATGCCCTGCGTCCCAACTGCTCCACGATTCACGCATGGGGACGCGACAGATACCGCCTCTCCGTTAACAGCCTGGGATTCCGTGATCAAACCGTGAGGCAGGTTCCCCTTACGGCGGCCAAGCCGAGGATTCTGATGCTGGGAGATTCCTTCACCGAATCGAAGGGAGAGTGGAGCGAGAGCTACATTGCCCGTCTCGCGGAGAAGTTTCCACAATATGAATTCCTGAATGGCGGAGTGGATGGATACTCGCCTTCCACTTACTTGACTACCGCACGCCGAGCCTTGAATACGGGATTAGATTTCGATGAGGTTGTCGTTTTTATCGACATCTCGGATGTGCAGGATGAAGCCGCGCTGGTTCACGACATCGACTCCTCCGGCGCGGTTGCCTTCCCCGACCACTATCAGAACCACAAGCCGACGAAATATTACAAGTTGCGAGACTGGGTAATGACGCATCTTGTCCTCACCAATTACTTGTGGGAGTTCATGGAGCGGACGGCCGTCCGCTTTGGTTGGTATCACCTTGTGCGCATTTACAACGGCAACATCTTCGACCTGGAACGTTCGGCTTGGCCGTACCGGAAAGTTGACGAGAAGCGGCTTTTCTCCATGGGATACGCTCCCCTTGGGGTGGAGCGTGGCATCGGGAAAGAATTCGAGAAGATGGACGAATTGCGCGAGGAGCTCGCGAAGCGGAATATCCCCATCAGCGTGGTGGTGTACCCTTGGCCGGCTCAACTCGTCCACGACAACGTCGACTCGCGACAGGTTCGCATTTGGCGCCAATGGTGTGAGGGAAGGTGCAAGCGCTTTGTTACTGTCTTCCCTGCGTTCTTCGACGCTCAGGCGAAGTGTCCTTCCTGGGAACCTGGCTGCTGGTACGTTAACAACTACATCCTGGGTGATATCCATTTCAACGCAGCCGGCAATGCCATGGTTGCCGCGGCAGTCTCGAAGAGCCTGGAAGCGGTTCCGCCGATGAAGCACGTACCTGCGGTTGGCCCACGTGCGACGCCGCTAACTCCCTAATGCTGCCCCCAGCCTTTTCTGCTGAAAGCTGCCCGAACTTGCTGAACGGGCTGGACTTCGCTCGCCCCACACAGGAACTTCACCAGAAGTTTGCATTTTCGTGACAACTCAGAGTCCCCATAAAAATAACATCGCGAAACTGTAAAGATCCGGTCGGTCAAAGTCACAGTCTCGTCGTTGCCAGGCAGCCATTCGCATGGCGAGGACGGCGCACGATGAATCCACTTCCTCCAATGCTGGATGAGCTTCAATCGGAAACCAGCCAAGCTCGTGCCCAGCAAACAAGTTTGTCTCCCTCTCAGCCTCTCACCAGAATTCATGTCGCCTGCTTCCTGGGAATAAGTCTTATATTTTTGTACCTGCGAACGTTTCTGCTGCCGGGGACACCGCTGGTCCCCCGCGGCGATCAGATGATCTTCTTTCAGCACGCAGATCACATCCTGCAGGGACAAGTTGCTTTTCGCGACTATTTTGCCACCGTCCTGCCTGGGACGGATTTATTGTACGCAACAATACTCGCCGTCTTTGGCACGCATGCCTGGGTCCCCCAAGCGGTTACCATTGCTCTCGGTTTTGTTATTGCATGGACGACACTATGGATTTGCTCGAAGATATTACGTGCCCCTCTGGTTTTTCTTCCAGCACTACTATTTCTTGTCCTTGATTATGACAGCGCGCCGGATGCGACTCATCATTGGTACAGCACTTTACTGGTGATGCTTGCAGCCGGTGTTTTGCTGGACAGAGTTACCAGGCTAAGACTCATCCTTGCCGGCGCGTTGTGTGGAGTAGCTACTATCTTTACCCAAACACGTGGAGTGCTGGGCCTGGCTGCGCTTTGTGTCTACATTGTGTTCATTTCTCGTGGCCGGCTGCGTAGTATCGAGGTCGCGAAACAGCTTGCCTTCGCAGTCCTCTCCTTTGCCGTCTTGGTTGGCACTGTTCTCGCATACTACATATACCACGCCGGAATTAGCTCTTTAAATTATGCGTTACTCTACTTCGCAGTTAAGTATGTTCCAACCTTTCCGGTCTATACCTGGAGAGCTTATTTCATACAAATTCCCCCGCATCAGACTTTCAGTGATCTCCCTCGCGTTATCCCATACCTTTTTATCCATATTCTCGTCCCTTTTGTTTACATAGCGTCCCTCATCCGGTTAGCTCGAGTCAGGGATAGCCTGGAACGCAGGCAATGGAACAATGTTTTCCTTATCACGCTCGTAGGGATAGCACTCTTCGCTGCGGTAGCCACCGGTCCCACATATCATCGGCTGTGCATGTCGGCCCCGCCTGCAATCATTGTCTGCGTTTGGATGTTCAGCGGCACGACGCGCTTGGATCGAGTAGTCCGCCTCGCACTATGGCTGGTTGGGATAGGTTCCTTGCTGTATCTACCGGTTCATCGTCAGCTTCACTATCGGGCATATCTCGACTTGCCCGCCGGCCGCACCGCTTTTGATGATTCCGTTACCTATGAAGAAAATAAATGGTTCGCTCAGGTTACCCGGCCAGGGGAGTCATTCTTCACGGAATCGCAACTTTCCTTTTCCCTCCGCTTGCACAATCCGACTCCACTGGACCACCTGACTCCGTATGAATTCACCAGGCCCGAGCAGGTCGATGCTGTTATCCGTGCCCTGGCCGATCAGAAGACTCCATGGATATATCTCTATCCCGACATTTATGAGCCCCACGCCACTGGCGATAATCTTGGACCGTTCCGCGATTACCTGCGCGCAAACTATCACTTGGTTAAGGTCTACCCTTTCGGGCAGTTCTGGCAAAGGAATTGATTGCGAGTGGTCCGTCCCGATGACGTGAAATGCAGCTACTGCAAACAGAAACCACGCGTAAGGCCCCGCCGACCCACCGTCTCAATGTCGTTTTTAGCTATGTCGGGGCGGTCGTGTGCTATCTCGTTATCGGTACCGTTCTGCTGGAATTAGGCTCGCGTGGGTTCTTGACCGCCTATCGCCACTTCCATATAAGCACAGTTTCAGACTTCACACCCCAGAGCCCGGCTTATTCCAACTTTGACTGGGCGCCCGAATGCCTGGCGGAGCAAGCGCACAAGGTTAAAGCTCGAAATATTTACTTTCCCTTCCGGCTATGGGGAGTCACGGAGTTCCATGGCACGTGCATCAATAATGACCCTACAGACTTAGGAGTGGTGCGGCGCACAGTTGAAGGAACGAAACCAGCCTGTGCGAACCAGCCTGCAAAGTCCATCTGGGTACTAGGCGGTTCCACCGTCTATGGGACAGGTATTCCCGATTGGGCTACGTTGCCGTCTTACCTTTCCCGTGAACTCAGCAGTCGCGGGCTCTGCGCAAACGTAGTAAATCTGGGAGTCGAGGGCTACTCAAGCAACCAGGAACTCTTGCTCCTGATAGAGAAATTGAAGAGCGGGAAGCGTCCGGACGTCCTCATCATCTACGACGGCTTCAACGATGCCGACTTCGGAACCATGCCGCCCGGGAACCCTACGCCTCACATGGGCTACGTCGGAATAGAAGACCGGATGGAAGGCCGGTTTGCCGGCCGCTTTGATTTCCTGCGAGGTCTGGGCGCTTGGCAACTCGTGCAGGAGTTGACGAAAGGGCGGGCGCATACACGACTCATTCGTGTACCCAACGACACCTTGCCAACGCACGCGGCGAGTACGCTCAACAACTATGAGCAGAACCTGAGAATGGCGAATACCCTCGGCGATGGGTTGGGATTTCGCGTGTACGCCTTCTGGCAACCGGCCATCATGTACGGCCACAAGCCACTAGCGGGGTACGAGCGGCAACTGGTTGAGCTGAGCTCGGGCACGACCTACCCATTTCAGGCGCTCATGCCTGTTTACCAGGAGGCTGAGCGTCGCGCGGCGAAGAATGGAGATTTTGTTTTCCTCGGAAATATCTTTGACACGATTCCCGACCCGCTTTATCTCGACTGGGTCCACCTTACACCGGCAGGTAACCAGATCGTCGCCCACGAAATAGCACGACATATCGATGCGCACTAATCACAAACGGGGCGCATGGCACGCCCCGTTCGCATCAGGAGATGATCGGTTCTTTACTCTTCATCCTGCTGTAGCCGCGAGATCACGCCCAGATCTTCCAGCGTCGTGATATCGCCTTTCACCTCGCCGCTCGATGCCAGCTCACGCAGCAAACGCCGCATGATCTTCCCAGAGCGCGTCTTCGGCAGCTGATCGGTGAAGCGGATGTCGTCCGGCTTGGCCATGGAGCCAATCTCCTTCGCCACCCACTGCCGCAACTCTTCCTTCAGCTCGGGCGAAGGCTTGTAAGCGCCTTCCAGCGTAACGAACGCCGCAACCGCCTGTCCCTTCATCTCGTCGGGACGCCCAACCACCGCGGCTTCCGCCACTTTGTCATGCGCGACCAGTGCTGACTCGATCTCCATGGTGCTCAGGCGGTGTCCGGAAACATTCAGCACATCGTCGACGCGGCCCATGATCCAGAAGCAGCCGTCTTTGTCTTCGCGCGCTCCGTCGCCGGTGAAGTACACGCCGGGAATATCCGACCAGTACTGCCGAATATAACGTTCCGGATCGCCATAGACGGTCCGCAGCATCGACGGCCACGGACGCTTGATCACGAGGAAGCCGCCCGAGCCAAGCGGGACACGCTCCCCATCGCGGCTGACCACTGCCGCCGCGATGCCCGGCAGCGGCCGCGTTGCCGATCCTGGCTTGCAGGTCACGGCGCCAGGAATCGGCGCAATCAGGATCGCGCCGGTTTCGGTCTGCCACCATGTGTCGACGATCGGGCAGCGGTTGCCGCCGATCACTTCGCGATACCACATCCACGCCTCGGGGTTGATCGGCTCGCCCACCGTGCCGAGCAGACGCAGGCTCGTCAGGTCATGCTTCTTCGGCCACTCGTTGCCCCACTTGATGAAGGTGCGGATCGCCGTCGGCGCGGTGTACAGCGTGTTCACCTTGTGCTTCTCGACGATCGACCAGAAGCGATCGAACGCCGGCCAGTTCGGCGCGCCTTCATACATGACGCAGCTTGCGCCGTTTTGTAGCGGGCCATAGACGATGTAGCTGTGTCCCGTCACCCAGCCGATGTCGGCCGTGCACCAGAACGTGTCTTCATCTTTCAGATCGAAGACCCACTTCGCGGTGATGTACGTTCCAACCGAATAGCCGCCGGTGGTGTGCACGATGCCCTTCGGCTTGCCCGTCGTGCCCGAGGTGTAAAGGATGTACAGCGGGTGCTCGGAGTCAAGCGGTTCGGCCGGACAAACGTCGCTCGCCTTCTCCATCAGCTCATGCCACCAGTAGTCGCGGCCTTCCTTCCAGCCGACCTCGGTGCCCGTTCGCTTGAAGACCACAACATGCTTCACGCTCGGGCAGCGCTCGAGAGCCTCATCCACGGCTGGTTTCAGGCGAACTTCGGTGCCGCGCCGGTAGGATCCGTCCTGCGTGACCACGGCCACGGCTTCCTGATCGGTGATGCGATCGACCAGCGCGTTCGCCGAGAATCCGCCGAAGATCACCGAATGCACGGCGCCGATGCGCGCGCAGGCCAGCATCGCCACCGGCAGCTCCGGACACATGCCCATATAGATGGCGACGCGGTCGCCGGCTTTGACGCCGAGCGACTTCAGCACATTGGCAAACTTGCAGACCTCGCTCAGCAGTTGCTGATAGGTCAGGGTGCGGACCTCGCCCGGCTCGCTCTCCCAGATGATGGCGGCCTTGTTCTTGCGCCAGGTCGCGACCTGACGGTCCAGGCAGTTGTAGGAGAGATTGATCTTGCCGCCGACGAACCACTTCGCCCACGGCGCGTCCCACTCCAGAACTTTGTTCCACGGCTCGAACCAGTGCAGTTCGCGCGCAATGTCGGCCCAGAAGCCCTCGGGATCGGAGGCTGCGCGTGCGCAAATTTTGTCATAGTCTTCCCGGCTGCGGATGAGCGCGTTCTTGCTGAACTCTGCCGGCGGCGGAAAAACGCGGGTTTCGGTGAGGATGGAATCGATATTCTGGCTGACTGGTTGCATAACGGTCGTGGACATTGAGAAGCCTCCGATGATAACGAAAAGAATTTGCGTTACGGCGAAACGCGTATCTTCGGGGCCGCTCTCGTAAGCATTCTAGTGCGGCACCGAGCATTTCGAAAAGATGCGCCTCTGTTTTCGTACTGCTGTTACAAAATGATGAATGTAATGCGCAGGCTCGCCCCGGTTCGTCCCAAATCTCCTGCGAGTGCTTGTACGCTAGCGCTGCGTGCCTCTCCAGCCCTCTGTTCGCCAGGGCAGGGGGCAGCTCCTCGCTTACTGCTCCAGCGTCGAGAGATCCCCGATCTCCGCCCCGGTCTCCTGCGCCTTCAGCAACCGGCGCATGATTTTTCCGGAGCGCGTCTTCGGCAAGCCTGGTACAAACTTAATGGCCGACGGCGTCGCAATCGGGCCCATCTCGCGCCGCACATGCTCAACCAACGTTGCGGTCAGCGTCTCCGATGCGGAGTGTCCCGCGCGCAATTGCACGAACGCTACAATCGCCTCGCCCCTCAGCTGATCAGGAATTCCGATCGCCGCAGCCTCGGCTACCGCCGGATGCGAAACCAGCGCGCTCTCCACTTCAGCTGTTCCGATGCGATGTCCCGCAACGTTCAGCACATCGTCAGCGCGGCCGATGACGGAGATGTATCCGTCTTCGTCTTTGCTCGCAAGATCGCCGGTGATATAGCAGCCGGGCAGCTCCAGCCAATCCCTCTCAAATCGTGCGGGATTGTTCCAGATGGTCCGCATGAACTGCGGGAAGGGCCGCTTCAGAATCAGCCGCCCACTTACACCTGGCGCTACGGAATTGCCGTTGAGGTCAACGACGTCTGCCTCGCAACCTGGCAACGCCAGGCCGGCTTTTCCGGGGCGCATCGGCAGCGTCACCGGCGTGCCCAGCGTCGGCCCGCCAAGCTCGGTCTGCCACCAGTTGTCTACGACGTATCCCCACTTGCCGTCGCCGGCAATATAGGTCTGCGCCCAGCGCCACGCCTCGGGATTCAGTGGCTCGCCCGCGCACGCTACCACACGCAGGGAGCTGATATCGTACTTCTGCGGCAACTTCTCGCCGTAGCGCATGAACATGCGCAGCGCTGTGGGCGCGGTGAACATCTTCGTTACGCCGTACTTCTCGACGATCTGCCAGGCGATGGACGGATCGGGATAGTCGATCGCGCCTTCGCGGAATAGCGTTGTCACCCCCGCGCAGAGCGGCGCGTACACGATGTACGAGTGGCCCACGATCCATCCAATGTCGGAGGTACACCAGAACAGGTCCTGCTCGCCCACATCGAAGAACGATTGCAGGTGATAAGTGGTACCGACCATGAACCCGCCGTGCACGTGCACCACGCCCTTCGGCTTGCCGGTCGTGCCCGAGGTGTAAAGGATGAAGAGTGGATCTTCCGAATCCATGTCCTCGGCCGGGCATTCCGCCGGGAACTCCATCAGTTTGCGGAAATCCACTTCGCGCGCACTGGCCGGGGAGAACGCGTTCGGATCGCGCGTGAAGACCACAACCTTCTCCACCATCTCCAGCCCATCGAGGGCCTCATCCACGATGCCTTTCAGCGGAACCGGCTTGCCGCGGCGGAAGCCGGCATCGCCTGCAATCACTACCTTCGCCTGCGCATCCTCCACCCGGTCACGCACCGAGGTATGCCCCAACCCGGCGTACACCACCGAGTGAATCGCGCCGATGCGCGCACATGCCAGCATCGAGATCACGCCCTCGACGGTCAGCGGCATGTAAATGACAACCCTGTCGCCCTTCTTCACACCCAGCGACTTCAGGCCGTTCGCAAAGCGGCAGACATCGCGATACAGCTGCCGGTAGGTGATAATGCGCTCCGTGCCATCCTCCGCCAGCCAGATGAACGCCGCACGGTTGCCATTGGCAGAATTCGCATGACGGTCGAGCGCGTTCACCGTGATGTTCGTCCGAGCGCCGGTGAACCACGAGTGGTGAATTCCGTCCCACTCGAAGACTTTGTCCCATGGCTTGCTCCAGATGAACTGCTGGGCCGCGTCAGCCCAGAAGCCGTCAGGATCGCGTTGAAAACGATTGCGCTCGGACTGCCAATCTTTCAGTAACGCTTGTTCTCTTACGATTGCCGGGGCGGGATACTCCTCATTGGCCACTCTGGTTGTCTCCGGGGCTTCAACAGGCTTGGTCGCACTGGTCATGATTAGAACACTCCTTGCAAACTTGGAACAGATGATCGTGCCCAGGAACATTGAGCCGGAACTGTGGAAGTTCCGGCCCCCGAAGAACCATCAGACATGCTTGGGGCGGCGCGCGAACAGCTCCGCCACCAGCGCAACCGCGGCCAGCACGGCGGCCGTGTAGAAGGCCATCTGGTAGTTCTTGTACTTGTCGAACAGAACACCGCCAATTCTCGGCCCAATCACACCCGCCACGCCCCATGCGGTGAACAGCATGCCGTAGTTCATGCCGGCATTCTTCGCACCGAAGAAATCAGCCGTCGCCGCCGCATTCACCGACAGCTGCGTGCCGTAGCACCAGTAGACAACGAACACCGCCACATACAGCGGCCCAACGGTGCCGCCGGCCAGGTACAGCAGCGGCATCGAGATCATTGAGATTGCAATCATCAGACGCAGCACGTTTAGCCGGCCGAGTGCGTCGGACATCCACCCTGACAGGATTCGTCCCGACGCATTGCCCGCCGCGCCGACCACCAGGGTCATCGTCGCCAGCGCGGCGCTGGAGATGTGCACGCTTTTCGCGAACGGCACCAGCTGGCTGATCACCATCAGGCCGGCGGAAGCACCGAGCGCATAGGCAAACCACATGAAATAGAACGCGGGCGTCGTCAGTACTTCACCCGGCGTGAATTCCTGTGTGGTTGCCGCCGCCTTGGCCGTCGAAGGAGCAGGCGTCCATCCGGCGGGCTTGTACCCCGCAGGCGGATTCTTCAACAGGAAGGTGCCGATCACCGTCATCACCAGGAAGATCGCGCCCAGGATCATGAACGTGGTCTGTACACCGTAGGCAGGGATGAGCTTCAGGTTCGCCAGTGGCCCGAAGAGCGCCGATCCGGCGCCGTAGCCGCCAACTGCCAAGCCAACCGCCAGGCCTCGCTTGTCGGGGAACCACTTGGCCATCACGGGAATGGGGGTCGCATAGCCGAAGCCGTTGCCTAGGCCGCCGATCACGCCGAAGCAAACAAACAGGTACGTGAGGCTGTGGGTGAAGGCGCACAGGAAGAAGCCGAGGCTCACCAGCACGCCGCCGGTGAGCGAGACCCAGAACGGCCCGAACTTGTCCTGCAGCCGTCCGGCAACAATGAAGCTGAGGGCGAACACCACAACCGCGATGGTGAAGACCATCGAGGTGTCGGCGCGCTTCCACCCGAACTGCTTCTCCAGCGGAGCGACGAAGACGCTCCACGCATACAAGGTGCCCAGGGCGATGTTCATCATCAGCCCGCCGAAGACGCGCCACCACCGGTTTAAGCCGGTATAGCCGGTTTCGATGATTTCCGGCGCCTGGATTAATTCTGCTGTCGCCGCCATCTTGAATCTCCTTGTTATCGAACGTTCGTTAGTATTGCCGCGTTAAGAGATTGTTTAACTTATCTGGGCCCGGGAAATATCTCTGCAATTACGGGTGAACTGTCGAGCAAGCCGCCGCTGGTGCCGGCCGGATCAGCGAATTTGCCTCCACGTCATCTCGATCTACAAACAAGCCGTGCCGGTCTGGGCGAGACCGTGTCGGGCGGACAACCGTCGGCGGGAAGCGATATGGGGTAGAGGAGAGTGGTCAAGCGTTCTCCCTGCGGGTGCGCATAAGCGAGCCAGAACTTGGGATTCCGGCTTCCGGCCGCGAAACGAGTTTCTTCGGCCGGTCCCGACAGGAGGAAGTTATGAGACCTCGCTTCCCGCCTTTTGAGCCGTTGTTGGCGGATTGTCCTTCGCCGCATGGGCCGGGGTCTGTGATTCCGGATACCGGGGCTTGTGACAAGCATCACGAGGGCGCCTGGCTGTCTACATTCAGCACTCAGCACTCAGCCTTGAGCCGGAGACCTGGTGCGGTCAATTGCTGCTGCCGACGGTTCGCGCTTGGCTGAAAGCCGAATGCTGACGGCTGATTGCTGTTTTCCTGCTACTTATTGGGGATGTCCAACCCCCGAGCGGTGATAGCATAGTAGTAATGTCGGAGGGCATGTGGGATCACCTTACGGCTTTGAGCTGGTTGAAAATTGCGTAATTTGCAAACTGCGGACCGACAGCTTTTTCTGTTCGCTTCCCAAGACCGCTCTCGAGGCGTTCGACAAGATCAAGTATTCGGCCTCATATCCGGCCGGAGCGGTGCTGTTTGTCGAAGGCCAATCCCCGCGCGGAATCTACATGCTATGCAAGGGGCGGGTGAAGCTCTCCACCACCTCGGCCGAAGGCAAGACCCTGATCCTGAAAATTGCGCAGCCGGGAGAGGTGCTGGGCATGCACGCTACCGTCTCCGGCACGCCATACGAAATCACCGCCGAGACAGGCCAGCCCTGCCAGCTCAACTTCATCAAACGTGAAGAGTTCCTCAATTTCCTGCAAAAGCACGGAGACGCCTGCCTGAAGGCGGCGCAGCATCTGAGCAAAGATTGTCAGAGCGCGTACCAGCAGATCCGCAGCCTCGGGCTCTCGCACTCCGCACCGGAGCGTCTCGCGCGCTTGCTGCTGGAGTGGACAGCGAGCACACACGATCAGGCTGAGCCGAAAGTCAAGCTCGCGCTGACCCACGAAGAGATCGCGCAGATCATCGGCACCTCGCGCGAGACCGTTACCCGCGTCCTTGCCGATTTCCGCAAGCGCCAGATCGCCGTGTTGAAGGGCTCCACCCTGACCATCCGCAACAAATCCGTCCTGGAAAAACTGGTCGGCGCCTGAAACAGGCTTCCGCATTGGCAAGTTCCCAACGATAGGCCTTCATCCCGCCCTTAGTGTTGTTATCTGGAGAGGAAGCTCGACTCGCCTGCGAAGCGGGTGGCCAACGCAAGCGTCTTTTGCCTGGGTGGGAGTCTTTTCGTCCCGAATGGAAGGTGGTTAGAAATGAGCAAAGTTGTAATTCAGCAGATGCGGGGCAGCTGTTCACCGCTAAGCATGTCGACCACACGCTCGGTCCCCAACTCCGTCCGAAGCGTGACCAATCCCGCCGGACCGTCGACAACGTTGCCGATGCGAACAGCGTCACCACTGACAGCGAACTGCCGCAAAATCTGGACCGTTCGATCCGCCTCGTCGTTCGGCACGAACGCTGCAAACCGTCCCTCGTTTGCGAGGTACAGGGGATCGAGCCCGAGAATCTCGCACGCACCCGCGACTTCCTCGAGAACCGGCACGTCAGCCTGTGTGATCGCGCAGCGCACGCCGCTGGCTTCCGCGATCTCGATTAACCCACTGCTAATGCCCCCGCGCGTCAAGTCGCGCAGGCAGTGAATCTCAACGCCCGCGTCAAGCAAAGCCTGCACTGGCTCCCACAACGGAGCGCAATCGGATTCAATCGCGCTCTCAAACGACAGCCCTTCGCGCGTCGCCATGATTGCGATGCCGTGCCGCCCGATATCGCCGCTGAGAATGATCGTATCCCCCGGCCGCACATTCTTCGGTGAAATCAAAATGTCATGTTCGATCACGCCGATGCCCGCCGTGTTGATGAAGATCCCGTCGCCCTTGCCTTTGTCCACAACTTTCGTATCGCCGGTGACAAGCTGAACGCCGGCAGCTATAGCGGAGACGCGCATTGACTCGACCACCCGCCGGAGTATCTCCATGGGCAGTCCTTCTTCCAGGATCAGCGCCGAGCTGAGATACAGCGGCCGAGCCCCGCACATCGCGAGGTCATTTACCGTGCCGTTGATCGCAAGCGTCCCGATGTCGCCGCCGGGAAAGAACAGAGGTCTTACAACGTAGGAGTCAGTGGTGAACGCCAGTTTTGCGCCGGCAATCTTCAACGTAGCGCCGTCGTGCCGCTCCAGCAGCGCCTCGTTGCCGAAGCTGGGCAGTAGCAGACTTTCGAGCAGTTCGTGCATTCGCCGGCCGCCGCCGCCGTGCGCAAGCTGCACACGCTCGGAGTCATTCACAGGTGCCGGGCATTGCAGACGGAATTCCTTGACCTCACTCACTGCCGCCTCCCGCCTGCGGAAGATCTGCCGTCCGAAGCCGACGATATCGGTAATACGCGGCGCACGCGCCCTCCGACGACACCATCGGCGCACCCAGCGGATGGTCGGGCGTGCAGCGCTTCCCATACGCCGAGCACTCGTGCGGTTTCCTCGCGCCCTGCATGATCAATCCGCTGATGCACTCGGAATCCTCCTGCGCACTGTAATCGCCCAGGCCGAAGCGGTTTTGCGCATCGAACTCCGCGTATTCGTCGGCCAGGCCCAGTCCGCTCTGCGGAATCCCGCCGATCCCCCGCCACTTGCGATCGACCACACGGAACACCCTGGCGATCAGGTCCTGCGCGTGCCGGTTGCCCTCGCGCCGAACCGAGCGTGCGTACTGGTTCTCCACCTCTGATCGTCCCTGCTCCAGTTGCAGCACGCACATGTACACGCCTTGCAGCAAGTCCAGCGGCTCAAAACCGGTGACTACGATCGGCACACGATACCTGACGGCTATCGGGGCGTACTCGGTATAGCCCATCACTGTGCAGACGTGTCCCGCAGCAAGAAATCCCTGCACGCAGTTCGCAGGCGAACTCAGGATCGCCTCCATCGCGGGCGGCACCAGCACATGCGAAACCAGCACCGAATAGTTCGTCACACCGCTCTGTTTCGCGGCGTAAACCGACATGGCATTGGCAGGTGCCGTCGTCTCGAACCCAACGGCAAAGAACACGACCTGCTTGTCAGGGTTCTGGCGCGCGATCTGCACCGCATCCATCGGCGAGTAGACGATGCGCACATCGCCACCCGCAGCCTTCACGCTGAACAGATCGGAGGCCACGCCTGAGTTTGATCCGGGCACTCGCAGCATGTCGCCGAAGGAACAGAAGATCACGTCCGGGCGAGCGGCGATCTGCAGCGACTTATCGATCAGCTCAACTGGCGTGACGCATACTGGGCAGCCTGGCCCGTGGACCAGCGTAATCTCTCTTGGCAGCAGCTCGTCGATGCCGTACTTCACGATGGAGTGCGTCTGCCCGCCGCAGATTTCCATGATCGTCCACGGGCGAGTCACGATGCGCCGAATGCTCGCGGCATACTGACGCGCAGCTTCGGGGTCGCGATACTCGTCGAGATACTTCACGCTCGCTTGCCCGTCGGCTCGAGTTCGTCCATCTCGCCCATTTGTTTCAGATACTCGAAGGTCTGCAGCGCTTCTTGTTCGTCAACCAGACTGATCGCGAAGCCAACGTGCACAATGGCGTAGTCGCCCACTTGCGCTTCGGGAAGGTAAGCCAGGCTGACCTCCTTCACAATCCCGCCGAAGCTGACGCGGGCGGTGCGCGCAAATTCCGCGCCGGTGATGCTAAGAATCTTCCCTGGAATGGCCAGGCACATGGGGCTTCTCCCTGTCATTCAGGTTAGGCGGGTTAGTCACAGGTGTCTGTGACACATGACCGGGGTGCGTGGTCGCGAGATCACCAGCGCTGCGTGGTAAACTCCTGCGCTTATGACACGCAAATGGACCCTGGTCTCGCTCTGCGCACTGCTGACCTACTCCGCCGCCGCCCAGAGCCACGGCTCAACCGGCAACGTCGTGGCCTTCAAGACCACGATCGACAACGTGAAGACCGTCTTCGGCGTGGCGCCGCCCGTGGCCACGCTTCATCCCGGCGACATCCTCGACACGCACACGCTTGACTGCTTCGCCGGCGCGCTGAAGAAGCCCGGCGACACCCTCAGCATGGTGAAGATGGACAACCCGCTCAGCGGGCCGTTTTACATCGAAGGCGCCGAGCCGGGCGACACGCTCGTCGTGAAATTTCTCGATCTCACGGTCGACGGCGATCAGGGAGTCGGCACCTACTCTCCCGGCTTCGGCGCGCTCAGCACCAGCAGCTACACCCCGATGCTCAATCCCGATCTGCCGGAGCGCATCTGGTACTACCCGATCGACCACGCGACCAATACCGCGACCTTCAAAGCCGCCGACTCGAATTTCACAACCAAGATTCCTCTGCATCCGTTCATGGGATGCGTGGGTGACGCGCCGGCCGATGGCGAGGCGCGCAGCTCGATCGTGCCTGCCGAGTTCGGCGGCAACATGGATTCGCCGGAGGCCAGCGCCGGCAACACGCTCTACCTTCCGGTGAGCGTGAAGGGCGCGTTGCTGTATCTCGGCGACGGTCACGCTGCGATGGGCGATGGCGAAGTCGCCGGCAGCGCCATTGAAGTCCCCATGCACGTCCGGGTGCAGGTCGATGTCATCAAGGGCAAGAAAATCGCATGGCCGCGCTTTGAGAATGATGAATATCTAATGGCGGCGGGAATCTACCGTCCGCTGGAGGATGCTGCGCGCATCGCCTACACCGAGCTGGTGAAGTGGATCCACGACGACTACGGGCTGTCGGAGCTGGATACTTACGAACTGCTTTCGAAGGTTGCCGAAGTCCGCGTGAGCGAGCTGGTCGATCCGAACTACGTGGTGATCGCGAAGATCAACAAGAAGTACTTGCCGGCGAAGAAGACGCAAGTCAAATGAACGGCCTTAAGTTCGCGTGAACGCAGTCCCGCCCACAGGATTGTCATCACGAGCCCGCCGCGGCGGGCGAGGGATCTGCTGTTCGTGGGAGCGGTGCGATGCTGCGAGGGTATCGATCCAACCCGCTGCTAAAAGCAAATCGCTCGTCGGGCTCAAGCCCCCGCGTGATGACAACCATCTCGTGGACGCATTCTTTGGCAACCGAAGGTAGCTATTCCACAGACGGCTTTTTCTTCCCCGGCAGGGCCGCCGGGTTCTCGTGGGTGCGCTCGCGGAAGCGTGCCTTCATTCCCGTTGCCAGCGAGATCGCATTCTCGCCGTATTTCTCGCGCAGGCGATCGGCGGCGGAGAGCGCCTGGTTCCACTTTTCGTGCCCGCGCTGGCCGTCGAGGCTGATCTGACCGCTCTCGTCTTCAAAGTGCGAGACGTGAACTCCGAGGAGGCGAATCGCGTCGCCCTTCCAGTTCGCGCGAAAGAGGTGGCGAATCGCAGCGAAAACCTCCGAGTCCACCGACGTCGGTCGCTCCAAGGTATGTGCGCGGGTGATCGTGTGGAAGCCGGCATCGCGCAGCTTCAGCTGGAGCGTGCGTGCGTGCAGCTTCTGCTCGCGCAACCGCCGGCAGACCATCTCCGACAATCGCGCTAACGTCGACTCCAGCTTCTGCGCATCGCCGGTATCGTGCGAGAAGGTGTGCTCGTGGCTGATGGACTTCGGCCCTTCCTCCGCGCCAATATCGGCATCGAACCAGCCGCCTGCATCCAGTCCACGAGATTTGCCGGAGAGGGCCAGTCCCAGCGCGCCGAAATTTTCTTCTAGCCAGTGCTCGTCGCGCGCCGCCAGGTCCCCGACCTTCATGATCCCTTGCTCCTGCAGCCGCTTCTCCATCACCTTGCCGACGCCGGGAATCTTGCGCACGTCCAAGGGCGCGAGAAACTCCACTTCACCGCCGGGCACAATCCACAGCACACCGTTTGGCTTCGCCTGATCGGAACAGACCTTGGCCACCAGGCGCGAGGTGCCGATACCGATCGAGCAGTTCAGCTGCGTGGTTTCTTTCATCGCGGTGTGCAGCGCATGCGCGGCGCGCAGCGGCGGGCCGTGTAGCCGCTCGGTGCCCGTCATGTCGACGTAAGCTTCATCAACTGACACCATCTCCAGTTTGGGCGAGAAGCGATTCAGA
Organism: Terriglobales bacterium; assembly: GCA_035262645.1. Taxonomy (GTDB): domain Bacteria; phylum Acidobacteriota; class Terriglobia; order Terriglobales; family Acidobacteriaceae; genus Bog-257. Next base: position 64,426 of record DATFSK010000052.1, read on the forward strand.
ATTTCGTAGACTTTGCCGGAATATTCGCGATAGCGCTCGGGATGTCCGTCGACGAAGATGGCCTGTGGGCAGAGCTTCGCGGCGGTTCGCAACGGCATGGCTGAATGCACGCCGAATTTCCGCGCCGCATAAGAAGCCGCCGATACCACGCCGCGCTCGTTCCGCTGACCACCGACGACGACCGGCTTTCCTTTCAGGGAAGGATCGAACAACTCCTCCACCGAGACGAAGAAGGCGTCCATGTCGACATGGAAAATGGTGCGCTGCGCAGCGTTCATGCTCAGCGCGATTGTAGTGCAAATCCGGCGCTTACTGGGATGTGGATAGTGTTGCCGGTTACGGTAGCGTGCCGGCGCCGGCGCTGCCCAGCGGATTCATCTCCGTAGGCTCGTTGGCTTCCGACCACGCGCTCTTCATGTCGTTGCGGCTGGAGTACTTCTCGTAGACCACGATGTGCAGAACCGGCTGGCGCTCCTCGATCGGATCGACCATGCCCTGCGCCTGTAGCGGGAGCAGGTAGTTGCGGATCCACTCGTACTGGTCGAAGGTCAAGCCACGGCGCGACATGTCGAAGGTAACGCCCGTGAGGTGGGTGGAGGCGGTATCGCCGAACTCGGGGGCGGCAAAGTGGTTCCAGCGCCGCAGGCGATGCTGCTGCTCAACCGTGCGGACCAGCGAGTTGATCTGCAGCGGCATGTGAAATTCGTTGTAGAAGGCGTCGGTAAAGTCCTGGAGGAACTCTCTCGTCCAAGGCCGGCAATAGCGGCGGTTGTCGGGCAGGTCCGAGGCGATCTTCAAGGCATCGGTTTCCTGCACGGGAACCAGTTCCTGCGAAAGCTCGTAGCGTGTCAGCTCGTAATCGTCGGCAATACGCGGCAATTGCAGCCGGTCCAGCTCCTCGTTTTCACGAACCAGCATGTCATGAGAGCCGGGGAACATGGGAGTCCAGCGGCCAAGTCCCACCTGGTAATGCCGGCGGTGGTGCGCCGGAATCGCGGTGCGCAAAACCGCATGCTGCGCGTGATGCATCCGGGCGTGCGCAAGAGCGCGCGAGGCTGCGGATGCGGGGAGCCCAAGACTCAGGGTGATGGCGCACAGCAGGAGGAAATACCCCACCTTCCGCTGGGGAAGGTTCGAGACGAATTGCGATCCTACTTGACCAGCTGACCAGATACTAAAAAATGGCGACAAATCTCTATCCTCGTAGTGGAGCCGCTACAAAGAATAATGTCCCATTACAACACAAGAGCGCAGGAACAGCCAAGACTTTCGTGATAACCGAAGAGGCTCTCCTGTGCAAAAGTGGGAAAAGAAGCAAACCGATCAGCTGCACGGCGACCTCCGCGAAGCTTGCGGTTTGGAGCGATCTTAGTTCTGTCCCCGGTAGATCATCTCTGTAATCGTGAAATCGTCGGTCAAGGCGGTGTCACCGCGGAACTCGGTCACGGCCTGTTCGATGGCGACCAAGCCGCGCTGGCAGCAGCTCTCCAGCCTCTCGCTTCCGAAGAATTCGCCCTGGGCATCCTCGGCTTCGGTCACGCCGTCCGTAACGACGAGTAAGCGGTCATCAGCATTCAGGTGAAGCCGTGTTTCCTGGAACTCCGCTCCCGGAACCAGGCCCACGGGGAGATTGCCATCCTCGATCTTGGTGACCTTATTGGCCGAAATCACCAGCGGCGGCACGTGACCGCAGTTAATCAGCTCCACTTCGCCCGTGCTGAGCAGGCGCGCGACCACCAGCGTCGCGTATTTCTGTCCCGCAACCTTCTCGCACAGGAAACGATTGACCGCCGCCATCATATCTGCCAGCGACGAGTCACGGGCCAGCTGCGAATACAACATGCCTTGCAGGATGGAGGCGACCACCGCGGCGGAAATTCCTTTGCCGGAAACGTCAGCCACAATCAGCGACAGACCCTTGTCCGTATAAACCAGATCGAAGAAGTCGCCGCCGATATCTTTGCAGGCGTAACTTACAGCATTGACCTTGGCGAACGGCACCTCGGGAACAGTCACCGTCATCAGCCGCTGCTGGATTTCCGCGGCGATGGCCAACTCCTGGCGATAGCGCTTGGCCGCGTCCTCGGCCTGCACCAGGGACGCGTTTTCTACCAGCGTTGCAGCGCCATTGGCGATGGTGCGCAGGATGTCGTGGCTCACGCTGGAAAGCTTGCCCGACAAGAAGTGGGCGTCGAGATACAGCACGCCCTGGACGTTGCTATGGTCGCCGCCTTTCGTGTCGTCTTTTATCTTCTCCTGGATGTTGCTCTTGCGCAGAGGTATGCAGATGACGCTGTGCAGATTGTGCGCGACTACGCTCTCGCGTCCGGCCAGTTTGCCGGTATCGTCGGTATCGGTGACGAGGAACTCGGAGGCGCTGTTGGCTGCATCGCGCAACACCGAGCGCGAAATCGTGCTGTCGTCGCTGATGCTTTCGCCGTTCTTATCGCGGCCGGCGGCCAGGCGAAGCTCGTCGTCCAGGTCGCGCAGAAAAACGAAGCCGCGCTCGGCGTGGGTCAGCCGCAGGGCCGCTTCCAGTAATGTCTGAAGGACGTCATCCAGTACGCCGACCGTGTTGAGCTTGCGCGCCGCCTCCAGGAAGACATTGAGCATCTCCAGATCGGAGCCCGCGCCACTGGCCGGCTTCCAGGCGGAAAACTGGCTGAGGAATTGTTGCGCGGCACTGGAGGGAGAGCGGTCTGGACTGAAGAGTACGTAGGCGCCGCCTTGCACGCCGAACTCGATGTGATCGTTGCGCCCCAGTTTGCGACGGTTGACGCGCTCGCCGTTGACGAAGGTACCGTGGCGGCTGCCCTGATCGATGAGGTAGGTGCCATCGGCCTCGCGCGAAAACTGCGCGTGTTCGCGCGAGACGCGGGGATCGGCCATGACCAGGTCGCGATCGGTGCGACGGCCGATGGTGAAGGGGAAGTGGTCGAGCACAATGGTGCGTCGGTCCGTACCTTCCACCACCACGAGCACAAGCGGCTCACCGGTGGCGGGGGTGTCGGGTTTGCGCAACCACATGCCTGTAGCGCCCATGTGGCGAACTCCTCGGCGGTGCCTGCTGCGGCAGGCGGTCTCGCGAATGTGTAGTAAGACTATAGTCCAAGTGCGCGAGGGCATCCACTCTTGTTCTACAGCAGCGCCTGCTCGCGTCCGGGGCTTTCGAGCGCTGAGTTCGGCTTTCGTCGTACACTGATTGCCGGCTTTGGTGTAGGCTTTCCAGCAATTTGCGCTGCGCCACGCCCGTCTGGATCAAGACCTTATCGCAAGAACTCAGGAGGATGGAATGCGAAGAGCAGTCGTGCTTGGCCTGGTTTGTTTTCTGGGATCCGTTATGTTTGCGCAGAGTGGAAAGCTCCAGCAGCTGAACGTCAAGACCGGTCTCTGGCAGGTTACCAATACCACAAAGATGAACGGTGCACCGCCTATCACCCCGGAGATGCAAGCCCGGCTGGACCAGATGCCGGCCGAGCAGCGCGCCAAGATCGAAGAACAAATGAAGACGGCCTTTGGGGGAGCGCCTCACACATCGACCTACAAGAAGTGCGTTACCCAGAAGGACTTGAACACCAATGCCTTCGGCAAAGAAGACCAGAAGTGTAACTGGACCGTGGTCAATTCCACGGCGAGCGAGATGGAGGTGCGGGCGCCTTCGTGCATGACGGGTGAGGGAGATATGAAAGCCGACATCGACGTGAAAATCCATGCCCTCGACCCTGAGAACGTGAAGGCTACCTCCCATGTGATCGTGACGGGCAACGGGCGCACGATGACAAGTGACGGCACCATGACGAGCAAGTGGCTTGGCTCAAGCTGTCCGGCGGGAACGGACTGAGATCGCTTGGTCGGATGCGAAGTGGCGCCGGTGCGCAGACCGGGGATAGCGCGGATCTTCGGCCCGCGCCCGGCATCTCGTGCGGTCCTTTAAGCTGTTAAGTCCAGCTTGGTAATGGTCGGAGGTTCGGGCATCTGCTCGACCGGCCCGGCGCGGGTACGCTTTGCCAGTTCTGCGTTCAATTCCGCGCCCAGCAACATGGCAAAGGCCGTCCAATATAGCCAGACCATTAAGGCCACGGCAGCTCCAAGCGTGCCGTAGGTCTTGTTGAAATTCGCAAAACCGCGGAAGTAGATTCCAAGCAGGTACGACAAACCGATCCAAAAGCCGACTGCCACAATGGCGCCAGGTAGCGTCGCCCAGAACCTCTGCTTCACATTGGGGGCGAGGAAGTACAGCGCCTCCACTGCGAGCACGGTGAAACCTACGGCCAGTGTCCAGTGTATGTACGGCCAAATCCAAGTCCACAACAGGGACAGATGGGCGCGGTACGACAGCCATTCTCCAAAGCGCGGGCCCACAATCATGATGCTGAGTGCGACCAGCAGGAGGAAGCCAATCAGAAAGGTCAGACCAATCGCCAGAGGACGCGTCTTCCAGAACGGGCGCGTTTCCTCTACGTCATAGGCGATGTTCAGCGCCTCAATCGCATTGGCA
>DATFSK010000053.1:0-16122 GCA_035262645.1 Terriglobales bacterium
GCCTGCTCGCGCGTGGTGCAGACCAGCACGCCGCCCAGGCCGTCGCTGTGGCCGTTGAGGAACTTCGTTGTCGAGTGCATCACCATGTCCGCGCCAAAGCGGATCGGCTGCTGGAAGTACGGCGACATGAAGGTGTTGTCGACGACCACTTCGCAGCCGCGCTTATGAGCGATCTCGCTGACGGCGGCGATATCGGTGAGGCCCATCAGCGGATTCGTCGGCGTCTCGATGTAAACGTAGCGCGTGTTCTTACGGATGGCGCGCTCGACGTTGCGCGCATCGGTGGTGTCCACGTAGGTGAACTCCAGACCGAAGTTCGTCATGATCTGATCGAACAGGCGAGGCACGCCGCCGTAAAGATTGTTGGAGGCGACAACGTGATCGCCGGCCTTCATCAACTGGCAGAGCGCGCCGACCGCAGCCATTCCGCTGGCGAACACCGGCGCGGCGATACCGCCTTCGAGCGACGCGAGGTTCTCCTCCAGCCGCGTGCGCGTGGGATTGCCGGCGCGAGAGTAGTCGTAGCCTTTGGTTTTGCCCAGCTCTTCCTGTGCGTAGGTCGACGTGGCGAAGATGGGAGGAGCTACGGCTCCGGTGGATGGATCGGCTTCATTGCCGGTGTGGATGGCGCGAGTGGAAAAACCGAGAGTGTTTTGCTTAGGCATAGAAAATCAATTAACCACAGAGACACAGAGACACAGAGGTTTTCAAATCAGAGAACCCGTCGCCGGATTCCGTCTTTTAGCACTGGCACGTTGAAGTTCATGAGGAGCCCGATGCGTAAGCCTGATAAGCGCAAATATGTGAGGAGCTGCGCCTGATGAACCGGCAGTATGCCTTCAATAGCCTTTAGTTCGAGGATGACCTTCTCCTCGACAATGAAGTCGATTCGGTACCCGCAATCAAGCTTCACGTCTTTATAGACGAGAGGCAATTCGACCTGCTGACGAAACCTAAGCCCATGGAGCTGCAGCTCATGAGACAGACACGCCTGGTACGCAAATTCTAAAAGCCCAGGCCCCAATACACGATGGACATCAATGGCTGCCGAGATGATAGCTCTTGTTACCGCTTGTTCAGCATCAATTGGCAGCATGCCGTTGCGCACAAGGCGGGTCGGCCTAAATGAGGATGATGAAGTTGTTCTCAAGCGGCCTCTCTTCCTCCGACCTGAGAACCTGGAATTGCTACTCAGAATTTTAAACCTCTGTGTCTCTGTGTCTCTGTGGTTAATTAATGCTTTTCGTTGAAGTGAAAGATGTCTTTAGACAGGTACCGCTCCGCCGAATCGGGGATGATTGTCGCTACGCGCTTGCCCGGCCCTAGTCGCTTTGCAATCCCGACCGCCGCAAACACATTCGCTCCAGAACTCGATCCCGCCAGCACGCCTTCAATCGCCGCCAGCTTCTTCACCATCTCGAATGCGTCGTGATCGTTGACGGCGATGATCTCGTCGGCGAGCGAGCCGTCGAAGGTCTTCGGAATGAAGCTAGCGCCGATGCCTTCCACTTCGTGGTCGCCCTTTTCGCCGCCGCCTAACACCGATCCCTGCGTCTCCACCGCGATCGCCAGCGTGTGCGGATTGCGTTCCTTCAAGTACCGCGAGACACCTGTAAACGTCCCGCCCGTTCCGCAGCCAATAACAATCGCGTCGACCTGCCCGCCGAGCTGTTCATAGAACTCGCGGCCGGTGGTCTCGTAGTGGAAGTTGGGATTGTCCTGATTTTCGAATTGCCCAGCGATGAAGGAGTTGGGGGTGCGGGCGGCGCGCTCTTTGACATAGTCGATTGCGGCCTGCATACCATCGGCCTGAGGGGTGCGAATCACCTCTGCGCCGAAGGCCTCCATGAGCGAAACTTTCTCCTGCGAGAAACCTTCCGGAACGGCCAGCACGGTTTTGTACCCGCGGCCGCAGGCAATCAGCGCCAGCCCAACACCGGTGTTCCCCGCAGTTGCCTCGAATATCGTTGCGCCCGGCTTCAACCTGCCGTCGCGTTCCGCCTTCGAAATCATGCCGAGCGCGGCGCGGTCCTTGATGCTGCCGCCGGGGTTCAGGTACTCCAGCTTGGCGTAAATGCCGGCGCCGCCGGGTGGCGAGAGCTTCCGCAGATGAAGGATAGGAGTGTTGCCGACCAGTTCCGTAATTTCTTCAGCAACATGGAGAGAGGCCATTTCAGCAGTCTTCATGGGCATTCAGACAATAACCTTCAAGGTTACGTGAAGGAGAATGAGACGGTCAAACAGAGGTCCGAGAGGAGGAGAGCGTCTTTTTGAGCAATGTCAGAGCACCCGAGAACAGAAAGGGGCCCTCGACTACGTGAGCTCGCTCGCCTTGCGATCGGGCCCGCTGCGCTCGTGATGACAACCCATCGGTGCTGCTGTACTCGCGGATCTTAGGCCTTCGCCGCTCCTGGCTTACTCTGGATCAGCTGGCGCAGCACGTATTGCAGGATGCCTCCGTGCTTGTAGTACAGGACCTCCTGCGGTGTATCGATGCGCACGGTCGCGTGCAGCTCGATGACCGCGCCATCCGGCTTGGTCGCGCGCACCTTCACCGTCTTGCCGGGCCCGAAGTTCTCCAGCACGTCAACCAGGCCGACGATGTCGAACGATTCTTCGCCGGTCAGGCCGTGAACCTCGGCGCTTTCTTCTTCCAGAAATTGGAGCGGAAGAATGCCCATGCCGACCAGGTTCGAGCGGTGGATGCGTTCGAAGCTCTCGGCCAGCACGGCGCGGACGCCGAGAAGTCTCGGACCCTTGGCTGCCCAGTCGCGCGAGGAGCCTGAGCCGTACTCCTTGCCGGCCAGCACGATTAGCGGAACTCCGGCGGCGCGATACTGCTCTGAAGCGTCGAAGATGGTCATCTCATCGCCCTGGGGCATGTAACGCGTGAAAGATCCTTCGCGATGCGGCGTGAGCTTGTTGCGCAGGCGGACGTTGGCAAAGGTCCCGCGCATCATGACTTCGTGATTGCCGCGGCGCGAACCGTAGGAGTTGAAGTCTACCGGCTTCACGCCATGGTTGACGAGGTATTGGCCCGCGGGGCTGTTGGGCTTGATCGATCCGGCGGGCGAGATGTGATCCGTGGTTACGCTGTTGCCGAGATAGCAGAGCACGCGCGCGCTGGAGATGTCCTTCACGGGAGCGGGCTTCGCCGGCATGTTCTCGAAGTACGGAGGATTCTTTATGTACGTAGATTGCTCGTCCCAGACGAAGTTCTCGCCTTCAGGGACCTTCAGTCCGCGCCAGCGCTCGTCGCCCTTGAAGACATCGCTGTAGCTCTTCTGGAAGAGATCGCCGGTGATGTACTTGCGTACGACCTCGTCGACCTCTTCCGCGGTCGGCCAGATGTCTTTGAGGTAGACGGGCTGACGCTTGCCGTTATGGACGTAGCCGAGCGGCTCCTTGTAGACGTCAACATCGATGCGTCCGGCGAGGGCGTAAGCGACGACCAGCGGCGGCGACATCAGGTAGTTCGCCCGCACTTCCGAGTTGATGCGGCCCTCGAAGTTGCGATTGCCGCTGAGCACCGACGCGACGACGAGATCTTTCTGCGTGACGACGTCGGAAACTTCCTGCGGCAGCGGGCCCGAGTTGCCGATACACGTGGTGCAGCCGTAGCCGACAAGGTTGAACTTCAGCTTTTCCAGGTACGGCATCAGTCCGGAGCGCTCGAGGTACTCGGTGACGACCATCGATCCCGGAGCGAGCGAGGTTTTCACCCACGCCGGAACGGTCAGCCCTTTCTCCACCGCTTTCTTTGCCAGCAGACCGGCAGCGACAAGTACTGAAGGATTCGAGGTGTTCGTGCAGCTGGTGATGGCAGCAATGACCACGCTACCGTGATTCAAAGCTTCATCGAGCTTCACGTGCTCCTGCACAGCACTCTGCTGCGAGTCGATGCCGGCAGCGTGTCCGCCTTCACTTTCCCAGCGCTCCCCTTGCTTGGGCGGGACCTGCTGGCCGGGTTTCAACAAGCTGGGCAGCGCCTGCTCAAACGATTTTGCCGCCGCGGAGAGCGAGACGCGGTCCTGGGGACGCTTCGGGCCAGCGATGCTGGGCTCCACGGTCGCCAGATCCAGCTCCAGAACGTGGGTGTACTCCGCTTCCGGCGTACTCGCGGTGTGGAACATACCCTGCTCTTTGCAGTACGCCTCAACCAGCGCGATCTGCTCCTCGCTGCGTCCGCTGAGGCGCAGGTAGCGTAGCGTTTCTTCATCGACGGGGAATATGCCGCAGGTGGCGCCGTATTCGGGACCCATGTTCGCGATGGTGGCGCGATCGGCGAGCGGCAGTTTGTGCAGCCCGGGGCCGAAGAACTCGACGAACTTACCGACGACGCCATGCTTGCGGAGCATCTCAGTAACGGTGAGAACCAGATCCGTCGCGGTCGAACCGGTGGCAAGCTTGTTCTTCAGCCGCACGCCAACAACCTGCGGAATCAGCATGGAAACTGGCTGGCCAAGCATCGCCGCCTCGGCCTCGATGCCGCCGACGCCCCAGCCCAGTACGCCCAGGCCGTTGATCATCGTCGTGTGTGAATCCGTTCCGACAAGCGTGTCGGGATAGGCCAGCGGCTTGCCCGTCTCGCCATTGCCGCCAACGAACACAACGCGAGCCAGATACTCAAGGTTGATCTGGTGAACGATACCCGTGTCCGGCGGAACGATAGCGAAGTTCTTGAAGGCGCCCTGTCCCCAACGTAGGAAGGCGTAACGCTCTTTGTTGCGCTGGAACTCCAACTCGGCGTTGAGCTGAAACGCCTTCGCGCTGCCGAACTCATCTACCTGGACGGAGTGGTCGATGACCAGTTCAGCAGGCTGGAGCGGATTGATCAGGCTCGGATCGCCGCCCAGAGCCTTCATGGCGTCGCGCATGGCGGCGAGATCCACAACCGCGGGTACGCCGGTGAAGTCCTGCAACAGCACGCGGCTGGGCATGAACGCGATCTCCTGCACCGGAACCGTCTTGCCTTTCCACGAGGTGAGCGCGCGAACGTCATCGGCCTTAACGGTTTTGCCGTCTTCACGGCGCAGCAGATTCTCCAGCAGAATGCGAAGCGAGTAGGGCAGGTGCGTCGTGGCACAACCCTGTTTCTCCAGCGCATCAAGACGGTAGATTTCAAATTCGCGCTTGCCGACGCGCAGAGTGGAACGACTGCCAAAGCTGTTCATGGGTGAGTCCCTTCTACTGATATTGAGGATTTAGGAGAGGGCGCGGATTCCAGCAATGACCGAACCTTTTATCTTAAATCCAGACGCGCGGAACCGGAATAGCGGCGGATCACCTATTAGTTGCAGAAGGCGGATTCACCGCGGAGACAGGAAGGTTCTTGCAAAACTTGGAATAGTGGCGTTCACCGCGTCTTCTTCTGGAGCTCCAGACACTCATCGTGCAGCTTGGCGTCGTGGGTGAGGCCGTCGGCCACCGTACATTCCTCAAAGGCGGCCTTCGGATCGGAGTCCTTCAGCAAGTTCATGAGCATGATGTGAGGAGTCGGCCAGTCAGGTGAGAGCTTGGCCGCTTCGCGCAACTCGGCAACAGCGGCGGGCATGTCTTTCTTCTTCTGGTAAACGATGGAGAGGTTGTAATGCGCGCTGGCGTTCTTCGGCTGGATGCGCAGAGCTTCCTTGTACTCGGCAATAGCCTCATCCGGCCGGCCGGCATCATCCAGGGCACTGCCCAGGTTCATGCGCGTTTCCGCGCTGTTGGGCTGCAGTGCCAGGGCGGCTTTGTAATGCTGAATTGCCGCGTTGTAGTCACGCCGGGCATACAGCACATTGGCCAGATTATTTTGCGCGCTAGCCATTTTGGGATTGAGCCGAACCGCTTCCTCATACTCCGCAACGGCGCCCTTGAGATCACGGTTGTGCTTAAGGGCAAGCCCGAGATTGTTGTGCGCGTTGGCATCGTCGGGCCGCAGGCGAACCGCTGTCTTCAACTCCGCGATCGCCTCAGCGTAGCCTTCACGGTCAAGATAGAGGCGTCCCAGGTTGTAGTGGGCCTCAAAGTAGTCGGTATAGAGCCTGATCGCATCTTTGTATTCGGCGATTGCGTTCTGCGAGTTGCCATCACGCTCAAACTGCACCGCCGAATGGAAATGGCGTTCCGCTTCGACAGGAATAAGTTTCTCCTGCTTGTCCGCCGAAGCGACTGGGGGGGTCGCAGGCTGCTGATTTGTGCTGGGAGGCTGCTGCGAATTCTGGGACGGCGGCATCTTTTGCGGATGCGCCGATAATTGCGGCGACGGCTGTGGTTGCGGCGCGTCCTGAGCGCGAAGAAATGCATTCCAGCTTAGGGGCGCGATCAGCACGCATAAGGCGCCGAGGCCTAAGCATTCTTTCACACGGAAGTTCATATTTGAGACTACGTGAAGTATATCGTTTGCTGTTCGGGCATGTAGGGGCGCGGCTCAGTCCTGCTTCGGCTTCGGCGGCTCGTGAATAGCGGTGGCGGCCTGCTTCATCTTCTGGAATTCCCCCGTCTGGTAGCCGTAGCCCTGATGCGGCAAACGGGCAGCTTCTTCCCGGATGGCCCTGGAGCGGTTCTCGGGATTGGGATGATCGGCGAGAAACTCCAGAGCGCCGGCGCTTGTCGAGTTCAACTTCTTGAAGAACCTGGCCATCTGAACGGGATCGTATTCCCCCTCGGCCATCAGGTGCGAACCCATGAGATCGGCCTGACTTTCGTCAGTGCGCGAGAACTTCAGCAATACGCTGTCCGCACCGAGTCCGATGCCAAGCTGCGTCAGTTCCCCCATCAACGTATCGCTATCGGTCAGCTGGCCGGCAAGGGCGAGAGGGATTTGAATCAGGTTTGCCTTGCTCGCCTGGTTTGTACCGTGGCGCAGGATCACGTGCGACATTTCGTGTCCCATCACGCCCGCAAGCTGCGCTTCGTTGTCCACCGCCTTAAGCAAACCCGTGTTGATGAACATGGGGCCGCCGGGCAGGGCAAAGGCGTTGATGGCCGGATCCGCAACGACTTCGAATGTGAAGGGGAAGCCGCTCTCTTTCGCTTCGCGCGATGCGGCCAACCGTTTGCCGACCTCATTCACGTAAGCCGTGAGTACCGGGTCGTTGACGATGGTCGATTTCTTACGGACTTCCGCCGCGGCTTCCTTGCCGAGTTGGATGTCCTGCTGCTTCGTAAAGAGATTGAAGCCCGGCTTGAGCTCGGTAGGGCTCTGAGCTGGAGCGGCAATCACCAGCAACAGAGCGATTGCTATGGCGTGCAGTGATCGGTAAGCTCGACTGGGAATTTTGCACAGCACGGGTGACAACATCTTCTGGAAGTAAATCTTACATTGAATTGAACACCCGTTAACGGCAAACGTTGCGCCAAGGATTCTAAGTCGAGGGCAGCAATACACCTTGTTTCCAGGGCTCACGTGCTGGGGCTACGTTTGTGTCGCCCTTCGTGCTATTTCCCGACACCGAGACCGCTTGCAGGAACATACCCGGGCTGCTATATAAATCGAACATCCGGCCGACCCGCCCGGTTGCCATGGACCAACGCAGCTTCCAGAGGCTTCTTCGTCGTACGGTTGCTTTGCCCGTAGTGCTGCTGGTGTTGCTGGCAGCGACTTTGGTGGTTGAGATCCTGTTGCTCTCCGTTTCCCTGCGCTGGGTTGATCATTCCGATCAGGTCATCTCCACGGCCCGCCAGCTGCAGCGGCAAATTATCCAGATGGAAACCGGCCTTCGCGGCTATTACCTGACCGGTGACCAGAGTTTTCTCGACTCCTATAACGACGCAAAGTCGAAGGTGCCGGAGCAGGTCGAAAATCTGCTTTCCTTGACTTCAGACAATCCCTCTCAGCAACACCGGCTGAAAGAAGTTCGCGAGGTGAATGATCGCTGGATGCAGTGGGCGGACGCGCAAATGCGACAGGGGCATCAAAATCCTCCTTCGCCGTCGGATCTGCTCATTGGCCAGCAAGTGATGAGTGAGGGCCGTCAGCGACAGCGCGAGTTCGTTGCCGCGGAAGAAGCTTTGCGCAACAGACGCTCTGCGCAAACCAAGGCATTGAACGACACGATCGTCGGCTCGGCAGTCGGGCTGTCGTTGCTGATCGCTTTCCTGCTCTTTACGCTGACCCGGCGGGAATTGCTCGCGCTGTCATCTACGTATGAGCGCCATCTGCAGGCGGAGGAGAAGCAAAAACAACAGCTGAAGGAGAGCCGTGAATGGCTGCAAATCACCCTGAAAAGCCTGGGAGAGGCGGTGGTCTCGACGGACAAAGGCGGCAAGGTGTCGTTTATCAATCCGGCAGCGCAGAGGCTAACGGGATGGGATGAGACGGCAGCCGCAGGTCATCTCTTCAGCGAAGTCGTGAGTCTTAGCGACGAGCGAACCCGGCTCCAGGTCGACGACCCGATTCAGGCGGTGCGGCGCGCGCAGCACGTCGTTGGCTTCTCTAATAGCCTGATGCTCACCAGTCGCGCCGGCAAAGAGTACCCGGTGGAATTGACCGGCGCACCAATTCTCGCGGGCAGCGGACAATTGCTCGGGGTGGTCGTGGTTTTCAGGGATGTAACCCAACGGCGGCAAACCGAGCAGACTTTGCGCTCCAGCGAGCGCATGAACCTGGCCGGACGATTATCGGCCACGATCGCGCACGAGATCCGCAATCCTCTCGACACGGTTTCGAACCTGATTCACCTGTTGCAGCACCATCAGAAACCGGACCCAACTTCCGCCGGCTACTTGCAGATGGCGTCGGAAGAAGTAGCACGGATCGCGCAGATCACCAGCCAGCTGCTCACCTTTCATCGTGAAGCGCGCAGTCCAGTTCAGGTGAATCTTACGGACGTGCTGGAAAGCGTGCTGGTAGTGTTCGCGCCGCAGATCAAGCAGAACCACATCATCGTGGAGCGCCGATTCGACGCAATACACAGCGTGCGAGGCTTTCCTGGCGAGTTGCGTCAGGTCTTCTCCAACCTGGTGGGAAATGCGGTGGAAGCGATGTCAGGTGGTGGGCGGCTGATATTGCACACGCGCAACTCGAGTCTGGCCTCGGAGCCGCTGCGAAAAGGAGTGCGGGTGACGATCCTTGACGATGGCCCGGGGATTCCGGCGGCGGTGCGCAGGAATCTCTTCGCGCCTTTTTATACGACTAAAGGCGAGAAAGGCACGGGGCTGGGACTTTGGGTGAGTCGCGGGATCCTGGAGAAGCACGAAGGCACAATTCATCTGAGCAGCGTCATCGGCTGCAAACGAAAAGGAACGGCGTTTTCCGTGTTCCTGCCCTTCGAGCAGAGGCTTGGGATGCTGGATGTGAAACCTGCGCCTCCGGCGAGCTAGGGCTTTAGGAATAGCTTAGGAATTTTCTTCAGCAAAAGGATCGGGCCTTTTTCCCCAGCCGCCGCCACCCGGCGTCGCAATGCGTATGCGGTCGCCGCGACGCAATCGTCTGCTCGCTTTTCCAGGCATGACTTCGGTGGACCCATCGGTGCTTGTGATTTCAGTGACTCCGGGCGCTCCGTCGACACCGCCCGCGAGTCCGTACGGGCGAGTTTTCCGCCGGTCGGAGAGCAGGGTTACGGTGGCATCGGTGAGCAGCTCGATCTCGCGAACAAGACCGTCACCTCCGCGAAACTGTCCCTGGCCGCCGCTGCCGCTGCAAAGCGCGTAGCGGGTCACGCGGAAAGGATAGTTGTATTCGAGCGCCTCGGCGGGAGTATTGAGCGAGTTCGTCATGTGCGTGTGCACGCCGGAGACGCCATCGTGTGCGGGAGTGGCGCCGGAGCCGCCTGCAATGGTTTCGTAGTAAGCAAAAGGACGTGGGTTACCGCCGCGGTCGTCGATACCCCCAACGGTCAGATTGTTCATGGTGCCGGAAGATGCGGCTGGAATGCGGTCCGGCAAGGCTTGAGCCAGCGCGCGCAAAAGCACGTCGACAATGCGCTGCGAGGTCTCGACATTTCCACCTGCGACGGCCGAGGGGGGACGCGCGTTCACGACGGTACCGGAGGGCGCGATCAACCGGATGGGCTGCATGAGGCCGGCAGTTGCGGGCACATCTTCGCGCAATAAGCAGCGGAACACGTAGAAGCAGGCGGAATAGGTAATGGCTTCGACCGCGTTGATGCTGCCTTGTACTTGCGGCGAGCTACCCGTGAAGTCGACGATCACCGGCCGGGAGGGGGAGACCCTTCGCGGAAAGGTTATCCGTAGGGCAATGCGAACCTGGCCCTGCCTATCGCCAGTACCGTCGTCGTCCATGAAGTCCTCCGCGACATATGCGCCGGGAGGGACGGTGGCGAGAAAGGCCCGCATCATCTGCTCGGAGTAGCGCAGCAGAGCATGCCCGGCACGCGTTACGCGTTCGGTTCCGTAGCGGCGACACAGCTCGGCAAGACGCTCCATGCCGGTGTGGCACGCGGCGAGCTGGGCGCGAAGATCGCCTTCCCGCTCGTCGGGGGTGCGAACGTTGTTGAGCAGCAGTGCGAGGACGTCGCGGTCGATCTCGCCCGCACGAACGATCTTCACCGGAGGGATACGAAGGCCTTCCTGGTAAATCTCGCGACATGGACCCATGGATCCGGCGAAGGCGCCGCCAATATCGGCGTGATGGGCGCGAGTCGCGACGAAGAAATCGGGTGACCCGCCGCGCGCCGCGCGCTTTCCGCGGGCGATGAACACCGGTGCGACGACGGTGATGTCGGGAAGATGGGTTCCGCCGCGAAAGGGGTCGTTGAGCATGGCGACATCGCCAGGGGCGAGTGCGAGCTCCGAGACGGCGGCGCGCACGGACATTGGCATCGAGCCCAGGTGGACGGGCATGTGATCGCCCATGGCGAGCACGAGGCCGGCGGTGTCGAACACGGCGCAGGAGTAGTCACGGCGCTCTTTGATGTTGGGCGAGAATGCGGTGCGGCGCACTGCTGCGCCCATCTCCTCAGCGATGGCGTGGAACAGGTGCTTGAAGACTTCGAGCTCGATCGGATCGACACGCATGCAGGCGAGTGTACAGCGAACAGCTTTTGCGGTCGAAGCAGAGGATCACAAATCGGGATGTGGCGCAAGAAAATTGTTTACGATTTTTGTTGACATTCCCGAAAACTAACCGCAATATCTTGCGTAGCTGTATTGCCCATGCCATATCTTGGGCAAACTTTAGGGCCCACAAGACCTTCAAGGGAAGGTTCCATAAAGGAGGAATATCCTATGGCAACGAAGAAAAAGTCGGCGAAGAAAGCTGCCAAAAAGAAAAAGAAGTAACTGACCCCGGCGAGGCCATGAGCCTCGCTACTTTTTTGCACAAAACCGGCCTCCGCAAGCTTCTTCGCGGAGGCCGGTTTCTTGCTTCACATCACAACATCGATTCCACTCCGCTTGTTATGGCGAGCTCTCCAGACGGAAGTCGCACGTCCCGTCCGTGGGCTGCGTCGGCAACGGCGGCACGGTGAGCAGGTGCGGTGTGCTGAAGTCGAAGAATCCGTTCGTCGGATCCGTCATGTCTTGCGTGGTCGCGTCCCGCTGCGTCAGCGCGGGAACATTAAACCGTGTCTCGATGAGCTTCAGGATCGACGTGTAGTCGGTTTGCAGATGCGAGATCGTCTGCGGCCTCGACCACGGCGACACCACGACCACCGGCACGCGGAACCCAGTCACGTTGAACAGACCTTGCTGATCATTCGACCCCAGGTCCTGCGGCGTCAGATCATCAGGTGGCGTCACCAGGATCGGCCCCTGTTGGTCGTACAGGCCGCCGCCTTCGTCGAAGGTGAGGATAAACGCCGAGTCCGGCCATGCCGCGCTGTTCAGCAGCGCGGTAATAATCTGCTGCACGCGCGCTGCGCCTTTCTGCACGTTGTTGTCCGGATGTTCGTCGTAACCGGTGGCACTGGCGCGCTCGATGAACACCACCTGCGGCAGGTCGCGATCGGCACTCGGGCTAGCCAGGATGTTGTAGTACTCCTGGATGTTCTTCACGTGCGCCTGAATCTGCGGATCGTTCCAGTCGGCCCAGTTTGCCAGGAACACGCTGTTGTCCTGGTAGTAATAACGCCAGGTAATACCGGCTTGCGTCAGCGCGCGGAAGATCGTGGGTCGCGCCCACGCCGGATCACTCGGGCTGTGAGGCGGGAAGGCATGGCCATAGGAAGTTGCCGCAAACAAGTACATACGATTCGGCACAGTATTCGCGGGTTCGGGAGAGTAAAAGGTGTCGCTGGTTGTAAACTGCGTTGCCAATTCGTAGTAGAACGGCAAGTCCGTCTGGTCGTAATAGCCCAGCGGGCGCGAGTGCGTTGGATCATACTGATCGCCGGTGCCTCCCGACAACGTAGTATCCAGGAAGCGGTCCATCAGGTACTGCGAACTCGGGGTCAGGTCCAACCAATCATTCCCTACCAGGTCCATGTCGTAGTGCGACTCATCCCACGACGGCGACAGGTTCTCGATGCACTCGGTGCGAGCGTGGAATGGCGCAAAACACTGGTGCTGCGGGTTGCAGATCTGATATCCCGAAGGCAGATTGTGCAGATCGTTCACGTCGCTCAGTTGCGCTCCCTGGATCGGCGGGTTGTGGTTAACGCGATACTGCGCCAGCACGCCGAAGTAGTTATCGAAGGAACGGTTCTCCTGCAACATGAAAATGATGTGGTTCAGGTTGGACACTCCACCCGTGCTGACGGTGACGGTCACGCTCGCCGTCACAGGAGGACTGTTGGGATAAGGTGACGTAGCCGTCGCTGTGTACGTTGTCGTCTGCTGCGGGTGCGCGCAGCAGTACGATCCCATATTCACATTCAGGGGCGGCGCTACCTGCCCGATCCCCTGATCAATGCTGACCGAGGTGGCGTTTGTCGTCGTCCAGGACAATGTCACCGCACCACCCGGCGGAACAACCATAGGGTTCGCGGTAAAGGTGATCGTCGTGGGGTTCTGCACGGTCACCAGCGCCTGCGGCGAGTACGCCTGGCCGCCATTGATTGCCGCTATGACCTGGAACGTTGTGTCGCCGCTCAGCGGCGGAGTCATGTAGGTCCCGCTGCAAGTGTTGCCGCTGCAAGATGGCGCCGGGATATTGCTTGCCGTGTTGGTCGTCACGTTCAGCACCGACCACGAACTGCCATTATTGGGCCCGCTAAACGTCAAGGTCGTACTTTGCCCCGACTGAATCGTTGAAGGCGACGCGGTCAACGTCATGGGAACCATGGTCAGGGTCGCCGATTTTGGCTGCGACTTGGTTGAACCCGAACTGGCGGTCGCCTGAAACGTCGTGGTGGTCGTCAGTCCATTGGTGTTGAAAAGATATCCATTGGCCGACAGCGGCAGGGTTTGATCGTCCTGGGCGATATTGGGCATGACCGTGAACGACATGGCATTGTTTGTCGTCCACGAAAACGTTACGAATTCGCCGGCGGCCGCTACGGCCGGGGAGACCGCGAAGTTGGTAACTGCCGGCGCGGTCGATCCGCCGCTGCCGCCGCCACTACCGCCGCTGCCACCGTTTGATCCGGAATTGTGAGAGCCTCCGCCGCAGCCTGCGGCGAAAAGAAGAGTAAACATCGTGACGAAGAGCACAGCGCAACGTAACCGGGACATAGTGTCTGCCAGACCTGCCTTTGGTATGGGGCAGCCAGTCCAGCCGTAGGCTCTGCCTAAACACGAATCTTGGCGAATCTCCTCAACGGCGCTGCCCGAAATCGCTCACCTTAAGTGGCAAAGGAGCGAAACAGACTTTTAAGATTCAGCCGCAAGCAGCAGAGTTGTTTCGGTCTAAGGTTAAGCCTCGGTTTTTGATGTAAATGAAATACTGCGTTGAACGGTGGGTTCATCACATGCGCAGTGAGAGCGCAGACGCTATAGGCATCTCCGGCGAGATGAAGGTAGTGCTCTGCTTTCCGAGGCGCGCACCCGCAGCAGACGCAGCTCACTTGCGCCACGCAGAGAGAAGCGAAATAGAATGGTCATCGGGGCGACGCGAAGTCGCATTGATACGAAGAAGCGAAACCGTTCGCTCACCAAAGAGCAGCAAAAAGGGCCGCCCGCAGACGGCCCTCCATGCAGAGATTCGGGGGTTACAGCGTGGATTCGATCTCGAAGCCCCAAGCTTCCAGTAACGGCTCAGGGATATACTTCGAATTCTTGTTCTTCCGCGCCCATTCGCGCAGCCGGGTGGAGCGGATGTACTGATCCGGCTGAAGTTTGAATTCTTTCACGACCTGCTCGAATTCTGTGATGGTGGGCACAACCGGACCAATAGGCTCCGGTTTTCCCCAATTAGGATTGCCACGTCGCTTTGCCATGTCTGAGTATTCCTGCTTCCTAGAGATATGAACTAGATGACCGAGTTGCGGCCTGTGATG
The DNA here is from genome assembly GCA_035262645.1 of Terriglobales bacterium. Taxonomy (GTDB): domain Bacteria; phylum Acidobacteriota; class Terriglobia; order Terriglobales; family Acidobacteriaceae; genus Bog-257. The sequence continues at coordinate 14,322 of DATFSK010000053.1, forward strand.
CCTTTGTCCTACCTAACTACTTGGATTCATGAAGCTTCACCAACGATTCAGGTGCGTGTCGTTGAAGCCTCTCCAAAAGGACAGCCCTGAGGAAGGAGTCCGAAAGTGAGCCTGAGAACACGTAACTATAGCCCGGTTTTACCTCCAAATTCAAGCGAATTTCCGCGATTTGGGGCAGACTTCGCCCAAAGTTGTACTGCCATGGAGGTGTGGCTATTTACTTGAAAATAAAATGCTTGATTTGAATCAAGAGGTTGGCGGGCCTGTCTTTAGGTAGGATTTCCGCCTGTCTGAAAGTAGTCCGACTGTGGAAAACTCCGCTACCCCCCATTCTCTAGAGCAGGCCGTAGATGTCGAGTTCATTGAGCGCACCAACATATACCTTGCCATTTATGACGGTGGGCACGCTGAATTTGATGGCGCCGCCGGCATGGTCCCGGTCGGAAGACATCTCCGAGTCGTAAAGCTCAGTGGAAAGGTCCGTGGCGCCAAACGCCCTGAGGATTTCGTTTCCACCTACCTGATAGTTGTCCGTCTGCAGCAGCCACAAAATGCCGTCCGCTGAGGCGTTGCTGGAGAGCGAAGGCGTCGCTCCCGGAAAGCCGAAATAGATGGAACCCGATGAGGAGATCGGAGTGGTGTCGATTTGCTGGGTTGCGGGATTGTAACTCCGTGCCTCAAACGAAGCTCCCGAAAATGCCGTATAAAGGGTGTTGTTCCAAAATAGCGGACTGGCAAACGAACTGCCTGCAATTGGGAAAGTCTGGACCACCTGTCCGTTATTATTCGCCCGCCATTTACCCAGGTTGTCCCGATCCAGCAAGTAAAAGGTGCCGTCCTTGCCTCCAACCCCTAACAAGTTCGGGTGTGGCGCTCCACTTTGTGTGGGTAGCAGAACTACTCCCCCTGCTCCAAGGTCAAGGTCGTCGTTGTACATTATGTCGAAGTTGAACGGCATGAAATAGTCGGGTACCGAGATCACGCCGCCACCAGGCACCAGTCGTACGACAGCGTCGCCGTAATTGTCTCCTCCCGACATAGCGTCACTCCAACCATTTCCCACTGCCAAAAAAATGTTTCCATTCGCATCGCTGGCGGGCCCACCACCGCTCATCCATATCCCGCCAAGCATGCCCGACGGATCGGGCGTCCACGCGGCCGTTCTTTCCAGCGTGGTTTCGCCAAACGACATAACCCACCCCGTAAAGGCTCCATAGTCACAGTGAGAGGCCCAGGCGACATACACGTTTCCCTGACTCAGCAGCAGGGCTGAGCGTTGCAGGTTAAGCAGCGGATCGAAGTGAGCGCTCCCGAATTGGTCGCGCCCAGCCGGGCTCGTGATCGTGGCTGGCGGCAGTCTGTCATCTCCGTTCGCGAGGTTCAGAGCGTGCATGCGCTGATAGTAAATCGTCTCTCCGGTTGTGGTTTCCTTGGTCCGAACGACCAGGAACATGGTCTCGGTCGCTGCGTCGATCACCGGCGTGCCGGTAATCCCGTGCTCGCTTCCTGTTTCGTCACAGTGGGTGTCGGAGGCCGGCACCGGTACGATTAGTCCCCGAGAGTCCAGGAAACTCCTGTGCCACAGAGTACTGTGGGAATCGGCGTCAATTGCGTACACCTGGTCATGTTCGGTGGCCACCAGAACTAAATTGTGACTTTTCCCATCGCTCATCGTGATATTGGAAATGTAGAGCGGTTGCGCTTTGACTTCCCCTTCGAGGGCAATCGTCGCGAGTCTGCCGAACGACAGCACATTCACGTTGCTGGGCTTCAGGACCGTCTCGCTGGAATTAATGCCGGT
>DATFSK010000054.1:0-116699 GCA_035262645.1 Terriglobales bacterium
GGGACCAGACAATTTGTGATGCTGGCGAGTGTAAGGCGGAAAGGAAACGGGAACACGCTTTGAAATGGTGGAACGCGAATCGGGCTAAGAAAAGCCCGAAGAATAGTGTCAGCAAGAAAACAGAGGAGGGGGGTGGAAAGAATGTCACTCGTAAAACGCGGTAAGACGTGGCACACGCATTTCTTCGTTGACGGTCAGAGGTTCCGGCAGTCGCTCGATACCAGCGACTGGCGGGAGGCTCAGGCGAAAGAAAAAGAACTGATTGCGACTGCAAAGGCAGGCAAGCTCTCGGCGACCAGACACGGCTTTGCGCGGCTGACATTCCGCGAGGCTGCCGAGCAATTCCTGCAAGATCGGATCCCCAGCCTTGCGCCTCTGAGCATTCGCACGGAGCGAGATCGGGCAAAGGTTGTGAATCGGCTGTTCGGTGACGTGCAGGTCTGCCGCATCACGGCCGACAAGGTTCTGGCCTTCGTCCGCGAGCGGAAAGCAGCCGGAATCGCAAACGCGACGGTAAACCGCGAGTTGGACATTATTCGCGGGGTACTGAAAAAAGCGAAACGCTGGCACCTGTTCGCTGACGAGATTCGGCCACTTCCCGTTCATCAGGCTATCGGGCGAGCGCTCGCCTTTGACGAAAAGCTCCGCCTGCTGAAAGTTGCCGCATCCCGCCCAGAATGGCAAAACGCGGCCTGGGCTACCTCTCTCGCGCTAAATACAACCATGCGCGGCTGTGAGATCAAGCAATTGCGCTGGCGAGACGTTGACCTCATGGAAAAGACGCTCGTCATTCGCAAGAGCAAGACCGAGGCGGGCGAGAGAGTCATTCCGCTTAATGCCGATGCGTGGAGTGCCGTTCTTTCGCTCTACAGGCGCGCACAAGGCTTCGGAAGCGTAGCGCCTGAGCATTATCTATTCCCCGCGTGTGAGGCGTCGCATTTTGATCCTACGCGGCCTCTGGCGGGCTGGCGCACGGCATGGCGCAATCTTCGCGCGGCTGCGGGGTTGCCGAAGCTCCGCTTCCACGATCTTCGTCACCACGCAATCACCGAGCTTGCCGAATCCCAAGCCAGCGACAGCACGGTCATGGCGATTGCAGGTCACGTTTCCCCGAAGATGCTCCAGCACTACTCACACGTCCGCATTCAAGCGAAGCGAACCGCTCTGGACGCGCTCTCGACACGACGGGCTGATGCGGTCAATCTAGGAGGTGTAGAGGGGGGTTACGACACAAAGCACGACACAAAACCGCAATCTGACGTTGAGGGATACTCGCAAGTGATTGAAAGTATGGTGGAGCTAGTCGGGATCGAACCGACGACCTCATCGTTGCGAACGATGCGCTCTCCCAGCTGAGCTATAGCCCCACGAGGAAGGGGAACTCGCAGCGAATCGCTGCGTGTCCATTATACAGGCAACTTACCTGCTCCAGAAGGACACCACCCGACACGCTGACTCATGCTCAATGAGCCCTGGAGATGGCAAAGATCGCGTGGCAGTGCACCCACACTACGCAGCAAGTTGCAACGTGTTCCTATAGTCAGCCACAAAGCGCTCGATGCCTTTTGTGGTGAGCTCGTGTCTGATGTCAAAGCTGTCCCACGACGCATTCAGATCGAGGTCTTTGTATGGAATCGGCTTGAGCTGCTTGCCGTTGTTGTCGACGGCCTGATAGCTGAAGCTCGCATCCGGCTGCGGCATACCCGCGTCGGCCCAACGCAGCAGCAGCTTGGCCGGCGCCGTAGCCAGTTCCGACCCAATCGAAAAGGCGCAGAGCAAATGATCGAGCTTGCGCAAGCTGGCCGCCAGGACATGCACATGACCGTCGCCATGTGCGTACATCTTCTTGATGTTCCACACCAGGTCCATACCATTCTCGCCGCGATCATCCAGCCTTCCCACGAAAGGCGATATGTACACCGGATCATGTGCGCCCAGAGTCGCCGCATACACGGCTGCTGCCTGCTCCTGGCTGAAGCAGAGCGTCATGTTGACGCGGATTCCCCGCGTCACCGACATCTGCGCTGCTCGCATTCCTTCCGGCAGGCACGGATATTTGATATACGCATTCGGGATCCAGGAGAACATTTCCTCACCTTGCGTCAGCATCTCCTCCGCGCTCGTATGGAGATCGGCAAACACCTCAATCGACACTCCGGCATCGCCGACTAGTGGCGAAACCTGTCGCACGATCTGCCGATAGGCCGCCAGCTGCTGCTCAGCGGTAAATCGCCGGCCCGTGGCAATACGTTTCGCAACGTCAGGGCTCTTGGCCACGTAGGTTGGGTTGGTCGTCTGGCCGTCCAGGATCTCCAAGTGCGCCTTGACGGTTGCGGTTTCCTTGGGGTCGCCCCCATCCAACAATATTTTTGTTCTTGGCCTGTCCGCTACCATGACACACCTCCTGCCCCAACGTTAGACGTTCGCCAGCGCCTCAGCGTTGTGCTCAAAAACAGAAGGCAAGATTACGACGCAGCAACTCGTCGAACAGTTAGTTGAGATGATTCAGAGATGAAGGCGTTGACTTAGCGGAGAGACACAAATCGAGCCGACACCGGCGCGTTTGCCGCTGGAATGCTCACAGCCGTGCGCACAAAGCCATCGACACAGGCCCACCAGCCTGGAAATACCTGATCGGCATGGCGGACCGACAAAGGACGCCACGTCCCCATCTCAGGATGCAGCGCCGACGGGAAACCGTTATGGAGGATCGCTGAAACCGAACGCGTGTCCAGCCTCAATCCGGTTCGCAGTGCTTTCAGAGCGCTTTCCTTTGCGCTCCACAGAACCATGACGAGCAGGTCGCGGAGCGCCGCGGGCGATCCTGATATGGTCTTCTGCTCTTCGGCGGTGAAGTAGCCCGCGGTGAATGCCTCGCTTCGTGGCTCGACCAACTCCAGATCGCAGCCCAGCGCCACGTCCTCAGGCGCAGCGGCGCAGATTCCGATGCCCTCCCGATGACTGAGAGACAACGAAATTCTGATTGCCTTGTCCTTCACAAATGCCTCGGGCGCACCCGAGGCATCTGGCCGGATTTCAATGCCGGAGAGTTCAACCGGCTCAGCCGACAATCCCAGATAGCCGGCGACTGCAATCTTTGCCGTCCATCTTCCCAGCCGCCAATCACTCTTCCGCTTCGCGACCTTCATCTCTGCCAGGCGAAACCGCTCGTTCGTACTCAGCCAATTATCAGGCACGGGCACATCGGCGGCGGATTGTTCCAGCCAATACAGCTCCATCACTGCGCCTGTAGAGAGGCTTCGGATTCGACCTCCGTCGAGCTCCTCTCGGAGATCGTCGCAAGCCTCGCCCGTTCCTTTGCGATACCGCGTTCGACGGCGTCGACGAGGTAGGGACGGAGATTTTTCGGCGGAAGGATCGTATGTAGTGCCCCTACCTCCATGGCGCGATGCACACTATGGATGCGGTCGAACTCCGTGGCGACCTCTCCGAGCTTCTGCGAATGTACCGTCTTGAAGAGTTCATCCAGTTCGGCCCTGAACCTTGCCCTCTCTTCGCCTTCGGCTTTCGCCAGCGCTTCGTTGAGTGCCTGGACCCGAGCATCCTTCCGCGCCCGCGCCTCGACTTCAGCTGCGAATACGACGGCCGCCGCCGGGGCTCCACCGATGACCGACGCGTAGGTCCCTTCCAGGGCCGAAACTTCCAACTGCTCGTTCAGCGCGCGAGAGAAGACAACGTAGGCGCCGCCGTGATAGCGCGAGATAACGCAAAAGACCATCGGGCCTTTGAAATTAACCACAGCCCGGCCGATCTCAGCGCCGTATTCCAGTTGAAGCTGGCGCATCGATTCCGGGGAGCCATCGAACCCCGACAGGTTTGCGAGGATAACTACTGGACGGTTGTTGCTCGCGGCATTAATCGCCCGCGCGACTTTCTTCGATGAGAGCGGAAACAATGTACCCGCGGTCCACTGGTCCGGACCGTCAGCCGGCACGAAGCCAAAGCGTGGAACCGGCTTCGACTCAATACCGATGAGACACACCGGGTATCCCCCTAGATGGGCGTCCCATACGACGGCGGTTTCCGCCGATCGCATACCGGACCACCGTTCCAGATGGCCATGGTCCTGGTCGGCCACCGCTTTCATCACCTTCCGAATCTCGAACGACTTCTTCCGGCCGGCATTCTTTTCGTCGGAGAAGATGTCACCCACCAGAGCGAATCCCTCTTCTGAACCGTTCCTATGCGACGACAGGCAAACGTCGCGTTCGACAGGATCGTTCGTCACCGCGCGTCGTGGCCAGCGTTCACCCGGAGCAACATAGGTGTGCTCGTAATGGCGCATGAGAATGCGGCAGGCTTCGTCGATGCTGCGCGCGAAGTACTGTGCCTGGCCGTTGAAGCCCATGATGCGGTCATATCCGCCAATGCCCTGGTTGTCTTCGGCCGAGACGCTGCCGGAATAGTCGAGCGCGCGCTTGCCGGTGAGCACCATCGAAGCCTTCGGCGTCATGATCAGAATGCCGCGGGTGTGCATCAGCATTGTGGCCTCAGCGTTCCAGTAGGGCTGCGCGCCAACGTTCACGCCGTTGACGATCAGGTTGACCTCGCCGCCATCCTGCGTGAAGTTGACCAGGGCGCGCAGCACGCGCGCGATCCAGTCCATGTTCTCGACGCCGCTGTCCATCGAGATCTTCGCGCCTGCCGAGATCGGAAACCATTCCAACGGAACTTTCTTCTCTCTGGCCTTCTCAATGGCCGCCAGAATTCGCCGGCACTCCGCTTCCGCCAGCGCGCCCAGATCTTTGCTTGGATCACCGAGCAGCAGGACCCGCGTCATCCCTTCGGGATGTTTGGCCGTGAAATTCCGCACGATGCCAACGATGATGTTGGCTTTGTTCTCGCCATACGGACGATCGATAGGAACCAGCCGCCCGTTCTCATCCAGATCCAGTTCCACAAACTCGCCCGGTGGAAGTTCGGCGCGGGTGTCATCGAAAGCCGGGGTAAGCAACTTCACGATCTCGTACGGGTATAGCATTCCGCGCTGCCGCATCTTGACGACTTTCTGATCGTAGGCCGTCAACGGCCGCATGGCCTGCAGCTTAACCGCGGGCCGGAAGGTCATGAGCACACCCGCATCGCCGGGGGCTGAAACGCGCACGATGGTATCGCGTAGTTCTCCCGTCCGCTGATTGGGAATGCGAGCGCGGACCACCACCTGCTCCAGACCCAGCCCGTCGGTGGACGCCGCCAGGCGACGGACGATACTGTTCATTTCCTCCGGAGTGAGATTGAGCGTCGGCCAGACATAAAGGAAGATGCGGTTCCAATAGAGTCGCTTGTTCGGCGGACGCTGTGATTGATATTGCCGAATCGCCGCCGTGGCATCGGCGAACATCCGCTCCAGGTGCGGCAGTTGCTCGATGCGTCCCGCCTTGTTGCGCACCGGCGTCAAATCACGAACCTCCGCCACCGCGAAGAGGCGCTCATCTTTGGGATTGTCGTTAGCGACGGCGTGCAGCAGATACACATCGTCTACCGATGGCAGGCGGTCGATCTTGAAGTTCTTCAGCCGCCACAGATGCAGCCGCTGACCCATCATGGGATGGACGCCGCGAAAGAGCGGCACTTCTTCGTAGCCGGAAGCACAGGGCTCATACGTGAAGTGCAGCATGCCGCTCAAACCTGGGTCGCGGCCGGCGCCCGAAACTGCGACGACAATGTGCCGCAGGGTTCGAGTAAATACTGCGTCATTCAGTACCGCATGGATCTCCCGCTGCGCATCCTCGGCAGCCGGCATGCTGCCGTCATTCCAGGTGAAGAAATCGATGACCACGTCATCGGCTTCGGGCACCTGCTGGATAAACGGCGCCATCGCGCGCGCCGCGTCTCCCAACTGCGAATATTGGGCATGCGTGGCAAGAACGTGCACACGCCTTCCGTCTTCCTTGTGTTCCGCCGATACGCAGCTCCAACCGTTCATGGAAAGAGTGCGGAAATTCGTAAGCTCGCGAACTCCGTAGTAATAGCGCGAGAGCACAACCTCCATCATCAGTTGCCGCATTGCGGGCGAAGCCGTCGCAAATCGGCCGGAGAGAATGCCGGCCAAGGGCTGTGGACACTCGATCAGGCTCAACACTCGCTCCCGCCGGTCGGCGGAATCGGGATGCTCGGCGAGGTATTCCAGCTGCGCTTCAGCTTCGGCATAGATCTTCTTCCGCGCCGCTTCGAACAGTGGCTGGTCGAAGCATCGGTAATGCAGCTCGCGCGCCAGGTCGCTGACCGTCGGAAACACACCTCGGCAAATAGAGATCATTCGATCCAGCATCGTGCGAAGTGATTCATCCGGAGGCGCAGCCCAAGTCTTCGCCGGCGCGATCCGACGCTGGAGAATTTCGCGAATCACCGACGCTTGCTGCTCAACTCGCTGATGCGACTTGTAAATCCACAGCAAGCTTTCTTCTAATTCCGACGAACGGTCCAGTGTGGCAAGTCCGTAATGCGCCACAGCGCGCCACAGCGCCGACACAAATTCCGCCGGTACGCCGTCTCCGTGGGTGTCGAGCATTCGCAGGTAAGAAAACAGGTAAGCTTCTGTGCTGGGAGGCTCGCCGCCCGCCTGGTCGCTTATCTTCGGGGTGCGCCGGAACAACGAACAGATGTCGACGAAGATATTCAGAATTTCGTCTTCCCCACGGCGCACTTCCTCACTGTCAGCCTGCTCCTCCCGGAACTGGTTCCATTCGGAAAGCAGTTGCGACAAGTGTTGCGGATCAACCTCGAAGCCCAGCATCAGCTGTCGCAGCTCATCCAGATTTTGCCGCCACCGGCGTGAAGCGTCGTTTATGTCGGCGGGCGTGGAGGGGGAAGCGAACGCCACGCGCTGGCTCGATCCGGAGGAGGACTTCTTATCGCTTGCCGGCTCGATCTGAACTAATGGCGCCCCGCTACCGACCTGGACATTGGCCGTGGCCAGCACCTGCCGGACCTTGCCGGCAAACGGCGCCACCACCTGCGTCTCCATCTTCATCGCTTCCAACACGGCCAGGCGGTCGCCGGTCGAGACCACATCGCCAGCTTTCACGGCGATGGACACGACAACGGCAGGCGATGGCGCGCGCACCATGCCTCCGTCATCGCGATCGATGCGGTGCGAAACCCCGCCCACTTCGATGCGATAGCTTGGCCCATGCTGTACTGAAACAACATGGAAGCGTTCTCCAAATACTGTGAGCCAGTACTCGAATGGACCGAGCCGGTCAACTTCGACATCGAAGCGGCCTCCATCCACCTCAAGACGGTACCGCCGCAGACCAAGGCGGTAGATCTTGATGGAATACGAATGATCGCGATAGCGCAGCTCGACCGTGTGCCCTATTTCGCTGCGCACCTGCGGCCGTCCCCGGACCGCTGACGCATAGAACTGCGCCTGCTCTACCTTGAATTCGGAGTCGTAAGCCTCAATCGCCGCCTGTACCAGCGCGACATCAACGTGTCTGTGGGACAGCAGCTCGCCTTTGGCCGACAAGCGATCCAGCCAGCCGATGTCGACTTCGCTTTTTCGAACTTCCTCGCGTTCGAGCAGCTCCATCAGGAACGCGCGATTGCTCACGCCGCCGCGGATGACGACGACGCTCTCACGCAACACTCGCTCCAGCCGCGCCATCGCCTCTTTGCGGCTTCCCCCGTAGGCGATGATCTTGGCGATCATCGAATCGAACTCCGAGGGAATGCTGTCGCCCTCTTCCACGCCTGTATCGATGCGGACGCCGGGTCCGGCAAGAATGCGGAAGCGCTCGATTGCACCGGGCGAAGGAGCGAAACCATTGTCGGGATCTTCGGCGTTCAGGCGCACTTCAATGGCGTGGCCTCTTGTTCGTGGCGGCTCGCCTTCCAGGCGTTCTCCGCGAGCAACACGGATCTGCATCTTTACCAGATCAATGCCGGTGGTGCATTCCGTCACCGGATGCTCCACCTGAAGCCGCGTGTTCATCTCCATGAAGAGAAATCGCTGGCTCTGCGGCTCGTACAGAAATTCAACGGTACCGGCATTGTGATAATCGGCGGCCTGGCTGATTCGTATCGCCGCCTGCCGAAGCCAGTCATCCTGCTCCTTCGTCAGCGCTGGTGAGGGCGCCTCCTCAACGACCTTCTGATGCCGGCGCTGAATGGTACAGTCACGCACACCGGCCGCCCACGTCGTGCCGTGATAATCGGCAATGATCTGCACTTCCACGTGGCGCGCGCCGGTCACCAGCTGCTCCATGAACACGGTAGGATCACCGAAGGCTTTGAATGCCTCGGCACGAGCGCTCTCAAATGCCTTCTCCAGGTCAGCATCGGATTGCACGCGACGGATTCCGTGGCCACCGCCGCCGGCTGTGGCCTTGATGAACAGCGGATATCCCAGGCGCTCGGCATGGCGGAAGGCATCCTCCACCGTCTCGACCGGACCGCCGCTCCACGGCGCCACCGGTGTCTGCGCGCTTTCCGCCAGCAGCTTGGACGAGATCTTATCGCCAAGCCGCCGCATGACATCGCCTTCCGGACCGATGAAGACGATTTCCATCTTGTGGCAGAGGTCCGCGAACTGCGCGTGCTCAGCTACGAAGCCCCAGCCGACCCACGCCGCCTCGGCGCGGGCCGTTGCCAACGCATGCTCCAGCCGGCCATAGTCGACATACGCGCTCTTCAAGTGCCGGCTGTTGGGATCGACGACTTGGGCGGGACCCAGGCACACCGCTTCATCTGCCTCGCGAACAAACATCGCGCGGCGGTCCGGCTCCGTAAATAGGGCGATAGTGCACAGCGACGTGCCGTGCTCCTGGTTGAATTCGCGTACCGCGTGAATGAAGCGCATTGCCGCTTCACCGCGATTCACGATGGCGATTCGCTGGAATTCGCGCATACGACCCCCGCTCCGAATAGTCACTGCCTTCGGCCGTTAGGAAACGGCTGCCGGCTCCGTCGAAAGGACAGCTTGCAGCGCCTTCAGGCTCTCAGCATCGAGGCCATCAGGCACCGCCACCGTGCGATAACCACCCAGGCTCAGATATCGGTTTCCGGTTGCGTCCACGACCTCCGCATCGAAGCTTCCCTGCTCCGGATGTGGAGTGACCAACGCGTACAGGCGGCCTTCCGCCGATTGCGGCGCGCGTAACCACGAAACCTGGTGAACATGGAGAGGCAGACCCATCCGGCTTTGCGAATTGATCTCCCAAAGTCCGGCCGTCTGGAAGCAGAGCTCGATCAGCCGTGGCGACATGAGGGTCGGCTGATCAGCCGGTTGATGGTTGTTGGGCAAGGCCGCCGACATTTCGCCGATCATGCGCTCGCCGTCCCACCAGGCCCGCTCGAGTACCTGATATGCGGGGCCGTGGAAGTAGATGCGGTAGATCTGGGCAGCTCCGACGATGGCCTCTGCCGACAATCTCGGAGCCGCCCCTGTCACCGCTGACACTGTTTGCTTGCTCACCCGAACCCGCGCCGTGAAGTGCGTCGTCTCCTGCGGCTGCGGTTGGTTGGGCAGCGTACGACGGCCGATCAGACGGCAATTTGCGATCAGCTTGTCGCCTTGCGGCTGGAAGGTGGCGTGGATGCTTACTGTTCGTGGCTCGTCCTTGTAGAACTTGAATGGAGCCAGGAAGTTCACCTCTTCAACCGCCTCAATGTGCCACCCACGATGTATGCAGAGCGCAGCTTCTGCGAACGCCTCTATGCCCATCACACCGGGAAGCACCGGCGTGCCGTCGATGCGGTGATCGTTGAGGAAGGGCTGCACTTTGGGATCGAGCGTGGTGTCCATCGTCAAGCCGGGATAGATGCCCATGCCGGTGATCGTGCCAACCATCGGGCCACGGCCAACGGTCTTCGACAACGCGGCAGCGTCGAGTCCGCCAGTGGAGTCCCACTCTTCGAGAAGAACGCCCAGCCGCGTGCCGACCACGATTTCGCCGCGCGTTCCACCTGAGGTAAGTTCGCGACGAATCAGCGGAACACCGGCTTCCGGTGGCAGCATATCGATGCCGGCCAGCTCCATCATCTTGGGAATCGAGCCGCGCGTCGCCATGCCGATGCCGCCCCAGGCTGTCCAGTCGATCACGATCCCGCGCGTCTGCGGCCGCGTCGAGCGGAAGCTAGAGGTGTATTTGCAGAGCAGATCGTTGGCCGCGCTGTAGTCGGTCTGGCCGCCATTGCCGAAGCGTCCGGCCACGGAGCTGAACGCAACCGTTGCGCCCAGGGGTATGTCGCCGATCGCGCGCAGCAGATTGAACCAGCCATCGGCTTTGACGTCGAAGACCAGGTCGAACTCACGCGGATCTTTGCCGGGCAGGAAATGACTCCGCTCCAGGCCAGCGGCGTGCAGCAGCACGTCGATGCGGCCGCTGGTCTTCCTGACCTGTTCGATGACGTTAGCGACACCGTTCGCGTCTGCAAGATTGACGCTGAAGTAGTGCGCCGTGCCGCCGGCGTCGCGCACTGCATTGATGGCGCTCAGCGCCGCTTGCGCGCGTTCCAGTGCGGCCAGTTCTTTCTCGACCAGCGCCGGCGTCGCGCGTTCGCCACGCGCCTGAATGCGAGCGAAGAGATCGCGCTTCAGGTTGTCCTTATCGGTGATGAAGCGTGCGATATCCGGATTGTTGGGATCAGGCTCGGGCACGAGATCGAGCAAGTAGAAGGTTCCGCCGGATGCCGCAGCCAGATCCGCTGTAATGGCTGAAACGATGCTGCCGGCGGCCCCGGTTACGACGAACACGCTGTTCTGATTCAGCGCGAGCCCGGGTTGGCCGTCTTCCACGGGCTTCTCTTCGAGACCAACGGTCCAACGAAGCCCGTTCTTATAGCCGATCTCGACAGCGCCCGTATCCCGCAGCGTTTCATCGATGAGGAGAGCGGCGATCTCCGAGGCCCTGCGACCTTCTTCGAAGTCGACTGCCTTCACGGTAGCGTTGGGACGCTCGCGCTTGTATGTCTTTGTGAACCCGACTATCGCGCCGCCCATTGGCGCAGCCGCTCCGGCATCATCGTAGCCGTGCTGGCCGCCCAGCCGGGTTGCCGAGACAAAGAACGTGCTCGGTTGTGCGATCTGCTCGTACAGCGTTCGCATCGTCGTGTAGAGAGACTTAATGCGCAGCCGCAGCTCCTCGTGCCACGTGTTGAGGTCCATGCGGCTAATCGGCCCTTCGTTGTCGAGTGCGGGCAGCCAGTAGACTCCCTGCACCGGACCCACCGCAAGCCACACTGACAGACAATTCGTGAGCGCCTCCGCATTCTGCGTTGGGTCGATGCGCAGGACCTCGACGCCCTTCGTTTTGAGTTGCTCCGCAAGCGCATCACCCACGCCGCCTTTGTCGGCCATCAGAGCGACACGGCTTCCCTGCCCCAGCGTGACGCCGGTCGGCTTACAGAGATCTAACGGCGGACGCAGGACCGGAAGCGGTACGCGCCGCGGTATTTTGTTCGCCGCATCAAAGTTTGCGACCGGCACCCGCGAAACTGGTGTGGGAATTGGCAGCTTAGCCGGCTTCGCCTCTGCCGTTGTTGTAGACGGTTGCGCTCCCGGCTGGCGCTTTTGCGCGAACTCAATCACGTGTGCCAGCGTCGGGAAGTCTCGCAGCTTCATGTTTTCGTCGCGAGGAATGTTGTAGGCTGCACGCACCGCCGCAAACATCTCCGCCTGCTTTACGGTGTCAATGCCGAGGTCGGCTTCAAGATCGAGGTCGAGATCCAGCATCTCCGGCGGATAGCCCGTCTTCTCGGCTACGATCTCGAGAACCTTTGCCTTGATCGCATCAAGAGGTACCGCCGTCGCACCCTGCGGCGCTTCTACCGAGGCCGATGCGATTGGTGCCGGATTCGTGGCACTGGCCACCGGCTCTACAGGCGTCGTAGCCGCTGCCGGCGCCAGCGCCGAGGGCAGAGGTTCAGGTTTTGCTGCTTCTGCTGCGACGGGAACGGCCGTCTTCGCTCCCGGCTGTCTTTGCTGCGCGAAGTTAATCACGTGCGCGAGCGTTGGAAAGTCGCGCAGCTTCATGTTCTCGTCGCGTGGGATGTTGTAGGCCGCGCGAACGGCGGCGAACATTTCCGCCTGCTTCACCGTATCGATGCCGAGATCGGCTTCCAGATCGAGATCGAGATCGAGCATCTCCGGCGGATATCCGGTCTTCTCCGCGACAATCTCCAAGACCTTCGCTTTGATCTCATCTGGCGAAACGCAGGCCACAGCAGCAGTCGGTTCGATAGCGTGAGCTGGCGCAGCTGACGGTTGCGCAACAATCGGGGCCGGAGCCGCTGGAGTGGTAGGAGCTTCGGCGTTATCAGGTTGCGTCACAGCGACCACTGATGTCAGGGCTACACCCGGCTGCCGCTGCTGCGCGAACTTGATCACGTGCGCTAGCGTTGGGAAATCGCGCAGCTTCATGTTCTCGTCGCGCGGGATGTTGTACGCGGCGCGAACGGCGGCGAACATCTCTGCCTGCTTCACCGTGTCGATGCCGAGGTCGGCTTCCAGGTCGAGATCGAGATCGAGCATCTCCGGTGGATAGCCAGTCTTCTCCGCCACAATCTCCAGCACCTTAGCCTTGATCTCGTCAGGCGAAACGGCTGCTACTTCAACCACAGGAGGAGCAGCTGCGACCGGCGAATTAGCTGCCGCTGACTGTGCGGTAATTGGCGCCGGGGATTCTATCGTCGCAGCCGCGGCCGTTGACTGGGCTGCGGCTGGCTGTCTCTGCTGCGCGAACTTAATCACGTGCGCGAGCGTTGGGAAATCGCGCAGCTTCATGTTCTCGTCGCGCGGGATGTTGTACGCGGCCCGGACGGCGGCAAACATCTCCGCCTGCTTGACCGTGTCGATGCCGAGGTCGGCTTCCAGATCTAGATCCAGATCCAACATCTCGGGCGGATAGCCGGTCTTCTCGGCAACAATCTCCAGCACCTTGGCCTGAATCGACTCCAGCGATTCCGTTGTCAACGCTTGAGGCGCCGCCGCGACTGCAGGCGCTGCCGCAGCAGGTGCGGGAGCCGGCGGAATTACGACTGGTTGAGCCTGCGATACAGCCGCGGGAGTCACCGTCTCAGGCGCGGGCGCTGCGGCTTTTTTGGCCAGGTCTGGCCGCTTCTCGTACACGAAGCGGATGACGTGCGCGAGGGTCGGATAATCGCGTAGCTTCCGATTCTCATCGCGCGGGATCTCGTACATCTCGCGAATGGCGGTGAAGATTTCCGCCTGCTTAACGGTGTCGACGCCGAGATCGGCTTCGAGGTCGAGATCGAGGTCCAGCATGTCCGCCGGATAGCCGGTCTTCTCGACGGCCAAAGCAAGAATGCTGTCCTTCACCGACCCAGCAGGTGCTGCGGTGGCTGGCACGGGCATTGCCGGCTGCAGTTGCGCGTCGGGCTTCGGCGGCACCGGCGCGGGAGTTGTTTCAACTACCACCGGTGCGACTGGAACGACGTTAGCTTGCACCGGCGCTGCTAGCGCGACCGCACTCGGGGTCGCGCTGGTGTTCACCGCCGGCGCGGACGCAGCCGCCGCAGCCGGTCTCGAGACTGGCGCTACAACCGCAGCAGCAGCTGCGGTTACTGGACGCGAATCCTCAACCGTCTTGGCCACTCGCGCCTGCGGACCCACGTCGCGCACGCGCAGTGTCCGCTTGACGATCTCCAGTTCAGCCGAGGAGCGTCCCGCCACCCTGCTGATCCAGGCATTCCACGCAGCCGGATCGGCGATGCGGTACGCATATCCCAGCTTGTCGGGTGTAGGCCGGTCGCCGCTGGCGGGCTTGACCCAGTGCAGCAGCGCCATACTGATCTGCGATCCGAATCCCGCGCCCAGCCTCAGAGCATACTCAACGGGATACTTGCCGCCCTTTGCCAGGTTTAGCCTGCCCAACTCAGGATCGACTTCCTTGAAGTTCGGAACGGCGGGAACCATACCGGTCTCCAGCGCCTTCACGGCGAGCACCTCTTCGATGCCCGTCGCCATGGCGTGTCCGGTATAGCCCTTGGTATTAGCGATTACGATCTGATCTGCCGCATCGCCAAATGTCTTCCGCAGGGCGAAGATTTCGGCTGAAGCACTGCCGCCACGAGCCGGCGTGTAAGTTTCGTGCGAGACGAACACCGTCCGCGGCGCGATCTCCTTGCGTGAGATGCCGTGCCGCTTCTCCACCTGCGAGATCAGCTGCTCCATCACCCCGGTGATGTGCTGCACGTCGAGGCGCGTACCGTGGAAGGCGCTATTGGCGGTCAGGCCGCCCAACACTTCGCAGATCGGCTGGATGCCGCGCTCGCGCGCAGCGTCGGCGCTCTCGATCATGAGGGCCGCAGCGCCCATGCCAATAATCAGGCCATGGCGGCGCTTGTCGAATGGCGTGGCGGCTTCCTCGACCTTGTCGTCAGTCGCGGCCGCGCCGCTCGCCAGAAAGCCCGCTCCGAACCACTCGATCATGTTGTCAGAGGTGACGTCGTCGGCTGAGAGGATGATCACGCGACGGCAGCGTCCGGCGCGGATCCAGTCTTCCGCCAGCGAAAGGGCCGTCGAAGTGGTAGCGCACGCCGAGTTGATCTGCGTGTTCGGTCCGCGCGCGCCGATGTACTCGGCAAACTGCGAGTGTCCCATCGACAAGGTGCGGAAGAGGAAGCGCCGATCGAAGACGTACGGATTCTTCTCGATCATCGCGCGCAATTCATCGATGCGCCGCGCGATCTCCTGGCCCAGAGCAGAGTGCCCATTGGCGCTCTGTGCGCTCCATTTCTCCAGCATCGCCAGCTCTTCGCGGCGGGCATGATCGGCATGATATGCGCCGATGATCTCGGCGAAGGCGTCATATCCTGGGAATGCCGATCCGAAGATCACGCCGGTGTTATCGCGCATTGAATCGGGCAGGCCCCAACGGTCAGGCAGCTGGGTGCCTTTCGTCGTCGTCTTGTAACGCATGACCAGCGGAATGCCCGCATCACGCAAGGCATCGATTCCGGCTGCAATCGCCAACCGAGTCACGCGATCCAGTGCAACTACGCGGTCACTGGAAACGCCGAACTCGGATTGCAGATCGAAGGCGCGCCCACGTCCCGCCAGCTTGATCACATCGCCGACGTCCGTGATCGTTTCAAACACTGCGTCGCCACTGGCGCTTTTCACCAGGCGAGTGATGTTCTTGTCGAGCATGGCCGTGCGCAGGCGGTCAGGGATAGAGCCGATGAACTGGTCGCCGTTCAGAATGCGGCCAATGTTGGCGTCGTCGAAGATGTGGTCAGCGCCCGGCAAGCCCAAAGCAGCGCCGGTGATGACGACTGCCTCCTTCCTGGCTGCCGCTTCCGGCTCATCAATGCGCTGTCCATAAGGATCGACATAGCGATTGCCGTTAGACGGCGCGGTGATTGTGGAGATGACGATCTTCGCGGGCGGCTCAGTCAAGCCCGCGCTCCGGGTATCCACCTGCGGGGCAACAGCGGATACCGGGGCCTCTTTTGCCGGAATCTCTAAGGACGCTCCGGCAACCCCGCGACCCAACCCCGCTGCGTAAAGTCCGCATAGCGCCTGGTTGAAGGCCGTCAGATCTTCGATCTTGGGATGATTCGTGAACAGCGAGAACACATCGGCGTCGCTGCCGAGCACGTCCTCGGCAAATCCCTGCAACGCCTTCTTGGGACCAACTTCAACAAAGACGCGCGCGCCCGCGTTGTACAGCGTCTGCAGGCCTTTCACGAACTGCACAGGCGCGGCCACCTGCTGCGCCAGGATATCGAGCATGCGCGTAGTCATGTCCGGCGCAGGCTGGTAGAAGTCGCCGCTAACGTTCGAGACGATGGGAATGACCGGTTGCTGCAACCGTAACCGGCCGAGCATCTGCCGCAGCGGCACGCTCGCCGGGGCAACGATGGACGTGTGGAAAGCATGGCTGACCGGCAGCGGAACGACGTTGTAGCCGGCCTGAAGGAAGGTCTGCGTGACTTCGTCAATAGCCTTGCTGCCGCCGCCGATTACGCATTGGCTGTTACTGTTCACGTTGGCGATCACGACGTAGCCATTAACGCTCTTCAGAATGCGCTCCACTTCCGGGATCGGCGCAAAGACGGCGGCCATCTTGCCGTTGTCTTCCATCGAGACCTTAGTCATTTCGCGTCCGCGCGCGCTCACCGCTTCGATCGCGTCCTCGAACGGCATCGCTTCCGACGCAACCAGAGCACCGTACTCACCCACGCTGTGTCCCATGGCAAAGTCGGGATTGACGCCGTAGGCGGCGAGCAGCCGCGTTGTTGCCGTGTCGGTGGTGATGACCGCCGGCTGCGTGATCGCCGTCTGCCGCAGATCTTCTTCAGCCCTGGCGACCGCGTCAGCGTTGGCCGGATCGACAAAGATGATGTCGGTCAGCGGCTTGCCAATGAGCGGAACCATGATGCGATCAGCTTCCGCGAAGGTCTCGGCGATGATGGGTTCTTTCTCGCGCAGCGTCCGTAGCATGTTGACGTACTGCGAGCCTTGGCCGGTGTAAAGGAACGCCACCTTCGGCGCCGGACCGTGTCCGCGGAAGATTCCTTGCGCACGAAGCGCCTTCCAGAAGGCCGCCTGGTTCGCCTGAAACGCTTTGAGCGCAATGCCACACTTGGTGGCAAGTTCGCTCGCGTCGCCGTAGTCGATAGTGAGGCGCTCGGGCGCGCGCAGATCGGCCTCGCTGGGCGCAGCGGGAGCGGGGGCAGTCCCAGCCTGCGCGGACTTCAGTTCTTCACGAAGCCGCTCGATTAACGCTGGTACGGAATCGGCGCCAATCACCAACGCTCCACGCAGTGGTGTCTTGACGGCCTGTGCCACCGGGGCAGCCGCGGGAGCGGCTGTGGCGGTAGCTGCGGCAGTCTTGCTCGCGACGGGAGCACCAGAGGTCACCTGGACAGCGGTCTGCTGCGTTGCTGCGGGCGGTGTTACCGGGACGGCGATCGACTTCTTGCCGTTTCCATTCAGCCTGCCGGGAACGTACTCCTCCATCACCATGTGAAAGTTGGTTCCACCGAATCCGAAGGCGCTCACGCCGGCTCGCCGCACGCCGTCGCCGTTGACCTTCCACGGCTTCAGTTCGGTGTTGACATAAAGTGGCGAGTTGGTAAAGTCAATGTCCGGGCTGGGATGCTCGCAGTGCAGGCTGGGCGGAAGCATCTTATTGTGCAGCGCAAAGGCGGCCTTCAGCATTCCCGCCGCGCCTGCCGCGCCTTTGAGGTGGCCAATGTTCGATTTGACCGAGCCAAGCGCTACCGAGTTCGCCGGAAGATTCGCGCTGCTGAGAATCTCGGCCATGCTCTGCGCCTCGACAACATCGCCCACGCGCGTCGACGTCCCATGACCCTCAATCAACGTACCGGCCATCGGCGTCAGGCCAGCATTCTTCCATGCGCGCTCGACGCAGAACTTCTGCCCGATCGGATTCGGAGCGGTAATTCCCTTCCCTTTGCCGTCGCTCGATCCGCCGAAGCCGCGCAGCACGGCATAGATCTTGTCCTGATCGCGCTCGGCATCCGCCAGCCGCTTCATAATGAAGATGGCCGCGCCTTCGCCCATTACGAAGCCATCGGCGCCCTCGGCATAAGGTCTTGTTCCTGTTGCAGATAGAGCGCCGATCTTGCAGAACTTCACGAAGGTTGGTGCGCCCATATTGCGATCGATCCCGCCGGTGACCACAACGTCAAATTCGTTCTCGATGAGCCCTTTCACCGCCGAACTGATCGCCGCCATCGCCGAGGCGCATGCCGCGTCGCAGACGAAGTTTGGCCCATGGAAGTTGTAGAGGTTGGCAATGCGGCCGGCCATGCAGTTGGCCAACTCGCCCGGCATGGTATCTTCCGTGATCGCCGGGATCAGCTTGCCCATCCGCTCGCGCAGCTGTTCGGTAATGTCACGCCGCACCGACTCCGGCAGGCCCACGAATGCAGGCGAGACTGCCAACTCATGCGCATACTCGGGGAAGAAGACGCGGAGCGAGCTCAGGTAATGTTTCTCGCCGGCCATGGCGTTACCCAGAATCACTGCCGTGCGATCAAGGTCGAGTTGCCGCTTGGGATATCCATAATCTTCCAGCGCCTCGCGCGTGCAGGCGACGGCCCAACGCTGCGCCACATCCATTCCATCGCTCACGCGCGGCGGAATCGGCAAATGCCACTTCATCGGCTCCCACGCATACTCGCGCACCCAGCCGCCGATCCTCGAGTAGGTCTTATCGGGCGCGCTGTGATCGGCGTCGTAGTAGAAGTTCGGGTCCCAGCGATCGGCTGGGACGTCCGTGATGCTGTACTTGCCGGCCTTGATGTTCTCCCAGAACGCAGGAGCATTCGGAGCATCGGGCAGGATGGCTCCCACCCCAACGATGGCAATCGCGCGATGTGCGGTACTTTCCATGATGACGGTCCTCTTCAGGTGGACGAAATCTGTCGGGGAAGGTGGACAGTTTCCGCTCCACGGAATGCGCAGGTTAGGTTGGCTTGCTACAAGTAGTGCGGTTCTCTAGCCGGTGGCGGTGTGTCCCGCCCCTCTCCTCATCGGCCAGCAACCGCGGCCTGGAGACATCTCTTCGTTTGTTAAACTCCATCCGCGGCGCTGCACTGCTCTCGCCGGTTGACAGGAGCTTCGGATCAGGCGCGCAGGGCCATTTCCGCAGGCTCCTCGGCTACGCGCTTCTTCGCGCGGCCATAAAGAACGTCGGCAACGTAATCCATATCGGCGATCAGGCCGGCCTGCGCACGATGGATCGCAGACAAGCCGATGGCCATCTCAAATCCGGACATCTCCGCATCCGTCACGCCGCCGGCGCCGACAATAACTCCTAGTCCCTCTTCGGCAACCTTGAGGGCAGCCTCGCGAGCGAAGGTTCGGCTGATAGCCGCCAGTGCCGGAGCATCGAAGCGATCATTCGCCTTCTCGTTCAACCTGCCCTCGGCCAGCAGTGCTGCGCGGCGCGCCAGCGTCGCAGCGCACTCGGCATAGGCGATCCACTCGCCGATGCGGAACAGCACGTGCTGGAAGCGAGTCAAGCGTCCGACGCGCGCCTTCTCCATCACCTCGGCCAGGGCATGCAAAGCCAGCGCCGCAACATCAGCGCCGACGTTCGGATGCGCCGCATGCAGTGCCTCCGCCTGCTTGGCGCGCTCGTGATAGTGCTGTCCGCGCGTCTTCAGGTGAAGCTGCCAGCGGTCCCGGCTGATGGTCATCTCCATGATTTCGGAGGTGCCTTCGTAGATCCGCGTGATGCGCACGTCGCGGCTGATCTTCTCCACCATGTACTCGTGGGTGTAGCCGTAGCCGCCCAGCGCCTGAATGCTGTCATCGGCAGCTTTGTGACCAGCTTCAGTCGACATGTACTTGGCGATCGCGCCTTCGGTGTTCAGGCTGCCTTCGGCGCCCGCGTCGATGCGCTCGGCCGTCTCTTCGATATAGGCGCGGCCGGCTTCCAGGCGGACGACGTTGGGTACGATCAGCTTGTGCGTGTAGCCCTGCTTCTCCGACAGCGGCGTGCCGCCCTGGATGCGTTTCATCGAGTACGGAATAGCGCGGTCCATCGCCGCCCAGCCTGCACCCAGTCCGAACGCAGCGACCATCACGCGGGTGTAACCGAAGACCATCTGCGCCTGAATCAGGCCCTGGCCTTCAACTCCGCCGACGAGGCGATCCGCGTCGACATAGACATCGTTCAGCGCCAGCGCGGCCGTATTGCTGAGGCGAATGCCGTGCTTGTTCTCCGGCTTGTCGTAGGCGAAGCCCTTGGTTCCGCGATCGACGATGAACCAGCTCGGCCCGGCGGGCGTGTTGGCCAGGATCGTGTAGACGTCCGCTATGCCGCCGTTCGAGATCCACTGCTTGCTGCCGTTGATTTTGTAGCCGACAATCTTGCCGCCCTTCTCGACGCGATCGGCGGTCGTCTTCAGCGCGCCGAGATCGCTGCCGGCATCGGGCTCGGTCGCGCCATAGGCGAACAGCGTGCCTTCGTCGGCGATCTTCCCCAGCCAGAACTTCTTCTGCTCGGGAGTCGCACCGAAGGTGATGGGATCACTGCCCAGGAAAGTCGCGAACAGCGTAGTGGCGACGCCCAGATCGATGCGCGCCATCTGCTCGCAGATGAGGTAGACATCGAAGGTGCTGCCGCCCATGCCGCCGTACTCTTCGGGAATGAACAGGAGCTGAATGCCCAGCTTCTCCGGATCGCTCATGTACTTGACGATCTCCACCGGACATTCATCGCGCTCATCCAGCGCGATCAGCTCTTCGTCAGGCAGGCGCTTCTTGGCAAAATCGCGGAGCGACTTCAGACTCAGTTGCAAGGTTTTCTTCGTGAGCATTGGCTAAGACTCTCCTGTACTCAGGCCGAGACCTGTTTCGTTTCGCGAACTTTGTTGGTCAATTCGGGCAGGAACTCCAGCATGTCGGTGACGATGCCGACATCGGCAACCTGGAAGATCGGCGCCTTGGAGTTCTTGTTGATGGCGACGATGAATGGATTGCCCTTGATTCCCGCCAGGTGCTGGAACGAGCCGCTGATACCGCAGGCGAGATAGATCTTCGGCTTCACCGTCTGGCCTGAGGATCCCACCTGGCGCGACTTCGGCAACCACTTTGCATCGACCACCGGACGCGAGCAGCTAAGGCCCGCGCCGAGCGCTTCGGCGAGCTCCTGCGCGATCGAGATGTTGTCCTGCTCCTGAATGCCGCGGCCGATGGAGACCAAAACCGCTTCTTTGGTGATGTCGACGTCGGCGGCTTCTGGTGCGATCGTCGTGACGTAGCGGCGCTTCGCGGTGAGCGCGCCGACTTCGGCAGATTTGTCGACGGCAACTCCGGCTGCTGGCGCGCTCTCGACCGCCTTGAACGCTCCCGGACGCAGCGTGATTACTGCGCCTGATGCGATGTTGCAGCGAACGTGCGTGCTGATCTGCCCGCCGAACTCCTGGCGGACGACCTTGAGATTAGTGCCGTCGACGCCGTCGATTCCGACAACATCTGAGACGTACGCCGCGTTCAGCTTGATGGAAAGCCCGGGCGCCAGGTCGATTCCGAAGTGATTGTGCGGAACCAGCACCAGCGCGCCTTGCGGCAGCACCTTTACCAATGCCTGGCGAACCAGCTCTGCGTTCGGATAGGCGAGACTCGGGTCTGCAATCTTCCAGACCTTCGCGAATGAAGCACAGAGGGTATTGCAGACGGCGTCAAACTCCGGCCCGCAGCCGACGACGACGGCGGTGGGCGTTTCTGCCGGGTCGATGGTCTTCGCGGCTGCCAGCAGCTCGGCGGCAGAATCGTCGACCACGCCGGCCTTGTGTGCGATGTAAACGAATATGCGGGCCGTCATTGCAAACCTCCCTTGGCTTTCATGAGCTCGATCAGCTTGTCGGCAATCTCCTCATTACTGCCTTCGAGTATCTCGGCGCCCTTCCCGAGCGCGGGCACGAAGTAGTCGTCGCGCTTGACCTTCGCGGCAACTTCGCCGACCGCAGCCTTATCGACTCCAAGATCGGCAGCGCCGTAGGTGGGAATCTCCAGTGAAGCGACCTGGCGGATGCCGCGCATCCCGACATAACGCGGCTCGTTGATGCCGGTCTGGATAGACAGCACGCAGGGCAGATCGATCTCGCTGATCTCCTTGTTGCCGCCTTCGATCTCGCGCCCGACCTTCAGCTTGTTGCCGTCGAGCACCTCGATGGAGTCGACCAGCGAGGCAAAGGGATAATCGAGCATCGCCGCCAGCATTCCGCCGACCTGCGCGCCGCCGTCTTCCGCCTGCACGCCGGTGAGGATCAGGTCGAACTTGCCTTTCTGCACGAAGCCCTTGAGGACAGTGGCGATTCCCTTCCCATCCGAGCCGGCGAAGGCATCATCGGAGAGCAGCACACCGTGATTGGCGCCCATGGCCATCTCGCGGCGCAGGATCTCTTCATCTTCGCTCGTGCCGACGGTGGCGACAGTCACGTTGCCGCCGGACTTAGCGACGATCTGCAAGGCTTCCTCGACCGCGTAGTTGTCCGGCTCATTGATGGAATAAACCAGGTCATCGCGTTCGATATCGTTCCCCGCACTGTTGAGCTGAATTTCGTTCTCGGAAGTGTCGGGTACTCTTCTGGCGCAAACTAAAATCTCCACGTGCTCCTCCAGAAAATTGTTTCTTGCCGAACCTAGAAAGAAGCTTCGTTTTGTTCAGCCGAAGTGTGTCAGGGCACGGCTTTGCCATGCCGAGCAGCTCCCAATAGGCTTCGGGCTTCAGCCCCCTTGCCTGAGCGGCGAAAAGCCGCAGTTTTTGACTCTCGTGAGCACAACCAGAGTCGTGCCCTAACACAAAACCTGGCGAAGCCTGTGCTATACACCGACTTCGCTGCTAGCCTTCTCTTCAGCAGGCGCGCTCTCTCGTGGCTCGCGCAGTAAGCGCTGGTCAACCAATTCGGCCAAATCGATGGCCGTCATCTTGTCTTCCATGCCCGCAACCTTGATCGCGTCCTCGATGTTCACCATGCAGAACGGGCAGGCGGTCACGATTACATTCGCCCCCGCTTCTGCGGCCATCTTTACGCGCTTGACCCCGATCCGCTCTTCTTCCTTCGGCTCGTAAAACAGCATCAGTCCGCCACCGCCGCAGCAGTACGAGCGATCACGGCTGCGCTCCATCTCCACGCGGCGCAGACCCGGAATGGCATCGAGCACGTCGCGCGGATCGTCGTAAACCTGATTGTGACGGCCGAGGTAACAGGGGTCGTGATAGGTGTAAACGTTGTGACCGTTTTCCGATTCGTTGAAGCGCAGCTTGCCGGACCTCACCTCCCGCGCGATGACCTGGCTGATGTGCTCGACCGGCGGAACATCCCTGTAATCGTGCTTGAGCGCGTTATAGGTGTGCGGATCGGAGGTTACGATCCGCTTCACACCCGATTCCTGAATGGCTTCGGTGTTGTGATCACGCAGGGCCATAAACAGCATCTCTTCGCCGAAGCGGCGCACGTCGTGACCGCTGTCTTTTTCGGCTGCGCCTAAGATGGCGAAATCTTCGCCGGCTTCGGAGAGAATGCGCGCGGTAGCTCGACCGATCGCCTGGATGCGATCGTCGTACGAGGTAATGCTGTCGACGAAGAAGAGCGTCTCAGCCGTGGCTTTGCCGTCGATGACCTTGACTTGGCAATCCTCCTGGAACTGTTTTTCCCTGGTCCAATCGGCCTTCTTCTTCTCCATCTTTCCGTAGGGATTGCCGCGGCTCTCCAGCGCCTTCAGCGCCTTCTGGATGGATTTGGGCACATTTCCGTCGTCGACCATGCCACGCCGCAGGTCAACGATCTTGTCGATGTACTCGACCAGGATGGGGCACTCCTCTTCGCAGGCGCCGCAGGTCGTGCACGACCAGATTTCGTCCTCGGAGTAAATCCCGCCGATCAGCGGATGGCTGTTGCTCGACTTGCCGAAGATCGGGAAGTTGTGGAAGCAGTACTCGCGCGCTTTGACCGACAGGAACCGCGGCGAGATCGGGCGGCCCACTGAGTTTGCCGGGCAGTTGTCCGTGCAGCGTCCGCAATCGGCGCAGGAGTAGAAGTCGAGAATATGCTTCCAGGTGAAGTCTTCGAGTTTCTTTACGCCGATCGATTTCACCTGGTCGAGCTGGCCCTCGTCGATGTCCCAGCGGACCGGCTTCACCTGTCCTCGCTCCAGCCTGCCGAAGTACACGTTAAACAGCGACGTAATCACGTGGAAGTGCTTGCCCATGGGAAGGAAGCACAAGAAGGAGAAGAAGGTCAGATCGTGGGCCAGGTAAGCCGTGAAACGGAACGAAGGCAGCCACTGCTCCGGGACCCACGCCAGCACCTGCGCGAAGAACCAGGCCAGCGACAACGGTGCGACCAGCTCTGCGCGCTCACCCAGCCGCGACGCGAATACCGTTCCGCTGGCTTCGAACAGACTCTCCGAGACCATCAGAGTTGCGATCAGAGCCAAAACCAGGACGGCCTCTGAGGTGTGGTCTTTTCCGTACTCCGGCGGCACCTGGTATCGCGCCGGCTTGAATACAACCCGTCGAATTGCGGCGGCTGCGGCTGCAATGAAAACCAGGGTGGCTGCGTAATCCTTGACGATGTTGTAGATCTCGCCGAAGCGTCCGGACAATCCCGGCATCACGAACTGTGGCCAAACGCCGACTACAACCAACGAGGCCGAGCGGACCATCAGCAGCAGAAAGCCGGCAAAGATGACGATGTGCAGCAGCCCTGCGAAGAAATACCGCGGCTGCTTCCACTGCAAAAGCCAGAATCGGATGAGCTGCCTGATCCGGACCCAAGCGGAATTGAAGCGAAAATCAGGCGCGGCGTGCCGAAGCACCGCCACACGCTTGCTCACGATGTAACAGAACAGCGAGATGCCCGCGAGGGCGATGAGGAAGAACAGTAGCTGACCCGCAGCGCCCCAGTACATCGCCGTCATCCCAGTTTGTGTGAGGTCGAGCATCGCTTGCGTGTCCCCTCGCAGCCAGATCGCCTTACGCAGTTTTCAGATAATCAACTTCGAGTTGTGCCTGCTGCTCGAGCGACTCAGTGGCGATGTAGATCCACGTTAATCACTCGAACGCGGCTACCTGGGTCAGCCGGTTGATATCTTTTCGGCTGGTATTTCGGATTTTCATCTGCGTGGGCGTCGAGAGTCAGTGAGCCTCGGGGGGGGGTTGTGTGAGGCACCTCACATGCAATGGTGATTGGCGCGAAATGGCGCTCAGCCACGTCCAACATTTGTGCGGCGAGGGCCCCGCTGGTGAGCAACTGTGCGTCGCCGCGATCGCGCGATGAGTTGAGAGGCTGCAAGCGAGGTACCTACTGAATCACCCGCAGTCGTGACTGCAGTCACAGCAACAATGTTTGCAGAATGCCAAGCTTGATGGCGTAGAGTTCGCTTAAGACTACGGCCTTGGGAGGCTCGAGGGGCTAGCGAGCTGTAAAGGGGACCGCGTATGAACGCAATCGCATCGCCAGGGAACGCAATGGCTTACGGACGTAAGCTGATCAATGCCGGAATCAATGGCTTTCGCAATGGTCACGAGGACCTCGGACCGGGCTCAATTTCGAATGCGGTGGTTGCCGCAGTACCGGAATCTGTAGCTTTAGCCGCCGTGGGAGCTGTTCTTGGCATTCTGCCGGCCTTGCTGGTTCGCCGGCGTCCTCGCGTTTCCACGATGGTTGCCCTGGGTGCTCTGTGCAGCACCGCCGGATTTTGTCTTGGCTTCTCCTGGAAAACGCGAAAGGTCACATCGAGCTTGGCTAACTCCACTATCCGCGAAGTACGCAGGGCGAAGGACGAGCACTGGCTCGAGCTGAATCCGATCGATTACGCGTAGCGCGAGAAAAGTAACTCACGCGCGGCATGACCCGTGAAGCAGAGGCTTTCTACGATCCTGCCGAGTGCAGCGCCTCGGGTTCAGTTACCTCTTCAAAGATGTCAAAGACATAATCGTGCGCGGCCAGCGCGGTTGTGTCCATTCTGCCCGCCTCCACTTCTTTCACAACCTCCGCGCGCGACAGACTGAACAGGGCGTCGAGAATCTGGTTCCGTTGCTCATCCTTTGCCTGCGCCACGACGAACAGCACGCGGGCGCTGTGCTGGATGTAATGCGGCGACAGCAATTGCCGCTTGAGAAGCTCCATAATCACCGGCGCCTTGCTGCGATCGAAGCGGCCTGCGTCACCGCTGCGATCAAGTTCGGCGAAGAACGCCGCGGTCCACTCGTTGTGAACCTCCCAGAGCCGTTGGAAGAGCTCGGGTGTAAATCGCGTGCCTGCTTTAACGGGCAGAACGTTCCGGGCGGGAACAACTCCGTCCTCGGTAAGCTCCGGCGTTTTCAGGTAGCCGGCTTTGGTGATGGTGGCCTGGTGCTGCAAAAGCGTCCAGAGCCACGAGACATAGATGCGATAGGTGGCCAGGTCGTTCATGAACCGCAGTCCAAGCTCGTAGTCGTCGATTGCAGCGGCGAAGTTGCCGTTGAGTATCTGATAGCCGTAGTTCGCGGCCATGTAGAACGAGTGCTGAATGTGTTCGATGGTGATGTCGCCCAGGGGCACGTCGTAAATCTCGTGCCAGCGTTCTTCACTGAGCAGCTTCTCAGGTTTATTTACGGTGGTCTTCGCGACCACGAGCGGAGTGATCTGCCCATCGACGTTCAGCAGCCCGCGGCTTTGGAACAGCGTAAGCTCGGAATCGACGAGACCGCTGGTGACGGTGGGCACTTGCTTGCCCTTCACTTCGACGGTCTGCCGCGGCGCGTCGATCATGGCTTGCAGTTTCGCCAGCGGCGCACGCAAAGGCACATTGCCGGCCTCGACGTAAGCAGGCTCTGGGCTGGCTACCCAGCTTTGGCGATAGCAGTCGTAGAGCTTCCCTTTCGCGCGGCCGGAAAGAATGTCTTCTAAAGCCGGTTGATCGGCAAGCGGTGTGTCGGTAATGAAGATGAGGCCCAGCAGGCGTTCGCGCAGCTTATCGATCGCCATGGCGCGCAGGGCGAGAGGGTTATAGCGCGCGCGTCCGTACGAGTCGCCCGGCTGATAGATCATGACGGCAGCCATGCCGCCGATCGGGCCGGCGTTCGTGAGTTCCCCGTTTTTCATGCCGCCCATCAGCATCATCAGCGCGTTGAAGCGCTGGTAGGCGATCATGTTGGGCGTCGCCATGCCAACCGACTGCGGATCGGGAAAAATTCCGTGAGGATCGTCTTTCCAGATTTCGATCAGGCTGCCGAGGTAATCCCAGCGGCCGACGTTTGTCCCCAGCAGCCGGCGGCGAAACACCCAGGCAATGGCTGGAAGGAAGCGCCCGCCGTTCCCTTCTTCATACAGCATTTTTATTTTGAAGGTGCCCGTGGGCACACCAATCATCGCTTCCACGCGCGACAGGAGCTTCTCGAAGATGAGCGCTTCCTGCGGGGTCTGCATTTTTGGGATGTAGAAATATGGTGAGGTGCCGAGCTTCTTGAGTGCGTCGAAGTTGTTGTAGATCCAAAGCACAACGATGGGAACCGCACCGGGAACCGGCTCCCCGCCGACCGTGATGTGATCGTAAACGATGTGGATGCTCGGCGGCCGCACCAGGCGCGTCGGCCATTTCGACGGCGAGTTGTTGATCTTGTACTGGCGGACCTTACCCTTCTTCGTTACCTCGTAAGCGCGATTCGACCATTCACCTGCGAAGATTTGCTTCGCATTCTGCATGGCGGCGAAGACTCCGACCGGCTCGCTGCTGGCGGTTCCGTCGGGAAGGAAGTGCGGCGGCGAGGCGTCCTCGAAGTCCGGCATGTTCATTGGCGCCGCGCTGTTCAGCGCGTTGAAAGCCATATCCAATGGATGCCAGGGGCCGGTCAGCTCCAGTCCGGGATTGTTCAGCGGGTGAACGTCTGCGGGAATAGGTACTTCGTCGTTCAGGCGCCACCGCCATTCTGTGTTTTGACCGAGAAAATTGTCGACGAGACCCTGTACGATCTGGCGGAAGCTCCACAACTTCCCACTGACTGGATCTTCGAATTGCTCATTCCAATCGGGCCAGGCGTAACGCTCCGCTACGGGCTTGCCCGATTCCAGCAGTTTGCGGCGCGCAGTCAGTGCTGCTGCGATCGCTGGACGTAGTTCTTCGGTGAGAGTGGCAATCGTCTCTTCGACATCGAGCTCGCGGCCGTTGACCAACTTTGTGCCGAACAGGTCGCCGAATCTTTGCAGGAGATCTTCGCGAATCATGGCAATTTCCTCAGTGCCGTACATAGGATGACAGCCGGACAAAGGACGCGATGGCAAACACAGTATTCAAGCCAGAAAAATGTTAGCAAACTACGACCGCGGGCACACGCCCGCGGCAGGAGAATCCAGTTGGCGCCACAGTCAGTTGCGGACGACCGCTTCCGTTCTGGCACTCACTTCATGGAAACGCTTCGTATCGCCGCCCCGCGGATGGAGGCGTCCAGCAGTTCCATGTAATGCATCACCGGCAGAGGACGGCCCTTTTCATTTAGCAACGCGGCGATTTGCAGCTGGCACCCCGGATTACCCGTTGCAACCACCTGCGCCGGCGTGGAGACGATGTTCTCCACTTTGCGCTGACCGAGCGCGCGCCCCGTCTCAGGCTGCAACAGGTTGTACACGCCGGCCGAACCGCAGCACAGAGCAGACTCGGGCAACTCCACCAGCTTCAGCCCTGGAATCGTACGCAGCGCGGCACGGGGTGGCTCGCGCAGACCCTGGGCGTGCTGCAGGTGGCAGGGATCGTGGAATCCGACCTGCAAGTTGATGGGGTGGCGTTCGGCACGAGGCGGAAGCTCGGCCAGAAGTTCGGACGGGTCCTTGCACTTGGCCGAGAACGCCAGGGCTCGCCGGCTGTACTGGGGATCATCCCGCAGCAGGTATCCATAATCCTTCAGCGCGGCGCCACATCCCGCGGCGTTCACAATGATCGCATCAACGTCGAGCTGCTCAAACCTGTCGATCATCTTGCGCGCGTAGTCGAGGGCTTCGGCTTCCTGCCCGAGGTCGAGGCACAAGGCGCCGCAGCAACCCTGGTTCTGCGGCACGAGCACATCGCAGCCTTCAGCTGCCAGGACGTGGGCCGTGGCCGCGCTCACCTCAGCTTTGAAGACGCTCTGCACGCATCCGGTCACCATGGCCACAGTGCGCCGCTTCTCGCCCTGCGCGAGTATGCGCGGCGGCAGGACTGCGGATGATTCCTCGCGCGATAGATCCGGGAGCAGCTGCTCCATCTGACGCAGGCTCTTAGGCAGGAGGGAGGTCAAATGGAGGGCATGCGCGAAACGTTGGATCCCCAATCGTTGATAAACGCGGAGCGCCACCGCAAGCTTCCGCAGGCGCGCGGGATTGCTGAAGGTCGCTGCGATCATGCGGCGGAGTATCCGCTCCATCGGCGACCGACGATGGAGCCGCTCCACCTGACCGCGCATGGATTCGATTAGCTTGCCGTACTTGATCCCCGAAGGACACGCGGTAACGCATGCAAGACAGCCCAGGCAATGATCGAAGTGCGAGACATACGTATCGGTCAGCTCGACCTCGCCTTCGACCGCCATGTTGATAAGCTGGATGCGGCCGCGCGGCGAATCCATCTCTTTGCCCCACAGCATGTAGGTGGGACAGGTCTGGAGACAGAAGCCGCAATGGACGCAGACGCTCAACAGCTCCGCAGCCGGCGGATGATGCTCGTCGAATATCCTGCTCTTGTTTTCTACCGGGGTTGCGACCGCTTCTTCGATCATATTGCCCCCACGAAGCGGCCCGGATTCAGCGTCCGGGCTGGGTCAAACTTGCCTTTGATCTGCTGCATCAGAGGGAGGCCGCCGTTCAGCGGGCCCCAGACATCCAGCGCTTCTTTCAACGCTATGGGGCACTGCTGCACAACCAGGCTTCCATCCAGACGTTCTACTTCACCACGGAGTCCGGAGAGCGCTTCCAGCAGGAAAGCTGGCGTGGGCGCATCCACGCGCACCTGAACGACTCCGGTATCCTGCGCGACGGCAACCGCCGTTGCGGCAGCCGCCTGCGCCTGCTGAAATACGCTTTCGCAGACTAAGCCGGTCTGCGAGGGCAAGACACTGCACTTGCAGATCGCGGCATCGGTGGCCCCGCTGAACATGTTTTCGCGCGCGTTCCACACCGCCGCTGCACATTGCACGAAAGGTGTGCCACCTGAAACCTGTGCCAGCTTCGCGTACTGGTCCTGCAAGCACTCGGGAATACCCTCGAAGCGGACGTCGACGGCGATCTGGTCGGGATGATCGGCACGGACCTGTAAGCCCGTGTAGACCAGCTGCGAATCCAGGATGGCGAGCAGCAGTTTTGTGGCTTCGCTTACGCTGGACAAGAGCGTGGTATAGGTAGCGGTAGCGTTGGCGAGCGGATGCAGGCGGAATACAGCTCTTGTGATCACGCCCAACGTTCCCAGCGAGCCGATCACCAGCTTGCAGAGGTCGTACCCGGCAACATTCTTCACGACTTTGCCGCCGGCCTTAATGAGGTTGCCGTCGGGCAGCGCGATCTCCACGCCCAGCACCAGGTCGCGAACCCCACCGTAGCGAAGAGCGAAGGTTCCGTTATCGGCAGTCGCTAAAAAACCGCCCACTGTGGCGGTTTCGGGGTATAGCGGATCGGCCGCGAGCCGTTGCCCATGCTCCTGCAGGGTGCGCTGGAGATTGGCGATGGTGCAGCCGGCTTCGACCGTCGCCGTCATGTCGCCCCAGGCATGTTCCATCACCTTATTGAGGCGCTCGGTCGACAGAATAATGTCGGCTTTCTGCGGACGATTGCCCCAGGCGAGTTTGGTACCTCCACCGCGGGGGATGATCGCCAGACCGGCACGGTTGCAGAAACGGAGGACTTCGGCTACCTGTTGGGCATTGGCGGGGGCGATAACCTTTGCCGGCTCCAGGCCGTCAATCGCGTCACCCACAGAGGCCCGCCAGATGTACTCAGGGCCGACAATGGCCTCCAGGCCGGTCCACGCAATCTCGATCGGGTATTGACCTTCATTCATAATGTGCTCCCGAGAAGGGCCGCTGTTGCTGGGGCTAACGCCCCGGGTCCTATTACCATTGTTCGGCACAATGGAAGCCGCGCCCTGATACAGGTCAAAGGCATTTCAGTATCTTTGCGCCAAACCGGCCAGCTCGATGGGGTGCGGCTCGTAAGCGACGGGCCGCTGGAAGTTGACATCGGTGCCGGGGAACATCTTTGTCGGATTACATAGCTCGTGCGGGTCGAATGCCTCGCGCAGCCGCTGCATGGCATCGAGGTCCGCCGCCGAGAACATCACCGGCATGAAGTGCTTCTTCTCTTCCCCGATTCCGTGCTCGCCCGTGATCGATCCGCCTGCTTCGACGCACAGACGCAGTATGTCTTCCGCCAGGACCATCGCGCGCTCCTCCTGGCCTGCAATGCGGCGATCGTAAAGTACCAGCGGGTGCAGGTTTCCATCGCCGGCGTGGAATACATTAGCAACGCGCAATCCGGCCTCAGCGCTCAGGCGTTCGATCTCCGCCAGTACGCGCGGCAGTGCGGTACGAGGAATTACGCCATCCTGTACAAGGTAGTTGGGCGAGATCCGGCCAACGGCGGCGAAGGCTGCCTTACGCCCCTTCCACACCGCTATGCGTTCGGCTTCCGACTTGGCCAGGCGGAGCTCCCAGGCGCCGCATGAGGTGCAGATGGGACCAACTTTTTCCATCAGCAGCTCGACTTCGCGCGCCGAACCGTCAAGCTCGACCAGCAGCAGCGCCTGACAGTTGGGGTAATTAGGATGAACCGCCGCCTCTGCCGCCTCCAGCGCCAGCCGGTCCATGATCTCCATTGCCGCCGGAAACATTCCCGAGGCGATGATGCTGCTCACGGCAGCACCGGCGTCGCTGCTTGTATTGAAGGCTGCCATCAGCGTCTGCGTGCATTCCGGCTTCTTGATGATGCGTAGCGTGATCTTGGTGACGATGCCGAAAGTGCCTTCCGAACCGACAAAGGCGCCGACCAGGTCGTAACCCGGAGCGTCCATTGTCTTGCGGCCAAGCTGAACGAGCGATCCGTCGGAGAGCACAACCTCGAGTCCGAGGATGTAGGTGGTCGTCACGCCGTACTTGAAGCAATGCGCGCCCCCGGAATTCTCAGCAACGTTACCGGCAACCGTGCAGACGACCTGGGAGGAGGGATCGGGTGCGTAGAAATACCCCGCCCCCGAGACCGCCGCGGTGATAGCCGAGTTGGTTACGCCAGGCTCGACCACAACGCGCGCATTCGGAATATCGATGTCGAGGATGCGGTTCATCCGCGAGACGCCTATTACCACGCCACCCTTGACCGGCAGCGCTCCGCCGCTCAGACCGGTGCCGGAGCCGCGCGCGACGAAGGGGATCTTCTCGCGATAGCAGATCTTCACCACCGCCTGCATCTCTTTCGCCGATGCGGGAAGCAGAACCAGCTCCGGTACCACGCGGAAGAGGGTGAGACCATCGCATTCGTAAGTTCGGAGTTGTTCGGCGGCGGTCACCAGACCCGCATCGCCCACGACAGAACGGAATTCATTCACCAGCCGAGAGTTCATTGCCTGACCTCTTTGCTCGCCTTGGTGCGACGCCGGCGTCCGCTGGAGAACGCTGGATGTGCGCGTCCGGTTAGGACGATATTCTCAATAGGGGACAATTAGCGGTGATGGCTCTCACAGTTGGAGGTGACCATGTATGCACTGTCTAAAGACGGCATCGGAATACCTCTTCCGATGCACCGATTCCGGTAAACTAGACATCAGTGCGTATCCTCACCCGCTACATATTGAAGGAAATCGCGTCGCATGCGGCCCTGGGCGTGGCGCTCTTCACCTTCATTATCTTTATGCGCGATCTGGGCCGGCTACTGGAGCTGGTCGTGCGGAACAGCGCCCCTCTGCCAAGCGTAGCCGAGATTTTCCTCTTTACCCTGCCGGCGACTTTCACCATTACGATCCCGATGGGCGTACTGGTTGGGATCCTTGTCGGGCTGAGCCGCCTCGCTGCCGACAGTGAAGTCACTGCCATCCGCGCCAGCGGCATGGGCGTTGGAATGTTCATCCGCGCGATATCGATCTTCGCCATCGGGGCGTGGCTGCTGGGGATGGTCAATAGCGTTTATCTGGCGCCGAAGTCGGCAGTAGCCTTGAATCATCTGCAGGAGCGGCTGAAGTCGTCGCAGGCGTCATTCGAAGTTCAGCCGCGCGTGTTCTACGAGGATTTCAAGAACATCGTCCTTTATGTGCAGGACGTGATTCCCTCCAACGGTCAGGCCTTATGGCGAGGCGTGTTCCTGGCGGACATTTCCGATCCGGCATCGCCGAAGATCACTTTGGCTAACAGGGGAGCGTTGTTGAGCGACGCTCCCGACAAACTGCGCTTCCATCTCGAGGACGGTACCCAGCAGGAGACAATCCCGAAGGTCAAAGATCAGTATTCGATCACCACGTTCGACAACACGGAAATCCCAATCACCATACCCGCGGATGAGAGCCGGCCGCATGACCTGCTTCCCGTTGCCGAGCTCAGCCTGCACAGCCTGCTGCGCAATGCGGCGCGCGAGCGTACAGCGGCCCAAGTCGTCCGCAACACAGATCCGGGCAGTTATACCTACGACTTGATCAAGGCCCGCTACTACGAGATCGAGTTTCATCGCCGGTTTACGCTGCCGGCGGCGTGCCTGGTGCTGGCGATGGTGGGCATTCCGCTGGGGCTGTCGGCACGCAAGGGGGGCAAGAGCACCGGCTTCGTGCTGACAATTTTGCTGGTGGTCGTCTATTACTTCTTCTCGCTGCTGGGCGTGCAGATGGCGCGCCAGGGCAGGATCTCTCCCTGGTTCGGCTCGTGGATGGGCAACATCTTCTTCTTCCTTTGCGGACTGTTTCTACTGTGGCGAGTGGACCGTATGCCCATCGAGCTGGGCAGTGTTACGGCGGGATGGAAATCGCTGCTGCAGAAGCTGCAATCGATTGGCAGCGACCGGCGGAGATTCATCGACAGAAGTCCGGTTGCGGGCAGATCCGAATGGCGGCGCAGCCGATTCAGCGCGCGGTTCCCGCTGATCTTCGATGACATGATCCTGCGCGACTTCGCCTTGTACCTGACGCTGATCCTGTCAACCTTCCTGGTGCTGGCGCTGGTGTTCACATTTTTCGAGCTGCTGACGGACATCGTTCGCAACAAGGTGCCGCTGATCACGGTGGCCGAGTATTTGTGGAACCTCAGCCCGTCGATGATCTATCTGATGGCGCCGATGGCCGTGCTGCTGGGCGTGCTGATCACCTTCGGACTGATGGACAAATCGAGCGAGCTGATCGCGATGAAGGCAAGCGGCTTCAGCGTCTATCGCGCCACGCTCCCCGTCATTATTATCTGCGGATTCTTTGCCGGTGCGCTCTTCACCTTCGACCAGCTCTATATTCCGAAGACGAACCGAGAGCAGGAAATCCTGCGCAACGAAATCAAGGGGAAGCCGCCGCAAACCTATCTTCAGGCCGATCGCAAGTGGATTTTCGGTCAGAGCAACGAGATTTATTACTATCGCGTCTTCGACCCCGACCAGGACCGCTTCGGCGGCATTTCGATCTTCGAGTTCGACCCCAACACCTTTCAGCTGACGCGCCGGATTTATGCCGAAAACGCCCACTGGGAGCCGGGCCTGCAGAAGTGGGTCTTCGACCAGGGGTGGGTGCGCACGCTGCGCGGGGCTTCGATCCAGGAGTACCGCACCTTCGACGTGGCGACCTTCGACGAACTGCACGAGAACCCCAGCTACTTCAAGAAGGAGGTCAAGCAGTCGTCGGAGATGAATTATGACGAATTACGACGCTACATCGATGACCTGCAACAAAGCGGCTTCGACACCGTGCGTCTGAAAGTACAACTTCAAAAGAAGATCGCTTTCCCATTGATAACGCTGGTGATGGCAGTTTTGGCAATTCCCTTCTCTGCTTCCGGACGCCGCGGCGGCGCACTGGTGGGCGTGGCGGTGGCGCTGGGGATCGCCGTGGTCTATTGGGTGACGGCGGGACTTTTCGAGGCGATGGGAGATGCGAACCAGTTGCCGGCGATGCTGGCGGCCTGGGCCCCGGATTTGATCTTTGGATTTGCGGGCGGGTACATGCTGCTGAAGGTGCCGACTTAGCAGTTAGCCAGCTGCGTTCAGCGGCTCACTAGTGAACCTTCTCAACGGTGAAACCCCGCACCGAGAATCGCGGGGCTGACACTTACAATCAATATGTTGGTATGAAGTGGCATTGGCTGAATGCTGATTGCTGACTGCTCATGTTTACGAACCTACGCCCACTCTTCCCGTATCTTCGCAAATACCGCCTGACCTATGTCATCGGCGCGGTCTGTGTGTTCTTCAACAACGGGATCTGGATACTTTTTCCGCTGGTCATCAAGCGTGCAATTAATGATTTGAACCGCGGGGTTACGCGGCACAAATTGCTGACCTATGCGTTGCTGCTGCTTGCTGTCGCCGGCGCCAAAGCGATCTTCCAATTCCTGACCCGCTGGGTACTGATCGGTGTCTCGCGCGAGATCGAGTTCGATCTTCGCAACGATTTGTTCGCGCATCTGGAGCGGCTTTCGTACAGCTTCTATCAGCGGACGCGTACTGGCGACATCATGGCCCGCGCCACGAACGATCTCAACGCGGTGCGCATGCTGCTGGGGCCGGGGATCATGTACACCGCCAACACTATTGTGTTTACGGCGGGCGCCCTGGTGTTCATGCTTTCGATCAGCCCGAGAATGACGTTGTTTGCATTCGCGCCGCTGCCGATCTTCAGTATCGTCGTGCAGTATTTCGGGCGAAGAATTCACGATCGCTTTGAGCGCATTCAGGCGATGTTTTCTGACATCTCGGCGCGCGCGCAGGAGAACTTCTCCGGGGCGCGGCTGATTCGCGCCTATGTCCAGGAAGAGGCGGAGATCGAGAACTTTGAGCGCGACAACAGCGAGTACATTTCGCGAAGCCTGCACCTGGTGCGGCTGATGGGAATGTTGTGGCCGACCCTGGAGACGCTGCTCGGCGTGGCGATTGTGATCGTGCTGTGGGTTGGCGGGCGCGAGGTGCTGCTGCACCGGATTCAACTGGGCGACTTCGTCGCCTTCAACACCTACATGGTTCAGCTCACCTGGCCCATCATCGCCCTGGGTTGGGTGATCAACATTTTTCAGCGCGGCACGGCCTCCATGGGGCGCATTCACAGCGTGTTGTCGGAGGCGCCTGAAATTAGCGACCAACCCGGTGCTTCCACGAACGATATTCCCACCGAATTGCGCGGCGATATCGAGTTCCGAAATCTCAGCTTCCGCTATGGAAAGACGCTGCGTACAGCCGAAGGCAACGGGCGAGCGCATGGCGACGAGGAAGTCCTGCGGAATGTGAGCCTGCACGTGCCTGCCGGAACGAGTCTGGCAATTGTCGGCCCGACTGGGTCGGGCAAGTCGACACTCGTATCACTCATCCCACGCATTTACGATGCTGCGCCGGGAAGCGTACTGATTGATGGCCGGCCCATCCGTGACTTTCCTCTGGAGGTATTGCGGCGCAATATCGGCTTCGTGTCACAGGAGACGTTCCTGTTCAGCGATACGATTCGCGAGAATATTGCATTCGGCGCCGAGAATGCCACATTGGAGAAAGTGCGGCACGCGGCCCGGGCGGCGAGCATCGCGGAAGAAATTGAGGGCTTTCCAGATGGCTACAACACGCTGGTCGGTGAGCGCGGACTGACGCTGTCAGGCGGGCAGAAGCAGCGCACGGCGATTGCTCGCGCGCTGATTCGTGATCCGCGAATTCTGGTGCTCGATGACGCACTGGCCAGCGTCGATACGCAGACGGAGGACCGCATCCTGAATCACCTGCGCGAGATCATGCAGGGGCGGACGACGATTTTCATCTCGCATCGCGTCTCGACGGTGCGGAATGCCGACCGCATAGCGGTGCTGCATGATGGCGAGATCGTCGAGTATGGGACGCACGATGAGCTGATCGAGCGCAACGGGTACTACACCGACCTCTATAACAAGCAGTTGCTGGAAGAGGAACTGGAGACGGTGTGAAGTAAAGCAATCAGCAACTGGCGATTAGGTCACTCCGCAGCCGGCATATTCTGGCTCTCCTCACATTCGCCAACTGCCAGGCGCTAATTACTAATTACTAATTGCTATGTACACCGACTCTCATTGCCACCTCGAGAACAAGCGCTTCGACTCCGATCGGGCTGACGTGTTCGTGCGCGCCAAAGATGCCGGGGTGACTACGCTGCTGGCGATCGGGAATGGAGATGGCCCCGGGACTGGCACGCTCGGCTGCGCGGTTAAGCTCGCGCAGCAGTATGAGTCGGTCTATGCGACCGTTGGCATCCACCCTCATGAAGCAGCGCTCGCAACGCAGGCGGATTTTGAACAGCTGGAGCGGCTGGCGAAAGACCCGAAAGTGATCGCGTGGGGCGAGATCGGGCTCGACTATTTCTACGATCACTCCCCGCGCGAGGTGCAGCAGCGCGTGTTCGTGCAGCAGATGGAAATGGCTCGAGCGGCGAAGCTGCCGATCGTCATTCACAATCGGCCTTCCGACAACAGCGAGAATGCCTGGAAGGACCTGTTTCGCCTGCTGCGCGAGTACTGGACAGGCAGCGGACTGGGGGGCGTGCTGCACTGCTTCACCGGTAAGGTTGAGCACGCGCTGGCCGGGCTCGATCTCGGCTTCATGATTTCGTTCGCCGGGAACATTACCTATCCCAAAGCGCAAAATATACGCGATGCAGCGGCGATGGCGCCTCTGGATCACATCTTCATCGAGACGGATTCGCCGTACCTCGCGCCTGTTCCTCATCGTGGCAAGCGCAACGAGCCGGCGTTCGTGGTAGAAGCGGCTCGGCAGATTGGCCAATTGCGCGGAATAAGCATGGAAGAGGTGGGCCGGCAGACGACAGACAATTTCTACCGATTCTTTGGGCTGATGTAGAGTCGCCTTAAAGCAGCGCAGCCGTGCCCTTCCGCGGCTGTCTTGTTACACTGAATTTCATGGCTGAAAACTCGTTTGACATCGTCAGCAAAGTGGAATTGCAGGAAGTTTCCAACGCTATTCAGCAGGCGTTGAAGGAAGTCCATACGCGCTACGACCTGAAGGACTCGAAGTCCGATATTCAGCTGGACGGCAAAGACGCCTTGGTGCTCACCTCGGCTGACGAGTTTAAGCTGAAGGCGGTCAACGATGTCCTGCAAAGCAAGCTGGTGAAGCGCGGCGTGCCGCTGAAGGCGCTCACCTACGGCACGGTGGAGCCGGCCGCCGGATCCACTGTGCGGCAGCGCATCACCATGCAGCAAGGCATTCCGATCGAGAAGGCGCGCGAGATCGTGAAGCTGATCAAGAACTCGAAGAAGAAGGTGCAGGCGTCGATACAGGGCGATTTCGTTCGCGTCAGCGGCAAGGATCGCGATACACTTCAGGAAATCATCGCACTGCTCAAACAACAGGATTTCGGCATCGACATGCAGTTTACGAATTACCGCAGCAACTGAGGAGATTGTTTTCACCACAGAGACATAGAGACACAGAGATTTGGGCGCAGTACTCGGTTATGTGATAGGGGCGCAAGACGTTTGAAGACCGTAATCCGTAATGCCAAAGAAGTCTTTGACCTGCTGCATGACGATCTCGCCGCGATCGAGCGTGAGTTCGGGCGCGATACCGTGTCGGGCGTGCGCGCCATCACGGAGATCGGCGAATACCTGCGCGCCGGCGGCGGCAAGCGACTCCGCCCTGCCCTGCTGCTGCTCTCCTCCAAGCTGATGAACTATTCCGGCCAGGGCGCCATCAGGCTGGGCGCGGTGGTGGAGATCATCCACACCGCAACGCTCGTCCACGACGACATCATTGACGAAGCGCAGACGCGCCGCGGCCGGCCCGCCGCCAATACCCAGTGGGGCAACGCGAAGTGCGTGCTTGCAGGCGACTGGCTTTATATGCAGGCGTTTAAGATAGCCGTGGAGGAGCGGAATTTTGCCATCCTCGATACGCTGATCGAGCTGACGCAGGCGATGGTTGAGGGCGAGTTGCTGCAGATCGAGCGGTTGGGCAAAGCCATTTCCCTCGACGAACATTTCGAGCTTATCTATCGCAAGACCGCGTGCCTCTTCTCAGTCTGCATGAAGCTGGGCGGGATTCTTGCCGGGGCCGGTGCGGGCGATCAGCGGCGGCTTGCCGAGTATGGCCGCAATCTGGGGATGGCGTTTCAGATTGTCGACGACGTGCTGGATTTGACGGCGTCGGAAGAAGTACTGGGCAAGCCGGTGGCGAGCGACCTGCGCGAAGGTAAAGCCACCATGGCGGTGCTGCACGCGCTGGAACGTTGCACGGCCGACGAACGGGCAATCATCGAATCGGTGCTCAGCAATGGCGGATTCAACGGGATCACTCCCGGCGACATTGTGGCCATCCTGCATCGTCACGGGTCGATTGATGCGGCCTACGCGCGGGCTGTCGATTTCTCCAACAAGGCGCGCGAGGCCATCTGCACCTTCCCCGACTCCGAGATCAAGCGTGTGTTGTTGTGGGTGCCGGAGTTTGTAGTGGAGCGCGAGAGCTAGCGCTTGGCCCTGGTGTCATTCCCTCTTTCTACCCGCGGCAATTTCTGTAATGTTCCGCTCGCAGCTATGGTGTGATCTCCCAGACAACGCCGGCACTGTATGCTCCTCCCTCGGAAGCCGTGCCGTAGAGGTTCCCGTCGTTATCAAGGGTCACTCCGCCAATGGGGAAACCGCCATCAGGTCCGAATTGGAACTTATAAAGGTCAGTACATGTCCAAACCCCGCCTGAATTCGTGGCCTTAAAAATGGTTCCCGCCCCGTGCCCGTCAGACATGGTAGTGCCGTAGAGATTTCCAGCCGCATCCATTGTCAACGGACTCTGTGGCCCAAAATTCTGGGCGTTGCCGGCAAAACTGCAGAGCGTATTCAACGTCCAGCCCCCGGCGGAAGGTGAGAGCTCGAAGATGGTGCCTCCACCCCCGCTTCCGCCGTGCGAAGTCGAGCCATAGAGGTTACCCGCGCGATCGAAGATCAAGCCTCCGACCGGGGTGGTCCCGTCACTGCCACCGGTGAAGTTGTAGAGAACCGTTTCCGTCCAGCCCGAGGGCGAGGGGCTCAACTCGAAGACTCCGCCGTGGCCATGGCTGCCGGCCACTCCAACGCCGTACAGATTGCCTGCGCTATCTATCACCAGTCCCGCACTTGTCCCGCCGTTATACGGAATGACTTGTTCGTTCCAACCGCCGCCCGCGGGAGTCAGCTCGTAGGCGACGCCATTGGCCGTCGTCCCATAGAGATTCCCCGCGCCATCAAAGATGACGTTGCTTTCCGGATAACCACCGTCCGGGGCACCCGAAAACTCATACAAAATGGTTCGTGACCATAGACACAGAACTGAGGTACACACCCTCGGCGGTGGCTGCAGGCGAAAAACAATTCCGTAATTCGAGGGGCCTCCTTGCTTCGTAGTGCCATAGAGATTGCCGTCGGGTCCAAAGGTAAGTCCCCCATAATCGAGAGGGTAAGAGATGTTGTCGTCGGTGAAGACAAACTCCTGGAGCGGACGCAGCGTCCAGCCGGCTTGATTATGCTTCAGCTGAAAGACCACGCCGTCGTTATCGTAGGTGCAATGAACACCGCCTAGCTCGGTGCTTCCGTACAAGTTTCCGGCCCGGTCCCAGATGAGTGTGCTGGTCGGGAAGTCTCCGTCGGCACAGCCGGTGAAGTTGTGGATAACGGTGTAGGTCTGCGCGTGTGCCTCGCTCCCGTGGGCGATCATCAATACCGCGATTGTCATGACTGCAATCGTCACCCAGAAATCGATTCCGCGCACCCGCCAGTTCGTTTGCTCCGTGCGCATGTGCATGACCTTCCCTTCTCGAAGTGGCTTCATCAAGACAAGCACCGCCGTTCCAGGATGCAGGTTGGAGTTGAAAATCGAAGCTGGGATCTGCCGCGGCGTTGTCGTGCTGATCCCCTTTACGCCCCGGATGGTGAACCAGAGTATCACGGCTATCAGCAGGACAACCTAATTCTGGATTACGGGCTAGTGAGCCGGCAGCAAGGGGGTCGACGTCGTGGTTTCAAGGTGAATGCGAATCCGGCGATCGCATAAATCGTCCGAAAAGAAAGGGCATCGTCTCAGGTGCGATCAATGCCGGGTGATGGACCACAGGTGAAACTCTTTCCTTTAGACTCTTCTCATGGCTGCACCACGGGAAGTGGAAGTCAAATTCCTTGTCTCCGATCTGAAGGTGCTGGAGAAAAAGCTGCGGGAGA
Organism: Terriglobales bacterium; assembly: GCA_035262645.1. Lineage (GTDB taxonomy): Bacteria > Acidobacteriota > Terriglobia > Terriglobales > Acidobacteriaceae > Bog-257. The sequence goes on from DATFSK010000054.1 coordinate 40,800, forward strand.
ACGGGTTCCGCTGTGAGACGCCTTCCACGCACGAGGTCAACACGCTGTACGATCTGCCTGGGCAGAAGCTGCGCCGCAGGGGCGAGTTGTTGCGGTTGCGATGTTATGGCGACGAGTGGACGCTCACGCATAAGACCAAGGGCAAGATTGGGCGGCACAAGTCTCGCGGCGAGCTGGAGACGGGGCTGGCGGATGGCAAAGCGATGGACGCCATGCTGCGCGCGCTTGGTTATTCGCCATCGTTTGCGTACGAAAAGTATCGCGCGGAGTGGAGCGATGACGAAGGCAAGGTGACGCTCGATCGCACCCCTATCGGCAACCTTGCCGAGATTGAAGGGAAAGCGCGGTGGATTGATCGCACGGCGCGGGCGCTGGGGATCGCGTCGAACGAGTACATCACGAAATCGTATGCTGAACTTTTTTTCGAGTGGAAACGTAAGAGTAAGTGCAAGGCAAAGAACATGACATTCCGCGAGTGCGGGAAACGCGGGGACTAGGGGTGGAGACTAGCAGGGCCTGCACAAGGGATCGAACGTCGAACCGAGGTTGCTGAAGCATCGAATTTCCGCGGAAGCCTGCGCCGGCTCCGGGGTTTAGACCTAGCCGGGCCTGAACCGGAGCCGGAGGCGGCGACTTTCCTGGTGCCTTGTGCCGTCCTATAGCACTCCGGCCCAAATCTCGAAGACACGGAACCGGGCACTCACCTCATGCGCACCCGTCGCTCCACAACATCCTCGCAAACGGTTGTCGCTCACAGGCCGCTGTGACCTCCGCACTTTTGCGCCGCCCGTAACAGGAAGATTCTCGAAGTAGGAAGCCGTGTTCCGGTTTCCGAAGAATCCGGGGGGTTCGCACCGGCAGCAACTCTTTACGGCGCATTTTTTCTTGCCGCCTTGCTGATCCGTCATCTCAATTCTCGCTTGCTGTCTGGCAGCTGAACCCACGCCCAATCCAATTCATGCGGAGGCGAATCATGGCAATCACGAAGCAGGATGCGCTCGACTACCACCAGGGGACACGGCCGGGCAAGGTGGAAGTTGTCTCGACGAAACCGTGCTACACGCAGAGAGATCTGAGTCTCGCCTACACCCCAGGCGTGGCCGAGCCCTGTCTGGAGATCGAAAAGAATCCTCAGGACGCATTCAAGTACACGGCAAAGGGAAACCTTGTGGCGGTTGTCACCAACGGCACCGCAGTGCTTGGACTGGGCGACATCGGCGCGCTCGCAGGCAAGCCGGTGATGGAAGGCAAGGGTGTCCTCTTTAAGAGATTCGCGGACATCGATGTGTTCGATATCGAGCTGAACACAAAAGATGCGGACGAGATCATCAAAGCCTGCCAGCTGCTGGAGCCGACCTTTGGCGGAATCAACCTGGAAGATATAAAAGCTCCGGAATGTTTCTATATCGAAGAAACCTTAAAGAAGACGATGAAGATTCCGGTGTTCCACGACGACCAGCATGGCACCGCCATCATTTCGGGCGCGGCGCTGGCCAATGCGGTGGAACTGACGGGCAAGCGGCTGGACCAGATCAAAGTTGTGGTCAACGGTGCGGGTGCGTCCGGCATCGCCTGCGCTGAGCACTACGTCTGCATGGGCGTGAAGCGCGAGAACATCACGCTGGTCGACACCAAGGGCGTGATCTACAAAGGCCGCAAGGAAGGGATGAATCCTTATAAGGAGCGCTTCGCAAAGGAGACCGCGGCGCGGACGCTGGCCGATGCGGTGAAGGGTGCGGATTGCCTGCTGGGCCTATCCAAAAAGGGCGCGTTTACGCCCGCGATGATTGCATCGCTCGCTCCAAGGCCGGTGGTCTTCGCGATGGCGAATCCCGATCCCGAAATAAGTTATGAGGAGGCGCGCGCCGTACGCGATGACATCATCGTGGCGACGGGACGCTCAGATTATCCGAACCAGGTGAATAACGTGCTTGGGTTCCCGTTCATCTTCCGCGGCGCGCTCGACGTACACGCCACCACGATTAACGAAGAGATGAAGCTGGCGGCGACGTATGCGCTGGCGGCGCTGGCAAAGGAAGATGTGCCGGATTCCGTCTGCCGGGCGTATGGCGTGGAATGCCTGAAGTTCGGCGTCGATTACATCATCCCGAAACCGTTTGATCCGCGGGTACTGGTGTGGGAGGCGGCGGCCGTAGCGAAGGCGGCGATGGAAACGGGCGTCGCGCAAAACCCGGTCAACATAGCCGAGTATCGCGAGCAGCTGGAGAAGCGGCTGGGCAAGGCGCACGAGCTGATGCGCACGATGATCCACAAAGCGCAGGCGAATCCGAAGCGGGTGGTTTTCCCGGAAGGCAATCATCAGAAGATCCTGCGCGCCTGTCATGTGCTCATCGAGGAAAAGATTGCGGTTCCGATCCTGCTGGGCAGAACAAACGAGATCCAGCGTAAGGCGGCGGAGATGGGCATCCCGCTGGCGGGCGTTACGATCATCGAGCCGGAGACGGCGCCGCGGCGTCAGGAGTATGTGAATGAGCTGTACCGGCTGCGGCAGCGGCGCGGAGTGACACTGGGCGCGGCGGATGAGCTGATGAACGATCGCAACATCTTTGGCTCGATGATGGTGCGCATGGGCGATGCCGATGCGATTGTGTCCGGGGTGACGCAGAACTATCCGGATACGATCCGGCCGGCGCTCCAGGTGATCGGCGTGCGCGAGGGGCTGCATAAAGTCTCCGGAGTGTACATCGTCATCACGCGGAAGGGCGGACTGTACTTCCTCGCCGACGCTACGGTGAACATTGAGCCCACCGCTGAAGACCTCGCAGAGATCGCACTCTCCACGGCGCAGGAGGCGCGGCGCTTCGACGTCGAACCGCGTGTGGCGATGCTCTCGTTCTCCAGCTTCGGCAGCACCAAGCATCCGCTCTGCGAGAAAGTGCGCCGTGCGGCCGAGCTGGCGCGCTATGCCGACCCGACGTTGATGATCGACGGTGAGGTGCAGGCACACATTGCAGTCAGCGGAAAGAAGCTGGAGGCGGCATTCCCGTTCTCTGCCCTGAAGGGCGGCGCAAATGTGCTCATCTTCCCCGATTTGCAGTCGTGCAACATTGCTTGCAAGTTGCTGGGGCCGATCGGCGGCGCGGAAGTGGTCGGGCCGATTCTGGTGGGTATGGCGAAGCCTGTGCACCTGCTGCAACGCGGGGTCGAGGTGGAAGAGATCGTCAACATCGCGACGATTGCTGTAGTCGATGCGCAGGACTGTGCGATGCCGGTGAGCACTCGGGTGGCCGCTGCTGTAGCGAGTGTCGGATAACTGTCAGGGACATCCAGCGGGCTAAGGCGCGTCAGCGATGGCGCGCCTGCTTGTTTTACACCTCATCTCAGTCGCAGATAACCACTACATTGACGGCGCCGTGCTCTTCGTCGGCGCAGCTGGAGCGAAGACGAAGGTCTGCGTCGTATGGATCTTCGAGCCCGGCTGAAGAAGATCGAACAGCAATTCCTGCGGTGCCGCGGATGAGAACTCGACGTCGTAGGTTTCCCCTACGGTGACGGTGAGCTGCGCCTTGCTGGGCTGGACCGATTGCGGCGGAAGAGCAGCGCCGTCCTTGGCGACGATCCGCCATTCGGTTGGACCTTTCGGGTCGCGCAGAGAGATCTGCATGGCTTGCTGGTCGGTGGAGATGTTAATCAGGCGGAAGCGATACTTCTTCCCCACTTCCAATTGCAGAGTCTTGTTCTGGGGAGTTCCGTTGATCAATGCCATTCGCTGCAGAGCGCCAAATTCTCCGATGCTGAAGAGGAAGATGCGATCGCTGTCGGGATCGAATTTCTTGCCGGGCGGAAGCACGATGAGCGGGCCATAAACACCATTCACTAGTTGCAGCTCATCATGCCAATGGGTGTGATAAATGAAGGTGCCGGCGCGTGGCGGCGTCATACGCGCGACGAACGAAGAGCCGGGCGCGATGGGCGGCGTCGTCTGCGTGGCTTCGCCGGTCCAACCGGGCACGCCGTCGTAATAGCTTTCGAGCTCGATTCCGTGCCAATGAATCGCGGTGGGCGTCTGCAGTTTGTTGATCACTTCAATCTCCACCGGCTGACCCTGCGTGAGCACGATGGGAGGGCCGATCAATCCCGGTGGAGGCGGATCCGCGGTTAACGAAGCGTCGTGCAGTTGAAGGGCATAGCGAGGCGCGCCACTGCGCTCGCTGATCTCCAATTGCAGCTTGCGGTCCGCGTGCCATGCGGGCTTGGCGACGGACGCAGTCGGGCCGCGGACCGTGATCCCGAGGACGAGCTGACCCATGCCGGTTGCCTCGTGGTCGCTCATGTGGTGGTCTGAAGCTGTCTGGGCAGCCTCGACGGACAATCCGGGGACGTCCGGCACTATGGCCGGGTTCATGTGGATCATCATGTGGCAGTGGAAGAGCCAGCGGCCTGGACGGTCGGGCGACCAGCTCATGTCGAAGGTCTCGCCCTGCGCGATGCGTTGCGTCACGACCATGGGACGCGAATCGCCGCTATAGGTCTGGAGTTGCCCTCCACGATTGAAGGCGTCGATGCGGTAGTAGAAGCCGTGCAGGTGCAGGGCATGCGGTTCGTTGCTGGCATTGATCCAGCGCCAGTGCACCGGCTGGCCGACTTCGTAATCAAAGCGCTGGGTGTAAGGCCAGGATTTTCCGTTGATGGTTGCCAGATTCTGTTTCGCGCCTGGACCGGGATGCTCCGACATCAGTTCGATGACGAAGATCTCGTCGGGCAGCGTGGAGCCCGGTGGATCGATGACGAATGCTCCGGTCAGTTCTGAGTCGATACCGTAGCGTGACTTCACATCCTCGCTGTCGGTTGCGGCCCAATAGTTGAAAAGCCCGGGCGTTGTGGCTTTGAAGCGAACGTGCGCGGTTCCTCCAGGAGCAACCTCGATAACGACGTCGTTACGGGCGCTGATATCCACCAGGCCGTGGACGGTTATCTGCCTGGTTATTGCGTTGTGGATCGATGCGTCGATCTCGGTCCCTTGTGAAACGCGGATCAGCGGACCGGGATTCTGTAGGGACTTCCCGCGCTCACCGAAGGCGTACACCGCCAGGCCGACGCCGTCATCGGCTTCCGGGTGCCAAAGGCCCTTTGCAACCTCAAGTTGAATCGTCAAAACGCCGGCGTGAAGGACACCCGCGGGACTATGGTTCCCATTGGCGAGGATCGGAGGCACAGGCTCCGCGCCGTGCGCGAGGTTGCAAGCGCACACGAAGAGTACCAGCCATCGCCAAAGCAGCCTGAACCCTGAGGAGGTCATAGACACCAGCTAAGTGCTGTAGGAGCGGTAGCCACATTGAACCACAGGTAGCGGCAGCTGACTACGGAAATTAAGGCAAAGCACGGGCGCGGTGGCCGTTCAACGCCGTGCCGGTTGCGCGGTAGCGGATTCCGCGCGCTGCTGGCCCGGGCTGGCTGCTCGATTGAACTCAAAGGCCGCGTTGATGAGTGAAATGTGCGAAAGGGCCTGCGGGAAGTTGCCCAGCTGTCGCTTACCTCTCGGATCGTATTCCTCGGCCAACAAGCCGACATCATTGCGAAGTGAGATCAGGCGATCGAAGAGGCGTTTTGCATCGTCGCTGCGTCCAAGCATCTTCAATGCGCTGACCATCCAGAAGCTGCACGCGAGGAACACGCCTTCGCCCGCAGGAAGGCCGTCGTCGACGTGTTCTGTGCGATAGCGCAAAACGAAGCCATCGACGGTGAGGCGCTTTTCGATCGCTTCGATGGTGGCGCGCACTCGTGGATCGCTGCAGGGCAGGAAACCAACCTGCGGAATCAGAAGCAACGAGGCGTCGAGCTGATCGGATCCGTAAGACTGCGTGAAGGTCCCCAGTTGCGCATTGAATGCCTTCTCGCAGACATCGCGATGGATCCGGTCGCGCAGCTCGCGGCAGCGGTTCAACTCTGCGGCCTTCAGATGGTAGACCTCTGAGGCCTTGACCGAGCGATCAAAAGCTACCCAGGCCATCATCTTCGAATAGGTAAAGTGCTGAGGCTCGCCCCGTATCTCCCAGATACCCTCGTCAGGCTCTTGCCATATCTGCTCAAGGTGAGCATTCAACGCGCTATGCAGATTAAGCTCGTCGTCGCTCGGGGGGATGCTTGCTAAATGAGCATGCAGTAAAGCATCGGCAATCTCGCCGTAGACGTCGAGCTGCAGCTGCTCGGAGGCAGCATTGCCGATGCGCACCGGCTTAGAGCCGCCGTATCCGCTCAGCCAGGGCACTTCCCATTCCAGCAGATTGCGTTCGCCGCGAATGCCGTACATGATCTGCACCTGATCGGGACTGCCGGCCACGGCGCGCAGCAGCCAGTCGCGCCAGTCGCGAGCTTCCTCGTAGTAGCCGGCATTCATCAAGGCGAGCAGGGTGAAGGTGGCGTCGCGCAGCCAGCAATAGCGGTAGTCCCAGTTGCGCTGGCTACCAAGCCATTCCGGCAAAGAAGTCGTCGGAGCGGCGACAATTCCCCCGGTATAGCGGTAGGTCAACGCCTTTAGCGTGATCAGGGATCGCTCGACCTCGTTGGCGTACTCACCGTGAAGTTGCGCGCGCGAGGTCCAGTCCTGCCAGAAGTTGATCGTGTCGCGGAGGGCCGCTTCGGGCTCGACGCATTGCGGAATTTCATTGTAGGAAGGCCCGTAGGTGAGAACGAAAGTTGCCGATTCACCTTCATGAATGGTGAAGTCGGCGACCGTCTTGAGATCCTCGCCGCGAATCGGTGCGCTGGTGCGAAACACTGCCATGTCGGGGCCGGCAATGGCACGCAGCGCGCCGTCGTCCATCCGCGTGACCCAGGGAACGGTGTGCCCATAATCAAAACGGAGGACCAGTTCCATGGACATGGCAACGTTGCCCTTCAATCCGCGCACGATGCGGACGACGTCAGGATTACGCTCGCGCAGCGGCATGAAATCGAGCAGCACGGCCCAGCCGTCGCCGGTCTCGAACGTAGTTTCCAGTACGAGCGTGTGATCCAGATAGCGACGCGAGCAGCGGGCCGGGCCTTTGGGAGCGATGGACCAGTGGCCGTTCTCTTCTGTGCCGACAAGAGCGGCGAAGCATGCGGGAGAGCCAAAGTGCGGCCAGCAGAGCCAGTCGATGGAGCCCTGGCGGCTGACCAGGGCCGCAGTTTCACAATCGCCGATGAGCGCGTAGTCCTCGATGGGAACGGGCATGGTGGTGAGATGCAGAGAAGAGGTTCCGCGGACCATTTCGAGCGGTAGATAAGAGCATGAACACGGGGTTTGCGGCCCGGCCCCTGGGCAATTGCGGGGTAAAGCGGAGGCACGGGTAGCGCGACGTTTGTCCGGTCGGCAGATGAGGTTCAGGCGGTCTTTGGACAGGGTTTTGCACAGCTCCACACCGCGTTTTCCTCTGGTATCTGAATCGTCATCAGCCTCAACGCTGGAAATGCCGGCTTGCCTCCTTCAAACTGGGACGATGGCCAACCCGGGGGATTTTGCGCATACGTTGAAGGAGCAGGCTGACATCGTCCGCATTGTGGGCGAGTACGTCAAACTGCGCAAAAGCGGGGCGCAGAATTTTCAGGGACTCTGCCCATTTCATCAGGAGAAGACGCCGTCGTTTTCGGTACATGCCACGCGGCAGTTCTTCCATTGCTTCGGGTGCGGCGCGTCGGGGGACGTGTTCGCGTTCGTCCAGAAGATCGAGAACATAACTTTCCCCGAGGCGGTACGGCTGATTGCCGAGAAGCTGAAGGTACCGCTGCCGAAGATGAGTTATGCCTCGCCCGAAGAAGCGCGGGTGGCGAAGCTGCGTGGCGGTTTGATCGACATTCACGAGCGCGCCTGCGCATTTTTTCAGGAGCAGCTACGCCGGCCCGAGGCGGCGCATGCGCGCGAGTATCTGGCATCGCGCGGCCTTACGCCGGAGCAGATTGCGGAGTTTAGCATTGGCTTCGCGCCGGATTCGGGATTTGTACTGAAGGATGCACTGCGGAGGCAGTTTGATGAAGAGCTACTGCGGGAGTCGGGGCTTTTGTCCTGGAAGGAAAAAAGCCAGTTCTCGGAAAAGCAGTTGTCGGTTGTCAGTTCTCAGTTGTCGGAAGAAGACCCGAGTGGCTCGCCGACAACTGACAACCGACAACTGGCAACCGCCTACTCCCGCTTCCGCAATCGCGTGACGTTTCCTATCGCGAATGAATCGGGGAAGATCATCGCGTTCACCGGAAGAACGCTTTCCAGCGACGAGAAGGCCGGACCCAAGTACCTGAACTCGCCGGAGACGCCGATCTATTCGAAGTCGCGGGTGCTGTTCAATCTCGACAAAGCGAAGGAGTGGATACGGAAGTTCGAGTATGCAATTCTTGTCGAAGGTCAGATGGATTGTATTTCCGTTTACAACGCCGGCTTTCAGAACGTGATTGCCAGCTCGGGGACGGCGTTCACCGAGGTGCAGGCGAAACTGCTCGGACGCTTCAGCAAGAACATCATCGTGAACTTCGACCCAGATACGGCAGGCGCAGCTGCAGCGGAGCGATCGCTGGCGCTGCTGGTCAGCGAAGATTTTCAGATCAAGGTGCTCACGCTGGATGCCGGTCTCGATCCGGACCTTTACATCCGGCGCAAGGGTCGCGATGCCTACGAAGAAGCTCTACGCCGTTCACAAAAGTATTTTGACTATCTCATCGAGCGGGCGCGCAAGCTCTTCCCTGCCCGGACTCCGGAGAGCAAGGTCAAAGCGGTGAATTACTTATTACCGCATATTCAGCGGGTACCCAGCCGCATCGTTCGCGACGAGTGGGCTACGGAGATCTCGCATCGGCTGGGAATTGATTCGGCGGTACTGCGGCAGGAGTTGCGTCATGCGGCGTCGTCTCGCTCGGCTTCGCGCGTGAGTGCCGGGAGTGGCGGCGGGTTAATGGATGCCGAGCGCGTGCTGATTCACGCGCTCACGACTCAGCAGCTGGGCCATGATCCACTCACCAGCCGCGAAGGTCAGGACCTGGATTTCGAGCCGGCCCGACAGGCGCACTTCGCGCTCACGCGCGAGCGGCTGCATGAAGAGTCAGCGGCGAAGGCGTTGATCGATGCCCTACTGATGGCACATGAGCAGGGGCTGGATGCGATGTCGTTACCGCTGGAGGAGGCAGACCGTAGTCTGCTGGCGACGGTGCTGATGGATGAGCACGAGGAGTTGACGGCGGAGTTGCTGGAGAGTGCGATCCGGTCGTTGCGGCGGAGGCGTGGGCAGCGCGAGTTGGAGCAGCTACAGCGGCGCGTGAAGGAGCTGGAGGCAAAAGAAGATGTGATGTCGCGAGCGCAGCTGGCACAGGAGAAACTGCGATTGCGGCAGGCGATGCGATCGTTGCAGGAAAGCCAGGTGTGATGGAGCCCGCAGAGCCATAGGTGAGCGCGGAGAAAGCCTCCCACCCAAGCAAAGACGGCTTGGGTGGGACACCCGGAGCGAAGCGTCAAAAATCCTCAACGGACTTGAATGTCAGACACGGCGCGATAAGCGAATCATCATAATCGGTGCCATGTTGTGTATGCGGCCACCTTTGCCGAACTACCAAGGTGACCATTGCCGACGGCGCAGGCTTTTCCTCTTCAATTACAGGGCTGTACAAAGTGACCACAAGGTCGGTGCCCGACAGCGTCATCACGTTGTACTTCTTGGTGTAATCACCTGGATAGCTGCACGAAATGTTATACGGCGCAACGTCGTTAACCCAACCCTGGGGGTTCTCAGGGCTTTGAAAGCCCTTTGCCGGAGTCAGGTAGACTTGCTGAATTTCCCACCCGGAACTTCCCAAGAAGTTCAAACGAATTGTCCACTTCGGGTCCATCCCCTCAGGTAAGAAGTCCTTATGCCCAGTAAAGTTAGGCCCAGGACAAAACATATTAATATTGTCGTTGGTCTTCCAGGTCACAGTCCGATAAGGCGGTAGAGGGAAGGCGGCCCGTCCGTCAAGGCTATTACCGTGGAACGGCTTACTCGCGCACGTAGATGGATTAATCGACGTTTCGACGTTCGCTAGATTGTGAGTAGTGAGATTGATTATGGTGAGGGACCACCACCAGTAAACAGTAGGCATGATGCCTCGGTCCGGCGGGTAGCTGGAGGAAACCTGGGCTGCGGCTGGCATGGCCGTCGCGATGAGTAACCCCAGCAACAGGGCCAGAGCTAATATGCTTCTTTGGCTGGCAGACATAGCTCATTTCTCCTTTCCTCAGTGCGACTGCGGGTGCAGTAGCCGCGCTTTGAGTTCGTCAGCTATCAAGTGCACTACCAGGCGCTCTTGTTGCGTGGGGAGCCTGCCCGTTCCCATGGTGCGAACCATCTCGTAAAGCACCTGTTCTTGCGCGGGAGCGAGATCCTGGAGGATGGAGCGGAGCACGAGAAGTCCCGGACGCCCCTGTTTCTCGAGGAGTTCCCGGATCCTGCCGGCGCCCGCCTGTAACAGGAACAGCTGCATCGTGCCCATGGGAACCTCGTTTAACGATGGACGCGGAGCAAGGCCTGGCATGGCGCCGACGACAAAATCCTGCGCCCGCACCACCGTGACCGTGACCACAGGTTCGCGTCCCAGAGCGCAAATGTCATCATTAGAACCGCACGGGTACGCCTTAAAACCCCGCAGCAGACCGACCTCCACTACTAAATTTGCTTCAGCAGCAGAGTAAGGACCATGGCTGCCGTCAGGGCTGGGCCCGGCATAGCGCGCCGGCCATAGGGAATACACTGCATCGCCGGTAGTCGTCAGGGTGGACGGGTCGCAGGCGAGGCCAGACAGGACACATAGACTGTTCGGGTTGGGAACTACATAGGATGCTACCCACATCTTGCGCCCGTCGTCTCCCCGCGTGTTTTCCGTAGAAGTACTCCATGTGGCTGCCGTTGCCTTTCCCAATTCGACCATGGACAGGTATTGTTGAATCCACAAAGGAATAACCTCCCCCCCGGATCCAATGAGGGCGACGGTCATGAACACGGCATGGAGTGAGGCCTTAAGTTCAGGTAGCCAATGGGCGGTTTGCTTGGCCCCAGTACCGTTTCGATACATCCATAGGCCCACTTGGACGTCTTGAGAGACGGGGTCGGAGCAGATCGACCCGTCGTAATTACACGGTCTGTACGGTACCCCTTTTACGGTGAAATGGACCCAGTTGTCGAGGTTGGCTGGTGGATCAATCGGGGAATGCGGCAGATCGCTAAAAGAAAACACCACCGGATACGGGTGAGAGGTCGTGTCTATGTAGTTCGCGACATAGCCCGGATCGCCTGGCTTGAGGAAGTCCTGTTCCGGAAGGCCGGGGATAATCCCCACCGGAACGAACATAAATCTGTTAAGGTCCTCAAGTGTCATCTCCGTTTCATTACGGGCAGTGATAGACCAGTCCTGAAATACGATGTCGTACGGGGTCGCATTCATTACTAGTACGGTGATGCTGTCCGATACCCCGTTGTAAACTGCCAGATCGGCGTTCGTTGGCGGTGTCGTGGAGTTTACGTCTGGTTTAGGCCGCCTATACTGCCCCTGGGCGCCGACCCCCAGCAGCAGGAAACATAACGAGACAAAAATCCTGAATGATCGTTGTCTCATAAAGCTTCTCCTTTCTGAATCGTTGCCCGAACCAAGGCGGAACGCCTCGGCGCCCGCAACCTGGTTTGTGCGAGGCCCTTGGTATTGCTGCCCGTGGGCTGCAAGGCCCAGGAGGAGCAGGTTGAGCGTCAAAGTTTGCTAGTCGTTGGTTGCGCCAAGAAAGGGAGTAGCGACCAAGGACAGGGAGAAACCCTGGTGGAGGATTCTGGTGACCACATCGATCCTGTCACCACTTCAAAATCAGGATGCATCTAGAGCCGCTGGGAAACAAGCGCATAGCGCAAGTTCAGGTTTTTCCGGGACCGTTTTGGAACGGTTTGCTGAGGGACGCAAGGTCGCAACCCAATGGCAGGTCGGGAGAGGCGGTGATGCGACACTCCTCTCCCTTGCCCCAACCGGACGTTCAGGTTTCTCGCGTCCCCGAATCAACCATCAACTGGTAATGCCTGTTTACCTCAGGGCGAGCTTACGGGTTCCGCAGGAAGCCGTGATGCAGGTTGCCCGCGTCAATATATTGTCCGACGATCGCGCCAAACAGGTTGGGGGTCGCCGGAATAGTGCCCTGGCCAGAGGCCGTTCCTGCCCCCGGAGCGTCGAAGGTGGTGATAGCTCCGAACCGGCTGCGCACGAAGCCGTGATTCACGCCGCTCGCGTCGATGTATTGGCCTGTAATCTCTCCCAGCAGGTCGATGCCCTCAGGTACGGTGCCTTGCCCAGAACCTGTACCCGCTGCCGAAACGTTGAAGGTGGTGATGTCGCCGGAGCGACCACGCAAGAAGCCGTGATTCACGCCGCTCGGATCGATGTAGTTTCCTGTGATCGTCCCCAGGTCGCTGATGCTTGAGCCGCCGGTGCCCTGGCCGGAGCCCGTGCCTGCTCCGCTGACGTCGAACTCGGTGATGGTGCCGTTGCCAGCGCGTACGTAGCCGTGAAGCGCGCCGCTCGCGTCAAAATAAGTTCCGGTGACCGACCCGTCCCGATTGAGGGCGCTAGCCACTGCGGTATTCGTGGATACGGAGCCCACGGGATCGAATGAGGTGAAGGTCGTGTAAGGCGGAGCGGTAACGAAGCCGTGAGATATACCGCTTGCGTCAATGTAGTATCCGGCGATCTCCCCTCGCAGGTTGATGTTGCCCGCGATGGTGCCCTGGCCGGCGCCTTGCCCGGCGTCGGGCTCGTTCAAAATCGTAAAGGTCGTGAACGGAGCAGCCGTCACGAAGCCGTGAGAGACGTTACTTGCGTCAACGTAGAAACCTGTAATCACTCCAAACATGTTGATGCCGAAAGTAATCGTGCCCTGGCCCGCGGCTGTCCCCGCGCCCGGGGCATTAAATTCGCTGAAGGTGCTGGGCGAAGCGCAGCCGGAAACACACTGAAAGCCGTGAAAGACGTTGCCTGAGTCGACGAAGGAACCTACGACAGTCCCCTGCTGGTTGATGCCGAAGCCCCCCGTGCCCTGGCCGGCGCCTGTGCCCGCGCCCGGAGCGTCGAAGGTGGTGATGCTTTGAGCGGTTGCTAAACCACATGCAAGAAGTACGGCACCTACTACTTTCCAAAGTTGTAGTCGATTCATAACTCCTCCTGAGTTGATTTCATGTGAGTGGCCATGGTGGAAACCTCTAGAAGCAGTGGCTCGTGTTCGGTTGTTCTCTTATCGGCCTGGTGAGGGAAGGCGTTGCGGCTGCCAGCCCGCTTACTTTGCGACAGCGCTGAGTCTGTTCTGCCTTGGCCTTCCAGCCAGGCAGTGGAACGCAGAGCAGAAGAGTGCGCAGTTGCGTGCACGGGGTGTACGAAGGCATGCGGGCTGCCACCAACTTCCGCGACATGCCGTCTGACCCTGCCTTTCGTTACGGCACGAATGAAATCAGAGATGGACTACTCGCGGTGCAGTGCGATTGCATGAGAGCGGTCATGGGAAGTAGCGCTCGTTCGCAGATCGGACTGCGGAAAGCCGACGGACGTCTACAAGAAACCACACCTTGGCGGCGGCGATTCTATGGGAAATAAGAGAATGCTAGTGTTATACAACCAGTTGTATCTCACAACTAGTTATTGTTTATTGTTGTTGGGGTTACTTTTGGAAATTAGCTGCCGGCAATGAGGCTAATGGCGTCCTGTCGCTCCAACTGCAACGGCTGTTGAAAAGGAAGAATTAGCGGGAAACGGCGACCATCATTTGCCAACAATGCAACCAGTTATTATCTGCAACCAGTTGTACAATTACTTCAGGCAGGAAATGTCAAGCTGGAGGGGAGGCAGAGTGCGCAAAGATCACAGGTCAGGCTGTGTTATCAACCTGATGGTCGAGATGTTTGGCGATCAGTGGAGCCTGCTCATCATCCGCGACATCATTTTCCAGGATCGCAGGCATTTTCGCGAACTCCTGACCAAGTCTGCGGAAGGGATTGCGTCGAATATTCTGGCTGATCGTCTTCAGCGACTGGTCAAGCAAGGCATCATCGTCAAGTCTCACGATCCCAGCCATAAACAGAAAGCCATCTACAGTCTTACCGAAAGAGGCATTGGATTGCTGCCTCTTCTGATGGAGATGGTTGAGTGGGGACACGCCTATTGGCCAGCCTTTCGGCCGATTGGTCTGGCTCGGGTCCTGGAAGAAGGAGGGCCGAAGCGGAGGGCAGAATTTATGGCTGAGCTTCGCAAAGCGCATCTTCGGAAGCCAAGCGCCCAGAAAAAGGCCCGCGTCCTGACGAGATCTACGCGTATTTCTGCGAGGCGGAAGCTTCAGGCGGCATACGACGCGGAAATGGCGAAAAGAAAGCAGTTGCCGATCACCGGCAACAGATCCAGATCGCGTGGAAGCGCCTGACAGAAATCCGAAACTCCAGGCTATCCCGTGAACCCTATTCCAGAGTGGAAACATCTAATTTTCTAGGGGTTACGCATATATTGCAGCGATTTGTGTGCAACGGGCTAAGCCCGACAGGTCGTAACCCAAAGAAAAGGCTAGGGCGGCGGGCCTACGCCATGATAGAATCTGAAAGTTTCTGCATATGCCGGTACAGGCAGTACCGCTCCCGCCGCAGTGTGCACACAACTAACGCGCACCTCCAGGTGACGCCACGGTAGAGGAATTTCCGCTTTGGCTCTTGATGACAAGTTCGACGATATCAAAAAACTGATCGATGTGGGTAAGGAGAAGGGCTACCTCACGTACAACGAGGTGAACGATCTCATCCCGCACGATATGCATTCCCCCGACGACCTCGAGGACTTGCTGACCACCATCGGCACGCAGGGCATTGACGTGCTCGAAGGGCCCAAGATGGGCGGCGACAAGAAGTTCGAGGACATGGAAGCCGGCGAGGACATGGAGCTGGATCTCTCGCCCGGCACGCTGGAGAAAACCAACGATCCGGTTCGCATGTATTTACGTGAGATGGGCACGGTCCCGCTGCTCACCCGCGAAGGCGAAGTAGAAATCGCCAAGCGCATCGAGCGCGGACAGCTCCGCGTTCTGAAGGCGCTCTCGCGCTCGCCCATCGTGATCCGCGAGATCATCTCCATCGGCGACGACCTCAAGCGCGGCGTGCGCTCCATCAAGGAGATCGTGCTCTTCGACGAAGAGGAGATCACCGAAGAGGTGGTCAACAATCGCCTGCAGGACACAACCGGCCGCATCGACGATCTGGCCAAGCACTACAAGAAAGCCATCCAGCTGGCCGACAAGCTTGCCGGGATCGTGCAGAAGAAGCGGCCGCGCGACTATCGCCGCTGCTACTGGACGCTGGGGCGCGAGCAGATCATGGTCTCGCGCGGCATTCGCGGCCTGGGCTTCACCAACACCGAGCGCAAGCGCCTGATCGATCGCGTCAACAAGACGGTCGACAGCATGCGCGGGCTCGACAAACAGGCGGCCAACTTCGACAAGCGCGCCGAGGCCACGCGCTCCGACGAGCAGAAGAAGGAGTACCGCAAGCAGGCGCGCCAGATCCGCGCCGACCTGGAGCGCATGGAGCACGACGCGGGCGCCAGCTTCACCGAGCTGAAGCGCACGCAGCGCGAGATCGTCCAGGGCGACGTCGATGCCGAGTACGCCAAGCGCGAGCTCATCGAAGCCAACCTGCGACTGGTGGTCTCCATCGCGAAGAAGTACACCAATCGCGGCCTTCAGTTCCTCGACCTGATTCAGGAAGGCAACATCGGCCTGATGAAAGCCGTGGACAAGTTCGAGTATCGCCGCGGCTACAAGTTCTCGACCTACGCGACGTGGTGGATCCGTCAAGCCATCACCCGCGCCATCGCCGACCAGGCGCGCACCATCCGCATTCCGGTGCACATGATCGAAACCATCAACAAGCTGATCCGCACCTCGCGGCAGCTGGTGCAGGAACTCGGACGCGAGCCTACCTCGGAAGAGATCGCCAAGAGGATGGACATCCCTGTGGCGAAGGTGCGCAAGGTGCTGAAGATCGCGCAGGAGCCCATCTCGCTGGAGACGCCCATCGGCGAAGAGGAAGATTCGCACCTTGGCGACTTCATCGAGGACCGCGCGGTGGTTTCGCCGGCCGAAGCGGTGATCAACGTCAACCTCAAAGAGCAGACGGCGCAAGTGCTGCGCACGCTCACGCCTCGCGAGGAAAAGGTGATCAAGATGCGCTTCGGGCTGGAAGACGGCAGCGAGCACACGCTCGAGGAAGTCGGCCAGTCATTCGCCGTCACCCGCGAGCGCATTCGCCAAATCGAAGCCAAGGCGCTGCGCAAGCTGCGTCATCCCTCGCGCTCACGCAAGCTGCGGGCGTTTATGGACGGCGTGCACGACTAGAGGCAGTTGTCGGTTGTCGGTTGTCAGTTGTCAGTTGCCGGTTGTCAGTGAGCGGGGCGCGATGAGCGCCCCGTTCTTTTTTGGGGACTCATACGCCTGACGAGTGTCTTAATGCTCGGGTGCCCCACCCGCCGCGATAGCGCCTCTTTGCAACGGTCAATGAAACCTTCCGGCACAGCTTTGCGTAGTAGGAACGGCGGCGGAGCCGCCATTTTATGGGGACAAAGCAGTCAAGAAGGAGACGACATGGGCAGCGACACGATCGGTCTGTCGAAGGTGATGATTGGACCCAAAGGATTGCGCGCAGGATGGCGGCTGCTGATTTTCCTGCTGATGCTGGTCGCGATGGGCGCCGTGGCGCGTGCGATTATCATCCGGTTTCTGATCCCGGCGGGATTTGCGCCCGAGAAGCTCACGCCATCCAGTGTCGCCGTACAGGATGCTATTTTCGTACCCATCGTTGCGCTGGGTGCATGGGTCATGAGCAAAATCGAAAGACGCGAGATCGGTCAGTATGGCCTGCCCCTGCAAAAAGGAGTGATAAAGCACCTGTGGTTGGGATTGTGGATCGGCTTCCTCGCCAACAGCGCAACTGTGCTCATCATTTACCTGCTGCATGGGCTTGAGATCGCGAGTCCTACGATTCACGCCACCACGATTCTGATGTCGGCGGCTGCCTGGGCCGGGGCATTCCTGTTAGCGGCCATAGCTGAGGAGTTTCTGTTTCGCGGGTATGCGCAGTTTACGCTGACGACTGGCATAGGCTTCTGGCCCGCGGCAGCGGCCCTCTCAGCTCTCTTCGGATTGGGCCACCTGAGCAACCAAGGGGAAAACCTACTGGGCGGGCTGTCGGTCGTGTCGTTCGGACTGTTGTTGTGTTTGTTCCTGCGCCGCACCGGAACTCTATGGTGCGCGGTGGGCTTTCACATCGGCTATGACTGGAGTCAGACATTCTTCTATGGGGTGCCCAACAGCGGACTTGCCCCGTCGCACAATCTCTTCCACGTGACGTTGAACGGGCCACCGTGGTTGACGGGAGGAACGGTAGGTCCCGAAGCCAGCCTGATCTGCCCGCTCGTCCTGGCCGTAGTGGCGATATTGTTCAGCCTGAGATATCGGGAAGCGCGGTATCAGGCATGAGAGCGGGTACCCCACCCTTCTCGGCGCCTTTGCCGAGAGGATGGGCCCTCGGTATTGAACCTTCCCCGGAACGATGGGCCCATCCTCCCGCCTGAAGGCGAGAAGGATGGGGCACCCAGAGCAGAAAAGGGTGGGCCACCCGTCCACGTCATTTTGTGCTCGGGATTACAATGCTAGCCGTGATCCGCAGAGAATTCGAAGATCCAGTCGATCAAGTGATGTTTATTCTTGGGTTTAAGCACGATCCAAGATTTCGTACTGCCTTGGAAGCAATGATGGCTGGGGCAAATCCTGGAATTGTAGACGCCGTAGATCAGGTGGGAATTTACGGAGCGATTAATGCCAACCTCTGCGGATTGGGAGCAACGATAAAGAAGATCCATGAGGACTTTGGTTCCGATGTCCCGCTCTCGGTGAGGGAGGAGCTCTATGAGATCATGGTCGAAGAGATGGGCGAGAAGGATTACGGGGGCAAATGGTTCCCTATGACCGAAGTACCAGCGGAGCATTGGGTGACCCTGGGAGCCTATTCTCAAGTATTTCGGCGACGGGGGCGGTGGTTACGCGGCGAGGTCTTCTGTGTGCCAGCGCCATATTTCAAGCTGCTGTCGCAATTGTTCGAGTAATGTATCGCACGGGAGCCCGGGTCTCCCGAAGTTCTAGACCCGGGGGCACTCGGCGTGTTCGGTGTCAGCAAGCAGAGGATCGATCCGATGATCGAGTGGAAGCGAAGAGATGCCTTTGTTGGGGTTTTTGACGTTCTGGGTTTCAAAAATCTGATTCGACCGACGGATCAGGAATTTCCACGGGCGATGTTGACGAGGCAGCTTGATGACCTTCTACGAACGTTGGAAGATCGGAATGTGAAAGAACACGGACAGGTGGAGTGCGTGGTCTTCTCCGATACGATTGCGATTTTTGCACCCGACCTTGGCGGCGATAGTCCATTGCGTTCTTACGGATGGTTCAGCCTTCTATGCACAAGACTTATCGAGAAGTCTGTCGAGATCCGATTACCCCTGAGAGGGGCGATAAGCGTTGGAACCGCCTTTACTTCAACTTCTCCGCCGATAATCCTTGGCCCGTCTTTCCTTGAAGCGCATGAATATTGCGAGGATCAGGATTGGATCGGACTTCTACTAACTCCTTCGGCTACCCTGAAATTCTTGCAGGCTGGCTTTGACCCTAATCGTGCTGACTTTGTTTCTGACAGCATCCCTTTCAAATCAAAGAACATGTCATCGGAGAACGTAATGGCTTATCGCTTCCAGAACGGCATGTCGAATTTTTCAAGCCCATTACTGCCAGTCCTCGACGAGATGAGGTGTTCGGCACCGAGTTACGCCAAAGAGAAGTACACCAAAACAATAGACTTCATCAAAAGGCATTATAAGTACGTAAGCTAAGCCTGCTGCCTGCGGCGGGTGGCCCATCCTTTCCCTCATACAAGGTGGTTCCACTCAACTTCGGGTGCGGGTGCCCAGGGCTGTCTGTTTGTCGTCGCCAAACGTAACCGGTCTACCTGTGACAGTTAGCTGCAAGGGCATGCCCATGCGTTCACGCTTGCGGCCTGTACATTCCGACTCTATCTCCACCACACCTTCGACCCCGGTTGCGTAATGGAGGAAACTGCTCCACGGCCAATCCTCCGGCTTCTCGACTAACCCTCGATGCACAGGATTTCGGTGGATATAACGTAGCTTCTCAATCTGCTTCTTGCGCGTCCTGACGTTGAAGTCGTAGTACCTGACCTGCCAGAAGCGCTTGGGTCGTGCGTTGGGCCCATCCTCTCGCTGAAGCGAGGAGGATGGGGCACCCGTACCCGTACCCATACCCGATGATGCCAACAGTTTGGGCTTGAGCTTTTGCGACACAATCTGCTTCAGCATCTGGAGGGCGACACGCAGGCTGCTGCGTTCGGGCTCGCTGACCAGCAGGTGCACGTGTTCGGGCATGACGACATAGCCCTTCACATACAACCCGTACCAGCGGCGGACGTCTTCAAGGGTCTCCTCGAAGACTCGACAGGCGTTGGGTGTGGAGAGAAATGGCTGTCTCTGGTAACAACTGAAGGTAATGAAGTGCAGGTCTCCAGTGTCCTGGTAACGCTTCAAACCCCAAGGCATGGTTGGAGTCTAGGTGCGGGTTGCGGTTCGTGCCGTGATGCGGCTCACAGCTCCGGGCCCATCCTCCCGCTGAAGCGGGAAGGATGAGGCACCCACACCCGAAATATTCAGGAGTTAGATTGAAAGGGTGGGCCGGCACCCGCTTTAGTGTCCAAAAGATGGACGCGAATCCTTCGACTTCGCTCAGGACAGACTCTGTGGCACCCGCTTACAATTCCCTTTTAACCATGACCGCAGACCAGTATCTACACACCATCCTTCTGCGTGAAGCGGTGGATGCGGGCCCAAACTCGCCGCTGCTTACCCTGCAAGCTACTTTAATGCCCATCCTGCGGCAATGGGCAGGAGACAATCTGCTAGGTGTCCATCCCAGCGGTTCTTTCATGAAAGGCACTGCCGTTCGCAGCGGGACGGATATCGACCTGTTTCTATCGCTGTCGGAGCATACCAGCGGAACCTTGAAAGAGCTCTACAACAAGCTATTCGACTGCCTGACCTCGGCCGGCTACTCGCCCAGGCGCCAGAATGTTTCGCTCAATATATCGGTGCCGGAAAAGCAGATCCCTCGTCGGGCTGAAGCCCTCCTCGGGATGACAACATTAGGGACTCACCACGGCACGGCTGAAAGCCGTGCCCTTTCAAAGTCAAACTACTCCGTGGATCTGGTGCCGGGGAAACGCCAGAACGCGCTTTCCAGCGATCACAGCCTCTACCGGCGCAAGGCCGACACCTGGACCAAAACCAATGTTCTTACCCATGCCCAAACGGTCATTGGCTCGGGACGGGCGGACGAGATACGCGTCTTGAAGCTGTGGAGAAATCAGAAAGGGCTCGACTTCCCGTCGTTCTATCTTGAGCTCTCGGTCATCCGCGCTCTCGCGGCGAAACCGTTGCCGGGCCTCGTATCCTACAACCCTCAGCCGACGCTGTCGCAGCGCGTCATCGGAGTTTTCGATTATCTCCGCGATTCCCTTCCGACGGCCAGAATCGCCGATCCGGCAAACAGCAACAACATTATTTCGGACGATCTGACGGCACAGGAAAAGGCAAGAGTCAGCGCAGCCGCCAAAGCTGCGAGAGAAGCCGCGGCATCGTCCTGGGAGGACATCGTGCGATGAGCTTTAAAGTCGAGTGGTCGCTGCCGAGGCTCATGCAGGCCCTGCACCAACGCGTGGAGCAGGACTTGAAAACCGCCCGCGAGGCACTTGCGCATTCGTCTGCCAAAGGCGATAGCAGCGAGGCGGTGTGGATTACGCTGTTCACAAAATACCTGCCGCAACGCTATGCCGTGGCGAAAGCGACCATTGTGGACAGCAACGGCCGGTTCAGCGATCAGATTGACATCGTGCTCTTCGACCGTCAGTACACGCCCTTGATCTTCGAGCACCAGAATCAGATCGTTGTGCCGGCGGAGGCCGTCTACGCCCTCTTCGAGGCCAAGCAGGACATCCGGCCCCGCTATGTGAGATATGCCCAGCAGAAGGCCGCGACTGTACGCCGTCTGCATCGCACCAGCGCCCCGGTGCAGACCATCGATGGGCAGCGCACGGCAACACCGCAGCCGATTCTGGCGGGATTTCTCGCTTTTGAAAACACCTGGAAGACAGCTGACATCGGCAAATATCTTTCGCCCTTGCTCGCCGCCGACCAGGATGAAGGCCGGCTCGATTTCGGCTGCATCGCCGCCTATGGCACCTTCGGCTGCCAGGGAGCAAACTGCGTCACCCCGGCCCCGCATGACAAAGCGACGACGTGCTTTCTCCTCGAACTCATCAGCCGGCTGCAAAAAATAGGCACCGCCCCGGCCATCGACATGGCTGCCTATGCTCCCTGGCTTGTGCGAAAGAACTGACCGGTGTACCCGGAAGCTCACTTCATAAGCGCGATGGCTGGGCGCCACATCAAAGGCTTCGTTTGCTCGCGTGGGACTTTTCGTTACGCATCGCACCCTCTGAGACGGCAGGCGCCCTGAGCCCGGCCGGAGCCTGTCGAGGGGTCTCGCGTAGTTCGAGACTGGGTGAGCGCGGCCTCCTTCACTGCTGCTGCGCGATCTCCAGCGCCTTCTGCAAAACAATATCGCGCCCCGTGCGCAGCTCCTCGGGCGTCACCTCCACCGCAATATTGGGTGAAATACCGACGCCTTCGAACTGCGATCCGTCGGGAAACGTGTGATGCACGGCGGCGATATTCAGGATCATCCCGTTGTCGTAGTCAACGTGCCGCGTCATGGAGAAGCTGCCGGCGGTCGTCTCGCCTACCAGCGTCGCGCGCTTCGAATACTTGAACGGCATCACGAAATCTTCACAGGCGCATGAGCACACGCGATCGGTCAGCAGGATCAGCTTGCCGGCATACGCCGGCGCGCCAGGAGTGACAACCGTATCCGTCAGCGTCAGGGTTGAGTGCCCGGGATACGGCAACCCGTAGCTGCGCAGCATAGCCCCGCCATGTTCCTCGCTGGACTCGGTCCACGATTGATATGGCCGAAGCATCAAGGCATGCTGCAAGGCATTCGGCGCTCCCAGGCCGGGGTTGCCGCGCACGTCGAGGATCAGCACCTTGGCGTCGTGGAACTGCTTCAACAACTCGAGCGCCTGCGCCTGCGTCTCGATGCCATGAAATGTCGGCACCTTGATATATGCCACCGACTTTTCCACCAGCCAGCGGCCCTCGGACTTCTCGGCCGGCAGCGGACTCTTCTTGTCGTTCTTGCGATCAATCGTCACCTGCCGGCCACCCTCCACCGTGATCGTGAACTTCTCAGGAAAAATTGCAGGCGTGTCGAAGAAGCTCAACCCGGCATCGCGATCGCTCGACGAGGAAACGTAAACGCGCTTCTGCGCAAAGAACTCCTGCATGGGTGTGCCATCGATTGCGGTAATGACGTCGCCCACATGGATCGCGTCAAGCTGGCTGCGTACCACGGTCCACTTCGTGCCCAGCGGATAGGCAAGAAAGCCGATTGGCTGTCCATAGTTCTGGTCGAGCCAGTTGTCGTAGAACCAGGAATGCCCGTCGTGCAGGTCGGCGATCAACTTCATCGACGCCAGATCGAATTCCCGACGATCGTCGGAGCGCAAGATCGTTCCGAGATACTGTTCATAATCGGCATCGAACTTCTCCTGCGAGAGCCCCGGAAAGAACGTGCTCACGATGTGATAGATCCGCGACGCCATCAGCGTACGCTCTTCGGGCGAGATCGTTGCCGGCGCCTGCGCAAACAGCCTCCCGGCGATCGTGACGGTAAGCAGAAGAGTCGATGCTTTCAGCAGGAGGGCTCTACCCGAACCAAGCGCCCTCCGTGAGCTTACGCGGGAGGCATTTGCTGCAGCGAGCCTTTTGAACAAGTCGACATGGGTCTTATCCCTGATTTCTCCCAACATCGAACACACCTCCGCGTTGGCACGTTGAATGCGCTGACGACTTGGACGCATGCCGCCGCAATCCGATAGTGCAACACAACCCACATGCGGGCGAGCAGATAGGACAATGGCCCAGGGCTCAGAGTGGTGCTCTGTACATTCGCTCTCGCGGTCTGCTATGTTGCCCCATAACCTACAGCACCGGTTCACCGACGATGTTGCGTAACCCCGCACCAGACTCTGACAACAACGCCCTTGCGAACGAGCCTTCCAGGCTTGAGCGCCGCCTGTTTCTCGTGCTCGCCGGCGTTGCGCTCGTGTATGCGTTTCTGTCAGCGCTGGCCACCGTCGGCGACCCAGACTTCGGCTGGCAACTGGCGCGAGGCCGCTGGATTGCTCAACATCACCACGTCTTCACCACCGACGTACTCTCCTACACCATTGCAGGAAAGGACGCGGTGTATCCCCCGCTCGGCGGGCTGATCCTTTACTGGATTTACTTGCTGGGTGGTTATCAACTGCTCTCCTGGGCATGTGCAATCACCTGCGCCGGGATTGTGGCGTTGTTATTGCGTCGTGGTAACGCCGCATCCGCCTCCATTGCGATTCTGGTCATTCCGTTTATCGCGATGCGCACGGTTCCGCGCGCCGACTTGTTCGCTCTTGTCCTATTCGCCGCCTATCTCTCTGTGCTTTGGGAAAACCATCAGACCGGCCGGGCGGCGCTCTGGTTGTTGCCTCTGCTGATGCTGGTTTGGGTGAACGTCCATTTCAGCTTCTTCGCCGCTTTCGGGCTTTTCGGGGCATTTGCCGTAGTCGAATTGTTGGAATTGCCCTTTGGCGAAGAGCGCCGCGTTCGCGCCATCCAGCGCCTGAAGCGTGGAATCCCCTGGTTCCTAGCTACTGTTGCGGTAACCATCCTGAACCCCTGGGGATGGAAGATCTATAAAGAGACAAGCCAATTCACCGCGTCGACCATGGGCATCTCCGTTAGTGAAATCGCCCCATTGCGCTGGAACTGGACCAGCCCCTTCGCCAGCTTCACAGTGCGGAACACCAATGACCTTGCACATCTCATCTTTGTCGTTGTGGTTCTCGCGGTTATAGTCGCCCTCCTGCGACGCCGCCTCGGAGCAGCATTGCTGCTGCTCGTTGCCCTGTTCGAAGTCATCCGGCATCTCCGATTCATGGCGCTGGCCAGTTGTATTCTCGTCGTGGTAGCGGGGTCAGTTCTCTTTTCTGCATTGCCGTGGATCCGCTCGCGAATCACCAACCCCCGCAGGCGCGCAGCGCTGGCCATGGCCGCGGCCGTGATTTTCGTGACAGTTGCCGTCGTGCGCGCCGCTGATGTGCTTACGAACTACCACTATCTCGCCGAACCCGCTTTATCCACCTTCGGTAGCGGCGTGTCGGAGTGGTTTCCCATACGCGCGGCCGAGTTCATCCGCAAACAGAATCTTCCAGGCGAGGTCTTCAATACCTTCAACGAGGGCGGATACATCCTTTGGGCGCTGGGACCGGAACGCCGTGATTACATCGATGGCCGCGAAGTGCCCTTCGGCATTGAGTTGCTGTCACACGAAGCTGAACTGCGCCACACGCCGCTGGATTCCGAAGCGTGGCGAAAAGAGGCCGACCGTTACGGCATCAATACCATCATCTTTCCTCTAACCTTGTCGGAAATCGCGCTCGATCGCCTGAAACAGGATTGCGGCAGCAAGGAGTGGCGTCCGGTATATCTCGATGAGGTAGCGATCGTTCTCGTGCGACGTACGCCGGCCAACGAAGACCTGATCCGCCGATTCGAAGTCGACTGCGCCACTGCGCCCTTGCCTCGCGATCCCCTGCCGCTGAACGCCGCCTCCTTCAATCAGTGGGTCGACGCTGCTTCTGTCCTTGCGGCGTTGCACCGCAACAGCGAAGCGCTCCAGGCTGCCGACCAGGCTATGGCGATCTTCCCCGCCAGCGCTCATGCCCGCTGGTATCGCGGCCAGATTCTTTTTGCCTTGCAGCCCGACTCCGCGGCTGAGCAAGATTGGCGCCTGGCGCTGGCTCTCGCGCCCCGTGAAGTCACGCCTTGGGCCAGGCTGAGCGAATTCCAGGCTCAGGTTTGGTCTTCGCTTGCGGAGCTTTACGGGCGGCAGGGGCGCACGGCGGACGCGGAGGAGGCGCTGCGGGCGGTTGTCAGACTATCCTCTGATCCCTCTTTGAAGCTTCAGAGTATGGCCCGGCTGGCGGCTCTTTACTATGCAGGCGGTCAGGACCCGGATGCCGAGAAACAGTGGCTTGCCGCGCTGTCGCTGGCCCCCAAGGAAGCTCAAATCTGGTTTTCGCTAGCTGAATTGTATGAGCGCAACCGGCGCTATCCAGAAACGATCCATGCCATGCAACAGGCCATTCAATTTGCCCCAGATCCGTCCATGAAGGCTCAAGCGCTCTTGAAGCTGGCTCTGCTCTACTTAAGAACCCGACAGCCGCAGCAAGCTTTGCAGGCGCTCGAGCAGGCCAGCACCACCGCGCCACCTGACTTGCTCGCAGCCAGGGAAGGACGCAGCTTCAGCTTCATCATCTTGCAAGCGCGCGCCGCAGCCTGGATGGCCTTGGGCAATATCGGGCAAGCGACTTCCTTTGAGGAACAGGCGGTCAAGCTCAATCCGGACGCGCCGGAGGCTTGGGAGCATCTTGCCAAGCTCTACCAGCGCGGCGGCCGTCTGGCTGACCAGCAAATCGCCGAGCGTCGGGCCAGCGCTTTGCAAGGCCTCTCCGGCCGGAATTGACCGCTACTCTTCCCGCTGCAGAAACACATGATCGATCATCTGCCGCATAAAATGACCGCCATGCGCGCCCGCGCTTGCCGCCAGCAGTTGCAGAAAAGCCCCGTATACCTGCCCGCGGTCATGCGGCCAGTGCACAACAAAATGGTAGTAGGCCAGCATCAGCGGCACGCCCACCCACACCAGCAGCATCCATCGCCAGGGCCGCTGCTTCTTCCACACACCCATCATCATGCTGAAGGCCAGCACGCATAGCGCAGTCAGCAGCGCGTCATCTACTTTCTGATTGACCCAGCCGGAAAACAAACCCAACGCGATCGCCACCGCGTAAACGAACGGGCTGGTGCGTGGGACCGGCTTTGGAGGCTCTAACTCGCGAGGATATCTTTGACTGGCGGCCTGTTGTGGTGACTCGATGCGGAACTCCAACCTCCGAGTCTAACAGACCCGTCACCGCTGTCATCTGCGGGCGATCGTGCGCCAGCGCCGCAGCTTTCGGCAACCAGTCCTGTCGTTGATCCAAGAAGCCGCGTTCCAGGACCTCTGATCTCAGGACCCATTCCCTGCATCTCGGGGTTGAGCAGGTGACGCGCCATTTCGCACGCGCACCAGCACGCAGGTAGAGTTGTCCTCGCCACCGCCGTCATTGGCCAGGTCAATCAGAGTGTCGCACGCCGTCTGAAGCGAAGGTAATTGCAGCAGGATATTTCGAATCTCGTCATCATCCACGTGACGCATAACGCCATCGGTCGTTAACAGCAGGGTGTCGCCCCCCTGAGCGGGAAACTCGCCCAGGTCAGGCAACGTGCTTTCATCCGTTCCCAGCGCGCGCGTAATAATGTTTTGCGCCGACGACTTCTTCGCCTGCTCCATCGTGATCATCCCTCGCCGTACCTGCTCCATCACCAGCGAGTGGTCTTCAGTCAGCTGCAGCAGCTGGCCCTCGCGGAAAAGATAAATCCGGCTGTCACCCACATTGGCAATGCTGAACAGGCCTTCGGAGAAGCGCGCCGCCACCAGCGTCGTCCCCATCCCGGAGGTGTTCTTGTGTTCGTCGGCGTAAGCCAGAATGGCTTCATTGGCCTGCTTCACCGCTTCGGCCAGCAGGCGCGCCCCCAGCGGAGCGTCTTCCAGGTAGGCCGTGTCTCCGGCCTCGGGTTTGCGATCGCGAAAAAAACTCAGCACACTCTCGACAGCGATCTGGCTCGCTATCTCTCCGGCGGCGTGTCCTCCCATCCCGTCGCACACCACAAAAATGCCGAGCTGCTCGTCAAACCCGTAATGGTCTTCATTTGACGGACGCACCCGCCCCACATCGCTGCGCCCCGCCACTTCCAGTGTGAGTGACATTCGGGCAACAGTTTACCCTCTTGTTGAAAACGGTGCGAGTGCCCAAAGTGGGGGTTTCAACTGCGCGAACTTGTTGGCACAAAGATGGAGCTCCTTTCCGGCAAACAAACCCGCACCAACCAGCTTCCAATCACTATGCCGCTTTCTCAGCAGGTCGCTTGGCTTTCAATCAACGAGGCTGCACAAGAGCGCTCCTAACCCATGGGAGCAACCTCGTTTGACATCTGAGCTTTGAGCCCTGAATGCTGAGTGCTGATTGCTGACTGCTCCGTGTGACCCCGATCATGGCAACCCCTTCCGCCCCGCCCTATAATCCCGCCATATGGCTGACCGTGAAGTCGACCTGCTCGTCATCGGCGCAGGCATCGTAGGACTCGCAACCGCGCTGGAAATCACCCGTCGCTTCCGCGACCTCCGCCTTGCGGTGGTTGAGAAGGAAGACCGCGTTGCCGCTCATCAGACCGGCCACAACAGCGGCGTGATTCATTCCGGCATTTACTACAAGACGGGCTCGCTGAAGGCGCGCAACTGCGTTGCCGGAGCTGCTTCGATGAAGCGCTTCTGCCAGGAGCATGGAATCCCCTTCGAAGAATGCGGCAAGATCGTCGTCGCCACCAGCCCGCAAGAAGTTCCCCGCCTCGAACAACTCCATCAGCGTGGCATCGCCAACGGCGTCCCCGGCCTCCGCATGCTGCCTCGCGAGCAGTTTCGCGAGATCGAGCCGCACTGCGACGGCATCTTTGCCCTGCAAGTTCCAACCACGGGTATCGTTGACTACACCGTCGTAGCCCACAAGTATGCCGACCTCGTCCGGGACAGCGGAGGCCAGATCGCCTTCAAAGCCAAAGTTGTTGGCCTTCGCCAGGATGGCACGGCAAACGTCGTCGAGACTACGGCCGGAGCCTTCCGCGCACACTACGTCATCAACTGCGCCGGCCTCTACAGTGACGCCATCTCCCGCATGGCCGGAGTGAAGACCGATCTGGAGATCGTGCCCATGCGCGGTGAGTATTATGAAGTGCGTCCCGAGCGCCGCTACCTTGTCAAAAATCTGATCTACCCCGTCCCCGATCCGCGCTTCCCCTTCCTCGGTGTGCACTTCACCAGGCGAGTAAACGGAAGCGTCGAAGCCGGCCCTAACGCGCTGCTTGCATTTCGACGCGAGGGCTACACCGGAGCCGAAGCCGATTTGTCCGAGGCCATGGACACTCTCCGCTTCCCTGGCTTGTGGAAGATGGCAAGAAAATACTGGCGAATGGGCCTCGCCGAACAATACCGTTCATGGATGAAATCGGCGTTCACCAAGGCATTACAGAAGATGGTGCCGGAGCTACAGGAATCGGACCTCGCGCAGGGCGGCTCGGGCGTCCGCGCGCAAGCTGTGGACCGCAATGGCAACCTGCTCGACGATTTCTACTTCATGCACAGCGCAAACATGATCCACGTCTGCAACGTGCCCTCACCAGCAGCCACAGCTTCGCTGGAAATCGCCAAAGAAATTGTCGACATGATGGCCCAGCGCTTTGCGTTGGAACCCGCCAGGACGGTCTAGTGGAAAGGGATTAGGGGCTGGGGGCTGGGGGCTGGGGATCATGGGTTAGTAAAGACTCAGCAGAACCGACATAAATGCCAGCTCGAAACGAGAAGTCGACTTCCAGAAACCGCCCTTACGTCCCCAAGCCCCTAGCCCCTGATCCCCAGCCCCTCCTTCAGCCTTGCATTACTAGCCACTGACCACTAGCCACCAGTCACTGTTTTTTCAACACAATCACCAGCACCCGCCCATCCGACTGAATGTTCCCGCCGGTCGCCGTCTTCGCCGACTTGATGGGATTCGAGCGCGTCATATACGACATCGCCTGCACCTGTCCAGCTTGCTGTAGCGTCGCGCCGATGAAGTCGCGTTCATTGTCGACGTCCTCATCGATCTTGTGCGTGATCGCGTCAGGCGTTCGCTGATCACGTTCGATGCCGATATCGCGCGTACCCGCTCCGGCCCACAGCGTCTGCTTCTGCGGTCCTTCAAACGGCGCCTTCCAGACGCGGAAATGATTTCTCTGCGTCGCCACCATCACCGCCTCGGCCCGCTCGTAGCCGAAATCCTGCGGCCGCCCGAAAAGATAAAGAATGCTCATCGGCACGGCGACATAGATGTTCTTCTGCAAGGTAGCCAAGACCGCGCTGACAACGGCATCCTTATTGGTCTTGTCCGCAACAATCCAGCCCGCCGCCTTCAACCCGTTCGTCACCTGCTCCTGCGTTCCCACCAGCACAAAATTCACCAGATCGCCTTCATTGCCACCCTGCGTCTGATCGGTCACGCGATAGGGCAGCTTACTATCGAGCTCGGCAAACAGCGGCTTGAAATCATAGTTACCCTGGCTGGCGGCCGCGCCGCTCGCAGTCGCAGCGCTGGATGACGTGCGGTCGATATGCACCTCATATTTGCCATCCGGCGTCTGCATCGAGTCGGTATTGATGCTGAGATACAGCCGGCCGGCGATCGGCGCCAGCACGGTTCCATTTGCCCCGATGAAGAACGGCGTCGCGGCGTCGCTGGTGCCGATGCGCCCCACCAGCGCGCCACGCCCGGCATTGGGCACGCTTAGCGCGCGCAAGGTATCGACCCATCCTCGCGCCGCGCCATCGGCAGTGACGCCCGAGTTGTTCCCCATGTTCACCGTGCCCGCGGCAGTGATGTGCAGCTTGTCGCCCGGGTGCACATCCATCCCCGTGTCCACCCACTCAGGGTTCCCGCTGACCGTCACGTTGAGGCTCGTGCTGTTCGCTTTAGAGGAAGCTGCGACAACTGCGCCCATGGAAGTGCCGGGCACGAGCCACAGCCCGGGCATCAGGAGCGCAGCAATAAGACGTGCATACTTCATCGAAGCAGGTAGATTCCCTATGAGATATAACCGCGCAGCAGCAGGAAGGTTGCGCTACGACTATTATTCGCCATGTAATTCGATGCTTACGGCATCACTGCAGCCGATTAATAATTGACGCCACGTACCCGGCTCCAAAGCCGTTGTCGATATTGACCACCGTCACATTCGAAGCGCACGAATTCAACATTCCGAGCAGCGCGGCGATTCCCTGATACGACGCGCCATAGCCCACACTTGTTGGTACGGCGATGACCGGCACTCCAACCAGCCCTCCGACCACGCTGGGCAGCGCGCCTTCCATGCCAGCACAGACAATAAGCACGCGCGCTTCGCTCAGGGCGTCGCGCCGCGCCAGCAAACGATGAATCCCGGCGACGCCCACGTCATACACGTGTTGCACCTCGTTGCCCATGATCTGCGCCGTAACCAGCGCCTCCTCCGCCACTGGAATGTCGCTCGTGCCCGCGGAAACCACCACGATCCTTCCCTTCCCGTGGATCGTCGCATCGCGCGTGAGCGTGATCGCGCGCGCCAGTTCGTGCGACTCCGCCTTGCGGAACTTCTTCTGAACCGCTCTAACCTGCTCGCTGGAAACCCGGGTCGCCAGCACGTTGCACCCGTGCTTTGCCAGACGCGCAAAAATCTCTGTCAGCTGTCGCGCACTCTTCCCGGGCCCAAAGATGATCTCCGGCATCCCAGTGCGCAGCGCGCGATGATGGTCGACGTTGGCGAATCCCAGGTCTTCGAACGGAAGATGCCGCAAGCGCTGCACCGCCTCGTCGGGCGAGACTGTCCCGCGCTTCACCTGCTCGAACAGCTTCTTGAGAGCCTTCGCGTCCATTACTCGAGGTTATCTCTAGATTGGTTTTGAAAGGACACGGCTTCAGCCGTGCCGCTCGAAGCCGCCGATGATGCGGCCTCCAGCCCCTGAGGGAACACGATTTCACCCACTTGGTTCATCAGACGGCGTTTATTTATGATCTCAAATATGAGTGCCGATACCAACGCGGCATGCAAGACCCTCACTGTCGCCATCACCGGCGCCAGCGGCTCCATCTTCCCCAAGCACCTGCTCGACGCCCTCGACCGCGACTCGCGCGTTGAAGCCGTCAACCTCATCGTCTCCGACAGCGGCCTGCGCGTCATGGCCGAAGAACTCGGCCTCTCCGGCCGCAACGAACTCGTCTCCAAACTCCTCGGCCGATCCAGCGAGAAGATCCGTCAGCAGAACAACGACGACATCGGCGCCAACGTTGCCAGCGGCTCTTACCCGACCGACGCCATGATCGTCCTCCCGTGCAGCATGGGCACCCTCGCGCGCATTGCCAACGGCATCGCGGACCACCTCATCGAGCGCGCTGCCGATGTCTGCCTCAAAGAACGCCGGCCGTTAGTTCTCTGCGTCCGCGAGACGCCTTTCAACCGCATTCACCTGCGCAACATGACCCTCGCCGCCGAAGCCGAAGCCACCATCTTCCCCATCATCCCTGCCTTCTACTTTCATCCCTCTTCCACTGACGACATCGCCCGCGAGTTCGTCAACCGCGTGTTACAACACGTTGGCCTGCCGCAGGAGGGCGCCTACCACTGGAAGGAACCAAGATAGTACCCACCTCTTTCTTTTTCAACAACATAGCCCTGTGACGGCCATCACCATTCAATGTGAGATTGCCCCGCTAAGGCGCTAATTCCGCCCGTTCAGCCTATCCTTCTTGGCCCTATCAGGTTCCGGTCATTACCTTAGTAACTGTAGAGCGGTGTATCCGGCCCATGCAGGCCGGAGCATCGACATCCCAACTATAGAGGCGTGAATGCATAAACCCGTTAAGTATGTTGAAAAGGCCGTAACCTATGCCGCAAAGGGCGCGTGGGTAGTTTTCGACAAACTGAACAGCATTAACCCTAATCCTTCCTTTACGCCCAAGTGGTCGGACAAACCGCTCTTGAAGTCGTATCAGAAGTCCAAGCCTCCGCTCGGCTGGCCGCGCGCCACCGACTCGCTGTGCCCCAAGTGCGTGCCCGAAATCCGTCAGCAGATCATCGACGGCAAACTGCCCGTCGAAGTGCTGATGAATGAGAAGGCCGGCGAGATTAAGGCCCAGATCGTCGAGCGCGACGGCAAGATCCTGATGGTGAAGGACTGCCCGACGCACGGCCACTTTGAAGACGTAATGGCCATCGACACCAAGTTCTTCAAGCATCTGGAAGAGGTCTTCCCCGGCCGCGACATTCGCGCCCACAACGACGAGCGCCTGCATCACCACGGCTCCAGCACGGTGAAGCACGGCCGCGGCTCGGTGCTGACCATCGACCTCACCAACCGCTGCAACATGATGTGCGATCCCTGCTTCATGGACGCCAACCAGGTTGGCTTCGTCCATGAGCTCACGTGGGAAGAGATCAAGCAGTTGCTCGACGACGCCATTACCATCAAGCCGCGCCGTCAGATGTCGGTACAGTTCTCCGGCGGCGAGCCTACGCTGTCGCCGTACTTCCTCGACGCAGTCGCCTACTCGCGGAAGGTTGGCTACAACAGCGTGCAGGCTGCGACCAACGGCATCGAGTTCGCCAAGAGCTTCGAGTTCGCCAAGCAAGCCGCGGAAGCCGGTCTGCGTTACGCCTATCTCCAGTTCGACGGCATCGGCAACGCTGCCAACTCGCACCGCCTGGTCGGCAACTTGTTCGACGTGAAGTTGCAGGCGATCGAAAACCTGCACAAGGCGGGCGTTGAGATCGTGCCGGTCGTGACCATCGTCAACGATCTGAACAACGAGCAGGTGGGCCGCATCATCCAGTTTGCCCTCGACAATCCCAAGCGCATCTCGTTCCTCTCGTTCCAGCCGGTATCGTTCACCGGACGCGATGAGGCCATCACGGATGAGCGCCGTAACGCGCAGCGCTATACGCTCTCGCATCTGGCGCACGACGTGAAGAACCAGACAGGACTGGGCGAGCCGACGCGCGACTGGTTCCCCATCTCGTTCATGAGCACCTTCTCCGACTGGGCCGACCTGGTTCACGGTCCCGACAAGGACTGGGGATCGCTGAGCTGCGGCTGCCACCCCAACTGCGGCGTCGGCATGGCCGTGATGATCGACAAGGAGACGAAGGAAGCCGTGCCGGTCACCGCGTTCCTTAACGGCGACACCATCGCGAAGGACATTGCGAAGGTGAACGACGCAGCACGCGGAAAATGGCTCTCCATCACCGGCATGACGCTCGCGCTCTTGAAGAACTACGATCCCTTCAAGGCGCCCAAGCACTTCAAGTTCGTCGACCTGCTGAAGAAGTTCGATAAGACGTTCGGCGCCACCGGCAAGGATTACGGCAAGGTAAGCGGGGACCGCACTACGGACGACATCGAACGTCGCCGCCGCGATCGCTGGAACTTCCTGTTCGTCGCCGGCATGTGGTTCCAGGACCTGTTCAACTACGACTTCCGCCGCACCGAGCAGTGCATCATTCCCTACGCTACGCAGGAAGGCGAGATCAGCTTCTGCGCCTACAACACCGGGGTAGGCTGGCGCAACATTGTCGAGAAGATGCATATGACGGCAACGTTGACCAAGTGGTACGAGGAGCATGGCCGTCACGAAATTTTCGCCGGCGGTAAGAAGGTCGGACTCGAGACCACGGAGCACACGCTCAAACTGGTGGACGAGCACGTGAACGCCGCCGCCAACGACACGCTCGACAAGCTGGGCATCGCCAAGAACGCGCGTCAGGAGAAGTTCAAGGCGCGCGACGCCAAAGTCAAGGCCGAAGCCGAGAAGGCGCGCATGATGGCGCTCTATCGCGAGCACGTCCTGGGCGAGAAGCCCGCGCCCAAGGACAACTTCGTCTCCATCGACAGCCTCGGCGGAATCAAGCCCGCGGCGCCTGCCGAGGAAGAACGTGAAGCCGTCTACGGCGACTAGGTTTGAAAGGGCACGGCTTCAGCCGTGCCGAATGCGATACCAATAATTTCCCTACTTCAGTCCGGGAGAAATACCGGCCGCGCAAGCGGCCGGTTTTGTCGCCCCTCTTATATGCAAAACCCCTGTGAGGCTGCATCGGAGTGTAGCGCGTAAAGGTCAGAGCGCCGTAGGCGCGGCGAGTCAGAGGATTTTGTTGAGTCCCGTAGGGACTACACGGTGAGACCAGCCACACCTGCGCCTCTTTCTTACTTGTCATGTTCGCCTTACATTTTGCTATGATGTAAGACATGAAAGAACTGACCGGCACCTTCACCTCCAAAGGCCAGCTCGTAATTCCCGCCGAACTACGCCGCAAGCACAAAATCAAAGCTGGCACCAAGGTCAGTTTCTTCGAAGACGAACTTGGCCGCATCATTGTCCAGCCGATCACCGAAGAGTACATCGATCGCCTTATGGGCTGCCTTTCGGACGGGCCGGATTATCTGGCCATTTGGGAGAAGGAGCATCGCGCGGAAAAAGACTTGTCCGATAAGCTGGAGCAACAAAGGAAGGCAGGCCGCGCCAGGAAGCGCGGCAGCAAACAGCGCGCAGCGCAAGGATCGAAGGCCAGAACGCGTACGTCGAAGAGCAGAGACCTGCCTTTGGCGTAGCTCCCTTCAAGTGCCGCCTCGAACCTTATTTGGGAAGCAAAACATCTCGTATGTTCAGAACTGGGTAGACCCGTGAGAACTTACACCTTCGATGCAAGCGCATTGTGGGCTTTTCTTCAGCGCGGCAAAGCTGCGGCCAGGGTGGCAGGGCTGCTGAATGAGGGCATGCATGGACGAGTTGAGATTCTCATGTCGGCGGTGAACTTCGGCGAGGTATATGCATTGATCGTTCGCGAACAAGGTACAGATCGGGCGCGGACGATTATCGGTGGATTGCGTCGCTTGCCGATAAGAGTTGTTGATGCCACCATGCAACATTGCTGTCAGGCGGCTGAAGTTAAGGTCCGGCACAAAATCGCTTATGCAGACGCCTTTGCGGCCGCGCTCACCATCGAGAACAAAGCTACGCTGGTCACCAGCGACTCCGATTTTCGCCGCCTTGGCCACAACTTCCCTGTTCTCTGGCT
Organism: Terriglobales bacterium; assembly: GCA_035262645.1. Taxonomy (GTDB): domain Bacteria; phylum Acidobacteriota; class Terriglobia; order Terriglobales; family Acidobacteriaceae; genus Bog-257. Next base: position 75,825 of record DATFSK010000054.1, read on the forward strand.
GAAGCCGTGAGCCGGTACCGCCTCTAAACTTCCTATTGCTTTTGCCGATAGTATGAGTGGTCGCATAGCGGCCTCCTGTGTGAACTGCTCCCCAGCCGGATCCCGTGCTCCTGGCTGGGTTTTTTACTCCCACAACCGCTGCTTGACATTTCACCCCGCCCGACGCATCATCCCCCTCCAACAAGGGGCGAGCGCATGTCCACTGCTGCATTGCTTTCAGCTGAGCCGCAGCCGTCCACTTTCGGGCCGCAGGCCTGGAATCTTCCCACCCGCATCGCCTTCCGCTTCGTTTGCCTGTACCTGACCCTCTATTGCCTTCCAGGCGGAGACCGCTCGAGCCTCGTCGATGCTGTTCCCAAAATCGACGAATGGATCACCGCGAAATTCTGGGCACCGTGGAAGGCCCTATGCCCGTGGGTAGCTGTCCATGTCTTCCACCTGAGCGGCCCTGTCACGCAGTACCACCCCACCGGCAGCGGCGACACCACTCTGGACTACGTCAACGTCTTTTGCTTCCTCGTCATCGCCGCAGTGGGGACACTCGTGTGGTCGCTTCTCGATCGTAAGCGGACCGACTACCGCACCCTCTACGCCTGGCTGCGTCTTCTGGTTCGCTATACACTGGCCATCACTCTCATCTCGTACGGGTTCGTGAAGCTCTGGCCCTTGCAGTTCCCGCAGCCTTCGCTCACGCTTCTGGTAAGGAGCTATGGCGAATCTTCTCCTATGGGGCTGCTGTGGACCTTCATGGGCGCCTCGAGGGCCTATACCTTCTTCGCAGGATCAGGCGAGCTGGTTGCCGGCCTGCTGCTCTGCTTCCGCAGGACCACCGTGCTGGGCGCACTCGTCGCCATCGGGGTGATGGCGAATGTCGTCGCCTTGAATTTCTTCTATGACGTTCCAGTCAAGCTCTACTCCTCACATCTTCTCTTAATGGCCGTATTTCTCCTGCTCCCCGATGTGAAAGCGCTGTGGAGCTTTTTCATCCTGCATCGCCCGGCGACCCCTGACGGCCTATGGATTGCCCCATTCCGGCGTCGATGGATGCGCATAGGCTCGGTTGTTTTGCAAGCCGCGTTCATCATCTCGATCCTGTGGGGCAACTTCGCAAATTGCACCAAAACATTGAAGGAGTACGCCGCGGAAGGACAACCCTCTCCGCTGTACGGGTTGTGGAGGGTCGACAGCTTCGTCACGCTCGATGGCAAGACGCCGGCGTCGACCTGGCAGCGAGCCGTGCTCGATACGACGACCCTCAGCGCCATCTATCTCGATGATGGAACTTCTGTACGCTTCCTGACGCAATACGATTCCGCAAACAAGCACATTTCCTTCAAAAGCCGCCGCACCCAGCACTCCGGTGAGCTCGCCTACAGCCAGCCCGATGCAGCACATCTTTCACTCACCGGGCTGGTCGACGGTCAGAAGGTACAAATCAGCTTGCACAAAGTGCCAACGGCAGCGTTTCTCCTTACCAGCAGGGGCTTCCACTGGATTAACGAAGACCCGTTCAATCGCTGACGCTCGACGTAGAGGGAGCCACGCAGGCTGGTTAGCGATACCATGAAGAGTATGGCTCCTCGCCTGGTATCGGCTGACGATCTGGAAGCGCTGCTCACCAATTTGGGCGAATCCTCGTCCTGTCCAGAGCAAGGCATCTTCGTCCCCGGCTCCGTTAGCTGGAAAGTCAATCGTGAGTCCGCGCTGTTTCTCGCAGCTACCCGGGCCGCTCTGTTGCAACTCGCCCATCCCTGGGTTGCTTCAGCGATCGCGCAACACTCGAAGACCTTCCATGACCCCATCAGCCGCTTTCACCGAACCTTCCGCGTAATGTTCACAGTCTCCTTCGGTTCGATGGAACAGGCTTTGGGCGCCGCGCGCCAGCTTCATCGCATGCACCAGAGCATCCGCGGAGCTGTTCCCGAAAGCGTAGGCCGATTCGTCGCTGGATCATCTTACGAAGCGAACGAAGTCGCGGCACTTCGCTGGGTATATGCGACTCTGATCGACAGCTCCGTTCTCGCCTATGACCTCGTCTTAACGCCCCTCACGGAAGTCGAGCGCGAGCAGTACTACCGCGAGAGCCGGACGGCCGCGTCGCTCTTCGGCGTGCCCTACGAATACTGGCCACCAGATTGGACCGGCTTTCAAACTTACATGCATTCAACCCTCGCCTCCGACATGCTGGGTGTCAGCGCGTCCACTCGTCAGATGGGCCACGACCTGCAACGAGGCGCCGGCCTCATGCTGCGCCCGCCGTTCTGGTATCGCGCCCTAAACGTCGAGATCCTCCCGCCGCGGTTCCGCGAGGAGTTCCAATTCACGTACCGCGATCGAGAACAACAATCTGCCAAGCGCGCCTTGCGCTGGATTCGCCGCTTCTATCACCGCCTGCCGCCCGCAATCCGCTTCGTCGGCCCGTACAATGAGGCGCTCTCTCGTCAGCAAGGAAAACGGCCTTCCCTGACGACACGTTTTTCGAACAGAATCTGGGTCGGGCAACCCGAACTCCTCACTTCGCAACCACCCGGAAATCTCCGTCGCGAACCTGCACCGGCATCCTCCCGCAAGGTTGCAGAATCGTAACCACCAGCCCTCTGGGCCATGGGCATTGGTTCGATTTACCCGGCGGAATGGGATTCGGTGTAGCATGTATGCCAACGACCGTTCTTCGTGGGGATGCCACATTGGGAGTGGCTTCATGAATATTCTTCTGCTGTCCATGCCCGACTCGTTCGAGCACATGCCCACCGTCGCGGTGCGCATGCCGAACGGCGCCTTATGCTCGCTCGCGGGCAATGTCGACCCGCATCATAAGGTCGCGGTCGCCGATCTCATTCTCGTCCAACGGAAAGTGCGCGAAACAGTCGAGAGCCTGGTCCGCGAGCATCAACCCGATGTCCTCGGGCTTTCCGTTATGACCTTTCAGCGCAAGACAGCCATGCGAATCATCGCGCTGGTGCGCTCGTTACAGCCTGGGGTCCGCGTCGTTGTCGGCGGATACGATCCCAGTCTGGCGCCCGAGGCTTATAAGTCTGATGGCGACGGCGTGGACTATATCGTCCGCAGCGAGGGAGAGATTACGTTCCGTGAACTGCTGCGTGCGATCGAGCGCGGCGGCGGTTTCGAGAAGATTCTTGGCCTCACCTACCGTGCCGCGGACGGCTGGCACGACAATCCTTCACGTCCCATACACACCCTGGAAGGCGACGAAATCCACCTGCCTAACCGCGACACGCGGGTGCTCAGCGGCTACACCATGATGGGCCGACAGATCGACGTGGTAGAGACCTCGCGCGGCTGCACCTTCGATTGCGGCTTCTGCTCCATCATCGAGATGCGCGGCCGCAACTTCCACACCTACACTTTCGACCGTGTCCTCGCCGACCTTCGCGACGCGCGCGATCATGGCGCCCGTTCCATATTTATCGTCGACGACAACATCAGTCTCAACATCAAGCGCTTCGAAGGACTCTGCCAGGCCATCATCGACGCCGGCCTCAACGACCTGGTCTATTCCGTACAGGCGATGACGTCTCCTATCGCCATGCACGGCGATACCTTGGCGCCGCTGATGCGTAAAGCTGGCTTTCGCTATGTTTTTCTTGGTATCGAAAACATACTCGAGGACGACCTGCAATTCCTGAAAGCGGCGGCGAAGAACGAGTTTCGTGAAAAAGGCCGCACCACCGGGAACGCAACCTTGCGGGCCATCGAACACCTGCACCGGAACAAGATGTACGTTATCGGCGGGCTCATCATCGGCAATCCCGACGACACGCATGAATCCATCCAGGCCAACTTGCGGTTTGCTGAACAATACGTCGACTGGCCTTATATCCAGCATCCGACGCCCTACCCTGGCACACCGATGACCAAAGATTTCCAGGCGCGCGACCTGATCAAGATCCAGCGTATGGAGGAATACGACGGAACGACCGCCATCGTTGCGACAGAGCACCTGGAGCTGGAAGAGATCGAATACCAGCGCTGGCGCGCCGAGCGCTGGATGAAGACGCGCCATATGCCCGCAGTGATCGCTCATGATCCTGTGTTCGTTCTTCGTAACTGGTGGAAAATGTTCTCCCACACCTTTCGCGGCAGCAGCCTCAAGTCGGCGCTTGGATTGGAGAGTGACCGCGAGGTCTTCCAACGCTACCGCGCAATCCGCAGCGCGGAACGTGTGTACCTGTAGCTCATCACCAGTGCCAAATGCCCCTGTTCTATCGCCTGCAAATCGCGGTATAACTTCACTAGGCCATCTCTCATGCCTCCAGTTGCTCAGCCTCAGGAAAAGCGTGCCGGGCTTGCCTATTGGGCAAACCGTGTCCTGGAAGAGTGCCATCGCGCGGCCGCGGGTTTCGCCGCGGACCCGGTACATGATTTGCGCGTCGCTATTCGGCGCTGCCGCTCGATGGCCGACGGTTTTCTTTCTGTCGATCCCGATCCAGCCTGGAAGCAGATGAAGCGCCTGGCAAAGCCGCTGTTCAGCAGCTTGGGTGAGCTGCGCGACACGCAGGTGATGCTTGAGTGGGTGGCAAAGCTCTCCGCGCCGGGTGACCCGCTGGGAGAAATCCTCTCTGCTTCGCTTGCGCAGAAAGAACTCGCGCTGAAAGCAGCTTCCCATGATGCCCTCCTCGCATTTGACACTGGCCTTTGGGCCTCGCTGAATGCTCATCTCACCGGGCGGGGCGCGAAGATTCCGCTCGAAGGCCTGGTGTTTCAGCATCTCGCCCTCGAGCGCTGGATGGATGCGCGCGAGCTGCATCGTCGCGCCCTGCGCAATCGCAGCGGTTTTGCCTATCATCAGCTCCGGATCGGAATTAAGCGCTTCCGTTACACTGTCGAGAACTTCTTGCCGCACCGCCACCATCGATGGTCCAAAGACCTCCGCGCGCTGCAGGATGCCCTTGGCGAGGTACATGATCTCGACGTGTTGCGCGCCATGATCAAAACACATCCCGAGGTCGGTGACGCCGAGTGTGCGCACTGGCAGAAGCGAATTTCCGAGGAGCGGCAGGCGCGCCTGGACCTGTATCGTCAGCTGATGTTAGGCAAAGACTCCCGCTGGAATATTTGGCGCTCGGAGCTCCCCGAAGGCGAACAACTGGCGGAAGCGGCGCTGGAGAAATTGCGGACATGGGCCTCCTTTCTCGATCCGGACCCGCCGCACTCGACGCGCGTCACCCAATTCGCATTGCAACTTTATGACGGCCTCAGCCGCTGCGGCGCAATGACAGCCAGGCCCGATGACCGGCGTATCGTGCAGGCCGCTGCAATCCTGCATGAGGTGGGAAGAAGTCAGCTCAACGGCCACGGAGGCCATCAAAAACGGGGGAAGCGGATGGTCTCGAAGTTAAAGCCGCCCATCGGCTGGAGCGAAGGAGAAATTGGTGAAGTTGCGCTCCTCGTTCGCTATCACCGCGGTGTACTGCCTTTGGGGACGCACTCCCCGTTTGTGGGAGTTGCCACAAACCGACGTTCCGAGCTGTTGCGCCTCATGGGAATCTTGCGTCTCGCCAATGCATTCGACGGTTCGCACGACGGCGCCGTCTCTTCCATAAAGGTAGAACGTCACACTGGCTTCGTGGTGATTCTTGGAGAAGGCCTGAGGCGGCTCAGCGAGAATGCCCAGCGCGTGGCAGAGGAGCGATATCTGCTGGACACGACTTCTCGTCGAGCCCTGGTAATTCGTCCGATCGCGAAAAGAGCGACCACAGGCTCGCGCACGAGCAGGCTCCCAAGCAAGCCTCAGGAACCCCTCGATGCAGCCCAGCCGTCAAACCGCTGAGCTCTGCTTCTTTTTCTTGTAAGGATCGCCCACGTATACGAAGGGGTACTTGCTTAGCGCCTGAACGTCGCCCGCGGCAGCAAAACGTTCGACTTCGGCCATCAGGCTTGCGGCCTCGTCTTTCGGCATATTTTTCGTTGCTTGCCAGAATTTGTCGGGAAAGAACCAGATGCGGTTGCGATGGTCGACTTCTGTCATTGAGTCAGAAGTTGCTACCATATTGCTCCTCCCACAATGTAAGACATAAGAAATAATGGCTTGTTGGTTTGAGATTGAGGGCCGTTTCTTAGCGGTACCGCCACTGACTATTATGAACGTTTGATGCACGATTGTAAACGAAGACATATCGGCAAACAGTGGTAGGATGGCACTTTCCGAAACTTTGACCTGTCTTTTCTTCGAGTTGGCCTCATCGCACATGGAAACTGTTGTATCGAAAAAGCAGTTTTTACGCATGCGGCTGAGGTTCGTGGCCCCTGTTGAGAAACACCAGGGCCCGATGAGGTCGACTATCCCACATTGTGGGAGTTACAGTTGAGCCGTACTATATTGTCAAGCACTCGTGCTGCATTGGCGTCCGCCATCTGAACGAAGGACGCTCGTTTGAGCGCGGATTTTGTTCCGGTTGGGATTGTTCTCAGTAATCGAGATCCGCCGGCCGGCCGGTCAGCCGCTCGATGCGCTTTGCAATAGGTGGATGAGTCGAAAACAGGTTTGCAAAGCTCATCCCGCCAAGCAACGGGGCAACGATAAAGAGGTGAGCGGTTGAAGGCGACGCCTGCAGTGGCACGCGCTTCGAGAAGGCGTCGAGCTTCTTCAACGCACTGGCCAGGGCATACGGATTGCCGGTGAGGTCAGCGCCGGTCGCGTCCGCCTGATATTCGCGCGAGCGCGAAACCGCAAGCTGGATCAGCGTTGCCGCGATAGGAGCCAGAATCAGCATCAGCAGGGCCATGAAGCCGCCACCGCGGTCGCGATCGTCGCGGTCGCCCATGCCGCCAAATAGCGAGGCCCAATAGCCCATACGGGCCAGCATCGTAATCGCCCCAGCGAGCGTGGCTGCGACAGAGCTGATCAGGATGTCGCGATTGCGAACGTGCCCAAGCTCGTGTGCCAATACGCCCTCGAGTTCCTCGTCGGTAAGCAGATTCAGGATGCCTTCCGTCACCGCTACAGATGCATGCTGCGGGTTGCGGCCGGTTGCAAAAGCGTTCGGCGAATCTGTCGGAATCACGTACATCTTGGGCATGGGGATGCCCATCTTCTGCGTCAGCCTTTCCACCGCGGCATACGCGCGAGGCAGCTGCTCACGCGTCACCGGTTGCGCTCGATACATGGCCAGTGCGATCTTGTCGCTCCAGAAGTACGAGACGAAGTTCATGACAATGGCGAGGCCGAAGGCGAGCACCAGCCCGCGCTCACCGAAGGCACTGCCTATCAAGAGCATGAGCAGAGTTAGCGCCGTTAGCAGCAAGGCCGTCTTAAATGTGTTTCCCATATCTGCTAAGTAGATGATACCGCCGACACATCGTTGCGAAAAATCGGATCTCGTTCCTCACCAATGAGCTACTTCTTTCCCTCTGTCTGCTATCGCCAATAGCCGGCCACCCAGACGTAACCCCCACTACGTGGTACCCAACGTCCCGGCACCCAGACTCGATAATGATGTGGCGGGACGACGTACCGCCCGGGCACCCACGCGTAAGCGCTACCGCGATAGCGGTAGTATCCCGGAACCCAAACGTAGCGAGCGCCGGGTGAAACGGGAACCACTTCACGCGGCGGCGGTGGAGGCGTTCCCACAACGACCACCGTCTTCGCCTGAGCTCCCCCAACCCCGAGCAACAATACAAAGCATGCAATAAGAAGCCTTCGTCTCACCCTTGCCTCCTGTTCCGTACCCAATAGGAACGCACAAAGGGGGAGGAAGTCGCGCAGGAAATCGTGCAGGCGATTCTGGCCTCACGTTGTAGTATTGCCACATGCCGGACCTGCCCGTTCTTGGTTCACGCAGCCCTCTGTCGCACGAGGAACTGGTACTGGTCGCCTTTCGTCTCGACGGCGAGCATGACGGCCCGCAGTTTTACACGCTGCTGGCCGTGGGCGGTGACAACGAACGCCCTCTGATGGCGAACGACCGGCTCCTCTTCTTTTCACGTCCGGAGCTCGCAAGCAAGGTGCTCGCTCTGGACGCTGAATTGGCCGGGTTCGGACCGGCCCCAGCCGAGGTCGAGAGTTTCTGCGATGTGGCTGAGGCCTTACACCTTGTGAACTCACAAAATGCTGACCCCGACGCTGTGGTACTTGATTGTCTGCTGATGTTTGATGACCTGGTGCGAGCGACAAAGCTTCACATGCCCGATCGTTATCAAGGCATACTGACGGAGCTCACTGCACGACTCACCGAACGTACCTCGTTGGCGGATATCTTCACCAGCCATTTTCTCCGCGAACGTGTGGAAGACGCGCTGCTGTGGTGCATCGGAGCGATCGCCATAAAGGCGCGGATGATAAACGAGTGAACGGTCCCGCACCCCTGCCACAGCGGCAACAGCAATTTGCAGCCTGGGCGGCGTCGACGCTTTCCTTTGCAGTGCTGGCCGGCGGCCTGATCACCATCGCAGTCGCCGTCCACATGGTCCTCGTGACCTATACCAGCCTTCCCTTCTCCGACGCATGGACGGAGATCAATGCTGCCGTTCGCGGCGTGAATTTGTTCTCTCCACAGTGGCTCTGGCAGCAGCACAACGAGCACCGCATTGTGCTGCCGAAGCTCTTCCTCGCCGCCGATCTGCTATTCTTCCGCAGCCGGCAGATATTTCCTCTGGCCAGTATTCTGGCGATCCAAGTCGCGCATCTCTTATTGCTGAGCTGGGCGGTGAGAGAATTTGCCGGCTGGACGCGTTCCACCTGGCGTCTCGCTACCGGCGTACTCGCCTTTTGCCTCTTCTGTCCGTCGCAATGGGAGAATTTCGTCTGGCCGTTTCAAACCTGCTTTGTGTTGCCGCCATTATTCGCCAGTCTCTCATTTGTCGCGCTTCTGCTTTATTCCGAACGTCACGGAAGTCCGGGATTTCTTTTGCTATCGATTGCTGCGGCACTCGGCGCACAATATTCGCTGGCAAACGGCAACTTGGTCTGGCCCTTGCTGATTGCCGCGGCATTTTGGCTTGCCCTTGACCGGCGCGCATTAGCCGCCTATGTCCTGACAGGCAGCGTCAGCACCTTCTTCTTCTTCCATCAATACATCCTTTCTTACACGCCAGGCCGCGTCGCGACTTCTCTCGTGTCGCCCATGAAGATCTTTTCTTTCGTGTTGGTTTATCTCGGTGCGGCGTGGAGCAACGTCCCGGTTCGCGCGGCCATTGGCGGCGCTTGCGGCCTGTTATCGGCCGTGCTGCTGTTTTGGTATCACCGGAAAGCTCCGCGCGCTCGCGCCCTCCTTCTCCTGATCCTGCTCACCGTTTTGTTCTGCATTGGCACTGCCCTGCTGACCGCCTTCGCGAGATGGCATATGGGGCCGGAGCAGGCCCTTGCCCCACGTTACCAAACGCCTGTTCTGCTCTTCTGGGGAGAACTCGCTCTGCTGCTCCTTCTTGCGTTCGACGACAGGCGATGGTCGGCAGGTTTGCTTCCTCTGTTCGCGCTTTTGATGCTCGTTGTCTTCGTGCGCGGCGCCTATCAGGCTGTCTACCCGATTCGTCAGGCGCGATGGCATGGCTTCCAGGTGAATGCCGCCGGCGCTGCTCTCATGACAGGCGTCGACGACCCTCGGCAGTTCTATTACGCCGCAGTCGATACAGCCCACATCATTCAGGACGTCGCTTACCTCAGGGAGCAGCAGCTCTCAATTTTCGCCGGCGACCCTTACAGGCAACTGCACAAACCGTTAGCTCTAACGGCCCAGATCCTGCCGCGCGATAGTTGTACAGGAGAATTGCAATCGGTTACTCCGCTTGCCGATCAGGGCGTGGCCGGCGGAGTGCGAGTTGCGGGGTGGACATGGGACCTCGTGGGGCACAAGCCGGCATCCTACATTGTGGTAGTTTCGAAAGGCGAGATTATGGGGTTCGGGGCAGTCGGGGACTGGCGTCCAACCATTCGTGCCTTACGTCGATATATGAGCACCAGCTTTATCGGGTTCACGGCTTACGCGGAGCCGTCGCGCTCCGCAACTCCCATTACGATTTATGCGGTGATGGAGAAGAAACCGCTGGAGGCGTGCCCGGTCGCGACAATTCAGCCGTGATACCTCGTCCCGCAGCTGAACCACACGCGGCCCTATTCTGACGTAAAGTAATCCACCGTGATCGGATTTTCGAATAACGAGTAGTCGCGTGTCACCACCGTAATCCCGCTGTCGGTCACATGATATTTCTGGCGGTCGGCTTCGGTATCGTAGCCGATGACCGTCCCTTCAGGGATGTGAACGTCGCGATCGATGATTGCCCGACGGATGCGGCAGTGACGGCCGATATTCACGTGTGAGCACACGATGCTGGTATCGACGTGGGCGTAGGAGTTAACGCGCACATCGGGAGAGAGAACGCTGTTCTGCACAATTCCACCAGAAATGATACAACCCATCGACACCATCGAGTCGTGGGCTTCGCCGGTGCGTCCAGGGTCGTTGAAAACGAACTTGGCCGGCGGATATTGGCGCATGTGCGTACGAATCGGCCACGCTTCGTCATAAAGGTTAAATACGGGCGCGACAGAAACCAGGTCCATGTTGGCTTCGTAATAGGCCTCCAGCGTCCCAACATCGCGCCAGTACAGAGCCTCTTTCTTGTTCTCGTCGATGAAGTTGAAGGAGTAAACCTTGTAGTCGTCGACCATCCTCGGCAGCACATTGTGACCGAAGTCATGACGCGAAGTTGCGTCTTCCGCATCCTTCAGCAGCGCGGGAATGAGCACGTCGGTGTTGAACAGGTAAATGCCCATGGAGGCCGAAACCATGCGCGGATTGTACGGAGACCGAATATCGGTGACCTGCGGCTTCTCCTGAAAACCGACAATGCGGCCGGTGCGGTCGATCTCCACTACCCCAAATTGCTTGGTGTCTGCCGGATCGATGAGAATTGTCGCCAGCGTAACGTCGGCACCTGAATCCTGATGCTGGCGTAGCATCAGGTCGTAATTCATTTTGTAAATGTGATCACCGGAGAGGATCAGCACATGCCGCGGCTGCTCGGAGCCGATGGAATAGATGTTCTGGTACACCGCGTCAGCCGTTCCCATGTACCAGTTTTCACTGACGCGCTTCATCGGCGGCAGGATCTCAATGAACTCCCCCAATTCCCGCCCTACGATGTTGCTCCAGCCTTCACGGATATGCCGGTTGAGGGAGAGGGCCTTGTACTGCGTGAGGATGTAAACGCGACGCAGATCGGAGTTGATGCAATTGGAGAGAGTGATGTCAATAATGCGGTAAATACCACCGAAAGTCACCGCCGGCTTGGCGCGATCGCGCGTCAAGGGATAGAGACGTTCTCCCGCCCCTCCTGCCAGCAAAACTCCCAGGGTATCTCTCATCTGCCGATGTCCCCAGCTCCAAGGTATCGAAGGTGGTCAACTGCGGTTCCAGGGAATGCGCTGTTACGCGCCAGCGCGGCCAGTACTGAAGTCGCATCTTAGCACACGCTCCCACGTTCGCCTGCGGAGCGGCAGAAGTTGCCTTTGCTGAATTTCACCCCTCCTCGACACTGATGCGCAGCGACTTCAAGAACTTGAGGTCCTGGGAAGTTATTTTGAACTCCCCGGAGGAACGGCGAGCCGAAGCCTTGGCTTTTGGCTGCTGCTCCGGAGTCTCATCGTTCTCGTTGAAACCAATCGTGGCTTCCAATACGACGAAGACGTCATAACCGTCTGCCTTAATGCGCGAGATCACCTCCGCGATCTGCTCGGAATCGGAGATCGAACTATTAATCGCATCCCCCAGTTCTTTGATCATCGTTTTTAGTCGCTTATCCACAATGCCACCTGAGCCTTTCGCGGGCTGCCTGATGGGAATGTTCGCACAACCGTCTTCAAAGCTGAAGGCGTGCCGTGTCCCGAGGAACCCACCTCTGCACTAATTGGATGCCGGAGTCATAACGCGAGTTTTGCCGAGTTTGCCGGTTGGCAACAGGTAAATAGGCCGGCTGCTAAAATCAACAACGACGTTGCATGAGAGGTTAATTTGCGGACCCGCGATATCGGCACGCAGGGGCGCGCAATTTTACGCGTAGCCGGCCGAAAAACCGGTGGGAACCGCTGGGTACGGGCTTTCTACAGGGCTGGCAGTGTCACCCTGCGGAGTGTCAGCCGTGTCCTGCACGTGCTGTGGCTCGAGGTTGCGGGCCTGCTGTTTCTGTCGCTGGCGTTTTTTGGCGCGGCGGCAGCGGTCCGCGAGTATCATCGCCATCTTGCCGGTTCGGCGCCCGCCGGAAAAGTGTGGCTGGCTGCGGCATTTGCTCTGCTGTTTGCCTATTTTGGCGTGACTTCTTTTTGGAGATCACGCAAGCGATCACGACAATAGCAATTCCAGATTGCGACCGCTTCGCCAGCTCACATTTCCCTTCCCCTAATTTCGGGTAACTGCTCAATTCCAGCAAAGTACTCGCTATAATCTTCGCAATAGACAAGCCCTTGTGATGCGTGTCATAGCTGGAATGGGCTCGGCGGCCGATAATAAGTTATCTCGAAAAACAGAGGGCCTTATCTCCCATGGCCGAAGTAAAAGTGAAAAGCGTTGTCGCCGGCAAGCCCACGGACAATCAGGAAACGTCGTCCCATATCAATGTGCACCCCCTATACACCTCCACCGATCTTGAGGGCTGGGACTACGACCGTGATGTGGGATATCCCGGACAGTTTCCGTATACGCGCGGCGTGCAGGCGACGATGTACCGCGGCCGGCTCTGGACTATGCGGCAGTACGCCGGGATGGGCGATGCCGACGAGTCGAATCGCCGCTACAAGTATCTGCTGAGCCAGGGCACGACCGGATTGAGTGTGGCATTTGATCTACCTACGCAGATCGGGCTCGATTCCGATAATGCACTCGCCATGGGCGAGGTCGGTAAGGTCGGCGTGGCCATCGATTCCATCGAAGACATGATGCGACTGTTCGATGGCATCAACCTGGAGAAGATCTCCACCTCGATGACCATCAACGCGACCGCATCAATTCTGCTCGCGTTGTACATTGTCACGGCGAAGCGCACGGGCCGCGATGTGAAGAAGCTTTCCGGGACCGTGCAGAATGACGTGCTGAAGGAGTACATCGCCCGCGGAACCTACATCTACCCGCCGTTGCAGGCGATGCGCATCATCACCGACATCTTCTCCTATGCGAACGAGCACGTTCCCGAGTGGAACACGATCTCCATTTCCGGGTATCACATGCGTGAGGCCGGATGCACCGCGGTGCAGGAAGTGGCGTTCACGCTGGCGAACGGCATGACGTATGTGCAGGCGGCGATTGATGCAGGCCTGGATGTCGACAAGTTCGCACCGCGGCTATCGTTCTTCTTCAACGCGCACAGCAACTTTCTGGAGGAGGTGGCAAAATTCCGCGCGGCACGTCGTATGTGGGCTCGCATCATGCGTGATCACTTCGGCGCGAAGAACGCCAAGTCGCAGATGCTGCGCTTCCATACACAGACCGCAGGCTCGACGCTGACGGCACAGCAACCGGAGAACAACATCGTGCGGACGGCGCTACAGGCAATGTCGGCGGTGCTGGGCGGGACGCAGTCGCTGCACACCAACTCGTTCGACGAGGCCCTGGCACTGCCAACGGAACAATCGGCGCGCATTGCCCTCCGAACGCAGCAGATCATTGCATACGAATCAGGAGCGGCGCAGACAATCGATCCGCTCGCCGGCTCGTACTATGTCGAAGCGCTCACCAATCAGATCGAGTCGAGCGCGGTTGCGTATCTGGAGAAGATCGATGCCATGGGCGGGATGTTGAAGGCGATCGAACGCGGCTTCGTGCAGCAGGAGATCCAGAACTCGGCCTATGAGTACCAGCAGGCGGTCGATCAGAAGAAGGCCCTGGTTGTTGGTGTGAACTCCTTCGAACTCGAGCAGGAGAAGCCGATTCCGCTGTTGCACATCGACGAGGCGCTCGAGCGCAAGCAGGTCGAGCGGCTGCGCGCATGGCGAGCGAAACGCGATCAGGCGAGGTGGCGCGCGGCCATCACAAAGATCGAAGATACGGCGCGCAGCAGCCAGAACCTGATGCCGGTGATCGTCGACGCGGTCGAGGCGAACGCCACCGTCGGGGAGATTTCGGACGCCATGCGACAGGTGTATGGGGAATATCGCGAGACGGTGGTGATTTAGGAAGATGTACAGCAAAACACCGATACTCTTCGCACTTTGTTCGGTGCTAGCTTTCGGTCAGGACGTTACGGCTCCAAGCGTGAACGTGCCGTCGTCGCAAACGAACCCAGCGATTATCTGCGCAAAGGCAAAGGATGTTCTCGAGTCGCGACACGAAAGCAAGGTTGTCGTTGAAATGGTCATCGATACCGGAGGCAAGCTGGATTCGTTCAAGATTCTGAGTCCAAAGGGGCTGCACTTAGAAAAAGATCCTGATGTTCGCAATGCTTTCCAGAAGATGCGGTTCGATCCCGCCCGCAAAGATGGTCAGGCTGTGCGCTCTATTGCAAGTATGACTTTCAACTGTTCTTTCGATCCTTCGAGGACTGGCGCAACGTCGCCGGCCCCGAGCCAATAGCATCGCTGGCCCTAGCTCTGCCGGCGCAAGCGCATCCAGCCTGGTTCCCGCACGTACTCTTCTTCCAACCGCCGCATGCGAGCCGCCATGACTTGTGAGCGGCCAAGGTAGCCGACCGGCTTTCCCGGATCTTCCCAACTGCACACGGGCAACCGTCCTACGTTGGCGCGCAGCATCTTCGCCGCGGCATCGTATAGGACTTCGTTGGGATAGGTTACGACCGGGTTGGGAGAGCCTGCTTCCATTACCGTCATGTTGCCAGACGGATCCTTCTCCAGCGCACGAATGATGTCGGCGCGGGTGAGGATGGCGGCGAGCCTGCCATTGGCGTCGACGATGAAGACACCCTGGTGATGCGTGACACTGGGATCGCGTTTGGTGACGCGCTCGGCCAGCTCCGCGATGGTCATTGATGTGGGCACTGTGTCGAACTCCTTCGACATCATCTCGCCGACGGTAACTGACTGGAAAACATCTGGCTCGTAGTCGGTGTGGATATGCAGGCCGCGACGTGCCAACTTCTCGGTCATGATGGAGTTCTTGGCGTAATGCACCGCGATAGCGTCGGCAATAACGGTAACCAGCATCAAGGGGAGTACAGAGTTGTAGTCGCGCGTGATCTCGAAGGCGAAGATGATGAAGGTGAAGGCCGCTCGCGAGGCCGCGCCGAAAACCGCGCCCATGGCTACGAGAGCGAAGGCGCCCGGCGAAAGATTCGCTGCGGGCCAAATCTTGTCAACGACGATGGCAAAGACGGAGCCCATGGCGGCCGACGCCATGAACATCGGGGCAAGCAGGCCACCGGAGGTCCCCGAACCGAGCGAGATCACCAGCGCGGCTGATTTGAAGATCATCACCGCCAGCAGACCGCCCAGCACCATCCTGGCGTTCAAAATGTCGGAAATCGTGTCGTAGCCGACGCCAAGGACTCGCGGGACAAAGTAGCCGATGATGCCGAGGCCGAGCGCGCCAATCGCCGGCCACCACATGTCATGGATCGGCAGCTTCTCGAATTGATCTTCCACCCAATACAAAAGCCCGCTGAAGCCGAGCGCCGCGACGCCGCATAGCACTCCGAGAACCAGATAAAACGGCAGCGCGTGCGGGAGGCCGAAGTCCATTGCGCCAACTTTGAACATCGGGCCTGGGCCCATCAGCTGAAAGTGGATGCTGGTTGCCAGGGTGCTGGCGATCACCAACGGAATAAACGAGCGCGACTTGAATTCGAAAAGCAACAACTCGATGGCAAGGATCACGCCCGCGATGGGTGTGCTGAAGGTTGCGGCCATGCCAGCCGCCGCGCCGCAGGCGAGCAATACTTTGCGCTCGGCAGCAGTCATGTGCATCAGCTGACCCACGAGCGAGCCGACAGCTCCCCCTGTCTGAATGATTGGCCCTTCCGCGCCAAACGGGCCACCGGTGCCGATGGCGATTGCCGCCGACAGGGGCTTCAGAATCGCGACTTTCGGCTCGATGCGGCTGCGGTTGATCAGCACCGCTTCCATCGCCTCTGGGATGCCGTGGCCGCGGATCTTGTCCGAGCCGTAGCGGGCCATAATGCCGACGATGAGGCCGCCGACCACTGGCGTGATAATCACCAGCAACCCGAGATGATTCTCCCGCGCGCTGACGAAGGCAAACGACATCCGGTGATAGAAGAAAAGGTTGGTGAAGAAACCGATGAGGTTGTACAGCAGGTAGGCGATGATGCCCGCCAGCATTCCGATTGCCGCGGCCAGCAGCGAGACGACACCGGTGCGAAACCTCGCTTCCTTGGCGATGGGGGTAGTCGTGATGGCAGTGGCCGCCGCGACATCGGGGTTCAGCGGATTGAGGCCGTCGACGCCTAGGGTCTCGGTGTGATCGGACCTCACTTGGACCTCCCGGCTGCCGGAGTCCGGGGCCGCCGTCGCTGTCGCCGGCCCAACTTGCCCGGCCTCGTGAGTTTCCGCAGGGTAGAGACCAGGGCCGGCCCGGCAGAGCGAAGTTCAGCGCGAGTGTGCCGCGTCAGTTCGTCGAGGATGCGCTCGCCGCGGGGCGTCAATTGCACGTACACTTCACGCCGGTCGTGTTCGCCACGAGTGCGCGTGATCAGACCTTTCTTCACCAGACGGTCTACGAGCTCGACCGCGCTGTTGTGCTGGATCTGCAAACGCTCGGCCAGGTAGGCGATGCGAGCCTGCTCTTGATCCGCTTTTCCCTTGATGGCCAGCATCAGCTGGTGATGTTGCGGTTCGATGCCGGCTTGCCGCGCGGCTGCCTCGCTGAAATAGAGGAAGCGGCGAATCTGGTAGCGGAACTCGGCAAGCGCCTGGTAGTCTGCCAATTTAACCCGTTGGTTGTTCATACTCTCGTGATACGACTATATCGTAGTACGATACTATTATAGATGCCCATCGCGTTGCCGGGATTCGTTTTCCGCTTCCCTTCCCTACCAAATACGCGCGACGTTTCCGCAAAACCGGCCTTCGAGACATCAGTGGCGTGACGTTTTCCATGCCGTAATTGTGTTTTCTGTACAATGAATGGTTTCTCTCTCGGTTCTCAGACCTGCTCATAAGGAGTTGCTCTTTTGATCGCACGTTATACCCGACCCGAGATGGGCCGCATCTGGAGTGACGAAAACAAGTTCCGTACCTGGCTGGATGTGGAGATTGCCGCCACCGAAACTCTGGCGGAAGCCGGCATCGTACCGCAAAGCGCGGCCAAGGCCATTCGCGAAAAGGGTGGCTTCGAGGTCGCTCGGATCCATCAGATCGAAGCCGAGGTGAAGCACGACGTCATCGCCTTTACTACGGCAGTCGCGGAGAAGGTCGGCCCTGAGTCGCGCTGGCTGCACTACGGCCTGACTTCGAACGACGTCGTCGATACCGCGCAGGCGTTGCTGATAAAGCAGGCGTCGGCGATCATTCGCGACGATCTGCAGAAGCTGCGCGAGGTCCTGCAACGGCGTGCCTGGGAGTTTAAGGACACGCCCGCCATCGGCCGGACGCATGGCATCCATGCCGAGCCGATTACCTTCGGCTTGAAGCTGGCCAATTGGTATTCCGAGGTACAGCGGAACATCGAGCGCTTCGAAATGGCGGCAGAACAGATGCGCGTCGGCAAGCTGTCCGGCGCCGTCGGAAACGCTGCGCATCTGGAGCCGGAGTATGAGGAAGCCATTTGCAACCGGCTCGGCCTGAATGTCGCTGCGGTGTCGTCACAGGTCATCCAGCGCGACCGCCACGCATTTTATGTCGCGACGCTGGCAGTGATAGCGTCGACGCTGGACAAGTTCGCAACGGAGATTCGGCATTTGCAGCGGACTGAGGTCCGCGAGGCGGAAGAATACTTCAGCGAGAAACAAAAGGGCTCTTCCGCGATGCCGCACAAGCGCAATCCGGTGACGTGCGAGCAGATCAGCGGACTGGCACGGGTGGTACGAGCGAATGCGCAGGCGGCGTTCGAAAACGTTCCGCTGTGGCACGAACGCGACATCTCGCATTCGTCAGTGGAGCGCGTGATCCTGCCGGACTCGACCATCCTGACCGACTACCTGCTGCACAAGACCACGAACCTGATCGACACGTTGCTGGTTTATCCCGAGCGGATGCTGAAGAACCTGGAGTCGACGGGCGGGCTGGTATTTAGCGGGCAGTTGCTGCTGGACCTGGTGGACGCCGGTGTGTTGCGTGAGGACGCTTACCGCCTTGTGCAGTCTAACGCGATGCGGGCATGGAAAGACGCCCTCAATTTTCGTGATCTGATCATGAGCGATCCCGAGATCACGTCGAAGGTGAAGCGAGAGACCCTGGAGCACGCGTTCAATTTGCAGCGTCCTCTGCGGAACGTGGACAAAATTTTCCGGAGAGTCTTTGGGGAGGAGCCGCGATCCTGAGCTGACAGGCGTCCCCTCGCTGGGCGAACTGGAGTTCGTCCGTACAACCAGTGTGGAGGCCGCCGCAACACATGCTCAGCCTGGATCGACGACTCCGAGCAATTCGGCCATCTCTTCGTAGAGGAAGCCTTCGCCGGGACGATAGGGCTGTACCCAGCGGCCGTCGATGACGAACTGCGGGATGGCGCGCTTGCCGGTGTGGCGGATGACCTCCTGCGCGGCGCCCGGCGTGGTTTCGATGTCGATATCTTTGTAGGAAATGTTGTGCTTGTCGAGAAACTGCTTGGCGACATCGCAATCGGGACACCACCAGGCAGAATAGACGATCAACTCCATAGGGCGATTGTAAGGCAAGCGGCTGTTGATGTTGAGGGCGACGGAGAAGCTTGACAGGCACGGGTTTGGCAGGCGCAATCCAAAACAAAGTCGGCGAACTCAAACCGGATCTACCGTGAACCAGCCGGATCAAGAAGAGCCACGATCGAGGGCCGGAAGGCTGTTGCTGACCTGGGGTTCGCTCGCATTGGCAGCAGCGGAGAGCATCTGCGTTGCAGCTGTTGGGCTGAGCGGAATACGGGTGGCTCTCGGACTGACGTCGCTGCTGGCGGCGGGCGCCGCCGGACCGGCGCATGGCTTTCATCGCGAGGCCATTCGCATACCGCTGTTGACGATCGGTGCAATCGGCGCCGTGATCAGTCTGCTTCTGTTGTGGAACGAAGAGCGGCTGCGGCGGAATCCGGCCTCGGCCTGGAGAATCAAGCCGCTCACGGCCACGCAGCGCAGAAGGCGATGGATTCAGCTGATCCTGGCGATCCTCACTTTATTGCTGGTTGCAGCTGAGTTGATCACCCATCCCTGGTTCCACAAGGAATTTTAGGCCGTGTTAGGTGGCGCCCAGGTCCGTCCAGCAGTTGCGCCGGCATGCGTCCCGCCCCCCGAAGTCCGAACGCCCAACAGAAAAGTAAAAGGTACGGCTGGAGACCACGCCCTTTCAAGTATAGGTGCGAAGGGGCTAAAACGCGTCGCCGAGGGCAATTTCCTGTTGCAAGCGAGCGTGCAAGCGGGCGCTGTAGCCCAGCGGCAACTCGAAAGTGCGATCGTCAGCAATCAGCAACAGGATGTTGCGAGTGGAATCCAATACGGCGGCGCAGTGGCGGCAGTGGGCCAGGTGTTCGTCAATCGAATCGCGTAGCTCGGCCGGAACTTCGCCCTCAAGGTAATTTGAGATTTGATCCCAAACGTGTTGGCAATCTAGAACCATGATCCACCTGCCTTGCTCCCAAATAGCGCAAATAACCCACTGCTCCGCCTGGTCGCCAGCTGCGGCGCAAGAATCTTCTGCATCATGAGCCGCGCGCGCAGCAGCCGCGTTTTCACAACTCCCTCGCGTACGCTCAATGCTGCTGCCGTTTCCGCGATACTCAACTCCTCGATGTCGCGCATCACCAGCACTTCGCGATAGATCTCAGGCAGGCTGGCGATGGCCTTGCGTAGCATCTCACGGAGTTCGCTCCGCTCCAGCGCCTGCAAGGGCACTTCGCGCCAGTCACGAATGAGGGCCGGCGTGAAGCGGTTTTCCTCCTCTTCGGGAGGCTCATCGATAGAGTCGAACTTCAGCACGCGCGCGTGCCGCAGCCGGGCCCGCGCCTCGTTGACGGCAATCGATATGAGCCACGTACTGAAGCGCGATTCGGAGCGAAAATGGCGCAGGTTGCGAAGCGCCTTCAGCATGGCCTCCTGCGCGGCGTCCTCAGCATCTTCGGCGTTTTGCAGAATGGAGAAGGTCGCGCGATAGACGCCTTTCTCGTACGGCCGCACGAGCTCATGAAAAAGCTCGCGCTCTCCGGCGAGAATACGCGCGATCAGGCCGGCATCGCGGGTAGGCGATGGGCCTGCCACTGACTCCGAGCTGCGTGCTTCTATCGCCACATCCATCCTGAGCCGCTAACTTCAGGGGCAGAAGTATACCTATAAGCTTTTGATCCCTGAAATGCGACAAAGTTACAAGCCGCCGCTGTAACCAATGCTGGTTTGGGGAGTCCTATGCTTCGTATGAAAGCAATGTCGCGTTTCATTTTGGGAGCAGTTATTGTGGTCTGGTCGTTCGCGACAGCAGCCGCGCAGGGCCCGATTGTCGTCGAGTTGTTCACCTCCGAAGGCTGTTCCAGCTGCCCGCCTGCTGATTCTGTTCTCCGCGAACTGAGCCGGCAACCGGCGAATAGCAATCCGCAGCTGGTTTTGCTCGGCGAGCATGTCGATTACTGGAATTACATCGGCTGGACGGACCGGTTCTCGTCATCGCAGTTCAGCCAGCGCCAGAGCGACTACGCGCACGCCTTCCATTTGGGCGGCGGCTACACCCCTCAGATGGTGATTGATGGCCAGGTGCAGTTCGTGGGCAACGATCCGACGGATGTGTGGCGAAAGATCGAAGCGGCAGCGAAGGATCCTAAGCCGGTACAGGTAGGGCTGCAGTGGCAAGGAAACAATCTGCAGATCAACTTGACCATCCCGCCCGGTACTTCACGCGGCAAGGTCCTGATGGCCATCACAGAAGATGGACTGACGACGCAGGTCGGCGGGGGTGAGAACGGCGGGCGAACTTTGCATCATGCAGCGGTGGTTCGACAACTGCGAGAGTTGGGATCGACCGACAAGAACAGCTTCGCCACAACTGTGGCTCCCGCGCGCGACTGGAATGCATCGCAGTTGAAGGTGGCGATTTTGGTACAGGACCCCGAGACAAAGAAGATTCTTGGAGCTGCATCGACGCCTTATCCGCGATGAGCATCTGATCCCGTCTGGAGATCGCCGCTCCTGTTCGGCTGTAACTTTTGCGGAGCTCAGGATTCTTATTGCTGGCGGCTTGCCGCAAATCTCGAGTACCAAATCTAAGAGGAGAGCAATGAAAAAGATCATCAGCTTGATGGCCATGTGTGTGCTGGCCGGGTCGTTGAACATGTTTGCGCAGGACAACATGAAACAGGATAACAAGGACCAGATGCAGTCCAGCGACAGCATGAAGCACGACAGCATGTCCGGCGACAGCATGAAGGGCGACAGCTCGGCCAGCAAGAAGAAGTCATCGAGCAAGAAGAAGAAGTCGAGCCAGAGCAGCATGTCGAATGACAGCATGAAGAGCGGCGACAAGAGCAGCATGCAGAATGACAACATGAAGGGCGACCAGCAGCAGAACCAGATGAAGCATTAATCCCCGGTCGTAAAACGGGAGGATGGGGCAGTGCACCATGCACTGCCCTTTCGTTTGTTGGCGTACTCTCTGCGGGCGCAGGAGCGGCACGGGAGCAGGTTGGTACAGGGCTGCTTTTTGAAGGTGACTGCTACAATGGAGTGTGTTGCCCTCTTCTATTCGCCTCATTGCCATCGATATTGATGGCACTTTGCTCGGCTCCAACGCCCAGGTTTCCCAGGCCAATCTGGATGCATTGCGACGTGCCCATGAGACTGGAGTTGAGATTGTTCTGGTCACGGGGAGGCGGCACAGATTCGCGCTGCCGATCGCGCAGTCGCTGGGCTTCGATGTCGCGCTCATCAGCTCCAATGGCGCGGTGACGCGGTCCAACTCCGGAGAGTTGTTTCATCGCGACCTGATGCCGCAGGCGACGGCGATCAAAATTTGCCGCCACATGCAGGAATTCCACAACCACATGGTCATTACCTTCGACCGTGACGGCATGGGAGCGATCGTCTGCGAGAATCACGAGCAACTTTACAGTGTGATCCAGCGCTGGATGGAGAAGAACGCGCCCTATATCGAATACGTGAGTCCGATTGAACGCGCCGTGATCGAAGATCCAATCCAGACGATGTTGTGCGGGCCGGTGGAGATGATGAAACGCGCACAGCAACGTCTAATGGAGTGCGACTTCGTCCGCGATATTACCGTCTTGCGGACGCAGTACGATCATCGCGATCTGACGATTGTCGACATTCTGAATGCAGGATGTTCGAAAGGCCACGCGCTGGAGCGCTGGGCAACTCATCGCGGAATCGCCCGCGGCGAGGTGATGGCCATCGGCGATAATTACAACGATATTGAGATGTTGACCTTTGCCGGGCATCCGGTGATCATGGGTAACGCGTCTGAGGATTTAAAGCGCGAGGGCTGGGCGGTCACTTTGCATCACGATGAGAGCGGGGTGGCGGCGGCAATCGAGCGAGTCCTGGAGCCGACTACGACGAGAGTGAATGCGTAAGATCTTCCAATTTGTGGCGCTTGGGCTGCTGGCTGCGGTTGGCGGGCAACTCTATGCCGCCGAGTTGGCGAACCTGCGCAACGGCTTCAGCATTCGCCATGAACGTCACGAGGTAGTTGGCACGACGACGCGCCTCTATATGAGCGCCGATCCGGCCAGCGGTTATGTTGACGTTCCGACGGCGGAGATCGAGAGCTTTGAGCCGGCTCCGCCCGAATTGAAGGACACCGCGGCTCCGGCGAAGTCAGGCGATTTGAGGTCCATCGTAAACGCCGCCAGCGATCAGCACCAGGTAGACGCCGACTTCATTGCCAGCGTCATTCGCGCCGAGAGCGGCAATAATTCGCACGCGGTTTCACCAAAGGGAGCGCAAGGGCTGATGCAGTTGATGCCCGGCACGGCAAACAAACTTGGCGTCAGGGACAGCTTCGATGCCGCCGATAACGTCGATGGCGGCGTGCGTTATTTGCGTGATCTGCTGCTGCTCTACAACAACGACATGGTGAAAGCCCTGGCGGCTTATAATGCAGGTCCGCAGCGTGTTCAGCAGTACAAGGGCGTGCCGCCGTATCGTGAGACGCGCGCCTATGTCGCACGCGTGATCACCGATTACAACAAGAAGAAACTAGCGGAACGCAGGCAGACGCAGGTTCAAACCCGTCGCGCACAAGCCGCCAAGCCGGCAATGACGGACCGTAGTCCTGACTCAATTGCCGGCAGTGAATAGAAGATGACAATTCTCTATCCCACCATTAGCGACTGGGCAACGATTGACCTGCCGCGTCAGGTCATTTAACTTGGCGCTTAGGCATCGCGGGCGAATCTTCCACTTCATTTCATGAAGAAAAAACGCATCCTGGTCTTCGGCGCTGTTCTGGTCGCTCTGTGCCTGCTGATCTACCTGCAAGTGCGCGCGTGGAAGACCTTCGACTGGGCCATGTTCTGGAGCCGCACCGAGCATGTGAACTGGCTCTATCTTCTTTACGGACTTGCTCTCACCTATATCGCCTACGTGCTGCGAGCGGTACGCTGGCGCATTTTCCTGAAGCCGGTGTGCAAGACGACAACTGCGCGGATGCTGGCGCCGCAGTTCGTCGGTTTTGCAGCACTGGCGTTGCTGGGACGCGCCGGGGAGATGATTCGGCCGTACATCATCGCCAAGAAGGAGCGCCTCACCTTCACCTCGCAGATCGCGGTGTGGGGCGTGGAGCGCATCTTCGACATGGGCAGCTTCGCCGTGATGCTCGCGGTGAGCTTTCTCTCGCCCGACCTGCGTGCCCTTCCGTTCTATCGACGCCTGCGTGAGCTCTCATTTCTCCTGATCGCCTTTATCGCAGCACTCGTCGTCGGCATAGTGATCGTGCGACGCTCGGGCGACGCGGTAGCGAACTTTCTACATGACAGAACCGTCGGGTTCGCGCCGAAGCTCGCGCATCATTTGCGCGACAAGGTGCGCTCGTTCAGTCATGGGCTGGAGACGATTCAGGACTTGAGTTCGGCAATTCAGCTGATCGCGGTCTCGATCTTCATGTGGCTGCTGATTGCCTACGCCTATTATGCGATCACCCATGCGTATCCCGGCGAGCTCCAGGCTTTGACCTTACCGCACGAAATTGTGCTGATGGGCTCCAGTATGGTTGGATCGATGCTGCAACTGCCGGCCGTGGGCGGCGGATCGCAGCTGGCGACGATCAGCATGTTGAACTCGGGGTTTCATGTTGAGCGCGAGCTGGCGGTGAGCTGCGGCATGATGCTGTGGGCGATTACGTTCATGTCAGTGATTCCCACGGGACTGGCGATTGCGCGGCATGAGCACGTATCGATTCGCGCGATGGCTGAGGCGGAAGAGAAGGCCGAGGCGCTGGCGGAGTAATGCCAGGTCACCATTGCTTCTTGAGCAACAACTCTGCACATCGGAATAGCAGGGAGGAGCGGGGATCTGGGGATCACCCGCCCTGCCGGTCCGGAGACCGGCGCTATGTCCACCGGGCTGCTGCTACAATCGAACTACGGGCGAATCGCCCGCTCTCTCATCCATGAAGTGCCCGTTTTGCGGCTTTGAAAACGATAAAGTGGTCGATTCGCGCGAAAGCAAGGAAGGCGAATCCATCCGCCGCCGCCGCGAATGCCTGAAGTGCGGGAAGCGATTTACCACCTACGAGCGCATCGACGAAATCCCTTACATGGTGGTGAAGAAGGACGGGCGACGCGAGAAGTTTGAGCGGCAGAAGGTGCTGAATGGGCTGCTGCGGGCGTGCGAGAAGCGTCCGGTGTCGATGGGAAAACTGGAGCAGATCGTCAACGATGCCGAAGGATTTGTTGTCGACTCCAGCGAACGCGAGCGGAAGACGAGCGAGATTGGCGAGCTGATCATGAACCGGCTGCGGCGGATCGACAAAGTTGCATATGTGCGCTTCGCGTCAGTTTACCTTGATTTCAAGGATGTGCAGGAGTTCATGTCGGAGTTGAAGGAACTGCTGGATACAAAAGAAAATGTGTCGGTTAAGGGTAAGGTACAGTAGAGCGGTACCCAAACTCAAAAGCACTTTCCCGCCGGCCTGAAGGCCTCCTCGGAATGACGGATTAGCCGTTTGCGCCGCGGGCGACAAAAGAGCAGGCATTCCAAAGCTCGAAATAGAACATCAGAACACTTCGATTGATGAGAAGGATCATGTCATCTGCACATAGGGTCACGTTAATCCCTGGGGATGGAATTGGGCCGGAGGTCGTCAACGCGACGGTTCGGATTCTGGAAGCCACCGGCGTCAAGTTTGAATGGGAAAGTTTTGCGGCGGGCGCGGAAGCGTACGAGAAGTATAAAGAATACATTCCCAAAGAGCTCATCGAGTCCATCGAGCGTACTCATGTCGGGCTGAAAGGGCCGGTGACGACGCCGATCGGCGGCGGATTTTCCAGCATCAACGTTGCCCTGCGGCGGCAGTTCGAGCTGTTTGCGAACTTCCGTCCGATACGCAATTTGCCGGCGGTACCCACGCGGTACCCGGGTGTCGACCTGATCGTGATTCGTGAGAACACTGAGGGGCTTTATTCCGGCATCGAGCACGAAGTTGTGCCCGGGGTAGTGGAGAGCCTGAAGATCATCACCGAGAAGGCTTCGACGCGCATCTCGAAATTCGCGTTTGAGTATGCTCGCCGTGTTGGGCGGAAGAAGATCCACGCCATCCACAAAGCCAACATCATGAAGTTGTCGGATGGGCTATTCATCCGGTGCTCGCGCAATGTGTCGAAGGGCTATCCCGAGATCACCTATGGCGAGCACATCGTCGACAACACCTGCATGCAGCTGGTGATCAATCCGTACCAGTACGACATTCTGCTGCTGGAGAACCTCTACGGCGATATCGTGTCCGACTTGTGCGCGGCGTTTGTGGGCGGGTTGGGACTGGTGCCGGGAGCGAACTTCGGGCACGAATGCGCGATCTTCGAGGCGGTGCACGGCTCGGCGCCTGATATCGCGGGCAAGGACATCGCCAATCCGACGGCGGTGCTGCGCTCGGGAATTCTGATGCTGCGCCACCTCGGCGAGGAGAACGCCGCGAATCACATTCGGCTGGCCCTGGAGAAAGTTTACGGGGAGAAGACGCACATCACCCGCGATGTCGGCGGCAATGCCGGCACCACAGAATTTGGCGATGCGATGGTCGAGGCGCTGCAGACGATTCCGCCACCCAAGCCTGTGCTGGAGGAAGTGGAGATCTAGGGAATCCGGAGTCGTCGGTTTTGAACACAAAGGTCAGCCACGGCGGCTTTTTCCAGCCTTTGGCTGAGCCACTTTTTGAACTCGGTCAGAATTTGTTCTTCGTGCAACCCCTTGCGTTTAATCGGAGTCACAACTTCACCACTCAGCAACGGAAGAATTCCGCGTCTTAATTCAATGGGGCAGGCCTTCGGTCGAGCGTACCTTTATCTTGAGATTCATCTCGTTTTCTCCTGCCCAACTCTGGATCCAAAGGTTGCGATACCATCCTAAACTGATATGAACTTCCCTCGATCCAGCGGAATTCTTCTGCATCCTACTTCCCTTCCCGGTCCTTACGGTATCGGCGAGCTTGGCGCGGAGGCGGATGCCTTTGCTGACTTCCTACACGAGTCGGGCCAGCGCATCTGGCAAGTGCTGCCGCTGGGGCCGACCGGGTACGGCGATTCCCCGTATCAGTGTTTCTCCGCGTTTGCGGGGAATCCTCTGCTGATCAGCATGGATCGGCTGGTGGAGCGTGGATACCTGGAAGCGCGGGATTTAGGCGGCGCGCCCAGGTTCTTTGCGGATTCTGTGGACTATGGAGCGGTGATCGCGTGGAAGCTTCCGCTGCTGTGCAAGGCATTCGAAAGTTTTAGGCGCGCTGGGGCGAGTGAGCAGGAGGAGTCCCAGAATTTTTGTACGCGACATGTTTCGTGGCTCGATGACTTCGCGTTGTTCATGGCGCTGAAGCAGGAGCATGACCTGGTGATCTGGTCGGAGTGGCCGCGCGACCTGGCGCTGCGCGAGCCAGCGGCACTGGAGCAGGCGCGTGATCGGCTGAGCGACAAGATCGAGTGCCAGAAGTTCATTCAGTTCGAATTCGAGCGGCAGTGGTGCGATCTGAAGGCTCATTGCGCGTGCAATGACATTCGCATGCTGGGCGACATGCCGATCTATGTTGCGCTCGACAGTGCGGACGTCTGGGTGCATCGCGAGCTGTTTGAGTTGCAGGAGGATGGAAGGCCGCGCGTGGTGGCGGGAGTTCCGCCGGATTACTTCAGCGCTACAGGTCAGCTGTGGGGCAATCCGATTTACAACTGGCAGGCGAATGCGCGGAGCGGATACGCGTGGTGGACTGCCCGCTTTCGCAGGGCGCTGGAGATGCTGGACATGATCCGACTCGATCACTTCCGGGGTTTCGAGGCGTATTACGAGATCCCGGCTGGTGACGTGACCGCTGTAAACGGATCGTGGGTGAAGGGACCTGGGGCTGCGTTCTTCGAGGCGGTGAAGTCGGCGCTGGGCGAGTTGCCAATCATCGCGGAAAACCTCGGAGTCATCACGCCCGAGGTCGAGGCGCTGCGCAAGCAATTTGATTTTCCCGGCATGGCGATTCTGCAGTTCGCCTTTGGCAACGACCCTCAAGCGCCGGATTTCAAGCCGCACAATTACGTGCACCATCGCGTCGCGTACACGGGAACGCATGACAACGACACGGTAGCCGGCTGGTGGAACAGCAAGGCCGGCGCGGGGAGCATTCGTTCGGAGTCCGATGTCGAGAAGGAACTGGCGTATGCGCGGCGCTATCTCAATGCCGACGGCAGTGAGATCAACTGGGTAATGATTCGAACGTTGATGGCGTCGGTGGCGAATACCGTGCTCTTCCCTTTGCAGGATGTGCTGGGAGTTGGCAGCGAAGGAAGAATGAATCTGCCGGGCAGTTCATCGGGGAATTGGCGGTGGAGGTTTCGGCGGGAGAGTTTGACGTCTGCGATCAGTGGGCGCTTGAAGGAGCTGGCGGAGACGTATGAGCGGTGACGTTGAAGGCTGAATTAACCACAGAGGCACAGAGGCACAGAGATCGGAAGGCAGGTCGAGTCTTTTTACGGCAATCTACCGCCAACGAACCTTACTTTGTCAGCACAGCTCGTAATACACAAAGATAGGAAATTCTAACTCTGTGTCTCTGTGGTTAACTGACCCATCGAAGCGTATGATGTTGCGCGGCTGGAGGGACTATGTACTTCGAACAGTTTTATCTCGGATGCTTGGCGCATGCCTCTTACATGTTCGGGTCGAACGGGCAGGCGGCGGTGGTTGATCCGCAGCGCGATGTGGAGATCTATCTCGAGGCAGCGGAGAAGCAGGGCCTGAAGATTCGCTACATCTTCGAAACGCACCTGCATGCCGATTTTGTGTCTGGCCATACGGAACTGGCGGCGCGCACCGGCGCGAACATCTATATCGGAAAGGCTGCCGGAGCGACGTTTCCTCACGTTGGCGTGGAGGATGGTTCGGAGGTCCACGTGGGGCGCGTGCGGGTCAATGTGCTGGCGACGCCGGGGCATACGTCAGAAAGCATATGCCTCGTGCTTACCGATGAGGAGAAGTCGAAAGCGCCGTGGGCGGTGCTTACGGGCGACACGCTGTTCATTGGCGATGTGGGGCGGCCGGACTTGTCGAAGAGCTTCACACCACAGCAGCTGGCAGGGATGATGTACGACTCGTTGCATCAGAAGCTGATGACGCTGCCCAACGAGGTGCTGGTGTATCCGGCGCATGGGGCGGGTTCGTTGTGCGGGCGGAACATGCGGGCGGAACGCTCGTCGACCATTGGCACGGAGCGGCTGACGAATTACGCACTCCAGATTAAGACCCGCGATGAGTTTATTCGACAGATGACGTCGAACCTGCCGGCGCGGCCGGATTACTTCCTGGAGGACGCGGCAATCAACCGCGCGGGAGCGGCCCCGCTGGGCGAGTTGCCGGAGTTGCAGGCGATTGCGCCGGCGGAGTTGAAGAAGCTGCTGGACGATGGCGCGCTGGCGCTCGATGTTCGGCCGATGGACGAATTTGCTGCCGGGCATGTGCCCGGGTCGGTGAACATCGCTCTCTCGGGACAGTTTGCGTCATGGGCGGGCGCGGTGATCGGGCTGGCTTCTCGGCCGATACTCATCGGCGCGACTCAGGAGCAGGTTTCTGAAGCGCGTATGCGGATGGCGCGCGTAGGCATCGAGGATGTGCGCGGTTATCTGGACGGCGCAGTGGAGGGATGGAAGTGCGCGGGCTTCGAGTTGGCGCAGACGCCGCAGGTGACGGTGCAGGAACTTCAAGGACAAATTGGCGAGCGTGATCTGCAGGTGCTGGATGTGCGGCGGCAGGGCGAGTGGGATGCGGCGCACATTGCTGAGGCGAATTGGTATCCCCTGGACCGGTTTAAGGCGGCGCTGCCTCCGCTGGAGCATGGCGCGACGATCGCAGTGCATTGCAAGAGCGGATACCGGAGCATGATCGCAGCGAGTTTGTTGCAGCGCGCAGGGTATGACGTGATCAATGTGGTTGGTGGATTTGATGCGTGGGAGCAGGCGCACTTGCCGACGACAGCTACGGCTGCGGTCGGAGCATGATACCCGTCGAGTAGTTTCATTTCACCACAGAGACACAGAGAGCACAGAGGTTTGGGGGGATTGGGCCCAACAAACCAACAGAAGCGCCTGAACGGCGAGGCCTCAGCGAAAATGAGATGCAATGATACTCATTCGGAAGCATCCAAGATTGGCTTCTTCTGCGTCTCTGTGTCTGTTGTGAAATGAAGTTCTTTTGCCTCCCTACGTAGATTTTGTTTGCGCCCCGCGAGCGCTTCCGCTACCTTTCTCGACAGCTACCATGCCGACAATTGATGACGAATTAGAACGCTGGGTCGGGGCGGGTGTTATCGATGCGCCTACGGCCGACCGCATTCGTGTGTTCGAGAAGTCCCGAGAACAGCCAAGCGGACTGCGCTGGCAGGTGCTGCTGGCGCTGATCTTTGGCGCACTGCTGCTGGCGGCTGGTGTGAGCCTGTTCGTTGCGGCGCATTGGGATGAGCTCTCGCCTGCGGCGCGCTTCTCACTGGTAATGGCGACGCTGATCGTGCTGCACGGCGCTGGGTTATGGGTGCGGCCGAAGTTCGAGCGGCTGGCGATTGTGCAGCACGGCGTCGGCACGGTAGCAGCCGGCGGCGCGGTCGCGTTGGTGGGGCAGATATTCAACATTCAGGAGCACTGGCCGGCGGGGATTTTGCTGTGGGCGCTGTGTGCGTTGGCGGGATGGGCGCTCTTGCGCGATCAGGTACAGCAGACGATCAGCCTGCTGCTGATTCCGGCGTGGATCATCTGCGAGTGGTCGCTACGCACGGATGGGTATCGCGGAGGGCAACTGCTGATTACGCGGATGGTCACGGTTTTTGCGGCGGCCTACCTGACGGCGTTTCTCAATGAGCGGAAGAAGCTGGTGTTTGGATTGCTGTTCTCGGCGGGAGCTATCGGACTGATCGTCGCCACGGCCATGCTCTGCGAAGATGAAGTGCTTTGGTACGAGTGGTCGAAGGATCCGATCATGCCGGCGCTGTCGATGATCTTCGTTTGGTTCTGCATTGTTGCGCTGCCGCTGCTGTTTGCGTGGAGAATGAATCGGCCGGCGGTTTTGCCGGTGGCGGTGATCGCAGCTATGGCAGCCGTGCTGCCGCATCTGTATCGGCACGGTCACGACCGTTACACGACGTGGACCTACAACGAGCCGTCGTGGGTTTCGTACGCGGTGGTTGCGGGAGTGGCGGCGTTTCTCGCCTGGTGGGGAGTGCAGCAGAGGAGCCGAGCCGTCATCAACTATGGCATTGTGTGTTTTGCGCTGACGATCTTGTGGTTCTACTTCTCCAGCGTGATGGGCAAACTGGAGCGGTCGTTCAGCCTGATCGTGCTGGGAGTGCTGTTTCTGGGCGGCGGCTGGGTGCTGGAGAAGACGCGCCGGAAGCTGGTGCGGCAGATCGGAGTGGCGGCATGAACGAGCGTACGCGGGCCGCGATGGTGATCGTGATTCAGTGCCTGCTGGTAGCCTCGATTGCCGGCAAGTATTTCTACGAACGGATGACGTGTCCGCGAGTGTGGGTGCGGGTGGCGCAGTACGATCCCAACCTGCCGATGCGCGGACGGTATATCGCACTGTCGCCGCAGGTGAATGCCTGTTCCCTGCCGCACGATCCGGAGTCGAATTCGAGCTGGAGTCCTTATTACCAGTACACGCCGCCGAAGGGCAATGAGATGACATACTGGCAGTGGCGGGTGAGGACGACGGCTCGCGACGGGAAGCTGGTGGTGGAGGATGCGCGCAATGTGTTCCCGCGAAGCGACACGCAGAAGATCTTCCTGAACAGCGCTCAGGATTGCACCCGGGCGCAGTTGTCGCCGCCGGTGGACTTCTTTATTCCGGATACGGCTGCGCCGCCGTTCCCGACGAAGCCCGGCGAAGAGCTGTGGGCGGAGGTGACGGTGCCGCCGTCGGGGCCGCCGCGGCCGATTCAATTGGCGGTGAGCGGGAATGGTCAGTGGAAGGTGCTGAAAATGGATTAATGGCTGACGCGTGTCTGTGCGCGAATCAAAAGCAGGTCCCCTGCCGGCCTGAAGGCCTCGTCGGGAGGACAATCAATACTCTAGGACCGCCCTTTTCCTGGACATGATCCTGTGACTTAGGTCACTTCTCATTGGTGATCAGTGTGTTTCTATACGCTGAGGAGCAATAAGAAATGGCGGTGATGCGCTGTCCCGGGCAGGACATGCGGTATTGGAAGCTGGACGATATTTACGAAGTCGTCTGCCCGCATTGCAGTAGTCATCAGATTGAGTTCTTCAAGGATGATCATCGGCGGATTTGCAAGGTGTGCGGGAGGAATGTGCTGAATCCGCGGAATGATATGTCGTGTGCGAAGTGGTGTAAGCACGCGAAGGAATGTTTGGAGTCGATTGGAGCGGAGGAATTGGCGGAGAGCAAACAACGTAACGAAGTGTTAGAAGCGGTTGCAGCAAAGGATGCGCAAACCTAGGGCAGGCGGACTGTCCCTGCCGGGACAGAGACATCCTTTGATGTCTACCCCGGACTTCGTCCGGGGCTAAGCTGAGTCGTCCCGTCGGGACGAGTTTATTCTTAGGGCAACAATCTCGGCGGGGCCCAAGTTGGATCATCCGAGCACGTTGGGCACAGACAATGCGGGATTCCCTTCCACTGCCCGCGAATCGCAGACCCCTCCGCGCCGGCTAAAGCCGTCGGTCGGGATGACAAACAGACTGCGCGTGTCGCACAGTTACTTTCCAGAACTTATCTCATGAATCCGGCGGTAGGTCAGAGGCGAACTACCGCAGGGGCTGAAGCCCACAACTCGTTGAGGCCTTTGCGACACGGCTAAAGCCGTGCCCCTTCAAGAATGATTCATGAGATAGCTTCTAGTATCCGTGCGTGGTTCCCTCCTCGAGTTTCACTTTTCCTTTGAACATGCGGTAGAGGAAGACGAAGTACACGGCGGCCAGGAGCATCCCTATGCTCCACCAGACCAGGCCGACGGACATGCCGTGGACGCCGGTGGCGCTGTTGTAGATCGTCAGGTTGTATTGCGCGCCGGTCGAGGCCGGCAGGACGTTCGGGTAGAGCGCGAAGACTGCTCCCACCAGCATCGCAATGATGTAGGCGCACGATGCGAGGAAGGCGCCCTTCTCGTTGCGCCGCGCGTGAGCGAAGTACATGTAGATGAGGCTGCCGATCACGACTGCGGGAACGAGATAGCCGATCGGCCAACGCGTGTAGTTGGTGAGAATGCCGGGCACCGCCCAGACGGTCGCGATCAGGTTGAAGACCGTCAGCAGGACCTGCACTGGCCAGAGCCAGGAAGCGACGTTGCGCGCGCGGCGGTTCAGCTCGCCTTCGGTTTTGTTGGCGAGAAAAAGTGAGCCGTGCACGACAAGCGTGACCAGCGCGACTACGCCGCACATCACGGTGTACCAGTCGAGAATGCCGTTTTGCTGGCCGACGCGCCAGTTGGTCCAGAGCGGCTCGAAGAAGTAGCCGTCGGCGTTGAGCGGCACGCCGCGGACGACGTTACCCAGCGCCGCGCCGAAGAAGATGGCGAGCAGGATGCTCGACAGGCCAAAGATGGTGTCGAAGAAGCCTTTCCAGACAGGCTCCTGGACGTGATGGCGGAACTCGATGCCGATGGCGCGCAGCATAAGCAGCCACAGCACCATCATGAGAGGCAGGTAGAAGCCGCTGAAGCCCGAGGCGTAGAGCTGCGGGAAGGCGAAGTAAAGCGTGCCGCCGGCGGCAAGCAGCCAGACTTCGTTGCCGTCCCACACCGGGCCGACGGCGCGAATGACGGTGCGGCGCTCGTCGTCATCGCGGGCAATGAAGAGATGGACTGCGCCGGCGCCGAGGTCGAAGCCGTCAAGCACGACGTAAATTGCGACCATCACTGCAACGATCATGAACCATACGGTTGCCATGGCTATCGCACCTCCGCGGGAGTCAGTCGGTCGATTTGTTCACGCAGGCCCTTGGGCACAACCGCCTCGGGGCCGTGCTCGATTTCACGGCGCACTAAGAAGAGGAAGAGGATGGAAAGAACGGTATACATGCCGGCGAAACCGAGGAAGCTGAACCAGGCGTTGCCGGCCGAGACCATCTTCGAGTAGCCGTCAACGGTGCGCAGCAGGCCGTAGACCAGCCAGGGTTGGCGGCCGAATTCGGCGGTCATCCAGCCGGCCGTGTTAGCGATGTAGGGGAATGGGAAGCTGAGGAGCAGTATCCAGAGCATCCATCGCGACTCGTACAGTTTCCTGCGCCACAGCAGCAGGCATGCGATCGCTGTAACGGCGATGAAGATCGTCCCCAGTCCAACCATGATGTGATAGGCGTAGTACAGCAGCGGGATATTGTCGGGCCAGTCTTTCTGCGGTACTGAGTTCAGGCCTTTGACTTCCGCGGTCCAGCTGCGCCAGGTGAGGAAGCTGAGCATCCTGGGGGCGACGATCGGGTTGTCGATATGCCGGTTGGCGACATCGGGCTGGCCGAGGATCACCAGCGGCGCGCCCGGTTGCGTCTCCCATAGCGCTTCCATTGCCGCCAGAGTTACCGGCTGATGGCGGGCGATCATGCGGCCCTGCTCGTCGCCGGTTGGAACGATCTGGAAGACGCTGACGAAGAGCGCGGCAATCACGCCAAGACGTACGAAGATGCGGCCGGCTTCGATGTGCTTCTCGCTGAGCAGATAGAAAGCGCCGACGGCTGCCATCACGAAAGCTCCGGTGATGACGGCGCCGCTCATGTTGTGCGCGTATTGCCAGCACGCCCAGGGATTCAGAACCAGCTGCCAGAAGCTGGTGAGCTGCACTGAGCCATCGGCCACGCGCTGGTAGCCGACCGGGTTCTGCATCCAGGCATCGGTGGCGACGATGAAGTAGCCGGAGAGCCACGAGCCCAGGAAGACCATCACGGCGCTGAACCAGTGCAAGCCTTTGCTGAGGCGTTTTTCGCCGTAGAGGAAGAGGCCGAGGAAGGCCGACTCGAGAAAGAAGGCGAAGCAGCCTTCCATGGCGAGCGTCTGTCCGATGACGCCGCCGGCGAAGCGCGAGAAGTGCGACCAGTTGGTGCCAAACTGGAATTCCATCGGGATGCCGGTAACGACGCCGATGACGAAGTTGATGCCGAAGATCTTGGCCCAGAAACGAGCGGCCTGGTCGTAGCGCTCGTCGCCGGTGCGCCAGGCGATGGTCTTGAGGATGACGATAAGCGGAGCCAGGCCCATGGTGAGCTGTGGGAAGAGGTAGTGATACGTGACGGTGAAGGCGAAGTGCAGGCGGTGGATTAAGAGTGCGCTATCCATGCATGAGCCTCGTGATGAATGCTGAAATTTTGCGCAGAACGGCAGAGACACAACGGCTGCAGTACGGCATGGGTCGATTCTCCGGTACGAGCGCTGCGGAGGATGTGCGAGGGCTCACACAAGGATGTGATAGGGACGCAATTGCCCAACGCAAGAGGAAGTCCAGAACAGGCCCCCGAGTGCGACCGGGAGTTCCTTGCCGGGACAACGGACACTCTTCTTGTGCCCACCCAGGACTTCGTCCTGGGCTTAGCTTCGGGACGGGTTTGATGCCGGTCGGACAAGTCTTCGTGAGCTCAGGTTAGACTGCGGCGGCGGACGAACTGGACACAGGCTCCAGGAGGGATAAGGGCGAGTTGCGGGGCTCGAATCAGCCGCGTTGTCCGGTCGGGCCCAAGTCAGGTCAACACATAGCAGAACCTGAGGCACAAGGTCGGAGCCCACGCTCCAGAGAGATCAGCGCGAATGTGGAGATCGGCGGTACGTTCCAGGGCGCTGCTAGAACCGGATGTGGGCAGGAACGCAGTGCTCCTGCCCACGCGCGGCGGGTTGTCATGGTTAACGTGTGCTGGTGGAGTTTGGTCTCACGGGATTGAGCACTCCCACCGACAAGGTCCGGGTTGCGGTCGCGCCCTGCGAGTCGACAGCCTGAAAAGTAACGTCCTTCACGCCAGTGCCTCTGGGAATGCCGCTGATCATCCCGGTCTGCTGATTGAGAGCAAGCCCAGCAGGCAGGACGCCGGTGACTACAGACCATGTGACCGGCGCTTCCCCGCCTGTCGATTCCAGGGTGGTTTGGTATTTGAAGCCGACGGTCGCGACGGGCAAGCCACCAGTGCCGATCTGGAGCGTTGGGCTGGGATCGACGGTGAGCGGCAAGCTCGCGGTTACCGTTGCCGGAGGAGAGGCCGAATCCTTCACCATCACACCGACGCTATAGGTGCCGGCGCGGCTAGGCATGCCGTTGAGATCGCCGGCCAGGGTGAGCATCAGCTTGGGCGGCAGGAAGGACATTGCGGCCCAGGTGTAGGGCGGCGTTCCGCCGGTGGCGCTGATGCTGACATCGTAGGCGATGCCGACTTGCGCCTCGGCGAAGCGCTGTGACGGAATCGTCAGCGGCGGCGGCGGATCGATGGTCAGAGTGAGCAACTGCATCGCCGTCTGGCGCGGATTGCCGCTGTCGATGACTTTCACGGTGAAGTTGGATTGGCCCGGCGTCGTCGGCGTGCCGGAGATCAGGCCCGAGGCGTTGAGCGACAGTCCCGCGGGAAGCGTGCCGCTAACGAGACTCCATGAGTACGGGCTGGTGCCGCCGATGGCGTCCAGCTGCGACTGATAGAAGCTGCGCACCGTGCCGCTGGAAAGTTCCGTGGTCGTGATGTGCAGCGGCGCGGGCG
Organism: Terriglobales bacterium; assembly: GCA_035262645.1. GTDB lineage: Bacteria > Acidobacteriota > Terriglobia > Terriglobales > Acidobacteriaceae > Bog-257. The sequence continues at coordinate 112,224 of DATFSK010000054.1, forward strand.
CGACGGTGATGCTCAGCGTTGAAGTGATGTGTTGCTGAGGCGATCCGGAGTCGGCCACCTGCACGGTGAAACCCCAGGTGCCATTGGCGACAGGCGTGCCACCGATGGTGCCGTTGCGGTTGAGTGTCAGGCCGATGGGCAGCAGTCCGGCGATGCGCGTCCAGGTATAGGGCTGAACGCCGCCCGAGGCTTGCAGCGTTGTGCCGTAGAGCACACCGATGGTACCGCGAGGCAGGGAGGTGGTAAGGATACGGAGCGGGCTGCTGCTGTCGCTGATGGTGATGCTCAGCGTAGCGCGTGCGAATTTCTGTTTTGCATCGGTGACCTGGAAGGCCGCGCTGTAGGTGCCCGCAGTGGTTGGGGTCCCCGCAATGGTTCCGTTGAGCGGCAACAGGGTCAGGCCCGGCGGTAAGGAGCCGGAAGCCAGGGTCCAAACGAAGGGCGCAGTCCCGCCGCTGACGGCGATGCCTGCCGAATAGGGCGAGCCGACGCGGCCACCGGGCAGCGAGAGTGTCGTGATCTGCGGCAGGCCGACGATGGTGATGCCGAGGTTGCCTGTCGCGGTCTGCTGTACGCTGTCGGTGACCTTGACGGTGAAGCTCGAGGTGCCGGCGACCGTCGGTACGCCCGAGATGCTGCCGTTGGTGGACAGGCTCAGTCCGGCAGGAAGCGTCCCCGCCGAGATGGACCAGGTATAAGGCGGATTGCCGTTGATCGCCGTCAGGGTCGCGGCGTAGCTTGCCGTGACTTCGCCGTTGGGCAAGCTGGTGGTTGTGATGCCGAGCGAGCCGCTGGCGACGTTGGTGCAGACGGCGTAGAGGTTGGGATCGTTGTTGCACGCCGCAGAGCTGCATCCGCTGGAGGTGTAGCACTGGCCGCTGTAGCCACGGTTGTACATGATGTCATAGGCGGAGAGCGCGGTGCCGTTGTTGTTCGTTCCGCCCACGGCGCAGAAGTACATCGAGCTGGCGGTGAGGCCGTTGATGGTCAGCTGATTAAAGTAGAGATTGTCGGAGCCGTTGACGCGGCTGTTCGTGCTGCCGGTGGCTGTGACCGGCGTGCCGGTGAGATTGCTGTTGGTGTAGCACTTGACCTGGGTACTGGTGACGGACTGCGTGTTGTACCAGGAGAAGGTGGCGCGCGAGCTGCCCACATTGCTCACGTTGACATTAGCGGCCCACTCGGACTGCGGATAGGGCTCGATGTCCGTCTCGGCGAAGCCGGTGTACTGGTTGTGCGCGGGAAGGATGGAGGAGTCGGTTCCGACAATCGATCCCGTACGCCAGCCGATGAAGTCGGCCATGCCCTTGTAGAGCTGGGTGAACTCTTTGCTTGCGCCGTAGACGTTGGTGAAGGCGCGCTGGAACATGGTGTCGGCGACATCCCAGCAGCGCGCGCGACTGGTGGGCAGAGTACAGTTTTCACCGCCGTTAATCGCGCCATACCATGCATAGGCAGGGGCGAGCAGCATGTTCAAGTCAGACTGCTGGTAGTTATACATTTGCGAACCATAAGGAATGGCCCACAACGTATAAGGCATGTTGTAGTCCGAGCCGGTTAAATTAAATTGATTGCTATAGGTCCAGTCCAGCATTTTCCCGACTTCGATCGGAATGCGGGCGTCGGGCGTCTGCCCCATGTACTGCATCACCTGCCAGTAGTGATAGAGAGCTTCAGCTCGCAGACCTATATCGAAGGAAGGAAGGCCCAGGCCGGGACCATTGAACGGGTTATAGTTCACCAGCTGACCTATGCCGGAGACGGCCAGGTCGACGCGACGGGTAAGTTCGTTGATGTTGTTGTTGACGGGAAGACTGCCCGACATTACCCAGTAGTTATAGAGGGCTTCGATCTCGTATTCGAGATCGCGCCAGGTGTCGGTCTCGGGGGCAACGCCGTTCCAGATGATGCGCTGATTGACCGTGGCCCATCCGCCGCTGGGCGAGAAGAACGGAAAAAGAAAGTATTCGACCGCGCGGGTGTCGAGCGAAGAAGAATCGCAGCGGCTGTTGAAGCGATGGCAGTGCATGTTGTTGCCATCGGTGAAGCGGTTCCATTCGCAGTCGGTGGTGTAGTGGGCGTGGAAGAGCTGCCAGTCGCGGACCTGGTCGTGAATGCGCTCAGCAACTCCGATCCACCAGTTGCTGCTGCCAACATTCGTCCAGCGGACGGTGCCGTCGGAGGTAGTTGCCCCAACTGTGGTCGTCCACGCCGGCGGACGGCTGCCGGAAGTTCCCGCGGTGGTGACCACTTCAATGTTTGTTCCGTCGGAAACTACCTGCCATAAGCTATAGCCTAGTCCGGCTTGCCATGGAGCAGTTATGGCCTTCAGCTGGTCGGCAACTCCATAGGCTACGCGCGCGCCGTCATAGTTCCACATGCCGTAGCCATCGATCGTCATGCTGGAGGAGAAGTTATCGTTGAGATACTTCCCCGGAAGGTTAACTTGCGACGATACGAACTGCTGCGCATCGGCGGCGCCGTACTGCGCCAGGTATTGCCAATAAGCGTTGAAGCCTGGAATGGGTGGGAAGCTGGATGGCGCGTTCACCGTGAAGCTGGGCGCCGCGTAGACCGGGAAGTTGTAGGTGAAGGTGACGGGAGTTCCGATATTGCGCTGCGCGCTGTCGGTAGCTTGAAGAGTTACCGACAAAGTGTGGTTGCCAGTTCCCAGGCGCGAGGCGGCGGCGATCTGCACGAAGTTGACGCCCTGGCCGAAGGCGTTCATCACAACGGGTGAGTTCGAGACGAAGTAGTGTCCCGCATAGGATCCGGAAGAAGCGATGTAGGTGTCGTAATTACCGGTGCCCGCGTTGGGAACCTCGGAGTTGTCGGCGATGTACTGCGTGCGTATGCCGGTGTCGTTTGCGCCGCTGCCGCACTCGCCGCCCGTGCTCCTTTGCGTGCAGGGTTGACCATCGACGCTGATGGAGGTGACGAACAGGTACGAAGGCGCGACCGAGGTACTGCCCGTGAGCCACTGGTTGGAAACGGCAATGTTCGTCGAGTGCCCCGCGTAGATGTAGGGCGCGCTGCCGGTGACGAAGGCTGTCCAGGAGAACGTGGAGCCGGTTGGCGTTCCGGTGGTGAACGGCAAGCCGTTGCTCTGCCCGTTGCCGATGGGCGCAACGCTGTAGTTGCGGTCGGTGCGCTTGCAGTTGAACGGCGGCGGGCCGCCCGAACCGGGGCCGCTGCTGCACGTCGCAACGTTCAGCACGTAGGTTTTGCCGCCGGGCATCAGGCCGCTGATCACGCCGCAGTGCGAGGTCGACATGGTCGGATCGTAGTACGGGTAGTAGTCGGCATCGGGAGAGCTGTAGCTGTTCACCGTGTAGTAGGTTTCGATGAGGAAGTCGCCCGCTCGCGCAGTGGCGGCGCAGACACGGGCCTTGGTTGCGTCACCGTTGTACGGGGTGGTGACGCTGGTAATGCAGGGAATGTCGTTGCCTGTGCCCCGTCCGGGATTCAGACAGCCTTGGGCATGAACTGAAAGCGAGAACAGGAAGAACAGGAATGAGAGCAGGAGGAGATTACAGACTGATTTTTTCAAAGTAGTGTCCTGAGAAGACTGCATATGTGTCCAAGAGACTCATCGGCGAGATGCAGTGCGGGATTAGAAATAGAGGAGGTTAAAAGCGTCTAAGACGGGCGCAGAACGGCGCGTTATGACGCGGTGAACTGCTAGACTGAAATTAGTTTTACTCAGGCCGGGATGGCGGAACTGGCAGACGCAGCGGACTTAAAATCCGCGGACCCGAAAGGGTTGTGGGGGTTCGAGTCCCCCTCTCGGCACCACCTAAAGATCACTGAGACAGAGACTTGGGCTTTGAGGCATTTTCAGACGAGTCAGGCTCCGAGTCGGCACTATGCCCAACACTATGCCCGTTCTGCTGAACCTCCAGTTTTCGCAATGCCTCGGCGATGTCTGTCTGTGACACGATTGCATACCGCTCAAAGACGCTGCGAGTTCTCCAGCCGCCGATTTTCATGATGACGCCCTCTGCGACTCCCGCCCTTCGCAGGTTTCGGGCTGCTGTCCTGCGGAGATCGTGAACGAGGAGATTCGGCACTCCAGCGGCAACACAGGCATTGCGCCAAGTTTTCTTGAAGCTCAGCACCGGGGTTCCGTCAGGACGAGTGAACACGAAGTCATCCGGCTGCTTTCCAGACACACAGGCCGCGAGGAGCGCATAGACGTTCTGCGTCATGCTCACTTCCCTGCCGTCTCGGTTCTTCGTCGTGCCCGGGTCAAGGCGAATGACTTTCCCGAGCAGGTCCACTTGGCGAACCCGGAGTTGCCGCAGCTCGCCGACTCTCCAGCCGTACGTCCGTCCGACCTCCACGATTGCCCGGAACCAAAGCTCGGGACAGTGCACGATGATCTTCTCGAACTGGCCATTCTCGAGGAACCCTGTCCGGACGTTGTTCTCCGCCAGCCTCGGGATTTTCGGCACTCGGTTGACCTTCGGGGGAGTG
>DATFSK010000055.1:0-44693 GCA_035262645.1 Terriglobales bacterium
CAATCGCTAGTTGCTAATTGCTAATTACTAATTACTAATTACTAATTACTAATTACTAATTACTAATTACTAATTACTATTCGCTTCTCCATCCCGCAGCATCGAATACTTCCTCCCCCGATACACCACCGCAACCACCACGACAAACAACGCCTCCGACAACAGCACCAGCAAGCTGCCTTCCGGGCCGTCGGTCCCGCCGGCGAGCAGCAGCGGCCCGTGAAACGATGGGTTCAGCAGCACGTGCGACCCGTGCAACCCGCTGTTCGCGGTGCCGAACAGAAATGTCTCGCCCCAGTCCCACGCCGCGTGATTGCCGATGGCGAACCACAGATCGCCGGTGCGCCACAAGCTGAAGCACATCACCATGCCATCGATGAACACCATGACGATGCCGAACTTGTTTTCGCCGGGATTGCCGAGATGCCCGCAGGCAAACAGCACCGAAAACAGCAGCGCCGAGGTCCAGAAGCTCCAGTTGCGTGGCAGCCGGCTGAAGCCGTCGGTGGTGACACGCTGCACATAACCGCGCAGCAGGCCTTCTTCGGTCACGCCCACGAAAAAGAACGCCACACCCCAGAGCGCGCCGTAGGTGACAATCTCCCCGCCATGCAGCTGCAACGTGCCGAAGTCGAACCATCCGCCCAGGTGCATGAGTTCCAGCTGCAACGCCAGCGCGCCCAGCCCGATAGCCGCGCCGACCCAGAACGTGGATCGAAAGCCGTTGCGCAGTGGGATGCCGAAATAGCCCCACAGCTTGCGGTCGATGAGCTTAGCCATGAGCGCGGTGGCGAGCAGCACCGAGGTCATCGCCAGGAACTCCGTCATCAGCGCTCTGCCGGGCGTGACCGGCGATCCGGCACTCACCTTCGGCAGCATCCGGGCGATCGGCCGGAGCGCCATCGCGATCCCGACAAACATCAGGAAGAAAAGGATGACCTTCCATCCGGCGCGTACGCCACGCGGCCCGACGAAGGCTCGATAGAAGACGTTGCGCCGCGGCGGCTCAGGCGGCGCGCTCGACGGTTGAATCTCGGCCGACCGTACTTCCGAAGCTGGATCAATCATAGGTTGGTCTTTCAGAAAAGCACGCTAACTATTACGAAATAGAAGGAAGGTAAGTTTCACTTACGCGCCGAAGTGGCTGCCATCGCCGAGGACAAAGCTAACCACTAATTACTAATTGCTAATTACTTCTTCCAACAAAAAGGGCGGCCATATTGGCCACCCTCTTCGAACCTTCCAGCTCGAGACCTACAGGAGTTGTACGTTCTCCGCCTGCCAGCCCTTGGGCCCTTTGACTACGTTGAACTGGACAGCCTGGCCTTCCTGTAAGCTGCGGAAGCCGTTCGACTGGATCGCAGAATAGTGAACAAATACGTCCTCCCCATTCTGGCGGCTGATAAAGCCGTAGCCCTTCGCGTCATTGAACCACTTAACTGTTCCTTGTTCCATGGTGATGCATGTTCCTTCAAATATTGATATAGCTGCAATTCGATCGGGGTGTGATGCGGCAGGGATTGCTGCTAAAGGCAGGAACTGCTGCGTACAACGTCGATCAATCGAGCAGCCTCATCATAGCAGTACGCTCGCAAATTCCCCAAGCAAATTTCGCTAGTTGCAGGATAAGCACTGTATCCTCAACGTGTTAGTCGCTGTTCGCCCTTCGCTACTCGCTTTTCGCCAGAGCAGCGATGTCCGGGAATGCCGAGCTTCTCACGGCTAACACAGTGCGAAGACAGGCGAGAGATGCTCGCCTCGATATACCATTTGGTTGCCACATCGCACCCAAGCGCCTATAACCCCTCTGGCGAATAGCGAATAGCGAATAGCGGCCCCTATGATCGTCGGCACCGGCATCGACATTACCGAAGTCCAGCGCATCGCCAACTCCATTGAGCGCTTCGGCCGCCGCTTCCTCGAGCGCGTCTTCACGCCCGAGGAGATCCGCTACTGCGAATCCAAGGCGAACAAGGCAGAGCGCTACGCCGGACGCTTCGCCGCCAAAGAAGCTGCCATGAAGGCCATCGGCACCGGCTGGAACCGCGGCGTCACCTGGCAGGATGTGGAAGTTCGCCGCTCCCCCGGAAGCCGTCCGACCATCGCCTTCCACAACAAAGCCGCGGAGTTCTTCCGCGGCCTGGGCGCTGTACGTGCACACCTCTCGATCACCCACACCTCCGATTCCGCCATGGCGCAGGTGATCCTGGAATCCGACTGACTACGCGTTCAGCAGCCGATCGAAGAACGAGCGATACCGCTGGAAGGCAACCCGCAGGTCTTCCGTCGACACGTTGTCACCCCGGTCCCACTGCTTCTCCAGATTCGACCGCTCGGTGGCGAAACCTTCAGCCAGCCGCTTCATTACGGCGGCCACCAGCTTGTCGGCTTCCTCCACGGCATGACGCGGCTCGTCGACGAAGCCGGTCTGCACATTGCTCCAGCGCGCGCGCAGATCGGTGACATCGTTCTCTGAGAAGAGCGGCGTCGGATTCATCTCCCGCGTGGCCTGCTGAGGCATGCCCGCCGGCGTCGAACTGTCACGCAGCGTGGGATCGCCGGTCGGCTGGGCCGCTCGCGGCAGCATTGCCGCCTGCGCATTCTCTCGCAGCCTGGACTCGGTTTCGCTCCTTACCGGCTTCGGCCGCTCCACCTCAGCCTCGCGAACTTCTTTGTGGGCTTCTCGTCCCGCCAGATCGGCGGTTGTCAGTTGCTCGTCTTTTCTCTTCAGCTCAGCCATTAGGCCACCTCTCTTCGGTTGTCGATGGGTCTTGAACCCAGCAGGTCATCGAATAACGAACGGTAGTAAATCACTCCGTTGCGAAGGTCTTCGGTCGTCGCTTCGCCCTTTCGCTGACGAAGCGCGATCTCATGCGCGGCGCGGTAGTTGTCCACCACGCGCGGATGGTCCACGGAAATGTCCGCGGCCCGCTGCTCGAAGTCGCTCATCGGATAGCCGCGCGTCTGCATCAGGCGTGTGACTAACGTATCGGCGTCGCTCACCGCCCCCTGCGGATCATCCACAAAGCGCGACTGCACCACGCGCCAGTCAGTGACGAAACGCTCGCGCTCGTCCAAGGTCAATTCACGGATGGGCAGTCTCTCCACCCGCTTCTCGCGCTGCACCAGAACGGCTTCCGCCTTGCCCGGGCCTTGCTCGCGCACCGCACGTTCGTATTCCGGCCCGAAGCGCCGCCGCAGGGCATGGGTACGCTTCCTGCGAGCCACCGCCCATGCGATCAGTAGCACGGCAATCACGGCCACCACGATGATGGCTATCGTTTTCGTATCCAGAGCCGCCGCAACGATCAGTATGTTTGCATCCATTGCTGCCCCCATGTGAGCAAAGATGCGGGCGAGAATTCGTGTGTTGTGCGGCGCGCACTCTTAGCGATTTCAAATTTCAATTCGCTGCTTGCAACCTTAGTTGTTGTGGAAATCAGACAGCGGCGCTGACAAAAGTGCACTCAGCATGCAGCACTCAGCACGCAGCATTCAGCATTCAGCATTCAGCCCAGGGTTCATCCACAGCGAGTTGACTGCCCCTGTAGCTAACCGCATGTTTCTTACTAATTGCTAATTGCTAATTGCTAATTACTAATTACTGCCCGCCACCGGCTGAATGCTGACTGCTGACTGCTGCGTGCTTACGTAGTAATCTCTCTTCTTCATGATCGATTCGACTGCAGTCATCGCTTCATCGACAACTACCACTCGGACCTCCACCAGGAGCGCACTCGTTGCAATCGCGCTGATGAGCTTTGCGGCGCTGCTTCTTGAACTCGGCCTTACCCGCCTCTTTTCCGTCGTGCTCTTCTACCACTTTGCCTTTCTCGCGATCTCCATTGCTCTGCTCGGCCTGGGTGCTGGAGCGGTCTTCGCCTCGCTGCGCCGTGATTGGCTAGCCCAATGGCCCATCCGGCGTATGGGCGCCTTCGTCTGTATCGCCAACACCTTCGCCATCGTTGCCGTGCTGGAGATCGTCGTTCACACCGCCGTCTCGCTGCATCTCACCTGGTCGAATTTGTGGCGACTGAGTGGGCTCTATCTCGCTGCCGCGGTTCCGTTCTTCCTCACGGGCTTGCTGTTCTCCACGGTTTTCGCGCGCCTGCCTGAGCGCATTACCCAGCTCTACGGCGCCGATCTGCTGGGCGGTTCGCTCGCATGCCTCACGCTGGTGCCGCTGCTGAACGTCATCGGCGGACCCAACACGATTCTCTTCGCGGCAATGGCCGTCGCTCTGGCAGGAATCGTCTGGGCGACTCCCGGCAAACGGCTCCTTCCCGCATCCTTACTCATCGCACTGCTCGTTATCACGTTCGCGAACGTCAGCAACAAACTCATCGACGTGGTTTACGCCAAAGGCGTGAAGCGCGAAGCGCCCCTCTACGCGCGCTGGAACGCGATCTCCCGCGTCGAAGTCGACCAGCAGGGACTGGGCCGCGCCATCGTGATCGATGCCGACGCGCAAACCTCGCTGATGAACACCGACCCGCATCACTGGAGCGATGACTACCGCCGCAACCTGATGTCAGCCGCGCCTTCGGTCGCCAACGTGCTGCGTCCGCACGGTGACTTTGCCATCATCGGGCCCGGCGGCGGTGTCGATGTGCTGCGTGCCGTAGCCAACGGCAGCACTAATGTCACTGGCATCGAGATCAATCCCATCATCGCCAACAACATCGTGCGCGACCGCTACGCCGACTACAGCTATCACCTCTACCAGATTCCCGAGGTGCGCCTGCATGTCAGCGACGGACGTTCCTTCGTGCGCGACAGCCGTGATCAATACGACGTGGTGCAGATGACGCTGGTCGATACCTGGGCATCGACTGCGGCCGGCGCCTTCGCGCTTAGCGAAAACAATCTCTATACCGTCGAGGCCTTTCGCGAGTATTTCGATCACCTCAAGCCCGACGGCATGATCGCCATCACCCGCTGGGAGTTTGCCAAACCGCGCGAGGCGCTGCGGGTTGTCTCACAAGCCATGGAGGCGCTGCATGAAATGGGCGTCGCCGACACTTCGCAGAATTTCATCGTGGTCAGCGATGGCCCGCTCGACACCGACGGGCGGCCGGTGCTGGTGCTGGCCAGGAAAACGCCATTCACCCTGGAAGAGCAACGCGCCGTCCTCGACCATATTCAAGGCGTCAATGGCCGCGAGCCCAACCTCAATCTGCATGTCCTGTATCTGCCGACGACAGCGGACAAGCCCGGCATGGCCCATCCCGCATTTGCGCAATTAATCCGCGGCCAGGACGCGCGCGCCTTCTCCGCCGCCTATGCCTACAACGTCGCGCCCGTTACCGACAACGCTCCATTCTTCTTCTTCACGCTCAAGCCGGAGCAGGTTTTCCGCGGCTCCGACCAGGGTGGCATCGACTGGAAGGTCAACGTCGGCATCGCGATTCTGGGAATCGTGCTGCTGATCTCGGTTCTGGCGGTGATTCTGTTTCTCGTGTTGCCGCTGGCGCTCGCGCCCGCGACTCGTTCGGGGCCTGGGTCCCCAGCCAGCCCGGTTTTGGCGGGACGGGGTGGGAGGCGCAGCTTGCGCGTGCTGTACTTCATCGCCATCGGCCTCGGCTACATCATGGTGGAGATCGCGTTTATCCAGCGCTTCGTGCTCTTCCTCGGATATCCCACGTACGCCCTCACGGTGGTTGTCTTCCTGATGTTGCTCTCCAGCGGCGCCGGCAGCCTGGTCTCGCGGTGCTGGTTCAGCGAGCCGACCCGGGTTCTTCTTGCACTGGCATTCATCGTCGCGGTCCTCCTTATGTATGCGTTCGTGCTGCCGCAGCTTCTGGAAGCCCTCATCGGCATTGCCTTTCCCGCAAAGTTGCTGATCAGTGCGCTGATGCTCGTTCCTCTCGCCTTTGCCATGGGCATGCCATTTCCCAGCGGCTTGCGCGCCTTGTCGCCTTCACGCAGCGACGGCCAATCGCGTGAGAGCGACGGCGCAGTCGAGTGGGCATGGGGAATGAACGCCGCTTCGAGCGTCCTGGGATCCGTACTGGCGATCGTGATCGCGATTCAATTCGGCTTAACCGCGACCCTCGCCTGCGGCGCCGCAGCGTACATCCTGGCGATCCTGTTGCTGCCGATGTTCAGGAAAGCGGCAACGAGCAACTAGCACTCAGCACTCAGCCCTTGCATTGCGATTGCCGGCGCCGGCACGAATTCTCAGCGATGACGCCCGCTGGCTGAATGCTGAATGCTGAGTGCTGACTGCTGCCTCAGCACCGCTTTTCCCCTTATTTTTTGCGCTTTCCAGCCACTTTTCGCTTCGTGGCGTTCTTTCGCGCGCAAAATTTCTTCGCTTCACGCCGCGCCCACTTGCAACAACGGCAACATGAGTTGTTATAATCACTCGCTTGGGTGATACGCGTCACACCCGGCTGTGGCTAGCAGCGCCGTACCCGCACCAACCCTGGGTCCCGATTGGGTAGTCGGAACCTGAACCCGCAGAGTGGAAAGCTTCACAAATAAATGGCCCAGATCTTCCATCGTAGTGCGAATACAATTGCGCGGCTTTCGATCATCGGAGTGGTGATCGTTGTGTCTCTGTTGCTGGCGGCTGCTTTGGAAATCCAACGCTCGCCCTATGCCACGTACCAGGACGTCGCCCAGGCCCAGCCCGTGCCCTTCAGCCATCAGCACCACAATGCGGGCGACGGCATCGATTGCCGCTACTGCCACACCTCGGTCGAAAATTCCAGCTTCGCGGGCATTCCTCCCACCAAGACCTGCATGAACTGTCATTCGCAGATCTGGACGAACGCTCCCATGCTGGAACCGGTGCGCGAGAGCTTCCGCACCGGCAATTCGCTGATGTGGACGCGTGTCGATTACCTGCCCGACTTTGTCTATTTCAACCACAGTATTCACATCAACAAAGGCGTGGGATGCGTCAGCTGTCACGGACAGGTGGACAAGATGCCGCTGACCTTCGCGGCCAATTCACTGCAAATGGAGTGGTGCCTGAACTGCCACCGCGCGCCGGAAAGGTTCCTGCGCCCGCGCGACCAGGTCTTCAACATGCAGTACGTGCAGCCCAGCTCCGACAACAAGATCGCGTTTGAAGGCGTCGAGTATACCGACCAGATCGCGCTGGGAAATGCGCTCAAGCGCAGCTACAAAGTTCGCACCGTGGAAGACATTACCAGTTGCAGCACCTGCCATCGCTAAGGCGATGCGGGCTGTTGCGGGACAGGACAAGAGTTTCGGACCTGACGAAAAGATGGGCAAAGACAGTTTGGTAAAAATCGAAGCGGTCTGCCCCAGCAAGATGGAGCTGGCCGAAGCGCGCGAGAAGCTTTCGCAAGCCAAGAACGGGCCGCAGTACTGGCGCTGCCTGGAAGAGCTGGCGCAAACCGACGGCTTTTTCGAGATGCTGCATCGCGAATTTCCGCGCCAGGCTTCGATTTGGCCCGCCGACGGCTCACGACGCAACTTCCTCAAGCTGATGAGCGCTTCCATGGCGCTGGCCGGACTCTCCGCCTGCGTCAAGATTCCCGAGCAGCCAATCGTCCCCTACGTCCGCCAGCCGAATGAAGTTGTTCTCGGCAATCCGCTCTTCTTCGCCAGCGCGATGCCTTTCGGCGCTTACGCATCTCCCGTGCTTGTCGAGAGCCACGAAGGGCGGCCGACGAAGATCGAAGGCAATCCCGAGCATCCCGCCGGCCTGGGTGGAAGCGATGTCTTCATGCAGGCTTCCATCCTGGACATGTATGACCCGGATCGCTCGCAGAACATCAACTACCTGGGAGCGCTCCGGACGTGGAGCGATTACGTTGTCGCGCTCAAGAGCGCGCTGAACGTGCAGAACGCGGTGCAAGGCGCGGGCTTGCGGATTCTGAGCGGCCCCACAAGTTCGCCCACCCTGGCCACCTTGATGGACCAGGTGCAGACGACCTTCCCGCAATCGAAGTGGATCCAGTGGGAACCGGTAAATCGCGACAACGTTCGCGCCGGTTCGATCATGGCCTTCGGCGAATACGTCGAAGCCCGCTACAACCTGGAGAAAGCGGAGATCATTCTCTCGCTCGACGGTGACTTCCTCTCCAGCGGTTTCCCCGGATTCCTCTACTACGCTCGCCAGTTTGCGGCGCGCCGCAATCCCGAGCTCAAAGAGAAGATGGCGCGCTTCTACTCGGTGCAGGGCACGCCGACCAACACCAGCGGCAAAGCCGATCATCACCTCCCGGTTCGCGCCTGCGAAGTGGAGCAGGTGGCACGCGCGATCGCCGCGGGTCTGGGCGCAGGCGGCGGCTCCGGCGCAAACCTCAAGCCGGAATATCAGAAGTTCGTTTCCGCTGTCGTCAAAGACCTTCAGGCGCACAAAGGCGCTGCGGTCGTTATTCCGGGCGACAATCAGCCGCCCGCCGTTCACGCCCTGGCGCACGCGATGAACTCCGCGCTGGGCGCGCACGGCAACACCGTCTTCTTCACCGAGACGGTGCAGGTGAAGCCGCAAGACCAGACCGCAGAGCTGAAGCAACTGGTCAGCGACATGAACGCGGGCAAGGTCGACCTGCTGATCGTCATGGGCGCCAATCCGGTCTACGATGCGCCCGCCGACTTCGGCTTCGCCGATGCGATGGACAAAGTTCCGCTGCGCATTCAGCACGGTCTGTATCAGGACGAGACCTACGACCATGTGCACTGGCACATCAACGGGACACATTATCTGGAGCAGTGGGGCGACGTCCGCGCCATCGACGGCACGGCTTCCATCATCCAGCCGCTGATTGCGCCGCTCTACGACGGCAAGAGCGAGTACGAATTCATCTTCGCGCTGGTCGGCTCACCGCAGACCTCGGGCTACGAGATCCTCCGCAACTACTGGCAAGGGCAGATGAAGGGCGGCGACTTCGAGACCGCATGGCGCAAGGCGCTGAATGACGGCTTCATCGCCAACACGGCCTCTCCAGCGAAGACGGTGAGCGCCAAGGGCGGCAATATCGCGCCGACGAACACCATCAGTCCGGAAGTGATGGAAGTGATCTTCCGCCGCGATCCGCTGATCTACGACGGCAGCCGTGCCAACAATGCCTGGCTCCAGGAAACGCCCAAGCCCATCATGAACCTCTGTTGGGACAATGCGGTGCTGATGAGTCCCAACCAAGCGAAGCATTCCGGCCTGGTCACCGGCGATATCGTCGAGATCGACGTCAACGGACGCAAGGTAAGCGGCCCGATCTGGCCGCAGCCTGGGCATCCCGACAACTCCATTACCGTCTTCCTCGGCTACGGCCGCACGAAGGCCGGGCGCGTCGGTACAGACATCGGCTTCAGCGCCTACAAGCTGCGCAGCAGCGACGCACCCTGGTACGCCGAGACCAAGATCACAAAAACCGGCTCGGGATTCGGCTTCGCCCATCCGCAGGGCTTCCAGTACATCGACTTCTCCGATCTGCCGCCGGGCAAGTCCGACGATCTCTACGGCCGGAACGTAATCCGCAAGGCGACGCTCGAAGACTTCATGAAGAATCCCGACTTCGCGCATGAAGGTGTTGAGGCGCCGTCGCCGGAGATGACGCTCTATTACAACTATCAGTACACCGAGTTGAAGTGGGGCATGACCATCGACCTCAACTCGTGCGTCGGCTGCAAGACCTGCATCGTCGCCTGCCAGGCGGAGAACAACATTCCCGTGGTCGGCAAAGAGCAGACCATGCGCGGCCGCCAGATGCAGTGGCTGCGCGTCGATGTCTATTACGAGGGCGGCACGGAAAATCCCGCGATGTACTACCAGCCGGTCCCGTGCATGCAGTGCGAGAATGCGCCTTGCGAAGTCGTCTGCCCGGTCGGCGCAACCGTCCACAGCACCGAAGGCCTGAACGACATGGTCTACAACCGCTGCGTGGGCACGCGCTACTGCTCCAACAACTGCCCGTACAAAGTCCGGCGCTTCAACTTCCTGCTGTGGAATGACTGGAGCACGCCGCAGTACAAGATGATGCGCAATCCGGAAGTCAGCGTGCGCAGCCGCGGCGTGATGGAGAAGTGCACCTATTGCATCCAGCGTATTGCAGAGGGCCGCATCACCGCCGAGCGCGAGGGGAATCGCAAGCTGCGCGATGGTGAAGTGATTACCGCGTGCCAGCAGGCGTGCCCGGCCGGAGCCATTGTCTTCGGCGATCTGAACGATCCCAATAGCCGTGTATCGAAGATCAAAGCCCAGCAGCGCAACTATAACTTGCTGGACGATCTCAACACGCGTCCGCGCACTTCATATCTGGCGGCCGTGCAAAACCCCAACCCTGAACTGTCGGAGTCCAGCTAGCACATGAGGGAAGGACCAGAAGAAAAAACGCTTCTTGAAGACGTGCCGTGGCCGGATGAACCACCGGTGATGTTGCCGGGGGAGACCTACGGCACCGTCACCGACACCATCGCCGATGCGGTCCTCACGCGTCCCATCGGCTTAGGCTGGCTCTCCGGATTCCTCGTCGCGGGCTTCTTCGTGATGGTCCTGCTGGTCGCGGTGACCTATCTGTTCATCCGCGGCGTCGGCATCTGGGGTATTGAGATTCCTGTCGCCTGGGGCTTCGCGATCGTCAATTTCGTCTGGTGGATCGGTATTGGCCACGCGGGCACGCTCATCTCTGCCATTCTTCTCCTGCTGAAACAGACGTGGCGCAACTCCATCAACCGTTTTGCCGAAGCGATGACGCTGTTCGCCGTGGCCTGCGCAGGCATGTTCCCCGTTCTCCACCTTGGCCGTCCCTGGCTGGCGTACTGGTTATTCCCATATCCCAGCAGCATGGGCGTGTGGCCGCAGTTCCGCAGCCCGCTGGTGTGGGACGTCTTCGCGGTTTCGACGTACGCCACGATCTCGGCTGTGTTCTGGTATGTCGGCCTGGTGCCCGACTTCGCCACCATGCGCGAGAAAGCGAAGCATCCGCTAACAAAGAAGGTCTACGGCATTTTCGCCATGGGATGGCGCGGCTCGGCTCGCCACTGGAAACGTTATGAGTCGCTCTACATCCTGCTGGCCGGATTGGCAACGCCGCTGGTGCTCTCCGTGCACACCGTCGTCAGCTTCGACTTCGCAATCGCGGTGATACCCGGCTGGCACACCACCATCTTCCCGCCCTATTTCGTTGCGGGCGCGATCTATTCCGGC
Source organism: Terriglobales bacterium (assembly GCA_035262645.1). Lineage (GTDB taxonomy): Bacteria > Acidobacteriota > Terriglobia > Terriglobales > Acidobacteriaceae > Bog-257. Next base: position 11,129 of record DATFSK010000055.1, read on the forward strand.
TTCGCCATGGTGCTGGTGCTGGCGATCCCGATCCGCAAGTACTACCACCTGGAATCGCTCATCACCATGCGCCACCTCCAGAACTCGGCCAAGGTGATGCTGGCGACAGGGTTGATCGTGGCCTACGGTTACTTCTTCGAGACCTTCATCGGCATGTACAGCGGCTCGACCTATGAGCGCTTCATGCTGCAGAACCGCTGGTTCGGCCCCTACGCCCCGATGTACTGGGCGCTGATTCTCTGCAATATTTTGATACCGCAGCTGCTGTGGATTCCCAAGCTGCGCTCTAACACCGCATTCCTGTTTCTCGTGTCGCTGGACATTCTTATCGGCATGTGGCTGGAGCGCTTCGTCATCGTTATCACCAGCTTGAGCCGCGATTTCCTGCCCTCGTCCTGGGGACATTACACGGCCACGCGCTGGGATTGGGCGGTGTTTACCGGCACGCTCGGCTTCTTTAGTTTGGCGATGTTCATCTTCATTCGCATCATGCCGGCGATTTCGATCTTCGAGATGCGGCAGCTGCTGCCGGAATCGGAGGTGAAGGCCGAATGAAACAAGCGCTGACAACTCCGATTTACGGCTTGATGGCTGAGTTTGAGAACTCGACGGAACTGGTGAAGGCCACGAAAGCGGCCTACGCTGCCGGCTATCGCAAGATGGACGCCTACAGCCCGTTTCCCATCGACGAGGCGAGCGAAGCGCTGGGCTTCCATAAGACGCGCGTCCCTCTGATCGTTCTGGTCGGCGGCCTGCTCGGCGGCTCGGGGGCTTATGCCTTGCAGTACTGGATCAACTGCATCTCGTATCCGCTGAATGTCGGCGGAAGGCCGTGGCATTCGTGGCCGGCCTTCATTGTGCCAACCTTCGAGATGACCGTGCTCTTCGGCGGACTGGCGGGCGTCTTCGGGATGTTCGCTCTGAACGGCTTGCCGATGCCGCATCACCCGGTGTTCAACGTGGACGAGTTTGCCCGCGTCACGCGCGACCGCTTCTTCCTCTGCGTGGAAGCTGCCGACCCGCAGTTCGATGTAGTTGGGACCATGAAATTCATGCAAAGCCTGAACCCGCTTTCGATTTCGGAGGTGCCGCATTAAGGGCCCAGCACAATCGAGGATTGAGCCCTCCGTCTGCGGCGGGCCGGTGGAAGCGTCGGGCTTCAGCCCGGCGAATCAGCACGTCAAGAAAAGCGGCTTTGCGCCGCGGCGATCCGGGGCTAAAGCCGGTTGTGTAATAACGATTTTTGGCGCGGCTAAAGCCGTGCCCTTCCACCGCATCAAGCCTGCATTTTTGGCTGCCGTAACATTGCTATTGCTGGGCGGCTGCCGTCTCGACATGCAGGTGCAGCCCTATCAGCGCCCCCTGGTCGAGAGCGATTTCTATGCTGATCATCGCTCGGCGCGTCCCATCGTCAGTGGCACGGTAGCTCGAGGGCATCTCGACGCCGATGCCTATTTCTATACTGGCAAGGTCGGCGCCAATGACGGTGACTACGTGCCCTTCCCGGTCACTGCGGAAGTGATGGCGCGCGGGCAGCAGCGCTTCAACATCTACTGCTCGCCTTGCCACTCCGAGGTCGGCGACGGCAACGGCATGATCGTGCAGCGCGGCTTCAAGCGCCCGCCGTCGTACCACATCGAGCGCCTGCGCCGCGCACCCATCGGATATTTCTTCGATGTCATGACCAACGGCTTCGGGGCCATGCCCGATTATTCGCAGCAGGTCTCGCCGGCCGATCGCTGGGCTATCGCCGCTTACATTCGCGCCCTGCAGCTGAGCCAGCACGCCACCGAAGCCGACGTGCCCGCCGGTCAGCAGGTCGCCGGCTCGCCGCCGGAAGGCGTTTACCTTGCGCCGGCTTACGACACTCAGGGCGCGACGACCGCCGCCTCCGCTCCGCCGCCGCCGCAAACGGCGCCGGCAAAAGGAGGCCAGCAGAAGCAATGAGTAACGAAACCGTACGTGTGAATCCCGCCGACTTTGCCGTGCCCGCCGATACCGCGCGCTGGCAAGGCAAGGCATTGCTGGTTGGCATCGCCGGCGTGATCTTTTGCGCGATCGCGGCTTTTGTGGATCTGCAACAATTCCTGCGCGGATACCTGATCGCTTACGTCTTCTGGACCGGCTTGACCGTCGGCTGCCTTGCCGCCCTGATGCTGCAATATCTTTCCGGCGGCCTGTGGGGCTTCAGTATTCGCCGCATCCTGGAAGCGGCGACCAAGTGCTTGCCGCTGATGTTCATCCTCTTCCTCCCGATCCTGTTTCTGCGCCATCATCTTTATGCCTGGATGAACGATCCGGCGCTCACCCACCAGAACTACTGGTATCTCACGCAGAATAAATGGATGTTCCGCTGGGTCTTGTACTTCGTTATTTGGATATTGTTGGCCACCACGCTGCGCAAACGCGGAAACACGCAGGACTCACCGGGCGGCGTATTGCCTCGCCTTCAGGGCCTGAGCGGCATCGGTCTCATCCTTTACGCGTTGACGATTTCCTTCGCCGCGGTCGATTGGGTGATGTCGCTGGATCCGACGTGGGGCTCGACGATCTATGGCCTCATCTTCCTCGCAGGACAGGGACTCTCCGCGCTGTGCTTCAGCATCATCATGCTGACGGTGCTGATCCACTACAGCCCCTATCGCGAGATCATCAAGCCCACGCAGTTCCACGATCTCGGCAAGCTGACGCTGGCGTTCGTCATGCTCTTCGCCTACTTCTCCTTCTCGCAGTGGCTGATCATCTGGTCAGGGAATTTGCCCGACGAGATCGGCTTTTATCTGCGTCGTATTCGCGGCGAGTGGGGCTACATCATTCTGGCCATTGTGCTGCTGCACTTCGCGCTGCCGTTCGCGCTGCTGCTCTCGCGCGAGCGCAAGCGTGCCGGCCGCCGATTGATTCCCATCGCAATTCTGCTGATGTGCATGCGCATGGTCGACATCTACTGGTACGTCATTCCGAACTTCCACGACGCGAAGCTGTTCAGCATCTGGTACCTGGCAGCGCCGATCGGGCTGGGCGGCTTGTGGCTGGCGTACTTCTTCTATAACTTCCGGCAGCGGCCGCTGATCGCGCTGTACGACCCGCAGGTATCGAATTTCCTGCACCAAGGATCGGGACATGGCCACTAATAACACCAATCACGATCCTTTGCGCAATCCGCAGGTCGATTACGAGCGCGCCGACCTCAGCGCCCGCGGCATCCTGCTCTTCCTGGTGGGACTGTTCGTCGCCGGCGTCTTCATCGAGCTGGTGCTGTGGGGAATGTTCCGCTTCATGGCGCGCGGCCAGGCGCTGTTCCCGCAGCCGGCGGTGAATCCTATGTCGCGCACCGTGCAGCCGCCGCCGGCACCGGCGGGTTCGCGCTCGGTCCTGCAAAATAGCCCGGCGGTGAACCTGGACGTCTTTCCCGAGCCGCGCTTACAGACCTACGATGCGAGTGAGATGGCGCGCTTCCTCAATTCCGAGAATGCGTTGTTGAATGTGAAACAGCCCTTTGCCGACGCGAGCGGCGCGATCCACATTCCCATCACGCTCGCCATGCAGTTGATCGTCGACCGTGGGTTGCCGGTGCGGCCCAATCCGCCGCCTCCCGAGGTCAACACGCAGACGGGCGCCGGCAATACAAAGATGTTGGATATGCAGCCTGGAACATTGGGCCCGTCGGCCGGGGCAGGGAATAAGGCGGCGGGCACGGTTGCGGCGACGAATGCCCCCGGTGCTGCGAATCCTTAATAAATGTGTTTCGCCGTAATTGACCGGATGTAATGCTGTGAAATTTTTGGTACAACTCGCAATCCTGCTGGCCGCGACCTTCGCTGTCGCCCAGTCGCCCTCGTCCTTCATGGACCAGAGCTCGAAGCCTGCCTCGCAGGTTAAGCCGCCCGATCTGGCGAACGTCGGAATCGACCAGCACCTGAACCAACAAGTCCCGCTGGCCCTTGAATTCAAAGATGAGACAGGCAAGACGGTGAAGCTGGGCGACTACTTCCAATCAGGACGTCCGGTCATCCTCAACCTGGTCTACTACACCTGCCCCATGCTCTGTGGCGAGGAACTGGCAGGCGAAGCCAGCGCTCTCAGCATGCTGAAGTTCACGCCGGGCAAGGAATACGAAATCGTCTCCGTCAGCTTCAATCCTGACGAGACGCCGAAGGACGCCTGGCAGGCGCAGCAGACCTACGTCGCGCGCATCAACGAGCATCTGGATCACAAGATCAACGGCGAGGGCTGGCATTTCCTGACCGGGGCGCAGCCGAATATCAAGCAGCTCGCCGACGCTGTCGGCTTTCACTACCGCCGCGATCCGCAGACGAAGCAGTTCATTCATGCGACTGCCATCATGCTTGTGACGCCGGCCGGCAAGCTGGCCCAGTATTACTACGGCGTGGAGTACTCGCCCAAGGACATCCGTCTCGGCTTGATCGAAGCTTCGCGCGGCAACATCGGCAACGTGGTGGATGAGGTGCTGTTGTACTGCTATCACTACGATCCCAAGACGGGACGCTACGGCGCGGTGGTCACCAACATTATGCGTTTGGCCGGAGCTGCCACCATGTTGGTTCTTGGCGGATTCATCATCGTGATGTTCCGCCGTGAAAGACCGGGATCCCCGACGCCGCGCAACGCTTTATCGCGCGACGGGGTCGCAGATTCGCACGGCAGCAAGAAGGAAACAGGACGGGCCTGATCGATATGTGGAAGAACTTCCCACTTTTCCCTGAGCGTGCCTCGGCACTGGCATGGCAGGTGGACGGACTTTATTTCCTGCTGGTCGCAGTGTCGGCGTTTTTCACGCTGCTGATCTTCCTCGTCATCTTCATCTTCGCGGTGAAGTACCGCCGCTCCGCCCATCCGCATCCGGTGCAGATCGAAGGCTCGCTGCCGCTGGAGCTGGCCTGGACCCTGATCCCGCTCGGCATCTGCATGATCTTCTTCGCCTGGGGCTCGCTGATCTACTTCCAGGAAGCGCGGCCGCCCAAGGGAGCGATGGAAATCTACGTTGTCGGCAAGCAGTGGATGTGGAAGTTCGAGCACACAACGGGTCAGCGCGAGATCGATCAGCTGCACATTCCGGTGGGCGCCGACGTCCGCATGATCATGAGCTCGCAGGACGTCATCCACAGCTTCTTCGTTCCGGCGTTTCGCGTTAAGACCGACGTTCTCCCCGGCCGCTACACGGAGACGTGGTTCCACACGACGAAGGTCGGCACCTATCATCTGTTCTGCTCGCAGTACTGCGGCACCGACCACTCGGGAATGATCGGCCAGGTCATCGTGATGGAGCCGACGGCCTTCCAGGCGTGGCTTAGCGAGGGGGGAGCGTCAGGATCGCTGGCAGCCAATGGCCAGCAGTTGTTCCAGCAATTGGGCTGCTCCACGTGCCATCGCTCCGACACGCAGGGACGCGGCCCGAACCTGGTAGGCATTTACGGCAAACCGGTGCTGCTGGACGACGGGCGCACCGTGACCGCCGACGAAAATTACGTACGCGAGTCGATCCTGAATCCCGGGGCGAAGGTCGTCGCCGGCTTTAAGCCGATCATGCCCAGCTTTCAGGGACAGGTTTCCGAGGAGAGTTTGATGGCGCTGGAGGCTTATGTGAAGTCGCTGGCGACACCGCAACAGAGCGAGCCGGCGGGCAATCGTCTGCCGGTTCCCGACACGTCGAAGACGCAGTGACGTACAGGAAGGTTTTAGGACCCGAAGGTGTCTGACATGGCAACGGCTGTACAAACCGTCGAACGCGAGAATTACCTCAATTCGACCTACGGCATCAAGTCGTGGCTGCTGACGACAGACCACAAGCGTATCGCGATGCTTTACCTGGTCTCGATTACGGCCATGTTCTGGATCGGCGGCTTCTTCGCCATGATGATCCGCCTGGAACTGCTGACGCCGCAGGGCGACCTGGTGAGCTCCGACACCTATAACAAGCTGTTCAGCATGCACGGGATCATCATGGTGTTCTTCTTCCTGATCCCGTCGGTGCCGGCGGTGATCGGCAATTTCGTGATCCCGTTGATGGTGGGCGCCAAAGATCTCGCCTTCCCACGCGTGAACCTGCTGAGCTGGTACATCTACATGCTCGGCGCCATCACCGCGCTGACCGCGATGGTTACCGGTGGCGTCGATACCGGCTGGACCTTCTACACGCCCTTCAGCACAACCTACTCCAACACCCACGTGATCGGAGCTGCCATCGGCATCTTCATCACCGGCTTCTCCTCGATCCTCACAGGACTGAATTTCATCGTCACCATTCACCGCATGCGCGCGCCCGGTCTGACCTGGCGACGCCTGCCGCTGTTCTGCTGGTCGAACTATGCTGCCGCGCTGATCATGGTCCTCGGCACGCCGGTTATCGCCATCACGCTGCTGCTGGTTGCGCTGGAGCGCGCCTTCAACATTGGCGTCTTCAATCCGCAGCTGGGCGGCGATCCGCTGCTCTTCCAGCACCTGTTCTGGTTCTACTCGCATCCGGCGGTCTACATCATGATTCTGCCGGGCATGGGTGTGATCAGCGAGATCGTGACTTGCTTCTCCCGCAAGCGCGTCTTCGGCTATGAGTTCGTGGCGCTGGCCTCCATTGCGATCGCGGTATTGGGATTCGTCGTTTGGGCGCACCACATGTTCGTCGCCGGTATTTCGGTCTATTCGGCGCTGGTGTTCTCGCTGCTCAGCTACTTCGTGGCGATTCCTTCAGCGGTCAAGGTCTTTAACTGGACCGCCACCATGTACAAAGGATCGATACGTTATGAGACGCCGATGCTGTATGCGTTCGGCTTTATCGGTCTGTTTACCATCGGCGGCCTGACGGGAATTTTCCTGGCCTCGCTGGGCCTCGACGTTCATGTGCACGACACCTACTTTGTGGTGGCTCACTTCCATTACGTGATGGTGGGCGGCATGGTGATGGCCTACATGGCCGGACTGCACTTCTGGTGGCCGAAGATCAGCGGCAGAATGTATCCCGAGGCTTGGGCGAAGCTGTCGGCTCTGCTCGTCTTCGTCGGCTTCAACACCACGTTCTTCCCGCAATTCATCATGGGCTACATGGGTGCCCCGCGCCGTTATCATGCCTATCCGCCGGAGTTCCAGGTGCTGAATGTGCTGTCGACCGCGGGCGCATCGATCCTGGCCGTCGGCTACGTGCTACCGATGATTTACTTCCTGTGGTCGCTGCGCTATGGCGAGCTTGCGCCGCCGAATCCGTGGAACGCCGTCGGCCTGGAGTGGATGACGCCCTCGCCGCCGCCTACGCACAACTTCGACGAGACGCCGGTCGTGACCTGGGAAGCTTACGACTACGAGAGCCAGCCGCAAGAGGAGGTCACCGTTGGCCACTAGCGATCTGCAAATCGCTGAGCACAACCTGCAGCACCATTTTGCCGACATGGAGCAGCAGCAGGAGACCTCCACCTTCGGCATGTGGATGTTCCTGCTGACGGAGATCATGTTCTTTGGCGGCCTGTTTACCGCCTACCTGGTGTACCGCTCCTCGTATTACACGGCATTCGTAGAAGGCAGCCAGAAGATGAATATCTGGCTGGGCGCGACGAATACCGCGGTGCTGATTTGCAGCTCGTTGACCATGGCGCTGGGAGTTCGCGCAGCACAGACAGGGAAGCCGAAATTGATGGTCGTGCTGTTGCTGATCACGATTTTGTTTGGATTAGGCTTTCTCGGCATTAAGGCGGTCGAGTATCACGAGCACTGGACCAACCACGAGTTTCCCGGGCCGAACTTTCACTTCGAAACGGGCGACCCTGCACATCCTCCCACTGATCCGCAGCATACGGAAATCTATTTCTCCCTCTACTGGGCGATGACCGGTTTGCACGCGCTGCACATGGTGATCGGCGTGGGGCTGGTGAGCTGGATCATCATCATGGGCTTGAGGCGGGCCTATTCTCCTTCTTACTACAGTCCGGTAGAAATTGTAGGTTTGTACTGGCACTTTGTTGATCTTGTCTGGATCTACTTATTTCCATTGTTGTATCTAATCAGCAAGAAGCACGGCTAGCGACATACTCTTATGACCGTCACGAACTTTCAACCGGCTACTCAGGAAGAACATTTCAGTCCGGAATCTCACGTTGTCCCGGTGAGCCTGTATGTTGTGATCTGGGCGACGTTGATGGTGTGTACAGCGCTTACGGTGTTTGCCGCTTCGGTCGATCTGGGGATCTTCAACATCGTCGTTGCCCTAGTGATCGCTACGTTCAAAGGCACTCTGGTCGTGCTGTTCTTTATGCATCTCCGCTACAGCACCAAACTGACGATGATCACCGTGATCGCGGCGCTATTCTGGCTGTTCATCATGTTTTCTCTCAGCATGACGGACTACCTGACGCGTGCCTGGTCAACCTACGGTTGAGCCGTTATCCCACAATGTGGGATGCCATTTCCGCGTCCCACATTGCGGGAGTTAACGCCCTGCCTGCCCAGTGCATTTCTTTGAAACCCCCCGCCGGAAGTTCATCATCCTGTAACAAATGGCGTTGTAAGCTTACGGTGTGATACCCACCTACGACAGCTCCGCCCCCATGCTCGGCTACAATACAAGCGTGAAACAAACCATCTTCGCCGTTGAAGATGACGCCGATATTTTGCGCCTGGTTCGTCATCATCTGGAATCCGCCGGTTACGTGGTGCGCACCTTTTCGGCCACCGCCGGGGTAATCGCCGAGGCTGAAAAACAGGGTCCCTCGCTCTTCCTTCTCGACATCATGGTCCCGGGGGGCGATGGGCTGGAGCTTTGCCGCCGCATCCGCCAGACCTCCTCGCTGGCCATGACTCCGGTCATTTTTCTGACCGCCAAGACGACGGAGTCGGACCGCGTGATCGGCCTGGAGATGGGCGCCGATGACTACATTCCCAAGCCCTTCAGCCCGCGCGAGTTGGTGGCCCGCGTGCGCGCTGTATTGCGGCGCTTCGAGCGCCCGCTCGCCCCTTCCATCGTGAAGGCCGGCGATATCGAGATCGACAGCGGGGGCATGACATTGACGGTCCGCGGCGCGTTGACACAGACCACCGCTACCGAGTTTCGTCTGCTGGAGTATCTGGCGCGGCACCCGGGACGGGTCTTCACCCGCGACCAGTTGCTCGATGCCGTCTGGCGCGACACGCACTACGTCACGCCCCGGTCGGTCGATGTCTACGTTCGCCGTATCCGTGAGAAAATTGAGGAGAACCCTGACGAGCCCCGCTATCTGAAAACAGTGCGTGGGGCAGGCTACCGCTTCGAAATCCCCAAGTCGTAAAGAGTCTCGGAACCGTGAAGAGTCGCATCTTTGTTAAGTTGTTTCTCGCGGCGCTGGTGGTGATTGCGGCTTGCACGGTCTCTCTTGACCTCCTAATTGGCCATGCCTGGCAAAACATGCTGCGGCGCGAGATCGAATCCTCCCTGCGCCAGAAGACCGAGATGTTTGCGGCCCGGGTGGAAGACGCTCGTCCGGGCTCGCTGAAGCAAATTACGGAAGAGGCGGCGGCGGCTGCGGGCGCGCGCATTACGGTCATCGATTCCGGAGGCAAGGTGCTGGTCGACTCCGAGGCCAACCCTGACCGGATGGAGAACCACCGTACCCGGCCGGAATTCGTTGAGGCGCTGCGTGGGAAGACGGGCACCTCCACGCGGCTCAGCAAGACGATTGGCGTGGACCTGCTCTACGTTGCGGTCCCCATTCCGAACGGCGCGGTGCGAATGGCCTACCCACTCAGCGCCATCAGGGACGCCAATCGCGAGATCCGCCGCGACCTGATCAAAGCCTCGGCCGTGGCCGGACTGCTGGCGCTGCTGCTCATCTTCGTCGCGTCGCAGTCGCTGGGGCGAAGATTGCTGCGCATCACCGAGTTTGCCGAGCGCGTCGCCAGTGGCGATCTTTCAGCCCGCATTCAGGAAGAATCCAGCGACGAGATTGCCAATGTGGCATCCGCACTGGACAGGACCGCACGCAAGCTGGAGGAAGGATTCAGCGCGGTCGAGAACAGCCGGCAAACGCTGGAGACGCTGCTGAACTCGATGCAGGAAGCGGTCATCGCTGTGGCGCAGGACGAGCGGGTGCTGTGGGCCAATCAACGGATGGAACGGCTGCTTCCCAGCGGCGTCCGGCTGGGCGCGCCACTGGTGCAGTCGGTGCGCGATCCCGAGATTCTCGCCGCCGTGCAGAGCGCGCTGAGCTCGCGCGACGTGATTGTTGCCCGGGCGGCGAAGATCTTCTATGGCCGGGTGTTCGACGTGACGGCGGCGCCGATGCCCGGAGGAGGCGCGGTCGCCGTGCTGCACGATCAGACGGAGATCGAGCGGGTGGAGAAGACGCGCCGCGATTTCATCGCCAATGTCTCGCATGAACTGCGCACCCCGCTGACTTCCGTTCAAGGTTATGCCGAGACGCTGCTGGAAGGGCGCGATCTGCCGGCGCATGTGCGCGAGTTCCTTGAGATCATCCGCAAGAATGCGGCGCGCATGGCGCGTTTAACGGAGGACCTGCTGGTGCTGGCCAGGGTGGAGTCGGGCGAGCAGAAGCTCAACCTGCAACTACTTTCGCCGCAGGAACTGCTCGACGATGCGACGCAGACGTTCCGCGAACTGGCTGCCGGGCGCGATATCGAGCTTTCGATCATGAACACCGCGACCTCGGCGGTGCAGGTGGACCGCGATGCCATTCACCAGGTGTTCTCCAACCTGATCGACAACGCGCTGAAGTACGGCGATCAGGGAGGCAAGATCCTGCTGGGCGCCTGCGACTCGGAAGAAGGCGTGCAGTTTTACGTGCGTGATTTCGGCTCGGGAATTCCCAGCGAACATCTACCTCGGCTCTTCGAGCGGTTCTATCGCGTCGACAAAGCTCGCTCGCGCGAGTCCGGAGGGACGGGTTTGGGATTGGCGATCGCAAAGCACGTCTTGCGCGCGCACTCCGGCACGATTCGCGTGGAGAGTGAGTTGAACCACGGATCGACGTTCTACTTCATCCTTCCAAGACAAGCTGTTCCTGTACCCGTGTAACGCGAGCGCGTGTCTCCCCGACCCACGATCGCAAGTGCACGAAGTATGACAAGCAATTCAAATACGCATGCCTGTGAATTCAACCGAAGTTAACCCACATTTCACGAAGAATTAACAGCGGCGATCTATCCTCGGCTTAATCAAGCCTCCAACGTGCCAGTCCGGCCCAAGCCATGCCTGATTGGCACGGAGAGGGGCGGGTCTACGGAAAAGCAATGAGCTCAGCCGACATCGCGCCGCCCAATCCGGAGGCGATCTGCGCGGAAATTCAGGAGCAGACGCTGCAGGCCTGCCGCGTGGCGAGGATCGCGGCGGGCATTGTCGCTGAAGGAATCGCCACCGGTGTGCCGTCGGTGCTGGACGGAGTTCGCGAGCGGGAAAAAGAGCTGGACACGCTGGATCGCGTCATCGATCAGGGTGTAACCTCGGTGATCACGCAAGCGGGTGCGGAGCATGCGCGCCAGCTGCTGGCCTGCCTGAAGTTCATCATCGACCTGGAGCGCATCGGCGATCTGCTGCTGAACTGCAGCAATCGCGCGTCGGCTGTCGGCAGCCGCATCGATCTGGAAGACATTCGCCATCTCACCTTGATGGCGTCGCGACTGGAGAAGATGCTGGCCGACGTGCATGACGCCTTCAGTCTTCGCGATCTCAATCGTGCGCTGGCTGTATTGCGTTCCGACGCCGAACTCGACCGGTTGCGCAATCTCATTTTTCTGCGCCACCTGGAGAACCATGAGGGATCGCCGCAGCAGGAGAGCTTTCACGTGCTGTTCATGACGCAATCGCTGGAGCGCGCGGGAGATCACGCCAAGAATCTCGCCGAAGAAGTCTGCCATCTGGTCAGTGGACACTCCGTTCGCCACGTCTTGCGCACATATGACAAGCCGGTGGAGCAGATGTTCATCGAGGACCTGAAGCGACGCCACAAGACCACAGGGTGAGAGCGCAAATTTCTCGGAGAATTCATCGTGACCCTGGCCGGGGCTTCATCAAACCAGAGGTGGAGAGCTGGGCATGTCCTCGCAAAGTTCCGCAAAGCCGGCATTAGAAGTCGAGCGGCAGGAACCATCGGCAAGCGCCGCCCAAGCGGGCGGTAAAGGGCGACTGCTCGCCTGGGCGCGAGCCTGGGCCGAGACCTTCCTGGCCGAGCTGCTGAATCTTCTGGAGCATAGGCGCTACGACTTGCGGCGCTAAGTGCCTTTGCTTAATCCTGTTTCGACACGTAAGTGCTCGCCTTTACACGAAATTCATGGCGGTGTAACAAGGGATTAACAAATTGCGCGTAGAACCACGATTAGACAAATCGAGGAGGAAATCTACGTGATGCGTTCTCTCAGGCTGTTTCTGTGCGTTGCTGTGCTCGCCAGCAGTGCATTGGCGCAGACTACGTTGAATGGCGCCGGCGCCACCTTTCCCTATCCGATCTACTCGAAATGGTTTAACGAGTACCACAACGAGCATTCAAATATTCAGATTAATTACCAGTCGATCGGAAGCGGCGGGGGCATTCGCCAGGTGCAGGCCGGCACGGTGGATTTCGGGGCCAGCGACGGTCCCATGACGGACGAACAGATTGCGCAATCGAAGGTCAAAGTTCTGCACGTGCCGACGGTGCTCGGCGCGGTGGTGCCTGCGTACAACATTCCCGGTGTCAGCGGCGAGGTGAAGTTCACGCCCGATGTGCTGGCCGATATTTATCTTGGAAAGCTTACGAAGTGGAACGATGCGCGGATTACGAAAGTCAATCCCGGCATGAACTTTCCTGACCAGAGCATCACCGTGGTCCACCGCTCCGATGGTAGCGGCACGACGTACATCTTCACCGACTATCTATCGAAGGTCAGCCCGGACTGGAAGAACTCGGTGGGAAAAAGTACCTCAGTGAAGTGGCCTGTAGGTATTGGAGGGAAGGGAAATGAAGGCGTGGCGGGTTCCATCCGGCAGCTGCCGGGCTCGATCGGCTACATCGAACTGATTTACGCTCTGCAAAACAAGATACCCTTCGGCGTGGTGCAGAATTCCTCGAAAAACTTCATCAAAGCCAGCCTGGCGAGCACGACGGCCGCAGCCCAGGGCGTCAAGATGCCTGCTGACTTCCGCGTATCGATCACGAATCCTCCTGGCAAAGACGCTTACCCCATTGCCAGCTTTACCTGGCTGCTGATTCCGACCAACCCTGCCGATGCCAACAAAGGAAAGATCCTGAAAGAATATCTCTTCTGGATGCTCGACAAGGGACAGACCATGACGGAAGCGCTCTCGTATGCTCCGCTGCCGAAGGAAGTGGTGGAGAAAGAGAAGTCGGCCATCATGTCGCAGGTGAAGTAGAAGACAGCACTCAGCGCTCAGCCAATCAAGCACTGCTTACGGGGATGTCATTGGAATAGCCGCAGGGCTGACGTTTTCTATGCAAGACCAACCAGGCACCGGTTGGGGCTTCGGGATGGCTAACTACTACGGCTGAATGCTGAATGCTCCTTTAACACCTTTGTAACACACGTCTGATACGGTCGATCTAATGAACTCGCCCGAGCCACTTCCGCCGTCTACCAAGCCGGTGACGTCGATTCCGCCTGTGGCGAAAGTAGAGCCGGCGGCGCAGCTGCGAAAACCGCTGGCGGCGCTTGAGAAGATCCGCGGCGCTCGGCCGCGAAGCAGCCGTATCCCGGACGAGCTATTCCGCTGGATCATCGTACTGAGCGCGATTTCAGTATTCGCGATTGTGGTGCTGGTGGTCTGGGAGCTGGTCGATAAGTCGAAGCTCTCGCTGCATCAGTTCGGCATTCACTTCTTCTACGGCCACGATTGGGACCCGGTCAACGACAGCTACGGCGCCATGCCGTTCATCTACGGCACGCTGGTTTCGTCGCTGATTGCCCTGATTTTGGCGATCCCTTTTTCGATTGGCGTGGCGGTGTACATCACCGAGATGTGCCCGCAGGCAATGCGATCGATCATATCGTTCCTGGTGGAGTTGCTGGCGGCGATACCCAGCGTGATTTACGGATTGTGGGGAATCTTCGTCCTGGCTCCCCTGCTGCGCGACTATGTCGAGCCGTTCCTGGGCAAGACGCTGGGCTGGACGGGATTGTTTACCGGCCCGATGTACGGACTGGGAATGCTGGCGGCAGGAATCATCCTGGCGATCATGATTGTGCCGATCATCGCTTCCATTACGCGTGAGGTGATGTCGGCGGTGCCGCAGAACCAGCGCGAGGCAGTGCTTGCGCTGGGCGCGACGCGCTGGGAGATGATCCGCATGGGAGTGCTGCGGAACGCGCGCATCGGTATTGTGGGCGGAGTGATTCTCGGCCTCGGGCGCGCGCTTGGCGAGACCATGGCGGTGACCATGGTGATCGGGAACCGTCCTGAAGTTGCGCATTCGTTGTTCGCCCCTGGCTACACCATGGCCAGTGTTATCGCCAACGAGTTCACCGAAGCCACCGGCGACATGTATCTCAGCGCGCTGGTGGAGATCGGCCTGGCGCTGTTCCTGGTGACGCTGGTAGTGAACGCGCTGGCTCGCCTGCTGGTATGGAGCATTACCGGCGGGACTGCGAGGACGAGTGCCTAATCCCGCATCGACAGCGAACCTGCAGCGCCTCAGTCTCTCGCGCCGCGTTACGGACTGGGGAGCGACCGGATTTGCCATGCTGGCTGCGGTACTGGTGCTGGTTCCGCTGCTGTCCATCTTTGTCTATCTGCTGATCAAAGGAATCGGCTCCATCAACTGGGCTTTCCTCACGCAGACGCCCAAGCCTCCCGGTGAGCTCGGCGGAGGCATGGCGAACGGCATTATCGGTACGGGACTGATTCTGGCGGTGGGCAGTGTGATCGGCATACCTCTCGGCATTGGCTCGGGAATCTACCTGACGGAGTACGGGCGCAATCGCTTCGGCGACGTGATTCGCTTTACGGCAGACGTTTTGAACGGCGTGCCGTCGATCGTCATCGGTATCACGGTGTACTCGCTGATCGTGGTTCCACAGAAACACTTCTCGGCATTTTCCGGCGGGGTGGCGCTGGGCATCATGATGATTCCTACGGTTGCGCGCGCGACGGAAGAGATGCTGCTGATGGTGCCGAACACGATTCGCGAAGCGGCGTATGGATTGGGAATTCCAAGGTGGCGAACGACACTGTCCATCACCCTGCGTACGGCTTCGGCGGGCGTGATTACCGGATGCATGCTGGCGTTCGCCCGCGTCGCGGGAGAGACGGCGCCACTGCTGTTCACGGCTTTCGGAAATCAGTTTTGGAACCTGAAGCTGAACCAGCCTACAGCGGCATTGTCTTTGCAGGTCTTTACCTATGCGATTTCGCCTTATGACGATTGGCACAAGCAAGCCTGGGCGGGAGCGCTGATCCTGATCGTGTTGATTGTGGGGGCGGTGGCTGCGGTGCGCATTGTGACGACGCGTGGACGGTTGAAGGGAGCATAAAGGGCTCATATGGGCGTGGGAATCGAAGTGCGCGGCTTGAACGCCTGGTATGGCAAGAATCAGTCGCTGCACGGGATCGACATCACCGTGCCGGCCAACCATGTGACCGCCGTGATCGGCCCTTCGGGTTGCGGTAAGAGCACGTTCGTACGTTGCCTGAACCGCATGCACGAGACGATCCCTGAGGCGCGCGCCGAAGGCTCGGTGAAGGTTGGCGAGATGGATGTCTACGGCGGCGGCTCCGACCCGGTCGAGGTGCGGCGGCGGATCGGCATGGTGTTCCAGAAGCCGAATCCGTTCCCCACGATGTCGATCTTCGACAATGTCGCTGCGGGGCTGAAGCTGAACGGCTTCCGCAATCGGAAGCAGATCGCCGAACTGGTGGAGCGCTCGCTGAAGCTGGCCGCGCTTTGGGATGAGGTGAAAGACACGCTGCATAAGAAGTCAGGAGCGAGCTTGTCGGGCGGCCAGCAGCAGCGGCTTTGCATTGCGCGCGCGTTGGCGGTGGAACCGGAAGTTCTCTTGATGGACGAGCCGGCTTCGGCGCTGGATCCCATCTCAACCAGCAAGATCGAAGAGCTCATATTTCAGTTGAAGCAGCACTACACAGTAGTTATCGTGACTCATAACATGCAGCAGGCCGCGCGTGTGGCGGAGCTGACGGGATTTTTCCTGATGGGCAGTCTGATTGAATACGACAAGACCGAAAAGATTTTTACTACCCCGGCCGATAAGCGGACGGAAGACTACGTGACAGGCAGGTTTGGATAATGCGCAGCCGCTTTCAGCAGGGACTGGACGATCTAAAAGAGAAGCTCTTGCGGATGGGAGGGCTGGCGGAGCAGGCGATTGACCGCGCGACCGAGGCCTACCGCACGCGCGACAGCAAGTTCTGCCAGATGGTGCTGGCGGGCGAGGGCGCCATCAATGACGCCGAACGCGAGATCGACGAGCTGGCGCTCGATCTGCTTGCCATGCAGCAGCCCATGGCCGTCGATTTGCGGTTCATCCTCGCGGTCCTCAAGATCAACGCCGACCTGGAACGGGTGGGCGATCAGGCGGTCAACATCGCGCAGCGCGTGCTGGACCTGATCAGCGAGCCGGAGATCCAGTTGCCGGTCGATATTCCCCGCATGGCCGATGGCGTGAGCACCATGGTGCAACGCGCGCTGGAGTCGTTCCTCGACGGCAAGGCCGAAGTGGCGGAAGCCGTTCTACAGATGGACGGCATCGTCGATCGCATGAAGGACGAGGCGTTTGTTGTGCTGGTGCAGAAGATGCACGACGATCCATCATGCACGCGGCAGGCACTGGACGTGCTGCTCATCGCGCGCAACCTGGAACGCATTGCCGACCACGCTACAAACATCGCGGAGGATGTGATCTTCTGGGTGCGCGGGGCGGACGTGCGGCATGGCGGGGCGCACTACCGGGAGTAGGCGGTCAATTCTCCCCCGCCGCAGTAAGGACGTGGTTGTAAAGTTCTCGAGTCATCCAAAACCGCGCCTTCGATATCAGCTCATCAAGGGCTGGTTTAACTCTGTCAATTAGACCCTTTTTCTTGGCTTCGATCAGCACACCCATTAGGCCGGTTATCGATAGCCCAAGCGTCTCCGCGGCTCTGCGCCCAAGCCTTTCATCGATAAGCAAGAGTGCCGGTCGGCGTTCAAACGCCAAAGCAATGGCTTCAGATTCTCCAGCATCGAGATTTTCACGGAGTTGCGCAACCAGCTGCTCGTTCTTGGGCCGCGCTAGTAGCAGCTAGGACTCGAGCGCCCGTTCCAGTGCTGCGCGTCCCTCATGGTGGTCACCCAGCAACTCGTGATGCACGGCTGGCGGAATGAGAACTTGCTGATAAAGGTTCGGCAGCAGGTCCAGACGGTCGATACGAGCAAGATTCAGAATCGGAGACGTGTCGGAAACGACGATCAAAGTCGGCCTAGCTTGCGCAAAGTTTGCACATCTTCCTCAAACTCTTCCACCCCGTAATGAATTGGGATCTGCCTCTCTGCAAGTAGGGCTTGGAATGTCAATTGGTCGACCTCCGCAAGACGACTGGCCTGCGCTAAGGTAAGCCGCTCTCGCTGAAATAACGCAAGCGCCAACTCGCGCTTCAGCTCAGGCTCGCTGAGATGAGCTGCTGTGAGGACCTCATCTGGAATGGTTACCGGCATATGGCTTTTTCACGTCAATGATACAGCAAGTCCTCCGCTGCCCTGCCAAGAACTCGGGGGCACATCCTTATCTAATCAAAAAAACACGGCCGGAATGCTGCTCCGGCCGTGGTGGTTAAGAAAGATTTGTCTAGAACGAGAGGGATATGCTCGTCGCTTCTTTTATCGAGGTCCCATCGACGTTCACGAACCAAACTTCGGCATGGTACGACTGTATGGCTCCCCCTGGGTGATTAAAGACGGTTTCGTAATCGGGAACCGCGGCAATGATCTGGGTGTAGGAAGTGACGGCGGCTGTTCCATACGGGTGTGCGGCGACCACCACGTTGTCGCTGTCTCTTACGAGGTAGACGACTACAGTATGGTCATACATGAACGCACCATCGTCGGGAGAGACTGCGCTGGAGCGGTTCACCGTGAAGTGAAATTGCCCATTGCAGGGTCCTGCATGGAGCGGACTGCATCCGGGAGGAACAAACTGTTTTGTAAAGCTTACGGCATAGTCAACATTGAAGGTCCACGAGTCCGAACCCGTGTTGGCGGCAGCGTCAGTCGCGTTAGCGGTGATGGTGTAGTTTCCGATGCCGCTGCGGTTTCCAGCTACATCGGTGAACGCCAGAGCGTCAGTTGCACCTGGCGAACCTGTGCCGCCGTAGGGAGTGAATGAGCCGGCTGCGGTTCCAATGCTGTTGGCCGGAACGGGCAATCCCGGAGTGACGGTGACGGAGATCGCCTGGTTGACCGCGCCTCCTGAACTGGTCACCGCGGCTGTCATGCTGTTAATCGCATCACAGGTATCGCGTGCCGTAAAGGTAAGTGGAACCAGCCCAAGTATTCCTGGCGGATCGCCGTTCAGTTCCGTGATGCTGACGTTTGGAATCGTGTCTGTGCAGGTCTGTGCACGCAACTTAATGACAAAGTGCGGGCCGGGACCCACTCCGATGCCCGAACCATTATCGTGGGCGGCCAGTTTTACATCATAGTCACCCAAATCGTCGCCGTTGAGATTCGGGTTGCTTACTGTGACAGTAATTATGGTGCTGTCTCCCGGGGAGAAGTTGGACCACGGATTGGTTACAAACGTGAATGCAGCGGAAATCGCATCTCCGACGGGACTGCCGTCCTCTGGAGTGCAAGGACTGATAGGATTCCCGCTGGCGTCAGCTGTCTTACAGACCTCTGTGGCTTCAATGGTTGCAGTCGCAGTCGGCGCACAGTCGCTAGGAGGGTTTCCCACCGGAAAGCCGGTTCCGCTGGGGGCGGTGACTTGAAAGGTGGCGGGGTCGGAGGTGCCACCGCTTCCGGTGAATGTCCATGACGAAAACGGAGTCAGTGGTCCATACGAGAAGTGGCTGGCTTTGTCGCACTTGGGGCCTCCCGCCCAGGCCGGGCTAGCTGCCGCCAGGCCGACGATTAGGGCCAGAAGCCAGATTGTTCGTGGCGCATGCGTTTTCATTGAGATTTTTTCTCCTTGAGTTACTTGGAATCCGAGTCAGGCACATTTGGGCGCGAAAGTGCACCGACCGGGTTGGTGCTTGGAAACAATCGAAAAGATACAGGCAGCAGTAGTACACCTTTACGCTGTCTTGAGGGCCGAACCACAGTTGTCGAACGGGAAACCAGCACATTATGGTATTCGGATCGACAAACTACAATTCCCTAGAGGTGGCTACGATGCTACACCTCTGGGTAGTTAGAGCTGAGGCGGGACAGAAGGGATGGAGAGAAATAGCTATATACCCTGTAGGATCAGCGACTCAGCGGCTCCAGCACAAAATAGTTTGAAGAGCGTGGCGCGATCAGGACCAGCTAGTATCCTCGAAGCTAGACCCCCTAATACCCCGAAGATGGTGTTGCTGGCGACCCCACTTTGGTCGGTCCGGGCCATTGCGTTCTCTTGTCATTAGTTGTATGTTGGCGGGCAGTCTGGAAGCCAATCCTCGAAATTTGAGAGACCCTAAACACTCCATTGATCAGGTAGTAGTACTGCCGAATTGATGGATCAGGAAGGAGCGCTGATGAAGCGAGTCTTTATCAGCTACAGTCGGACCAATCTCCCCATCGTGCGGCAACTGGTCCAGGACCTGAAAGCCATCGGGGTTGAGGCGTGGTACGACGAGACGCTTACGGGCGGACAGAAGTGGTGGCTGAACATTCTTGCCAACATTCGCGAGTGCGACATCTTCGTCTTCGCGCTCTCTCCGGATTCGTGGGACTCGGAGGCGTGCAAGAGCGAGCTGTCGTACGTCTCCCAGCTGGGGAAAACAATTCTCCCTGTGCTGGTGGCTGACGGTATCAACCTGAATCTGCTGCCGGCTCCTCTCCACGAGATCCAGGTGACCGATTACCGGCGTTGCGACAAGGAAGCGGCGTTTGCGTTGGTGCGCTCGATCAATGCTGCGGCGACAAGTTCTCCACTACCCGATCCGCTTCCAAATCCGCCCGAAGTTCCCGTGTCCTATCTCAGTACGTTGAAGGAGCGGATTGAGACCTCCAAGACTTTGACCGCGCAGGAACAGATCACGCTGGTGTTCGAGCTGGAGACGAGCCTGAAGGATGGCCGCTCGCAAAATGAAGTGCGCGATCTGCTGCTGCGTCTGAGGCGTCGCGACGATCTGCTGGCCAAGGTGGCCAGCAACGTCGATGCAGCGCTGAAAGGTCTGGACACGAATGCGCCGACGGCGTCGCACGAGAACGGCGGTTCCGCCGCGGCCGCCGCTCGCATGGCAACCGAGCAGGGGCGACCGGCCGGAGCCGCAGCAAGCGAATCGAGGTATTGCCAGCAGTGCGGGACGCAAGCGCCAGCCGCGTCGAAGTTTTGCGCCTCATGCGGAGCGGGGCTTCAGCCTTCGGGTGCGGTGAAGCCTGCACCTTTACCGATGACACCAGCCACTCCAAAAGCTTCCAAGTCGAGGCGGTTCCTGTGTGCCTCGGGGAATTCTTCGAGTGTCATTGCCGATGTAAAGGGATGGCTGGAACAGCAGGACTTCGATTCCCAGCAGATGGCGACCGAGCATGGCGGCACACTTCTGCAGATCAAGAAGCGCGGGGCGTGGCGCGACTTCGTGGGCATGTCTACTTCGCTCAACATCGTCTTCCATCAAAGCGCGGACACTCTGACGGTGGAGATTGGAGCGGGGAAGTGGATCGACAAGGCCGCTGCCGGCACGGTGAGTTTATTCATCCTGTGGCCCCTGGCCGTCACCGCCGGCTTTGGCGCGTGGGAACAGATGAAGATGCCGGACAAAGTTTTCGAGTACATCGGCAGCCGCTTAGCATGCAAATAGGGTTGGAGACGAGGTTCGCCATTCTGCAACCGTACGATTTCCTCCCAAGCTCCGCCCCGCCAGCGTTACCATGTTTCGGGTTAGTCACTCCCTCCGGTGATAGCAATCACGGCTGCGATGCCAAGCAGTCACTGCCGAGCCTTCGCCGGAGGACTCAAATAATGGCGGCATCATCTGAGTTCGCCTGGCCTGTGGCGAACCGAGATTTTTGTCTGTATCGGCCCTGAAAAGAGTTAGGTTCGAGGAGGACCTCTATGAGTGCTGGAATTACCACCACCGCCGGAATTAAGACGCCGGCCAACTACATCAACGAAGTCATGGCGCTAGTAAAGGCCAAGAACCCGGCCGAGCCTGAATTTCATCAGGCCGTGCAGGAAGTACTCGAGTCGCTACGCCTCGTGCTGGAGCGTCATCCGGAATATATCTCGGCAAGAATTCTTGAGCGCATCACTGAACCCGAGCGCGTCATCATGTTCCGTGTTCCCTGGTTTGACGACCAGAATAATGTCCAGGTCAATCGCGGCTTCCGCATCGAGATGAACAGCGCCATCGGACCGTACAAGGGCGGCCTGCGCTTCCATCCCTCGGTGAACCTCGGCATCCTGAAGTTCCTCGCCTTCGAGCAGGTCTTCAAGAACTCGCTGACCACGCTGCCCATGGGCGGCGGCAAGGGCGGATCGGACTTCGATCCCAAGGGCAAGAGCGACAACGAAGTCATGCGCTTCTGCCAGAGCTTCATGACCGAGCTGTGCCGGCACATCGGGCCGGACACGGACGTTCCCGCCGGCGACATCGGCGTGGGCGGACGCGAGATCGGCTACCTCTTCGGACAGTACAAGCGCATCCAGAACGAGTTCACCGGCGTGCTGACCGGCAAAGGCCTGCACTGGGGCGGCTCGCTGATTCGTCCGGAAGCCACCGGCTACGGCTGCGTGTACTTCGCGGAAGAGATGCTGAAGACGCGCGGCGAGACCTTCGACGGCAAGCTCTGCCTGGTCTCGGGCAGCGGCAACGTCTCGCAGTACACCATCGAGAAGCTGCTTGATCTGGGCGGGAAGCCAGTGACGGTTTCCGACTCCGACGGCGCAATCTACGATCCCGACGGCATCACTGGCGAGAAGCTGGCGTGGATCATGGAGCTGAAGAACGTGAAGCGCGGGCGCATCCGTCAGTATGCGGACCAGTTCAAGAAGGCGATCTTCATGCCGACCGATCTGAAGCTGGGCTACAACCCGCTTTGGAACATCAAGGCCGACTGTGCCTTCCCCAGCGCGACGCAGAACGAAATCAACGCCAAGGACGCGCAGAACCTGATCAACAACGGGTGCAAGCTGGTTGCCGAAGGCGCCAACATGCCGAGCACGCTGGAAGCCACCAAGCTGTTCCTGGAGGCGAAGGTCCTCTATGGTCCGGCGAAGGCGGCGAATGCGGGCGGCGTGGCAACGTCGGGCCTCGAGATGTCGCAGAACAGCGCACGGCTGAGCTGGACGCGCGAGGAAGTGGACCACAAGCTGCACAACATCATGAAGGCCATTCACAAGAACTGCTTCGATACGGCCGATAAGTACGGCACGCCAGGCAATCTGGTGAACGGCGCCAACATCGGCGGCTTCCTGAAGGTGGCCAACGCCATGCTGGACCAGGGGTTGGTGTAAGCTCTGGCTTCAGAGGTGAGTATCATGCGGGGTGGGCGTAAGCCCACCCCGTGTTTGTGTTGGGTCGCCGGCTCGCGCGTCGCGTTTTCAGGTCAAGCGATATTTGCGTTTCTTGTTCGGGAAGGTAACATTACAGAGTGTCCACCGAGTCAATAGATAAGCACGAAATACTGCGATCCGTCTCCTTCGGACAGCGGGTCGCCGAGGAAGAGACGGATGCTCTTGCAACGTATTTTGTCGAAACGGACCAGTGGATCAGGCTTTTTAGGGGAGAACTCGACGTAATCTATGGGCCCAAAGGAGCGGGCAAGAGCGCTCTATACTCGCTGCTGTTGGCGAAAAGCGGGGAGCTGTTTGACCGTAACATTGTTCTTGTTGCTGGCGAGAATCCGAGGGGAGCTACAGCGTTTCGGAACCTTGCTACCGATCCCCCTGTAAGCGAGAGGGAGTTCGTCGGCCTCTGGAAGCTGTACATAGCCTCGCTACTCCAGAGCTCCCTTGCGGAATACGACATCCGAAATGAGCCTGCGCAACAGCTTGAGGAGGCCCTCAAGCGTGAGGGGCTGAATGATTGGGATAGACGGGCGTGGGCGGGGGTTCTGCTGCGAACTAACCCAATAGCGCCATGCTGAGTGATGACGACAAGAAGTGGTTTGCTAAAGAGACTTCCGCCGCGGGCACACGGCGC
This sequence comes from Terriglobales bacterium, assembly GCA_035262645.1. GTDB lineage: Bacteria > Acidobacteriota > Terriglobia > Terriglobales > Acidobacteriaceae > Bog-257. The sequence continues at coordinate 34,386 of DATFSK010000055.1, forward strand.
CTGACATCCCCGTTGCTCGAATGGGAGCAGCGCATCACAGGCCGCCTCGATAAGTTCGAAGTCCAGCTGGCCGCTGAATTCCAGAAGTGGTCGCTGCCGGCAACCGACGATACCCACGTTGAGGCCGCCGCGCGTCGAGCCATGGGCCTGGAATTGAAGGCTCTGCACGACGAAAGAAGACACACAGGGATAGGAGGTTCCAGACCTTCTTCCCCAAGGAGTTTCTGTTCAAGACTCGCAACACATCCTCGCAAAAAGCCAGCAAGCCAGTTCTGCCGCCTCGAGAGCTAAATTGGTCCTCGTATCTGGCTGACGGTCCGGTGGCGTCAGCGGACTTCATGGAAAACGTGGAGGGTCTTCCGCCACAGCACAACACGCGCGAGCTCACCCGCGTTCCGAAACTGGAAATCGAAAGCTGGATGCGCAGCAAGTAACTCCTCAACTACCGTCGCGCGAGTAGAATCATGCTTCAGGTGCAAACCCGTTGACCTCCACGCACGTCCCCCACGACTCCGCTCCGCCCCCCGAGCGCCTCTTCGAAGGCTTCGAGAACCTGATGCCGTTCCGCGTGAACGACATCCTGCTGGTCTCCAGCCTCTACGATTCGTTCATTCTGCGCGAGGACGGGCGGCTGAATGAGTTGCTGATCGGCGAATCGCTGGAGCTGAATCTACATCAGGTGCCCGGGATCACGCACGTCTCCAGCGGCGAGGAAGCGGTCGAGATGGCGCGCTCGCAGCCGCGCTTCAACCTGATCGTCACTAACCTGCAAGTGGGCGACATGGACGCTTCGCAGCTTGCGGCCAAGATCAAAGCCGCGGGGCTCGACGTTCCGGTCATCGTGCTTGCGTACGACTATCGCGAGATCCAGAACTTCCTGGCGCGCAACCCGAACACCGACATCGATCGCATCTTCCTCTGGCAGGGCAATGCGCGCATCCTGATCTCGATCGTCAACTACATCGAAGACAAGCGCAATGTGCTGCACGACGCCAAGACCATGAACGTCCCCGTGCTGCTCATGGTGGAGGATGACATCACGTATTACTCGTCGTTCCTGCCCGTGATCTACACGGAGATCATCAGCCAGTCGCGGCGGTTGCTGAGCGAGGCGCTTAATGTGGCGCACAAGCTGGTGCGCATGCGCGCGCGGCCAAAGATTTTGCTCTGTTCCAACTACGAGGAAGCGGAACGCGAAGTGATGAAGTACCGCGAGTACCTGCTGGGCGTGATCTCCGATGTGGAGTTTCCACGCGCCGGGGAGCTGACGGCGGAGGCGGGCTTCAGCCTGGCGCACATGGTGCGCAATATTGTTTCGGATGTTCCCGTGATTCTTCAGTCGAGCCGCGCGGAGTTCATGAGCCGCGCGTACGGCGAGGGGTTCTCCTTCCTGCAGAAGCGCTCACCGACGCTGATGGGCGATCTGCGGCGGATCCTGACCGAGGAAATGGGCTTTGGCGATTTCGTGTTTCGCCTCTCCGAGGGAAGCGCGGAGGTGGCGCGCGCGCATGACCTGAACACGCTGGAGAGCGCGCTGGCCACGGTCCCCGAAGAGAGTATTGCCTTCCATGCGGAGCGCAATCATTTTTCCCACTGGCTGATGGCGCGTACCGAGTTTGCCGTGGCGCAGAAGCTGCGTCCCCGCAAGGTAGGCGACTTCGGCACGATCGAGGACTTGCGTCGAGACCTCATCGAGTCGATTGCGGAATATCGGCGCGAGCAAAGCCAGGCGCTGATTGGCGAGTTCAACCCTGCGACCTTTCAGCCGTCGGAAGTGTTCTTCCTTCAGATCGGCGGCGGCTCGCTTGGCGGCAAGGCGCGCGGGCTGGCTTTCATTCGGCACATTCTGCGGCAGCGGGGAATTGCGCGCACCTTTCCCGGCATTCGCATCGGCGTGCCGCCGACGTTGGTGCTGACGACCGACGTCTTCGATCGCTTTCTTGCCGACAACGACCTGGTCGATCTCGCGATCCACAGCACCGACGACGCCGAGATCACGCGACGCTTCGTGCAAGCATCGTTTCCCATTCCACTGCTCGACAACCTGCTGGCCTTTCTGGAGGCGGTGCGCTATCCGCTGGCGGTGCGTTCGTCCAGTCTGCTGGAGGACTCGCAGTATCAGCCGTTCTCGGGCGTGTACGAGACGTTCATGCTCGCAAATTGCCACGCCGATATACAGGTGCGGCTGGAGCAGTTGCTGGAAGCCATCAAGCTGGTATACGCCTCGACTTTCTCCCAGCATGCGAAAGCCTACGTGCGCGCGACGCCCTATCGCCTGGAAGAAGAGAAGATGGCAGTGGTGCTCCAGCAGGTGGTCGGCGGCGCTCACAGCGATCGCTTCTATCCGGATTTTTCCGGCGTGGTGCGCTCGCGCAACTTCTATCCTGTGGGTCCCGTCAAGGTAGCCGATGGATTTGCCGCCGTCGCGCTTGGGCTGGGACGCGCGGTGGTGAGCGGCGGAAGATGTCTGAACTTCAGCCCGCGACATCCGCGCCATCTGGTGCAGTTTTCTTCCGTGGAGGACATGCTGGCGAATTCGCAGACGGAGTTTTGGGCTTTGGCTCTGAATTCCTCCGGTTCCTCCGACGATCCGCTGGGCGAATTGCGAGAGACCTCGTTCAATCTCGAGGTGGCCGAAGCCGACGGGACCTTGCAAAATGTTGGCTCAACCTATTCGCCGGACAATCACGCTGTGTATGACGGGCTCAGCCGGAGCGGGCGACGCATCGTCAGCTTCGCGCCCATTCTGAAGCACGGAACGTTCCCGCTGCCGCAGATTCTGGACCGGCTGATGAGGTTGGGAGAGGACGCATTGGGGCGGCCGGTGGAAATCGAGTTCGCTGTCCGTCTGCCACGAGAGGCGGACGAGCCTGCCGATTTCGGCTTTCTACAATTGCGGCCGCTGGTGCTTTCGCGGGAGGGCGAGGACATCCGCGTGGACGATGTCGATCCGCGAACCGTGGTGTGCCAGAGTTCGATGGTGCTTGGACATGGGCGTTTGCAGGACCTGCGCGATGTGGTTGTCGTAGACTCGCACCGCTTCGAACGCGCGCGCAGCCAGGAGGTAGCGCAGAGCGTCGCGCACTTCAACGCGAAGTTAGCCGCGGCCAACACCCCGTACTTGCTGTTCGGAGTAGGGCGGTGGGGATCGACCGACCCATGGCTTGGGATCCCGGTGGCGTGGGACCAGATAGCCGGCGCGCGCGTCATTGTCGAATCGGGCTTTCACGATCTTCGCGTGGCGCCGTCGCAAGGGAGCCACTTTTTCCAGAACCTCACGGCGTTTCAGGTTGGATACTTCACAGTGAATCCTGACGCCGGCGAGGGCTTCATCGATTGGCAATGGCTCGCCGAGCAGGCCGCAGTCGAAGAGAACGGCTGCGTGCGCCACTTGCAGTTTCCCTCGCCGCTGGTGGTGGCGATGAACGGGAAGACGAGCCAGGGCATTATCTTCAAGCCCTCCACGACGTAGACCAATCCTCCATCTGCCGATGATGGACGGCGCGTGGCAAGAGACCTGATTCATTAGTTTTGTCACCTGCCTGTAACACCGATTCAGGTGTGCTGCCGGCTGTTGCCACTGATCTTGCGCAAATAAACCGCCAAATCGTCCAATTCTCGCAGCAGGAACTTACAAGCTGGACAGTAGAGGAGGGCCTCGCGTAAGGTGGAGAACTGCGCGCGGGCGCATGGCTCGCAGCAACAGCGGAGGAAGCCATGTTCAAAGGATTTCGCGATTTTGTGCTGCGTGGTAACGTGGTCGATCTGGCGATCGGCGTGGTCATCGGCGCCGCCTTCGGCACGGTGGTCTCGGCGTTTGTGAAAGACTTGCTGACCCCGATCATCGCCGCCATCGTGAAGAAGCCGGACTTCTCCGGTTTTTTCTTCGAGTGGAATGGCGCGAAGTTCCTTTACGGCGATTTCATCAACGCGGTGATTTCTTTCCTGCTGGTAGCGGCCGCGGTCTACTACTTTGTCGTGCTGCCGGTGAATACGCTGATGAAGCGCTTTGAGAAGCAGGCATTACCCGACAAGAAGAAATGTCCGGAGTGCCAGAGCGATATTCCCATCGATGCGCACCGTTGCGCCTTCTGCACACAGCCGGTTTGATAAGGCCTATGCGGCCTTGCTCTCGTCCAGGTGCGACGCGCTGAGTTGCCTGTCGCGCAAGTGGTGTTTGGTCCAGAGAGCCGAACCACGCTCCATAGAAGAGAGGGAGCAAGCCCGACCAGATCCGTAGGATTCGACACGTCGGGCATCATTGCGCGGCGATCGCTGTGGATAAGTCTGGTTCGCACCTAAATCATTGTAAATAAGGTACTTAGATGCAATATCATGGCTCGAAAAGCGGCCCTTCCTGTGGTAAAATAAATACAGTTCAGCGGGCCTGTAAATTACTGAAATTCAAGCAGATAAACGAGAATGGCGCCCTGCTGGCAGTAATGGCAATTCTGTTGCTTCAGATTGCCAAACGAAATGGAGCAGGATGCCCGCTAAAGAATCCCAGGCGGCCGCTGCGGCGGCCGCGCAAGACAAGCCAGTGACAGCAGAGAACGAGAAGCTTCCCAAGAAAAACGGCAAGAGCGGCAACGGCCATTCGGACGACTACACTGCCGAGTCGATCAAAGTCCTCGGCGGGATGGAAGCCGTGCGCAAGCGTCCGGCGATGTACATCGGATCGACGGGCGAGATGGGCTTGCATCATCTCGTTTACGAAGTGGTGGACAACTCGGTCGACGAGGCGCTGGCTGGATTCGCCGACAAGATCGACGTCACGATTCACATCGATGACTCGATCACCGTGGTCGACAACGGACGCGGCATTCCGACTGACCAGATGGATGTTGACGGCGAGCGCCTGCCGGCGGCGCAGGTTGTGATGACCATGCTGCACGCGGGCGGAAAGTTCGACAGCTCGACGTATAAAGTTTCCGGCGGTCTGCATGGTGTGGGTGTTTCGTGCGTGAACGCGCTCAGTCATCTGCTGGAGCTGGAGATCTGGCGCGACGGCTCCGTGTGGGAGCAGACATACTCCAAGGGCGAGCCGACTTCCAAGCTGAAGAAGACGGGCACGACGAAGAAGCGTGGTACTAAGGTCCACTTCGTCCCCGACAAGGAAATCTTCACCGTCACCGAGTACAACTTCGACACCCTGGCGCAGCGCTTGCGAGAACTTGCTTTCCTGAACAAAGGTCTGCTGATCACGCTGTGCGACGAGCGCACCACCGATCCCAAGACGGGCGAGCCGAAGAAGGCGGAGTTCAAGTACAACGGCGGCATCGCGGAGTTCATCAAGCACCTGAACCGCGGCAAGAGCGTGCTGCACGACAAGCCGATCTACATGGAAGCCGAGCGCGACGGCGTGGCGATGGAGATCGCGCTGCAGTACAACGACGGCTACTCCGAAACGGTGTTCAGCTTCGCCAACAACATCAACACCGTCGACGGCGGTACGCATCTGCAGGGCTTCCGCTCGTCGCTGACGCGCACGATCAACTACGCCGGCCAGCAGCTCGGACTCTTTAAAGATGTGAAGGAGAACCTGACGGGCGACGATGTTCGCGAAGGACTGGTGGCGGTAGTCAGCGTGAAGCTGTCGCAGCCGCAGTTCGAGGGACAGACGAAGGGCAAGCTCAACTCGGACATCGCCGGCATCGTGCAGGCGTTCATCAACGAGCGGCTGGGAGGATTCTTCGAGCAGAACCCGCCGGTCGCGAAGCGGATCATCAACAAGGCGATTGAAGCCGCACGTGCTCGCGAAGCAGCGCGCAAGGCCCGCGATCTCACACGTCGCAAAGGCGCGCTCGACGGCGGCGGCCTGCCCGGCAAGCTCGCTGACTGCTCCGAACGCCAGCCGGAGCGCTGCGAAGTTTATCTCGTCGAGGGCGAGAGCGCAGGCGGCACCGCAAAACAGGGACGCGACCGCCGCTTCCAGGCGATCCTGCCGCTGAAGGGCAAGATCCTCAATGTCGAGAAGGCGCGCTACGACAAGATGCTGGGCCACGAAGAAATTCGCGCCATGATCACCGCGCTCGGCACCGGCATCGGCAAAGACGACTTCGACGTCGCCAAGTTGCGTTACGGCAAGATCATCCTCATGACCGATGCCGATGTCGACGGCTCGCACATCCGCACGCTGCTGCTGACCTTCTTCTTCCGCCACATGGAAGAACTGATCAAGCGCGGGCACGTGTACATTGCGCAGCCGCCGCTCTATCGCATCAAGAAGGGCAAATTCGAGCAGTACATCAAGAACGATGCCGAGTTCGTGAAGGTGATGGTGAAGCGCGCAGCCGACGGCATCGTCGTGCGCTACGGTGAGGGCGCGGCGGCGCTGGACGGCGCTCCGCTCACCAAGTTCATGACTACGTTGAACGACTACATCGGCTTCTTCGACAAGGTCGACAAGCGCATTCGCGATGAGAAGATCACCGAGCTGCTGCCGAGGGCTGATTTCCTGAAGCGCGCCGATTTCGAAGGCGAGAAGAACAAGGCGACAGCGAAAGTTGCCGCGCTGGAGAAGGCGCTGAAGGCGATCCAGAAAGAGCGCGCCATCAAATCCATCGAGACGCAGTTCGAAGGCGAGCACAACCTCTGGGAGCTGAAGTTCGTCAACTCGCAGGGGGCTGAGCACGTCATCAACTGGGAGCTGGCGTCGACGCCCGAGTTCCGGCAGATGATGTCGAAGTACAAGCAGATCGAGCAGTACATGCAGCCGCCGTACTACATCGAGTTCGTGAAGAAGGATGCAGGTTCGAACGGCAAGGAAGAGCTGAGCGACGCGGAGAAGGCCGATCAGGAGAAGATCGAGCAGAAGGCGCCGAAGGCTTCGAAGAAGAAGACCGAGGCCGAGACGGTGGAGAAGTCGTCGCCGCGCGATCTGTTCGAGTACGTTCTCAACGAAGGCCGCAAGGACTACACCATCCAGCGCTACAAAGGCCTGGGCGAGATGAGCTCGCAGCAGCTGTGGGAGACGACGATGGATCCCGAGCGGCGCACGCTGCTGTCAGTCAAGCTGGAAGACATCACGGAGACGGAGACGATCTTCAGCACGCTGATGGGCGAGGACGTCGAGGCGCGGCGCAAGTTCATCGAAGAGAACGCGCTGGATGTGAAGAACCTGGATATTTGATCCGTAGGCCGAGCAGAGGAAGCTCGGATGGGCAACGCATCGGGCCACAACGATGCCGCTGCCTCGCAGGAGTCAAGCAAGGCTAGTTATTCATCTGACCTGCTCCCCAGGTGATGCTTCGACTTCCGGATTTCCAATTACCTGGACAAGATAAAAAGCGAGACGCGGGTAAAGCCCGCGTCTCGCCTGGATCGCATCGGCCCCGGGTAGCCTGGTTAATTATTTGCCGGCGTAGGTCCTGGGGGAGCCGATGCCGGTGCACAGGTCCCAACCAATTTTGCAACGCGAATCGCCCAGCGTGATGTCGTTGAAATCAGTATGGTACAAGATAGGATTCGCCAGCACGTTGTACATCTTGGTGAGCTGCGCCATGGAGGACTGCTGCCGGCTGCCCGCCGCATTCACGATACCGGCAAAGGTAGGAGACGACCAACTCGTACCTCCGACCGAACCCCAGCCTCCATTGAGGTAAATGGCAGTGCAACAAAAGTTGGAAGCGACATCAGGGTAGCCACGATGGTTTCCTACGATGCTTGCAATGCCGTTCTGATAGATGGGACGAGGCTCGTATGGACTAAGGTCTCCCCCTCCGCCGCCAGTGTAGTACTGCTCGTAGGTGAAGTTTCCGTTACCGTCGCGGTTAAAATAAGTTCCTCCCACCGCCACAACGTTCGGTGACGCTCCCGGATAGATGCTCACGCCAAGTCCCGAATCGCCCGAGGCCGCAAAGTAGACGACACCCGGGGAAGTGAAGTATTGATCAAAGCCGGTTTCCTGAGGAATCTCGGCATCGCCGAAGCTCATGCTGACCACGCCGCCGCCGTTCTGAGCGACCAGAGTTCCGGCGAGCTGCACCGCTGCCCAGGTGGGATCGGTGGCGCATTGCGGGCTGGTACACAATGCCGACACAACCAGGAACAGCTTGGCCTGCGGCGCCATGGCGTGGGCCCACTCGATATCCAATGCCTCCTCGACCTCCCAATCCCCGTAACTGGGTGGCCGTATCGGGCCGGGCCAGACCTGCGTAACGGTCGTACCCGGAATACCAAAGTAGGAGTCAAAGGCGTCCAGGTCGGACTGCGCGTTCGGGTAGTAGCCGGCGTCCACGATGGCAATTGCCCCGATACCACCGGTGGGCACGGTTGTGCTTGTGGCAATCGGGCAGCCGCTCGGTCCAGCTACCAACTTATATACGCAGGCTACTGACCCGGGAGTTTCATCACCCGGAGGAGGTTGAGGAGCCGGTTGATCCGAGTCGACAAAAAAGTAGTTCGTGTGAGGCCGGCCGGGCACGGGGATGCTGGAGGCCGGAAAGATAATCCTGTGTCCGTTGTAAACCGACTCGTAGCGGGTTTGTGCAGATGCTGGGTAAAGGGCTGCACCGGCAAACAAGACGATTGCAACCATGGTTAACATTTCAATCTGGATGTTTCTGCGGAAAGTAGTCATTCATCGGCTCCTGCGTGACGCCCCGAAATCATATGGGAGTTCGTGGGAAATGCAAGCTCAAAAACCCATGCGGCTGGTTCTGTCTGAAAAGAGCCTGGCATGCGCAGCTTTCTGCAAAGAGCCGCGCATCGTGGGCTCTGGAAGCTGGGGTCACGCTTCGGGAAACGTGGAAGGAACCACAGTCAAAGTGGGATGACTACTGTGAGCATCTCAGGTCTCACGGATGAATTGACCAGCGCACCCACACGCACGTTGCCGGCGGAGCAACTCCGTATCTCCAACCTCAACAACCGTTGACAACCGGAGGTGCTTCTAGCGAAGGCTAGCGAAGCCGAGAATGCCAGAACCAAACAGCATGTTGCTGCTGGGTTCGGGAACCGTGCCCGTAGAACTCTCGAAGCTGCCGCGCACGGTAAACGATTCGGAAGGAACGGAACCAACAGTGGTCTGCGAAGCAGAGGACGGGCCGGAGTTCTCGTCCCAGAAGATCGGATCGCCGGTGGTAACAACGGCGTTCTGGACGTTTATCCAGTAGGTGCCGTTTTCCAGAGTCGGGCCGCTGAACGCCGTGTCCTCAAGGCAGACGTTGAACCCGAAGGTGTTGGCGGAGCATGCGCTCTGCGTGAAGTTCTCGGTCTGTTCGAAGAAGGAGGTGCCACCGTTTTCAGCGGAGGTGATGGACAGGTCAGCCGAAATCAGAGTGTCGCCCGGGAATAGCCAGTCCGCCATAGTGAAGCCGGTGATGGTGGCGCTGTTGTGACTGTTGTTAACGACGAAGGTGTCGCTCACGACGAACCCGAAGTTGATGGTCCACGCATCGGTGTTACCATTTGTCGGACCGTTGCTGTAGACCGTCTGCGCCATCGACGGAGTGGCAATGAGCATGACGCACAGGGCGAGCGGCGATAGCAAAAACGTGCGCATACGGTGCCTCCCACAAGAGCGGGTGCAATTTGCATTCCGCGCTAAGTGCAAGAGTTCTCTATTCGTCGATATAGTCTTTGTGCAAGACTTTGCGGCACATTCCGAACAACGGACGCGATTGCTGGCGATAAATCGCCGCTGCACCGCTAATCTCGCCCGGTGACCCGGCTTCGGGATAACTTATGTAAACGCCTGTTATCAACAGCGATCCTTGAATCTCCATCATAAGACTAGCAATTTCACTAGTTGCCGCCCTACGCCTCTGGGAGTTGAATGACTTATCCCTTCAATTACGAGATCAAACCCTAGCTTGTTGCTCCGTGGCAAGCCGCCCTTCGAAAACAAAATGATTCGCGCGTGAGCGAGGAAACATGATCGGCCATACCATCTCGCACTATCACATCGTCGAGAAGCTGGGCGGCGGAGGCATGGGCGTGGTTTACAAGGCCAAAGACACGCGCCTCGGCCGAAATGTTGCGTTGAAATTCCTACCAGATGACATCTCACACGATCCTCAGGCGACCGAGCGGTTCCGTCGTGAAGCGCGCGCGGCTTCGGCGCTAAACGATCCGAACATCTGCACGATTTACGACATTGGGGAATTCGAAGGCCGGCCGTTTATCTCCATGGAGCTACTCGAGGGCCGCACGCTCAAAAACCGCATCGAGGGGAAGCCCATCGAAACATCGGAGTTCTTGGAGATTGGCATTCAAATCGCGAATGGGCTCGACGCGGCGCACTCGAAGGGAATCGTGCACCGCGACATCAAGCCAGCGAATATCTTTCTGGTGTATCGCGGGCAG
>DATFSK010000056.1:0-114713 GCA_035262645.1 Terriglobales bacterium
CCGCATCCTTCGTGCGCGAGATCTACATGTTCGAGGTCCACACCACGGTGGAGCAGGATGAGCAGTTTATCCGCGAGTTCAACGCGCGTCCCAACGTCAACCACTATCATGGGGTCTCCAACAACTGCGCCGATTTTGCCAAGCTCGTGGCAAACATTTACTTCCCGCATTCGGCGCATCGCGACCTGCTGAATGACTTCGGCGTGACCGGGCCAAAGGCCGTCGCGCGCAGCTTTACGCACTACGCCGAACATCGGCCAGAAATGCAACTGCGGATTGTTCGTTTCGAGCAGGTGCCGGGCACGTACCGGCGCAGCTCCGACTGCCGCGAAGGAACCGAGCAGGCGTTCCGCTCCACCAAGTTGCTCATTCCGATAGCCGTGCTCGAGGCACAGGCGGTACCGGTGCTGGCAGGGTCTTATCTGCTAACCGGGCATTTCAATCCTGACCATGACCTGCGCAAGCGTCCATCGGCAGACGTCGCCGCACTGTATCAGCAGTTGAATGAAGCGAAGCAGGATGGCGACGAAGACCAACAAAAGGAGCTAAAGCGCGAGTTGGAGGCGGCGCGTGCGCGGGAGCTGGGTAGTGACCAGCAGTGGCAGAAATATCGTGAGCACTTCGAAGAGATCCTGCGCAGCGCGATCGACGATGGCGTGATCGCGGATCGCCGCAAACTGAACAGCGTCTTCCGTACATTGCAAACCAACGGGCAGATGTATCTCGACGAAAACGGCCAGCCGTGGGTCCGCCTCGAGAGCGGGGGGGAGGTGCGGCGCGTCGGGCTTACCGAGGCCAATGTCTTCAGCCCGGAATCCAATCAGAAGATGGCGATGCAGCTACTGCTGGCGCGCACCAACGCGCTGCTATTCGCCAAGTCGAACCATCGCGAGCTCGCACCGGAGTTTGAGTCGGACCTGGCGCTGTTGCAGCGGGCGCAAGCGGAGCTGCCGGAGCACGGAACGCATCCTGCGATCGCCACCAGGGCGTCACGGCAATAGCCCATCACTGCTGTGCTCGGAAGATGTGCCGTCCTCTGGGACTTCGAAATTCAAGTTCTACTGTTAACGCAGTATTCCGAGCTGCGCTAAGACTTGCCCTCCGGGCTGAATTTCCTCGCTACAGCCCCTCATGCTCGCGATAGCTGGCACGCAGTTCCTCCACAATCTCCGCGGCCGCCTGGCGAGCCTGGTCGAACATGTTTGGCGGGAAAGAAATCGCGCCTACGCGCGCGTGGCCGCCTCCACCATAGCGCTCGCAAATCTTGGCAAGGTTCTCCATATAGCTGGCCGTAGCCCAGGGATTTGAGCCTACGGAAACTTTAGTGCGGAAACTGCTCTTGCTTAAGCCGACGCTATAGAGACAGTTGGGGTGAAGGTAGTACGGCACGAACTTGTTGTAACCCTCAAGGTCGTGATCGGTCACGTCGAAGAAGATGGTGCCGTCTTTGCACTCGGCGCGTTGCCGCATGATCTCGATGGACTGCCGGTGACGCTCCAGCAGTTGCGGCAGGCGCTCGGCAATGTGCGGTTCGGCGACAATCTCGGCCAAAGGCTTATAGGCGAGTGCCGGAATCAGGCTGGGAATGAACCGCGGATCCTGGTTCGACTCGATCAGCATCGTCAGCTTCGTTGCCGGAGCTTTCATTTCGACCGCCGCCTGGGGACTGTCGTAAAGCGCTCCGTCGATGATATCGGCCCACTCGATGACTTCGGCGACCGGCTCAGGATTGAAGCCGAAGCGCTGCTCGGTCACGGTCGCGATGAACTTGGTACAAGAACGGAAGTCGGGATCGTAGAACTTCTTGTTGCTCTGCTGCTGCTCAAAATGCGAGGCGTCTTCGGGCGTGAGAAAGGCGCTCTGATGATGATCAAACCACCACGTGATTCGCGGCGAGGCGGAATACTTGAAGTCGACGATGGCGTTCTCGTCGCCTGTGAAATCAGCTTCGTTGAAGAGCGCTCCGGCGCGATGGACGAGACCCTGATATTCGAACTCGGCGCGCTCGCGAATGCGTTCGTGGTAGAAGCGCATAAACAGCGCCGCCGAACAGGCGCCGTCAAAACACTTATCGTGATAGAAGACCTTGATCCTCACAGTTCCTTTCGTAGCGAGACAAAGCTGTTCAGTATAAAAGACATTTCCCTGCCCGAGCATCAGCGGAAAATGAAAAGTAAATAGAAATGACATTTTGGACCGACGATGTCAAGGCGAGGCTTGGCGGCCCATGGCGAAGGCAGGAAAATCGCGGGGCTCAACTTCAGGATGCTGCATTGCCAAAAAGCGCGCCGCGCCATTTCTAAACATCCCGGCGCTAATGAGAAACTATTGACGCAAGTTGAGGACGAGCGATACGTTTCGCGCTATACGATGACCGAGAGCCATATCCGCCCGAAGCAGCATGTTCTGGCCATGGCGTTCCTTTCCCTCAGCGGGCTGGCGCTGGCCTTTGCCCCGAACAGGATTCTGGGGCTGCAGTATCAATACATGCTGCACCGTATGACCGGGCTGCGTTGTCCCTTCTGTGGAATGACGCGCGATTTCATTCTGATGGCGGACGGATCTCTGCCGCAAAACAATCCTGGCTCACTCGTGGTGGCGGTGGCACTCTACGTGGCTTATCCGGCGTGGTTGTTGCTTATCGCGGTTCGACGCCGTTCCTGGTTGATGATCAAGCGTAACAACTTAATAAACGCTCTTATCGTCGCAATGGCCCTGCTGTTCGTCTGGAATAATCTTGTCTCTTAGGAGGCGGTGTGATCGGTCATTCGTTGTTCGGGGGTTACGGGATTGGCTTTCTCATCGCGCTGCTGATCGCCATCTGGGTGGCGAGCGACGCCAACAAGCGCGGCATGAACGGCGTTGCCTGGGCAATTGGCGTATTCCTGCTTTGTATTGTGTTCCTGCCGATTTATCTGATTGTTCGCAAGCCTCTGCTGGGAGAGCAGACCCATAGCTATCCGCCGCCCGCTTCGCCGCCTGCGTACGATCCTCCGCCGGCATCGGGAACCCCGGCGCATCATTTCTGCTCAAATTGTGGTGCGCCGCTGGATCCGAATGCGAGGTTTTGCGCAAACTGCGGTAAGTCGGCGTAGCGGTTGTACTCCTAATCATGTCGCTGGTCGCGTCAGGATGGGTTATGCGGGCGTCCGTTCCGGCGGTCGCAGGATCACCAGCAACCGCAGGTCCATGATCGCGTGGAAGATAATCGGCAGCAGAAGAGTTCCCGAAAAGATGAAGAGCAGGCCGAATATCAACCCGACGACTACAGTCGACGCGGCCCCCGCCGCCCCTTGATAGAGATGCTGCAGTCCGAAAATCACAGCAGCGATCAGCAGAGATAACGTCAGACTGAGCTTCCACGGAAAAACATGCAGGTAGTGCAGCAGAAAGCCGCGGAAGAGAACTTCTTCGCAGATGCCTGCGGTGATGGAGATGAATACCCACCAGCGGCGCTCGGTCCGGGTTGCAGGCAAGAAAAAGCTCAGCGATTTGAAAGCGTCGGCAGACGAATATTTTCGGGGCTGCCGCTTCAGCCGTTTCAGAACCACGATGACAAGGGGAAGAAGCACAATCGCAAGGAAAATCGCAACGATCGCCTGAACAAGGTAGTTGAGCCAGGCATGATGCCATAGCCATGGGATCTCTTCGACTGCGGGGTAAATGGTAAACAGCGGCCGGAGGCCAACCGCGAGCCAGGCGGCTATGGCTGAGATCCAGAGCCACGCGACAAGCGTCTTGTAGTGGCGGAGCTTTCTATTCGAAGTTGGGTTCGCTTTCAGCCGGCGAGTGTCGTAGAAGTCCCAGGCCGGGGCGACAACCAAGAGAAACACAAATAGCGCGTGCTGGACCAGCGTAGAGACGGATATCAAGAGGGTCATGTGCCGAGCTTCTCGGCCTCGTTATATCGGGGGCAACACATCGCGTGGTTGCCTTGAAGAGAGCAAAGGCGGGACAAGCGCGTCCCGCCCGCGATTGAATCCAAAGCTTTACTATGCGCCGGCCTGCTTCTCCGACAGATCCCCGATGAAGGGAAGCTTGTACATCTGGCCCTGGTAAGCCTTGATGAGGAGCAGCAGCCAGAGGCAGAAGACCGCCAGCCAGCATAGGGGAACGAGCAGTACCGCCACCATCCACCCGATCACGGGAATAAAGTGGAGTACGGTGGTCGCGATGGCCAGCGCAATCCCCAGCACAACCATTCCCGCGTGGAAGAACAGGTTTTGAAATGAGTGAAAGCGCACGAAGCGGTTGCGATTGTAGGGCTCGATCAGCAAAAAGATGATGGCCGGAATGATGGTAATGTACGCCAGCATGCCGGCAACATTGTCCGCCAGCGGAGCAGCCGCCGTCGCCGCAGGCGCAGCTGCCGCAGCGGGCGGAGGCTGATAGCTTGCCGCCGGCGCAGGCTGAGGCGCGGCTGCTCCTCCTGCGGCACCTGCTTGCCCGGTCGCTTTGCCACAGCTGGGGCAAAAAGCCACATTGTCCGCTATTTGCGTACCGCAATTTCCACAGAACGCCATGCAACCTCCCTGAGTGAGAACAGAGCCCGCAACCCAGCCGGAGGACAGTTCCGGCGCGGCCAATGGCGAGCTCCTGCTTGCCGCGGACAATATCAGAGTAAAGTCATAAACGCAAAGCAAAAATCGCCAGACATGGAGAGCGCTCGGCGGAAATGGGAACGGAGCTTTCCGTCCGCCTCGTTAATGCGCTTGGTGGGGCGCTTCGCGCGAAACGTGCGCACCGGGTGCTAAAATCAAGGGTTTCCTACTTCCCTCCTGAGGATTGTCATCATGCCCGAAGCTACTGCCCACGCCGTTGCATCCGCTCCAGCTCCGCTGGTCTCGCTCACCGAAGACGAAGTGCTGTTTCGCGATACGGTCCGGCAATTTGCCGACGAGAGTGTTCGTCCACATGTGAAGAAGATGGACGAGGAGGGCGTGTTTGAGCACTCGCTCATCGATCAGTTCTTTGAGTTGGGACTGATGGGGATCGAGGTTCCCGAAGAGTACGGCGGCGGCGCGGGCACGTTCTTCGAGGCGATTCTGGCGGTAGAAGAGTTGTCGCGTGTCGATCCCTCGGCGGGAGTTGTTGTCGACGTGCAGAACACGCTGGTGAACAACGCGCTGCTGCGCTGGACCACGGCGGAGCAGAAGAAGCGCTATCTGCCTCGCATGTGCAAGGACACGGTGGGGGCGTATGCGCTGAGCGAGGCGGGCTCGGGATCGGATGCGTTTGCGTTGCAGACCCGCGCAGAGCTTAAGGGCAGCGAGTACGTTCTGAACGGGCAGAAACTGTGGATCACGAACGGCAAGGAAGCGGGCGTGTTTATTCTCCTGGCGAGCGTAGACCTGTCGGCGGGATACAAGGGCATCACCGCGTTTATCGTCGAGAAGAATTTCCCCGGATTCACTGTCGGCAAGAAAGAAGACAAGCTGGGCATTCGTGCGTCGAGTACGTGCGAGCTGATCATGGAAGACTGCCGCGTGCCTAAGGAGAATGTGCTCGGCGAAGTGGGCAAGGGCTATAAGATCGCGATTGAGACGCTGAACGAAGGCCGCATCGGCATTGGGGCGCAGATGCTGGGGCTGGCGCGCGGAGCATGGGAGTTTGCCATGAAGTACGCGCAGGAGCGCAAGCAGTTCGGGAAAACGATCTCCGAATTTCAGGGCATCCAGTTCCAGATCGCGCAGATGGCCACCGAGATCGAGGCCGCGCGCATGCTGCTTTACAACTGCGCACGCATGAAAGATGCCGGCATGAACTTCGTGAAAGAAGCTGCGATGACCAAGCTGTACTGCTCGCAGGTGGCCGAGCGCGTGGCATCGCTGTGCGTGGAAATTTACGGCGGGTATGGATTCACAAAGGACTATCCCGTGGAGAAATTCTTCCGCGACTCGAAGATCGGCAAGATCTACGAGGGCACCTCGAACATGCAGCTGCAGACGATTGCGAAGCTGGTGATGAAGTAGCTGTCCAAGCAATGAGCTAACACGAAAATCGATGTTGTGGTGCCTTATACGGTGATATGCTTTGCGCTACCGGGCAATCTGTGGGGGAATTCAAACGCCAGGAGCGTAAGATGCGCCGGATATCCCTGCCTGGGTTGTTTCTCCTCGCCAGCCTGCTTTTCATCACAAACCGAGCGTTCGCGCAAAACAATCCCTGCAGCGTGATCACGCTGGGGCCGGGAGGGAGTTTCAACGGCTTTGTGCCGTTTCCCGCCAACAGCCTTTGGAACACGAGGATCGACAATGCGCCGGTCGATCCCAACTCCGACAACTACATCAACTTTATCGGCGGCAGCGTGGGGCTGCATCCCGACTTCGGCGCGGGGCTGTACAACGGGCAGACGATCGGCATCCCCTACATTGTGGTACCTGGGACGCAGCGCTTCGTCAACATAAACTACACCCTCTATGGCAACGAGAGCGATCCCGGGCCGATGCCGATTCCGGCGAATGCGCTGATTGAAGGGTATCCGCAGCCGGGCAACGGCGACCGCCATGTACTGATCCTCGACAAGGACAACTGCTGGCTGTACGAGCTGTACTACGCGTTCAACCAGAGTTTGTCGGGTTGGAGTGCGGGATCGGGCGCAGTGTGGGACCTGGAGGCCAACGAGATGCGGCCGTACACGTGGACCTCGGCCGATGCCGCGGGGCTGCCGATTCTGCCGGGGCTGGTACGTTTCGACGAGGTTGGTGCCGGAGCCATCAATCATGCCATCCGCGTGACGCTGCAACACAGTCAGCAGGCGTTTACGCCGCCGGCGTCGCACTGGGCGGCAAATTCCAGCAATCAGTATGCGGCGCCGATGGGAATGCGGCTGCGGCTGAAGGCAAGCTTCGACATCTCCCATTTTTCACCGCACAACCAAGTAATCCTGACGGCGCTGAAGCAGTACGGGATGATCATGGCCGACAACGGGTCGTCGATGTTCATCACGGGCACTCCGGACTTGCGCTGGAACAATGACGATCTGGGAAACCTGCACTCGGTGACGGCGTCGGATTTCGAGGTGGTGCTGATCTCGCCACTCTACACGCCGCAGAATGTGCCGACCGGGCCGAACCCGACGATTAACAGCTTCACGGCGACGTCGTCGGGAGGATCGGGGCAGCCGGTGACGTTGAGCTGGACGGTGACCAACGGCGGGTACTACGTTGTCTCGCCGACTGTGGGAGCGATTCGCGGGAATAATGTAACGGTGTATCCGCAAAGAACGACGACGTACACCCTGTATGCGACGAACCAGTATGGAAGGACGACGGCGCAGGTTACCGTCAATGTACCTTAGCGAGAGCGTGATGGTCGTGAGCCGTTGTAGCGCTGGAAGAGCGCGGGACTGGAGTCCCGCGCTACAGCCGATCTGGAGATCGGCGCTACGGAGGCGCGGCGTTGCTCAGCGAATGACGCCGGCCAGCGGCGAACTGGCGGTGGCGTAGAGCTTCTTTGGCATGCGGCCAGCCAGGTAAGCCTGGCGGCCGGCGATCACCGCGTTCATCATAGCCTCGCCCATCAGCACAGGATCCTGCGCACCGGCGATGCCGGTGTTCATCAGCACGCCGTCGACACCAAGCTCCATCGCGATGGTCGCATCCGATGCGGTGCCCACGCCGGCATCGACGATCAGCGGCACGTCGGTGATCATCTCGCGCAGGATGCGGATACTGGCCTGGTTCTGGATGCCCATCCCGCTGCCGATTGGCGCCCCAAGAGGCATCACGGCGGACGCACCGGCATCGATGAGGCGCTTGGCAACTACAATGTCGTCAGAGGTATACGGCAGAACAGTAAAGCCTTCCTTAACCAGAATGCGGGTCGCTTCGATGGTCGCCTGCACGTCGGGAAACAGCGTCTGCTGATCGCCGATGACTTCCACCTTCACCCAGTCGGACAGACCCACTTCGCGGCCCAGACGCGCGGTGCGGATCGCCTCGTCGGCTGTGTAGCAGCCCGCGGTGTTAGGGAGAAGAAAATATTTCTCCGGATCGATGAAGTCGAGCAGCGACTCCTTGCTGCGGTCGAGCTCGACGCGACGCACGGCGACCGTGACCATCTCGGCACCGCTGGCGGCGATGGCGCGGGCGGTCTCTTGTCCGGATTTGTATTTGCCTGTGCCGACGATCAGGCGTGAGCGGAACTGCCTGCCTGCAATGACGAATGAGTCCATACCGATATTGTAAATCCGGGACAGAGAAGATTCTGCGTCCATGGACGGAATTGCTTTACGCGCTCGCGAAGAGCTTCAAGCGCGACAGGGCCACCTGCCTGACGTTTTCCAATGCGGGTTGCAAGACCTTATACGGAACCACTTCCTGTGGATGTTCATGCAAGCCGTCTTCCAGTCCGCGTC
This sequence comes from Terriglobales bacterium, assembly GCA_035262645.1. Classification (GTDB taxonomy): domain Bacteria; phylum Acidobacteriota; class Terriglobia; order Terriglobales; family Acidobacteriaceae; genus Bog-257. The sequence goes on from DATFSK010000056.1 coordinate 8,360, forward strand.
TCCAGGCAACGCGCAACTCGGTATTGATGTGAACGATATTGATACCGGCCGCGATTGCCTTGCGCAGGTCGCCGTCGTCGGTCCCCGACCCGCCATGCAAGGTAAGCGGAATCTGCACCGCCTGCTTGATCTGCGAGATTCTCTCGATATCAAGCCGCTTTCTCGCGCTCCCCTGAACCATGCTCTTGAGCATGCCATGCATATTGCCTACAGCAGGAGCCAGAATATCCACATGTGTAGCGGCAACAAACTGCCTGGCTTCGTCAGGACTGCTGAGACCACGCGCCAGATCGGGGGCGCTTTCGCGGATTTCTGAGCCGGTGCCGATGTCTCCGATCTCGCCTTCGACAAGGATGTTCGGATTGATTGCTTTCAAAGCCTCGACAGCTTCACTCGTCTCGCGGATATTCCGCTCGATGGGCAGCGCGGAGCGGTCAAAGACAATGGAATCGAAGCCGGATTTCGCAGCTTCCATGGCGTCGGCAAGGGAGTGGGTATGATCGGAGTTCAGGAAGATCGGGAAATCGGATTCCTGGCGCAAGCTGTAGACGAGGGCGGCAATCTGCCGCACTCCCATGAAGCGACGTTCGCCATCGGAGGCGCCAACGATGACGGGAACGTGTAGCTCCCTGGCCGCCGCAACGACCCCGCGCAAGAGAACGAGATCGGAAACGTTGAAGTGACCGACTGCGCGTGCGCGCGTCTGGGCGTCATCCAGGGTATCTCGCAGGGTCTTCATTGGGGCACCATCCGGAGGGGAATGATTCATTGTAGGCCGCTGGATGTTACGTAATACAACTCAAGAAAGCCCGGCGATGTCCTCACTATCCGCTTGGCGCAGAGCCGACGGCAGGTTGGTTCGAGATGGGTAAATCGGCCCGCGGTAGTTTGACCCTCTTTCGCTGAGTTCCCTACAATCGAGGATTCTGCACTCAACAGGAAGAATGCATGGCGCTTGAGCTTTTTAATACTCTCACTGCGAAGACTGAGGAGTTCCATCCGCTGGAGGACAGCCTGGTCCGCATGTATGCGTGCGGGCCGACGGTTTACGACTACGGACATATTGGCAACTTCCGCACGTTCGTTGTGGTGGATACGCTGCGGCGGTTCTTGAAGCAGAGCGGCTTTCAGCTCAAGCACGTGATGAACATCACGGATGTGGACGACAAGATCATCCGCAACGCGGCGCGCGATGGCGTAAGCGTGCAGGAGTACACGAAGAAGTATCGGCAGGCATTTCTAGAGGACGCTGACTCGCTGAATATGGAGCATCCTGAGCTGTTCGTGAATGCCACAGACCATATTCAGGAGATGGCGCGGTTTATCGCTGTGCTGGCGGAAAAGGGCTTCGCCTATCGCACGGAGGACGGCTCGTACTATTACCGCATTGCCAAGTTTCCGGAGTACGGCAAGCTGTCGAAGAAGGATTTCGCGGGGATGACCGACGGCGCGCGTGTGGATGTCGACGAATATGACAAAGACAACGCGCGCGACTTCGCGCTGTGGAAGTCGCCAAAGCCGGGCGAGGCATTCTGGGAGACGGAGATTGGGCCGGGCCGTCCAGGGTGGCACATCGAGTGCTCCACGATGTCGATGAAGTATCTGGGCGAGACCTTCGATATACACTGCGGCGGCGAGGACCTGATCTTTCCGCATCACGAGAACGAGATCGCGCAGTCGGAGGCTGAGACAGGCAAGCAGTTCGTGAAAGTGTGGGTGCACTCGCGCTTCCTGTTGGTGGAAGGCGAGAAGATGTCCAAGAAACTGGGCAACTTCTATACGCCCCGCGACCTGGTGCTGATGGGGCACAAGCCGTCGTCGATACGGTATCTGCTGATGTCGGTCCCGCACAGCAAACAGCTGAATTTCACGTTCGATGGGCTGACGCAAGCGGCGAATTCGGTGGAGCGGTTGCGAAACTTTAAGCTGCGGCTGGAGACGTCGTCGTTTGCAGAGGGAGCGAACCCGGCGATTGCCGAGATTGCGGCGAAGACTTCGGCGGAGATGATAGCCGGGCTGAACGACAATCTCAATACGGCGCGGGCGCTGGGCGCGATCTTCGACATGGTGCGTGATGTGAATGCCGCTGCTGATGCAGGCGATGTCCGCAAAGGCGATGTGCCGGCGCTGCTGAAGACCATGCAGCAGTTTGAGGAGATCTTCCCGGTGCTGAAGGATGACGATGCCGCGAAGGTGCGGGCAACGGTCGAGTGGGCGAAGGCCGAAGGCCTGGAAGACAAGATCAGCGCCGCCACGGCGGAACTCGCAAAAGCAGCAGCTCTGTCGGATGAGGAGATTGAAAAGCTGGTGGCCGAGCATTCGCAGGCCCGCAAGGCGCGGGACTTCGCGAGGTCTGATGCGATTCGTGCGCAACTTGGAGAAAGCGGCGTGATTCTGGAAAACACCAAGGACGGAGTGCGGTGGAAGCGCAAGTAAGTGGCATCACGCCTTAAGTCCTGGCGGCATACAACGGCTGGACTTCAGAGTTGCTCTAAACTATTTCGAGGCGTGCAGCGCGCCCGTCACTGAGGTGAACATGCAGAACTGGAAAAAGGCAATCGTATTCGGATCGATCGGCGCCGGTGCCGTGCTGATTCTTGCTCGCCGCCGCCCGGCGGGCATGGCGTTTGCGGCCGCGGGTCTTGCAGTACTGGCGTCCGAGTACCCGGAGAAATTCGAGGCGGTGTGGGAGAGCGCGCCGGACTATCTGCGCAAGGGAATGCAGATTTTCGGTACCCTGCAGAAATTGGGCGAAGGTTTTGCCGAAGAAGCCGAGCGCCGCAGCGTGAGCGCGTGGCGCAATATCCGGGCGGAGTACGGATCGTAGTCAGGAATCTTCCGGACGGGGTCCGGGGTGAATCGTCTCAATGCGGCGCCGATGTTCAGCACTGCTGGGCACGGTCCAGCCATTTTCCTGTTCCACCAGTCGCACAATTCCCAGAACTGTGCCTGAGCCTCCCAGAGTGTTGGGCGAATCGGGTACGTCCTCCTGCCACACCCGCTCCAGCATGCCGTTGCGGCGCCGGACCGTCATCGCAGGGTAGTCTCCGGTCGCAATGACGACCCCATGGTCGGCACGGCTTGCCGGCGTGAGGACTACGAAACGGGCATGCAGGACCAGCTGGTTAAAACTGCCAAACACAAATTGGAAGACCTCGGGGTGCTCGGGAATGCCGCCGTCGCCGGCGAAGTGGAGAATGTATTCCTCGTCGACAATGTCGCCGGCCGCCAGGACGGGAACCGAGTCGGCGATGCCGGTTGAAGAGCCGTTGGGATGAAGAATACGCGACGTAAGCACCTGGGCACCGAGCGGTACGGTAGCGTTCGCGACCTGAGTAGCGCCCTGCAGCGTCAAAGCGCGGCGGGCACTGTGAACATAGAGCGAGACGCTGCCGTCGGGACGGACGATGGCAATGTGGTCGTCGAGGAGCTGCACGGTGTCGGCGGAGAAAGAGGCGGTTGCGCTCTGGCGCGCGATGACATAAGCATCGCGCCGGTACGGTTGATAGAACTCCTTTTGGGCAGCGACGGTCGGGGTCGACTGGGGCTCGTCAGCCGGCGCGGATGATTCAGCAGCGAGCCGATGATAATTCTCTGCATTGGGCGCAATGCGCAGCCACTGCGCAGCGGCGTGCTGAGCTTGCTCGTCGTCTCCGGAGAGTTGCAGCTCGCGGATCAGCATCTCTCGGGCCGGACGATTCAACGGAGCCGCAAGGAGAAGCCGTTGCAAGGCGCGGGCCGATGCGGCGTGATCGCCCTCCTCGGCGAGCGAGCGGGCATAGTCAAGCGACTCGGGGGCGCAGCCGTCCAGTTTCTGCTGCGCCGAGCGTGCGTCCGCAACCTCTCCCCGCTGATGGTAAAAGCCGATGGCAGCGAGCAGCGTGTGACAGCTGGGATGACCCGCGATTCTTTGCGCCACGTCCTTTGCCTCGTCCGCTGGAGGGCCGGCGACCGGCTCATCCCACATTGTGGAGGCATTGGTGGAACCAGAAGAACGCGTGGCCGCCTGCGATAAGAGAAACTGGAGAGCGACGCCTGCCTCGATCTGACGGACGCCCGCGATCTGATGGATGGCCGTGCCAAAGTCTGCGGCTGCGTAGTCCTCGGCGGCAAGCAGGTATGTCATCTCCCGCAGGGAAATCTTCTTCGGCAGGACGGCTTGAGGCGGTTCGTCCATCGCATTGATGGAGATTCGCAAAGGGGCTGAGGAGCCGATGAACTTCAGCAAAATGCGATGCGGACCTGCGGGGAGATCGAGGTCGGCCGACGCAAGACCGCGGCTGTCGGCACGCAAAACGCGTTGGCCGTCGGCATAGATTTCGGCGGCGCCGGCGCTTGCGATCCTGACAGTGAAGCGGCCCGCTGCGAGCGAAGAAAATCCCGTAGCGGCATAGAATACGCCGTGGCGCGACATGTAGTCGGGCAAGACGATACAGCCGTCGGGAAACTGAAAATTTTCCACCCGGCGGTTCTGATAGGAGTCCCGAGCCAGGCCGTCATTTGCAGCAACCGGCTGCTGGTCGAGCAGGGGATGCGAGCCCAGCGGCCCAACCATTCGCCAGTCGGTGAGAATACCGGAGCTGCGCGAAAGCGCATACGGATCGAGGGCGGGCGCGCCATCCATGGCGGCGTTCAGCAGCGCTTCTTGCAGGTCGGGCCATGGCTCCCGGGACTTCGTGAGCAGCGCCTGGAGCGGCGGTATTGCGTTGCGAAATGGGGGAGTATTGGCGGCTAGCTCTCGAATGCGGGCGGCAGCCAATCGGACACGCGAATCTCCGGGAGCGCCGGCGCCCAGCTCGCAAAGCCGAACTGCGAACTGGAGGACCCGCGCCAGGTCGCCGTTCATGCCTGCGATTTCCATGCGGAGGAAGAGCGCTTCCGCATCCTGCGGGTTACGGCGCAGCGCCTCGGCTGAGAGCTGTCTTGCGCGAGCAACATTGGAATCGGTGAACAGCGCCAGCGCGGCCTGACGCGACAATGCAGAATCGCGTAATGGCAGGTTGCGAATAATAGGGGCCTGATAAGGGCTGGATGGCGGTGCAATTCGCGTGAGATCAGGTGTGGATTCGTGCGATAGACGGGCCAAGGTTTGCGCGCGGACAGCGACTGGCACGCTCAGCGTCAAGACGAATCCAGCCAGAAGGGTTGCGAAGCGGCGATCCATATAGGCTACAGCCAGAGCAAACCAGCTCAACGCAGTTGCCGGCTTCGCAGCAGAGTAGCCCAGAACGGGCCAATTGGAAATACAGCTTTTGCCTGACACCTACAACTTTTGGGTGCTTGACGAATAAAGTTGGGTCTAAGGAGCGCGGGGCTTAAGGCGGCGGTTTTCCCTGCCTTGGGTGACGGCGGCAATCGTTATCAGCAGTTATACTTCTTGAATCGATGCCCACCAAGCTGGAAGAGATCGTTGCCGCTACGCGCCGCAAGGTGGCGAATGCCAAGGCGTCGGCAGACGTTCGCGCGATGAGTTCGTGGGCGCAGAACCGCGAGCCGAGGGGCTTTCGCAAGGCGCTGCGCGATGCGGCTGAGCATCTGGCGGTGATTGCCGAGCTGAAGAAGGCGTCGCCGTCGAAAGGCGTGATCCGGGAAAACTTTTCTGTGATTCCGCTGGCGCGCGAGCTCGAGCAGGCGGGAGCGGCGGCGTTGTCCGTCCTGACGGACCAGGAGTTTTTCCAGGGATCATTGCAGAACCTGTCTATCGCTTCCACCGTGACCCACCTTCCCTGCCTGCGCAAAGACTTTATAGTCGACGAGTTTCAGGTGCTGGAGGCGCGAGCCAACGGTGCCGATGCGATTCTTCTGATTGTTGCCGCGCTGAGCGATGGTGAGCTGCATGCGTTGCAGCGGGCGGCGCGGGAGGCCGGTCTGGATGTACTGTGCGAGGTACACGACGCGACGGAGCTGAAACGCGCTCTGGACGCTGGTTTCGACATGATCGGTGTCAACAACCGGAACCTTCACACTTTTCAGACCGACCTGAACGCTTCTTTTGAACTGGTGGACCAGATTTCGGGTGACGTGGTGAAAGTTACGGAAAGCGGCATTGAGAACGGCGAGGACATCGCACGATTGCGGCAGGCGGGTTTCGATGCCTTTCTGATCGGCGAGTCGCTCATGCGATCGCCGGATCCCGGCGATGAGTTGTACAAGCTGCTGATGCAGGCAGCTCTGGCGAGTTAATGCGAGTGGATTATGACCTGGATCAAGATTTGCGGCACTACCAGCGTAGAGGATGCGCAGCTCAGCATCGCGTCGGGCGCCGATGCGCTGGGCTTCATCTTTGCTCCCAGCCCGCGACGAGTCGACATTCCGAGGGCCTTTGATATCGTCTCCACCGTGCCCAAGCGGATCGACACCATCGCCGTGTTCGTGAATGAGACGCCGCGGCATGTCGGTGAAGTCGTATCACAGGTGGAAGTTACGGGAGTGCAACTGCACGGCGACGAACCGCCCGAACATATGAAGGAATATCGTCGCGTCCTGGGCGGGAGGCAGATCATCAAGACGCTACAGGCACGCGAGCTTTTGAGCGATGGCGAAGAGAAGCTGGGGCGCTATTTGGCGGAGTGGGACAGCATCGATACGATCCTGCTCGATTCAGGCTCCGCGGAGCAGCGTGGAGGCACGGGCGTTCCATTCGCGTGGGAAGAGCTTGTGCCGTTGGCGGCGAAGATCAAAGAGGCGATGCCGCTGATTATTGCCGGCGGTTTGAATGCGGAGAACGTGGGCAAGGCGCTGGAGTTATTCGAGCCGTGGGGTATTGATGTTGTCTCCGGGGTGGAAGAGGAGCCGGGGAAGAAAGATGAAGGGAAGCTGATGCACTTCGTCAGCGCGGTCCGAGGCCCGCAGGCAGCGGGGCAGCATTGATTGTGCTGACGGATGTCACGTGCGAACCGTGGATGGGCGCGGCTTTTGGCGTACCCGAGAGTTGATTGCATAGCTTCAGCCCCGTACGCCGCGGCTAAAGCCGTTTCCCGAAATTGGGCTATGTCGCCGGGCTGAAGGCCGGCGCTTCCCCCCTGGATGAGAGGGTATGCAGGAAACCAGTATTAGCGGGCAGACTCCGCCAGATGCGATGTCTGTAACCGGTGGAGAGCGGAAGGTACGGCGCAGTGCGCCGGGACGATTCGGTGCGTACGGCGGACGGTATGTTCCCGAAACGCTGATGGCAGCCTTACAGGAATTGGACGCAGCGTACAACCAGGCCCGAAAGGACAAGGCGTTTCGCGACGAATACCATCGGCTTCTGGCTGATTTCGCCGGCAGGCCCACGCCGCTGTTCCTGGCAGAGCGGCTGACCAAAGAGCTGGGCGGGGCGAAGATCTATCTCAAGCGCGAAGACCTCCTGCATACGGGCGCGCACAAGATCAACAACTGCATCGGACAGGCCTTGCTGGCGCGGCGCATGGGCAAGCACCGCATCATCGCCGAAACGGGGGCGGGCCAGCATGGCGTTGCGACGGCGACCGTGTGCGCGCTCTTCGGGATGGAATGCGTCGTCTACATGGGCACGGAAGACATGCGGCGGCAAGAGCTGAATGTCTTCCGCATGCGGCTTTTGGGCGCTGAGGTGCGCGGAGTGGAGTCGGGTTCGCGCACGCTGAAAGATGCGATCAACGAGGCCATGCGCGATTGGGTGACCAACGTCCGCACGACGCATTATCTGCTGGGAAGCGTGCTGGGTGCGCATCCGTATCCGACGATGGTGCGCGATTTCCATCGCGTGATCAGCCAGGAGGCGCGCAAGCAGATCCTGAAGGCGGAGGGCAGGCTGCCGTCGGCGGTGATTGCGTGCGTTGGCGGCGGATCGAATGCGATTGGCGCGTTTTACGAGTTCATCAAGGACCGCGACGTGAAGCTGATCGGCGTAGAGGCCGGCGGACGCGGACATGCGCTGGGCGAGCATGCGGCGCGCTTCGATGGCGGTGGGCCGGGCGTGTTGCAGGGAACGTACTCGTACGTGTTGCAGGACGCGGCCGGGCAGATTGCGACGACGCATTCGATCTCGGCGGGGCTGGATTATCCCGCGATCGGGCCGGAGCATGCGTCACTGCACGATCAGGGCCGGGCGGAGTATGTTTCGGCTAGCGACCAGGAGGCGCTGGATGCGTGCCGGACGCTGGCGCGGCTGGAGGGGATCATCCCCGCGCTGGAGTCGGCGCACGCCGTGGCCGAATGCATCAAGCGCGCACCGAAGATGCCGGCGTCGGATGTGGTGATCGTGAATATTTCCGGGCGTGGAGACAAGGACATCGGGATTTTGCGGGAGAACATGCAGTTGTGAGGATGTTTTTAACCACAGAGACACCGAGACACAGAGGTTTTGAATTCGTCTTCTCTGTGACCTCTGTGTCTCGAGTTTTTCGAGGTTTGAGTGGCGATTCGGTTTCATAAGCGGCCGGGGTTGGTGGCTTACATCACGTGCGGAGATCCTGATCTCGATACATCGCGCGAGGTGGCGCTGGCGGCCATTGGTGCAGCCGCGGACATCATCGAGCTGGGAGTGCCGTTCAGCGATCCCGTGGCCGATGGACCGGTAATTCAGCGGGCCAGCGAGCGGGCGCTGCGGAATGGAACGAAGCTGGAAGGTGTGCTCGAGGTGGCGAGGCAGATTCGGCAACAGTCCAAAGCCGGGCTGATCATATTTTCTTATCTGAATCCCATTTTGCAGCTCGGGCTCGAGAAATTCTGTACTGCCGCGGCGGAGGCCGGCGTCGATGGCGTGCTGGTCACGGATCTTCCGGTCGAAGAAGCTGGTGACTATTTGCGGGCCATGAAGGCACACAAGCTGGCGCCTGTGCTTTTGGCGGCTCCGACGAGCACCGATGAGCGGCTCCGGGCGATTGCGAAGTGCTCGCGCGGGTTTGTGTATGCGATCTCGCGGACGGGGATCACGGGCGCCCGGCAGGAAGTGGCGGCGGATGCGCGCGGGTTAGTCGAGCGGCTAAGGGCGTACACGAAGTTGCCGATCGCCGTTGGCTTTGGCGTTTCCACTCCCGAGCAGTTTGCGGAGGTTGGGAGCTTTGCCGATGCAGCCGTGGTGGGCAGCGCGATTGTGCAATGCATCGAGCAGAATTCTGGGCGGGAAGCGGCGGCAGTGTCAGAATTCTTGAGATCGCTGACCGGGGGCGGAGCAACCGGCGAAGGTTGGGGTCTAGCGGCGCCGGCGGCAGCGGATTGGTAAAACAAAACAGCGTAGGCCAACGCTGGCCTGAAGGCCAGCTCTACCAGATAGTGTCACGGCAGCAAGGGCCATGGACATCGCTGATTGGCGCAAGAGGATCGACGAGCTGGACAGCAAGCTGGTTGAGCTGATCAGCGAGCGCGCGCAGTGCGCCACGGAAATCGGAAAATTGAAACACGGCCTGGCGATGGCGATCTACGAGCCCGACCGCGAGAGGCTCATCTACGAGAACATTGCGCGGCAGAATCCGGGGCCGCTCTCGGACAAACAGCTGCGGCAGATTTACGAGCGGCTGATCGATGTGATGCGCGAAATCCAAAAGGTGGAGATGGCGCCGGAGAAGGCTGCGGAGCTGGAGCCGAAGGAGTGAGCTCTTGTGTCGCCCCTTGAAGGGGCTCATTTCAAATAATGAAGCTACCCCGCCCTGAAGGGCGGGGCTATCATCTTTCGTCTCGCTGCGCGAGACTCGAATCCAACTCGTCCCCAAGTTTTCATCGAGAAGCATGAACCGCAGATCGATTCGACTGCGCGTCCGCTCGAACCGAAACAGCGGCTCGGAAAAGCACGCGGACGCTCCGCTCAGGATGACAATCAAAAAAACGAGCTCGATTTGACCTACCGCTCGGTGAAGAGGTGGCCCATCTTTTCTTTCTTTGTGCGCAGGTAGTTTTGCGAGTGCTCGTAGGCTTCCACTTCGGCGGAGATGCGCTCAACGACTTTGATCCCGGCGCGCTCCAGTGCCGCGACCTTGTCGGGATTGTTGGAGATGAGGCGCACTTCGCGCACACCTAGCTGGCGCAAGATTTCGGCGGGCAGCTTGTACTCGCGATAGTCGTTGTCGTAGCCGAGCTCGACGTTGGCTTCGACCGTGTCGAGACCTTTGTCCTGAAGTTCGTATGCCTGGAGCTTGGCCATCAGGCCGATGCCGCGGCCTTCCTGCTGCTCGTAGACCAGGATGCCGGCGCCTTCTTTCGTGATCATGGCGAGGGCAAGTTCGAGCTGCTGCCGGCAATCGCAACGCATGGAGTGGAAGACGTCGCCGGTGAGGCACTGGGAGTGGATTCGGACCAGCGGGGCGGAGGAGTGGATGTCGCCCATGACAAGAGCAACGGCTTCCTCGGTGACGGTCTGCGGCTTGCCGTTGCCGTTAGGCTTGGCCGGCGTTTCGGGAGCCGGAGGGACCTCAAATTCGCCTTCAAAGCCGTAAATGCGAAAGTGCCCCCAGCGCGTGGGGAAATTGGCTTCGGCAGCCTTTCTTACGAAGGAACGGGTCACAACTTGATTATAAGCTGTGAGCGCACGTGGGGATGTTCAGAGATCACAGAGCGGGTGTTTGCGGGGCACAGACAGCCATGAAGGTTAAATCGGAAAGATTGGCGTCTTACTTTCACTAGCGGAAGAGCTACGCAGAGATACAACAGCGCGGGCCTGGAGACCCGCGCTGCATCCGACCCTTCGACAAGCTGAGGGCAGGTTCTGGAGATCGGCGCTGCGTTAGCGGCCGTGATGGCTGCCGCCACCGCTGCTGGAGGAGTGGGATCCCCCGCCACCTCCTCCGCTACGATAGCTGCCTCCTCCGCCACCTGAGGAGCGTGGCGCCGAGTACGACCCCGTGCTGCGGCCGCCGCCATAGGACGGCGCAGAAGGATAGCTGCGCGCCTGATACGACGGGCTTCCACCGTAGCTGCGTGGAGCCGAGTACGACGGAGCCGATCCGTAGCTTCGCGGAGCTGAATAGCTCGGTGTCGACTGGGCGCGTCCGGAATAATTGGGAGTGGAGCCGTACGATCCCCGCGGCGCGCTGTAACTGGGCGCGCTGTAGCCACGGCTCGGGCTGCTCGATCCAGGGTAAGCGCGTCCCGCGCCGTAGGCCGACGAAGCTGAGGTTGCCGGAGCCGGGCGATAGCTGTAGCCGCTTGGCGGACGTGGCACCGACGATCCGGACGGATTTGCGATCCGCGGATTGCTCTGCGGAGCCGTGCGGGCGGGCGCCGAGTACTGCGACGCCGGACTGGTTGTGCGCGTGGGCACGGACTGCGCAGGCCGCGGCACGCTGGTGTTTGCGCCGTAGTGTTGATTGCTGGCGGTCAGCGGAGCACGGCTCGCGCCAGCCGTAGCTGTGTTGCCATTCGGCCGCGCGAAGGCATCGTTGCCGGCAGGCGGACGGGGCACATTGCGCGCCGGCGTCGCTGCAGTGGGCGCGCCGTAAGACGTTCCCCCGGCGGATGGCGGACGTGGTACGTTGCGTCCCGACAGATTCTGAGGAGTGTTGACGCGGGGCTGGATGGCGGAGTTGCCGGCAGCTCCACGCGCGGGCTGAGCGCTGGTGATACCAGGGCGTGGCGCTCCGGCATTGCCCATCGGACCACGCGCCGCGTTGGCGGCAGTGTTGGTTGCGCCAACGCCGTTGCGTCCTGCGTTAGCAGCCGTGGCCGGATTCGCGACGCCGCGTCCGAAGTTCGCATTTCCACGATTAGCGGACAGACTGCCCGCGGTGGTCGCCGTCGACGCTGGAGGAGTAGCGCGAGTCACGACCGGACGCATCGCTCCCGTGCGGGCCGGAACGCCGCTCGTGCGAGTCGCCTGTCCGCCGAGCACGGAGGCCTTGGTCGGGCCGACATTCGCAGCATTCAGCAGACGAGCATTGCCCAGCGCACGCGCCGGCACGGCTCCGCCGACTTTGTTGACCGGCGCGCCGGAGGTAAATGCCTGGCGCGACGCCGTCGTGACGCCATTACGCATAATGGCGTTGGTATTGCGGATGGCGTTCGGACCGACAGCGTTGTTGTAGTAGTTGTTGGTAATGTTCGTGATGTTGGTGATGTGCGTGTTCGTGATGTTCACGTTGCGGAAGTAGTTTCCGGTAACGTATCCGCCACCGCGATACCAGCCGCCGTAGCCCCATCCACAGTAGCGCGGATAATAAGGCTGACCCCAACCCAGCGGGAACCAGCCGAAACCGACGCTGATACCCCATCCGCCGCCGCCGAAGCCAAAGCCGATACCGAAGCCTGGTCCGCCGACCCAGCCGACGAGCGCGGGAGCGTAGTAAGGATTCCAGTAGCCAACGGGACCAGGAGCCCAAGCCCATCCGCCGTTCCAATCAACCCAGCGGCCATAGTGGAAGGGAGCGAATCCCCAGGGCGCGTCATCGACCCAGGTCCATCCCCACGGCGCGATCCACGCCCAGTGTCCGTAACGATATGGTGCCCAGCCTGCCGGCACGGAGGTTGGAGTCCACACCGGTCCGTACGGTCCGGTGTTCTGCCATGAGCCGTAGTTGTCGAGGTCCTGATATCCGATCACGCCGGGCGAAACGTAACGTGCGGAGACGGAGTTGTCCACCTGCTTGTCGCGCACCTGAACCCAGTCGTCGAAGCCATCGCGCTGCGGCGCGTTCTCGGCGGTGTGCTGCAGCGAGTTACCGTTCGCGAAGCGAACCTGCTCGCCTGAGCTGACTTTCACGGCGCTGCCCTGACCGGTGGCTTCGCCCTGTCCCTTGCGGACTGTCACCCAGCTCTGGTCTTCATTCGGATAAACGTCGAAGCGATACGAGCCCGGCTTCGTCACGGTGAACGCGTAATTCGGGGTGTCGACTTCGTAGATCTCGCCGGGCATCAGGTGACGGACAGTCACGCTCAGCGTGCCCTGATCGAGCTCAAGCTGCACCGTGTTGTCGCCGACGTTGGTCAGGGTAAGGCTGGTCTCCGAGTTCATGCGGAGGAAGCCGTCGCCGACGTTCAGCTCGGCCTTGGAGTTCTTGTCGGTCCAGATGCGGTCCGAGGTAGTCAGCGGGCGATTGGTGTCGGCGGCAACCCAGTCATTCACGCCGCCGGGCTGCGTCGAAACCTGGCCAGACATGTACTGGATACGGGCAACGCGGCCCGGAGGATTCTGCTGCGGCTGGCCCTGCTGATAGGGTGCCTGCGTGCTTTGCGGCGTTGCGTCGGGTGAAACCGGCTGACCGGAGTCGTCCTGCACCGTGGCCTGGCCCGTAGGGTCGTTGTAAACCGGCGCATTATCCGGCGGAGGCGGATACGCGCTTTGGTCCTGATTCTGGGCACGGGCTGCACCCGAGCCGAGCCCGACGAACAGGATTGCCGATAAGAGCCATGCAAAACGGCGCCGTGATTTCATATCCAGCTCCTCTCGCCTTGACGATTACAACCGTCCCCGAGGCGAATCCACTTCCGGCAAATTGCGGGAACTTTCGCACTTTTGCCATGTATGTGAACCCGAAATATATGAATGAGTTGCGTGAGTCGATTTTACGCAGCCGGGTGGACAAAACTACATAGGAAGCTGAAGGCGAGATTAAGAATTCGGAAAGCTAATAGGCCCAAATTGCGCATCAAACGCGGACATGCGACGTCTAGCGGGCGGTTGCGCCCTGATTTTGACAGTTTTCGCCTTATCTCTGATCGGCAACGCCGGCACTCCGGGATCGTTTCGAGGCACCATCGTTGACGGCCCAAATTCCGGAATTGGGAAAGCCTGGATCTACGTGCAGGGCAAAAATGGGATGGCGAGACGGGTGGATGTCTCGCACGCGCGCGTGACCTATGACGACGGCGTGCCCACCGAGACTCGCCTGCCCCGCGCGGCGGATGCGCTGGTCGCTGGCGCGGAAGTGCGTGTCACCGCCGAGCAAGGAAGCGATGGCGAGTGGAGAGCGACGGAGGTAGAGATTTTGAAGGCGGCTGCAAAGGCCAGCGACCAACGCCAGGGCTGACACTAGGTCCGGCGAGGCGCAAATTCGAACAACCCAGCTAACGAAGCAACCGTTAGAAACGGTCTGATATCGATCCTTACCGGCCTAAGGAGTCCTGCGTCAACGCCATTCTTTCCTCCCGCGCAGAGTATTGCCCTTCCTGCGCGGGATACCTTTTACGTTTCCAGTGCGGCTACGGCCACTTGCGAGCGGTAGTCCTGCTTCACGATGACTTCGTTGAGGGCGTTGGCGCCATACTCGACGCCGCGGTCAAAAGCCTTTAAGTTGAGATCGCGATAGGCTTCCGGGACCGAGGCAGCGACTGCATTCCGCAGCGCGTCGGGATCGACCGCCTGCGACACCGCGCCGAAGAAGCCGACCATCACGATATTGAGCACCATCTTCTTGCCGAGCTCTTCGGCAATGCGCGTTGCGGGAATGCTGTAGACGCGCACGCCTGCGGGCAGCTCGCCGATGCGGACGAGATCTTCTTCGATCACGAGAATTCCGTTGGGATTGATCTGCGGGCTGAAGAGCGTGTACGCCTCCTGCGACATGACGACGAGGATGTCAGGACGCGTGACGTAGGGATAGAGCACCGGCTTATCGGAAAGGATAACCTGCGCACTGCACGCGCCGCCGCGCGCTTCCGGACCGAAGCTCTGCGTCATGGTGGAGTAGCCGTTCTGGTAGATGCAGCCGGCCTTGCCGATGACGATGGCCGAAAGGATTACGCCCTGGCCGCCAAATCCCGCGATGCGGATTTCCGTTACTGACATGAGCACGCCTCCGATTCCACGTAGTCTTCTCCCAGAGCGTCGACCAGTTTGTCGTGCATCAGACCGCCGTAGTCATTGCGCTCGCGGTCGACGAACTTGCCGACAACAATCTCGCCGCTCTTGCTCAGCGCGACCTCGTTGGTGGGCGCGCCGTTGCGAATCTTGCTGACCTGTTTGTAGAACTTCATCGTGTCCAGGCCGTCGCCCATCTTGTTGCGGCGCTGGTAGAGCGTCGGGCAGGGCGAGAGCACTTCGATGAAGCTGAAACCTTTCTTGGCGAACATCTCTTCCATCGACCGTGCCAGTTGACGGACGTGAAAGACCGTCCAACGTGCGACGTAGACAGCTCCGGCCGCTTCAACCAGGTAAGGCAGGTTGAATGCCGGATCGTAGGTGCCGTAGGGATTGGTCGAGGTGATGACCGAGCCGGGAGTTGTGGGCGCGGTCTGGCCGCCGGTCATGGCGTAAATCAGGTTGTTGATGCAGACGACCTTGATATCGACGTTGCGGCGGGCGGCGTGGATGAGGTGATTGCCGCCGATGGCGAAGAGGTCACCGTCGCCGGAGTAGACCACGACGTTGAGCTTGGGATTGGCCAGCTTCAGGCCCGTGGCGAAAGGGATCGCGCGGCCGTGCGTGGTGTGGAACGAGTCGAGGTTGACGTAGCCGGCAACGCGTCCGGTGCATCCGATGCCGGACACAATCGCAAGATTCTTCACGTCAACTTCGGCGTCGACCAGAGCATGGGCGAAGGAGTTGACGCTGGTTCCGATGCCGCATCCTGGACACCAGATGTGGGGAATGCGGTCCATGCGCAGAAACTGCTCGACCGGGTTCTGGGGAACTGTAACGGTCGCTTCGCTCATCGCGTCACCTCCATGATCGCCTGCAGAATGTCTTCCGGCTTGTGAACGCTGCCGCCGGCGTGCGGCACCAGCCTGACAGCGGCTTTGCCCGCGGCGGCGCGTTCTACTTCGCGAACCATCTGGCCGAGGTTGATCTCAGGAACGACCAGCGCTTTGACCTTGGCGGCGATAGCGGCAATTTGTTTTTCGGGGAAGGGCCAGGCGGTGATGATGCGGAACTTGCCGACCTTGATTCCCTTCTGCCGCGCCATGTCGATGGCACGCTGCGCCACGCGTGAGGTGATGCCGTAAGAGACGACGACCACTTCCGCTTCTTCGATCTGGTCCTCTTCGAAGAGGATGATCTTGTCGGCGTTCCTGGTGATCTTCTCTTGCAATCGCTTCACCAGCTTGTCCTGCACGACCGGCCGCATGTCGGGATAACCGCGATCGTCGTGGGTGAGGCCGGTGACGTGCACGTTGTAGCCTTCGCCGACGCGGGGCATGTCGGGAACGAGATCTTCGCGCGCTTCGAAGGCGCGGAACTCTTCAGGAGGAAGATTGGTGTAGCGGCGGGGCTCGATCTCGATCTCCTCGGGACTCGGAATGACGACCTTTTCCGTCATATGGCCGACAACCTCGTCGAGCATCACGAACACCGGGCAGCGATATTTCTCGGCGTAGTTGAAGGCGGTAATGGTGAGGTCGAAGCACTCTTGCGGCGAGTTGGGACAGAGGGCGATGACTTCGTAGTCGCCGTGCGAACCCCAACGCACCTGCATCATGTCGGCTTGCGCGGGGAGCGTCGGCAGGCCGGTGGACGGGCCGCCGCGCTGCACATCGACGAAGACGCATGGCGTCTCGGTCATGGCGGCGTATCCGATGTGCTCCATCATCAGCGAGAAGCCCGGCCCGGAGGTCACCGTGAAAGCTTTCGCTCCGCCCCAGACCGCGCCTTGAAGCGCGATGGAGGCGGCGAGTTCGTCTTCCATCTGGATGAAGACGCCGCCGACTGTGGGGATGCGCTGCGCGAAGCGCTCGACGACTTCGGTTGAGGGCGTGATCGGGTAGCCGGACGAGAAGCGTGCGCCCGCGGCAAGAGCGCCTTCACAGCAGGCATGGTCGCCATCGAGGAAATGAGTGCCGGTGAGTACGCCGGCAGGATCAGCGTGCATCTTGCGCCTCCTTCGATTCCGGTGAAGCGGGCGGAGGTGTCGCCTCGCTTGTCTGCTTCGCCGCTTCCGGCTGTTTGAAGCCGAAGATCGCGAAGTCGGGACAATACATGCCGCATAGGTCGCATCCGCTGCATTTTTCGGGATGGACCATGTAGGGCGTGTGATATCCCTTGGCATTGAAGGCGGAGGAAAGCGCGAGAACATGCGTGGGACAGAACTCCACGCAGAAACCGCAGGCTTTGCATCGCTCGACTACGATCTGCACCGAACCTTTGGCCATTGCTGCCCTTTCTGTTTGCGGACGATTGGAAGTGTTGCTAACCCCGGCTCGCCATCGCACCTGGAATTCCGTTGCGGCTGGGGAGGCTCACCCCGTACCGAACGATAGTTCGATTCTTGAACAGGGGTGGGCCGAGTCGAAGTGATGGCGGTCACATCGTGGTGTGAGGGGTGACACTGGCGCGAAGCGGTTGTCAGTTGTCAGAAGGCAGTTGTCGGTTGTCAGTTGTCGGTTGTCAGTGACATCTCCGCGCACATCGGTGTTACTCGATCTTCCAAGCGGTGACGCCATAGGCAAAAGCGACAGAACTGACCACCGACAACTGACAACTGCCTTCTGACAACCGACAACTGCGATTAGGGCATCTTCTAAGCGAGCGGCGTACAATCGACAGGCGATTGGTAGCTGTGAAAACTCCCATCTACCGAGGTTGGACATGCCTCTCTGGCAGCAGGGCGTAAAGTTTGCCGCGAACAGGTTGCCGGCGCGAATCGGCCCTAAGACTCATGCCGTGCTCGACTATGCCGTTGCGGGATCGTTTTTCCTGATCGCGGCGCGACTGTGGCGGCGGCATCGGCGAGCGGCGATCGGGTCGCTCTTCTGCGGCGGAGTCGCCGCTGCCAATGCGATGCTCACCGACTACCCAGGGGGAGTGTTCGATATCATCGACTACAAAACGCACGCCCGCATCGATGCCGCGGTTGCGGCAATCGCCGGCGCCGCGCCGCGGATGCTGGGCTTTGCACATGAGGATGAGGCAAAACTGTTTGGGCTGGGAGCTCTGGCCCAGACAGTTTCCACCAGCCTGACGGACTTCGACCACAACGAGCCAGCGTAAAGGTACCTCGGAATTTCGAGTTCGATTCTTTCAGTCGCTGGATGGGTCCGCTGGGATGATCTAACTGGTGGGACCGTAAAGGTAGCAACACGACGAGGTTGCTGCTCTAACGGCCGATTTTATCGGCAGTGATCTTCGGTCCTCACTTCTTGAGTCCTGTTTTCGAGCTTGAGGAACAACGTCAGTGCAGCAGCTAGAGCCACTAAAGACGCTGCAGTGCTAATCAGGTGCAAATGAACCGCTAGTTCTCGTGAAACGAAGGGTTTCACCATATTCAAGGCAAAACTGATGGCAAATGCTGCCACAAGAAATCTCTCATATTTGCTGCGAGCAGCCTTGTAAAACCAGAACAGTATCCACAGCACAAATACCCAGCAGAAGATGCTGAGGGCGATAAAAATGGGACGAAGGTCAGGCCATTGAGGAAGCGGCTCAATGAGCCAGAACTCGCGATGTGGCGCGTGCCTTATCAACCCGCGGACGTGCGATCCAAAAACAACTAGGGTACAGACTACTGCGGTAACTGCATCGCGTCTCTTGGTTATTAGTCCAGCGCCGCTTTCTGAGTCTGTACCCACAATAGTCCTATGCGAAATGATTGCTGTTGATAACAGCCATCGCACGCGCAGTCAAACTATCACGAAGCACGATCAGTTGTCGGCACCGCACAGATTAGCTCGAAAGGGCATCGGCTTCATTTCTGCTGTTCGATCACCTTCGTGATCCGCTCGCAGGCCCAGTCGATCTCTTCGCGGGTGATGACCAGCGGCGGAGCGATGCGGATGACGTAATCGTGCGTCTCCTTGCAGAGAATGCCGAGCTCCTTCAGCGCTTCGCAGTAGGGGCGAGCGGGGACGTCGAGCTCGATGCCGATCCACAGGCCTTTGCCGCGGACCTCGCGCAGGTGTGGGCTGCGCAGCGCTCTTAGTTTCGCGAGGAAGTAGTCGCCGACTTCGGCAGAGCGCTCGATCAGCTTCTCGTCCACCAGCACCTGCAACGCGGCGCGGGCGACGGCGCAGCCGAGAGGATTGCCGCCGAAGGTGCTGCCGTGATCGCCGGGATTGAAGACGCCGAGGATTTCCTTCGATGCGAGCACGGCGGAGACGGGATAGAAGCCGCCGGCCAGCGCCTTGCCGATGATGACCATGTCGGGGTGGACGCCTTCGTGCATGTGCGCGAAGAGCTTGCCGGTGCGGCCCAGGCCCGACTGGATTTCGTCGGTGATGAAGAGCACGCGACTGCGGCGACAGAGATCGGCGGCGTCGCGAAGGAAGCCGTCGCGCGGGATGACGATGCCGGATTCGCCCTGGATCGGCTCGACCAGGAAGGCACAGGTGTTGGGCGTGATAGCGTCGCGCAGCGCGGCGGCGTCGCCGAAGGGGATGATCTTGAAGCCGGGCGTGAAGGGGCCGAAGCCGTCGCGGTACTGCTCATCGGTGGAGAAGCTGATGGCGGTGACGGTGCGGCCGTGAAAGTTGCTGGCGCAGACGATGATCTCGGCCCGGCCGTCGGGCATGCCTTTGACCTTATAGCCCCACTTGCGCGCGGCCTTGACTGCGGTCTCGACCGCCTCGGCGCCGGAGTTCATGGGCAGCGCCATGTCATAGCCGGTCAGCTCGTGCAGCTGCTGGTAGAGCAGCGGGAGCTGGTCGTTGCGGAAGGCGCGCGAGGTCAGCGTGACCTTCTTCGCCTGCTCCAGCATGGCTTTCAGGATTTTGGGATGGCAGTGTCCCTGGTTGACGGCTGAGTACGAAGCGAGGCAATCGAGATAACGCTTGCCTTCAACATCGTAGACCCAGACGCCTTCGCCGCGTTCGATGACGACGTCGAGGGGATGGTAGTTGTGGGCGCCGTATTTCTCTTCGAGAGAGATGAAGTCAGTAGTCTGCAAACGATCAGTAACGGGCATGAGTTCCTCGAGGAAGCAATTAGCAATTAGCAATTAGCAATTAGCAATTAGCAATTAGCAATTAGCAATTAGCAATTAGCAATTAGCAATTAGATCGCCATCTCTACATGCTAGCGCGCTCGCGCCGGCTGCTTTCTACCTTACGGAGAAGCGATGCAAGCATTCGTTGCACCTCGTGAGTGTCTGCGGTCAACGCGTGGTGCAGCTGAGGCGACAGGAATCCCAGGTCGTGCGACAACAGTACAAAGTACTCCAATTCAAAACATGATCCAGCCGCCATGTTAAGAAAGCGATGGAACTCGCCGTTTCCGGTGCGGCCGCAACCCTCAGCTATGTTAGCTGCAACGGAGGCACTGCATCGCCGCATCTGGCTGGTTAGCCCATAACGCTCTTCTTTTGGAAAGGCAGCAGTCGCGCGGTAGATCGCGAGCGTGAGCGCATGGGCCTTTTCCCAAACTGCCAAACGTTTGAACTCTTTCATTGCTTGTGCTCTTCCTGGACGCTTTTGCTAATTGCTAGTTGCTAATTGCTTCTTTCATTCCAACACCATCGTCAACAACGCCATTCTCACATACAAACCGTTCGCGGCCTGGCGGAAATAGAGGGCGCGGGGGTCGTCGTCGACGGTTTTGTCCAGCTCAACCGTTCTGGGGAGTGGATGCAGGATCATCGCATCCGGCCTCATCCGCTGCAGCACTGAGGAGTCGATGGCGTAGCGCTTCGATCCCGCGGCACGCGGCAGGCGCTCCGGGAGAATGCGCGTCTGGTAGATGACATCGACTTCGCCGACGACGCGGTCGATGTCAGATTCCAGTTCGTAGCGTACTCCGTGGCGGTCGAGATATTGCAGGATGTCGCTCTTCATCTGCAGCTCGGGCGGGCTGACGAAGAAGATCTTCACGCGCTCGAACTTTGCCAGCAAATAGGCGAGCGAACGCGCGGTGCGGCCGCGATCGAGCTCGCCAATGAAGGCGACGCTCAGGCCGTCCAGTGGGCGCTCACGGTAGATGGTGTAGAGATCGAGCAACGCTTGAGTGGGATGTTGGCCGCCGGCGCCGTCTCCGGCGTTGATGATCGGAACGGGCGAAACGCGGGCGGCGCGCGCGGCACCGTCGGACTCGTTGTGACGGATGATGATCACGTCGCAGTAGCTACCGATGATTCGGATCGAGTCTTCAACCTGCTCCGCATCGATCTCGGAGGAGAAGGCGCCCGCATGCTCGGTGGAAAGGACGCGGCCGCCGAGGCGATGCATGGCCGCTTCAAAGGAAAAACGCGTGCGCGTGGATGGCTGATAGAACAAGCTGGCAAGGATGCGGTTCTGGTAATCGAGAGTACCGCCGCGCGCCACCACGCGTTCCATGCCGCGCGCACGATCGAAGAGCTCCATCAGCAGCGGCACCGTAAACTGCTGCGACTCGATGACGTGCTTCAAGGTCATGGCGGAGCGTCCCAACTTCTCGTCCTGCAGTTTAGCCGCAGATTGTAAGGTTGGCATGGTCTACCGGAGAACCGGCTCCTCCGTTTCTTCGAATGTGCGCGCTTGCGGGAGCTTCGAATCGGCTACGATGCGAGTGCCGGCATGCCCGGCAACGGCTTCGCAGAGAAGGTCGAAGGTCGTGATCACCGCTTCCCTGCCGCCGCGGCGCAGGAATTGAATGACCGACTCGACCTTGGGGCCCATGCTGCCCGGCGGGAAGTGGCCGGCGTGATGATATTCCTCGAGCTGGGTTGCCGTGACGCAGGTCAGTGGCTGCTGGCCCGGCTTTTTGTAATTGAGGTAAACGTATTCGGTATCGGTGGAGATGGCGAAGAGGTCGACGCCAAGCTCGGAGGCGAGCAGCGCGGAGGCGCGGTCCTTGTCGATCACCGCTTCAACGCCTTGCAGCTGGCCGCCGACGCGCATCACGGGAATGCCTCCACCGCCGGTGGACACCACGAGGACGCCACGTGCGACCAGCGAACGAACGACGTCCAGCTCCACGATTTCCAGCGGCTCGGGTGACGGCACTACGCGTCGATAGCCGCGGGCGGCATCCTCGACGATGTGCCACCCGAACTGGCGTTTCTTCTGCTCCGCGTCGGAGCGCGAGTAGAAGGGGCCGATGGGCTTGGAGGGCCGTTGCATGGCTGGATCATCCGGGGAGACAACGGTCTGGGTGACGAGGCTGACGACGGGCATTTGCATGCCTGCGTCGGAGAGTTCATTGCGCAGACATTGTTCGAGGAGGTATCCGATCTCACCCTGGCTGGCGGCGCCGCAGACGTCGAGTGTCTGGCCGTAGACCAGGTCGGAGGCGCGCTCGGAGCGCAGCAGCTGCGCGCCTACCTGCGGGCCGTTGCCGTGGGTGACGACCAGGCGATATCCGAGGCGGATGAGGCCCACCATCGCGCGCGCGGTGCGGCGCGCGTTGGCCAGTTGCTCGGCGATGGTTCCGGTTTCACCGGCGCGGATGAGGGAGTTGCCTCCCACCGCGACCAGGGCAGTTTTGGGCATAAAGACGCTATTCGCTTTTCGCTATTCGCTTTTCGCCGGAGCGGCCGGCGAATAGCGGGTTGTTCGGGCAACTTCTGTCTTGCCGCGCGGGTGGATTCTCGCTATGGGTTCGACGTATAGCGTTTCCCATCCACCAGTGGCGCGGGGAAATTGCAACATGCCGTCCCTACGGGACTGACATTATTTTTTGGCCGGCAACCCAGGACTGCGTCCTGGGCTAAGCTCACGACGCGCCTGCCGGCGCTCGATTCTTTGCGCTCGCAGATCGTGCAAAATCGAGACCTCGCTCGGTGCTTCGTTACCATTCGTCGTGCCTGCGCCGGCGCTCGATTCTAGGCGTTCGTGCCCTGACAGAGGGCCGGTGATCCTGTCACGGGTAAACCGGTACCCTGGTGCAAGCCGGCATCTCTCGATCGCTCGTCTACTCCACAAACTCCAGGATCGGCTCGCGCACGGCGTGAGGCTCGGGTGCGCGCGACCACTTCATCAGTTCCAGCAGAATGCCTTTCTGCGCATGCAGGCGATTTTCGGCTTGCACGAAGACGAAGGAGCGGGGACAGTCGATCACCTCATCCGTAACCTCGTCGCCGCGGTGCGCGGGCAAGCAGTGCAGGAAGATGGCGTCCGCCTTGGCGCGCGCGAACAGATCTGCGTTGACCTGATAGGGCCCGAAGATCTTCTTGCGCGCTTCGGTCTCGGCCTCCTGACCCATGCTGGCCCAGACATCGGTGTAGATGACATCGGCTTCGAAGGCGGCCATCTCAGGATCGTGCGTGATGGTGATGCTGGCGCCGGTCTCCTCGCAGCGTTTGCGCGTCCAGATGATGGCCTCGTTATCCGGCTCGTACCCCGGAGGAGTGGCGATCCAGACATCGGCGCCGAGCTGCGCACCGAGGAACATCAGCGAGCGCGCGACGTTGTTGCCGTCGCCGAGATAAGCGACTTTCAGCCCGGCGATGCGGCCCTTGACCTCGAGCATGGTCAGGTAGTCGGCCATGGCCTGGCAGGGATGGCTGTAGTCGGTGAGGCCGTTGATGACCGGTATGCAGGCGTATCGCGCCATATCGACCACGATCTCGTGGGCGAAGGTGCGGATCATGATGCCCTGCACCATGCGCTCGAGATTTTTCGCGACGTCGTAGACCGACTCGCGCTTGCCCAGGCTAATCTCGGCAGGCGAAAGATACAGCGCGTGGCCGCCCAACTCCTGCATGCCGACATCGAACGTCACGCGCGTGCGCAGCGAGGGCTTCTCGAAGATCATGGCCAGCGTCTTGCCTTGCAGTGCGGTGTGGTAGACGTTGGGATAGGCCTTGAGCTGCGTCGCTACGTGCAGGAACTGCTTGACCTGCGGCGGCGTGAAGTCGCGGATCGAGAGGAAGTCCTTGATCGGCATCGTTTATCTCCCGGCGCCAACCAGTGCAGGCTTGTGCGTCTCCGTGAACTGCTGGATCATTTCCGAGATTGCCGGCTTGCCCAGCTCTTCGACCTCGTAGCGCACCTTGAGATATGGCTTGTCGAGCGTGATCGTGCGGGCCAGATCAATCGGTGTTGCAACTACGACCAGATCGCAAGGCACGCGCTTGATGGTCTGCTCCAGCTCATGGCGCTGCGTGTCGCTATAGCCCATGGCGGGCAGGACTCGCCAGAGGTGCGGGAACTTCTCGAACGTCTTCTGAATCGAGCCGACCGCATACGGCCGCGGATCGATGAGAGCGGCAGCGTGATAGCGGTTGGCGGCGACGACGCCGGCGCCGTAGGGCATCTCGCCGTGCGTGAGTGTCGGACCGTCTTCCACCACCAGAACATTCTTCCCACTGATGGCCTCGGGATCGTCCACGGTCACGCGGCAGGCAGTCTCGATGACCTGCGCCTTGGGATTGTGCAGTGCGATATTGCGGCGGACAGTTTTGATGCCGTCGGGATCGGCGGTGTCGACCTTGTTGATGATGAGCACATCGGCGCTGCGGAAGTTGACCTCGCCGGGGTAATAGCCGAGCTCGTGACCGGCGCGGTGAGGATCGAGGACAACGATGTTGAGATCGGGACGATAGAAGGGCGTGTCGTTATTGCCTCCGTCCCAAAGGATGACGTCGCCTTCGCACTCGGCCTGGCGGAGGATGTCTTCGTAATCGACCCCCGCGTAGACCGTAGTGCCTTCGACGATGTGGGGCTCGTACTCCTCACGCTCTTCGATGGTGCACTCGTAGCGGTCGAGGTCGGCAAGAGTTGCATAGCGCTGAACGCGCTGCGCGGCGAGATCGCCGTAAGGCATGGGATGGCGGATGGCGACCGGATGCCAGCCCTGCTTGCGAAGCTCGGTGGCGATGCGGCGCGAGACGGGGCTCTTGCCGCAACCCGTGCGGACGGCACAGATCGAGACAACTGGGACTTTGGCGACGAGCTGGGTGCGCTCGGCTCCGAGGAGCCAGAAGTCGGCATTGACTGCTGCGGCACGGGATGCCAGATGCATCAGGGTGGCGTAAGGAACGTCGCTGTAGGCAAAGACCACGACGTCGACATGTTCGTCACGGATGATCTCCTCCATCCGGTCTTCTTCCAGGATGGGAATGCCATCGGGATAGAGCGAACCAGCCAATTCGGCGGGATAGCGGCGGCCGGCAATGTCGGGAATCTGCGTTGCAGTAAAGGCTACGACTTGGAATTCGGGGTTGTTACGGAAGATTACGTTGAAGTCATGGAAATCACGTCCTGCTGCTCCAAGGATGAGGACTCGTCGCATAGCACCGTGAAAGCGTCATTAGACCCATGATGTGGGGACACTTTTCTCCTGAGCAGATGTTGGAGCAGAAAGCAAAAGCGCGCTGTGAGGGCGGTCACCGAGGCGTGAGACATGATGGCCAAAATGCGGGAACTGGGGCGCAGAATCTCACAGCCGGACGTGAGCTGCATCACCTAGTGCGAGCGATTGTTCTGGATGCTTCGCCAGTCATGGTGTGGTTGAAAGGGTGCGAAACAGCTGTCAGGCTACGGCATTGCGCTTCGGCACGTGCGGAAAGCGGCGGACTTTGGGACGGTTCCGGCTCTGGGCCTACCACAACTCATACTGCATCTGCATCTTGAGCCAGAATTCGGGCGACGTGCCGAGGGCTGCCGACAGCCTCAACGACATCGACGCCGTCACTCCCGCCCGCCCGTTCAGTATGCGCGAGAAATGCGCACGTGTAACGCCCAGCCGCGCGGCCGCCTCTGCGACGGTCATGCTGCCGAGATAGTCCCTCAATACCTCTCCCGGATGTGCAGGATTGAAATCATCTGGCGCAAGCAGCAATTGTTAGCCGCTGCTCTTGTTTCGCGACAGCGCGCGGCGGAGGGTTTCGTCGAGAGCGGCTTTGGTTTTCGTGTACTCCTCGGGAGTGACTTTCCCCTGCTGGCGGTCGATCTCCAACTGGAACAATTCTTCCTTCATGGCTTCAAGCAGCAGTGCGCTGCGATCGCGAGCGGGCGCGGTCGGCTCGACGAAGTCGGCGAAGGCCGCGGCGGCTTCGGCAGAGTCGGCTTCGACCTGCCTTGGCGCGCCAGCCGCTGCGGTGGCGGGATGCGGGCGATTGGATCGTGACACGACGTACGCGCCGCCCATCACCAGCACCAGGGCGAAGGCGCCGAGGATGTAGACGCGGTACTGATGCAGCGGATCGGGCGCGTCGATGGGAGCGCCGAGACCGCCGCCGGGACGATTGTCGTTGGCGGCCTGCGAGCCGCCCATGGCGCCGCCGGAATCACCGCCGCCCTGCTGGTTGTCGGCCTGGAAGGCGCCGGTGCCGGAGATACGAAAGTTGAGCTCCTGATCGCGCTTGACGTTGGTGGCCACCATGATGGTCGTGTGCGGGTCGGCCATCTGCGGATCGGTCATCGCCTGGAACTGCTGCGGGTTCTTCGCCTCGAAGGTCATGCTCTTGGGCAGGATCACGACGAAGTGCTGGACGTCGTTCGTTGTCCTAGCGGAGATGGTCGCTTCGCCGCTGTAAGGCAGGTGGTAGGCGATCTGAAACTGCGTCTCGCCCGGCCGTAACGGGTAGGTCAGCAGGTAATGGTTCTTCTGCGGGCCGGGATTGGCTTCGGTGGCGATGGGCTGGCCGCCCGGGCCTCTGGCCTCGGCAGAGTCGACCTCGGCGCGATCGGGCAGAACAACCTCGAAGGTGCCTTTGTCGTCGGCGATGGTGCGCGGCGGCTGCGACTTGTTGCTGATGGCGTAGAGCGTGATGCCCTGAAGCTGTTTACCGTCGCTTTGGAAGCGGTCGACCTCGACAGTCTGGCTTAGGCCTTCAACGTTCTTGGCTGCGTCGTAGACGGTGACCTCGGCCGTCGTGCTGCCGGGCATCAGCGGGCCGCCTTGCGGGAAGTAGCTGACGCCCTGATAGGTGACGCGGACCATGTGCGGGACTTGTGCGTCCTTGGGAGGCGGGAAGGAGAAGCGGCCCTGGGCATCGGTCTTGGTGCTGCCGATCTCCTGCATGCCTTGCGAGAGGGAGAGCAGGGTGACGTCGACGCCGGCCGCGGGCTTGCTGGTGGTGCCGTTGGTGATGGTGCCGGTGATGTTCTGGGCGGCCATACTCACTGCACTGATGAGGAGGCACACGCCCAACATGGTTGTCATCCTGAGCGAAGCACCCGCGTGTTTTTTCCGACTCGCGTCCTTTGCGAGTCGGGCGGGTGCACAGTCGAAGGACCTGCCTTTCTCGTACGGGGCAGAATGCCACTTCGCGCGAACAGCAGGTCCCTCGCTTCGCTCGTGATGACAATCTTCTTGTTCGGGCTGCATTGACGGCCATAGCAGCAGCATTGCGGGCGTAGGCAAAAACTTCACGCGCGGCCTCCGTTGGGGCGGACGCCGGGGCGGCGCTTACCGTGACGCACGACGGAGCGGGCTTTCTCGATGGCTTCGAGTTCGGCCAGGATGGCGGCGGCTTCGTCTTCGAGAGCGGCGCGCTGAATGGCATAGTCCTGCTCGCTCAGCTTGCCCGCTTTGTATTCGAAATTGAGGTCGCGAAGGTTTTCGTAGGTCGCTTCCTTGCGCTCCTGGAGATAGAGGGCGCGGGTTTTTTCTTCGCCGGTTTCGAGGTCATCGGGACGGTAGAAGACGTAGACGAATAATGCCGCAGCGAAGAGCATGCAGCCGAAGAGCGCGAACACCATTTCCTGGCCCATAACAAAAATTGCGTACATCAAAATTCAGTCTCCTGACGGGCCTTCTTGCGGAGGTCGTCGAGTTGTTGGTCATCGAGTTTGGGAGTAGGCACCGGCTGGGCGACGGCGCGCGACTTCCAGAGTCGCACCAGCCAGACGGTAGCGAAGATCGCGAGTATGAAGACAGCGAACGGCATGATCCAGGCGACGCGGTTGAAGCCGGTCGAGGTCGGCGCGGCAAGGACGGTGTTGCCGTACTTCTGCACGAAGCTTTGCAGCACGAGCGAGTCGTTGTCGCCGCGATCGAGTCCGGCGGCCAGCTCGTTGCGCATGCGGTCGGAGTAGGTGCAGCCGACGTGGTTGCACTCCAGCAGGATCTGGTTGCAGCCGCACATGCACATGAGCTGGTGGCCGAGCTTGTTGAAGCGGGCGTCGCTATCGGCGCCGAGGAAGAGCATGGCCAGCAGCGCGATCAGGGCGAGCTGGGCGAGGCGCAGTTTCGAGTTGCGAGTTTCGAATTTCATCAGCAACGCATCATGCCGCAGCGGCGCGGAGTCCGGCCGTTTCCAGCTTTCGTTCGCGGAGATAGAGAAACAACGGCAAAGCCAGCGAGACACCAACCGTTAATACCGCCGCGAGGGGCAACCAGCGTTCCCACTTATTCAGCCGTCCACGCTCGCTGCGAACGAACACCAGCAAGGCAATCGCGGAGACGATCACATCCATGGCAAAGAATCCGCCAATGCGATTGGCGAAGAGCTGCTGGAAGAACAAGCGCATATCCAGACCGTTGGCGGCGACCCAGGGCACGAACTGCCAGTACGGAAGTACGATTCCCAGGACACACAGCGCGAGGTAAATCGTCTTGAGCTTCACAACGTTCTCCCTGCCCTCGTGCGACCCCACTACACAGAAAATCAATCAATACATCAATGTGCAATATGCCGATTGTTCCAGGGGCACGATTTCCCATTTCCCCTGGTTTTTTTTTAGGAAATAGTAGGTGTTGCCCCCACACACATTTCCGCACATATAGCCGACAGTCACTATTGCACGTGTGCGGTCGCGATTGAACCCGACGGCCGAAAGGTAGATATAACCAAATGCGCCGGGATATTTTTGTCGCCACAATGCGCCGCCCCCGTCAGCCTTGACATCGAATTTCGCAATGTCACCGTTCGGAGCGATGCTGTACGGTTTCGCCAGGGTCAGCATAGGTAACAACTTCCATTGTTTGCTGTTGAATCGGGAAAAATCATCCATCGCCGGCTGGAACTTTATCTTCTCACCACCGCGAAGGGTTATGCACTTCTCCGGCGGCCAGAAATGAGGATCAATGCCAGTGGCCTCCTGGATAACCAAACTCTTTCCTTGCCAGGGTTCATTTAGCGGAAGAACCAGAGAATAGATCGCGTAAGCATCAGGGTCGCGATACATGTCCGGAGCGGTCGTTTCTTGCTGCGCGAAGCTCACCGCGCTCACCAGCAGCAGCAATGACACGACGAACTCGACGAAATGGTCAGTCATCTTATGCCGCACCTGAAGGGAGTCGGATTCTTCCTGAGCCCAGAACTGCGTTCTTGCCATTCCGCCCCGCGGGACTGGAGAAATATTCTCAGTTGTCACCCGAACGAGCCGAACAGCAGGTCGCTCGGCTCGGTCTCCGCGGCGCCCTCGCTCGGGATGACAATGAAAATCAAGGACGCGCTGTCGCGAGCCTGAAGGCTCGCTCTACCCGCAATGTTCCAGTCAATCTCCGCCAACTCCTACTGCTCCGCGGTGCGCAGCGTCGGCGGTTTCGCGATCCTTCTCCTTCACTGCCACCTTCTGGGGCTTCATGTTGGGGAAGAGCGCGATGATGGTGCCGATCAGCACGATATGCACGCCGATCCAGATCCACATCACCAGCGGATTCACGTGCGCCTTGATGATGGGCTTGCCGGTGTCCTGGTTGCGTCCCGTGTAGACGAGATACAAGTCTTCGTTCGGGCGCGAGCGGTTGGCGACCATCGTCGCCGTCTGCTCGCTGGCCTTGTAGAAGCGGCGCTCGGGAAACATCTGTCCGAGATATTTGCCGTTCTTGTAGACGTCGATGACGGCCCACTCGCTGCCGTAGTTCGGCTTGTCGTCCTGCGTGTACGACTGGCAGACCAGCGTGTAATGGCCGATCTGCATCTTGTCGCCGAAGCCCATCTCCTGCTCTTTGTCTTGATTGAAGGGCAGGCCGGCGAAGCCGATGATGATGAGCACCACACCGAGGTGGATGAGATATCCGCCGTAGCGCCGCGTGTTGCGGCGGGTGATGACGACCATGCCCTGCGCAATGTTGACGCCGGTCTGCCGCGCGATGACGCGGCCACCACGCCAGAACTCGCCGAAAACGGTGGCGGCGACGAACATGGAGAGCGAGATCGCCATCAGCGAATAGAAATACGCCGAGTCCTGCCACGGGCGCATGCCGCCGATCAGCAGCGCCATTGCAGTGAGCGCGGTCAGCACCGCCGGCCACAGGAAGTTGCGCTTCAGGCTGTCGAGCGAGGTCTTACGCCAGGCTAGCAGCGGGCCCACGCCGGTCAGCAGCACGAGAAAAATTCCGATCGGCACATTGACGCGATTGAAGAAGGGCGGGCCGACGGTGACCTTCGATCCCGTCACCCATTCCGACAGCACCGGGAAGAGCGTCCCCCACAGCACTGCGAAGCACGAAACCAGCAGCACAAGATTGTTGAAGAGGAAGCTGGACTCGCGCGAGACCAGCGACTCCAGCCGGTGCTCGCTGCGCAGCGTCTCGCGATTGCGCACGAAGAAGAAGACGCAGGTGGAGAAGGCGATTGCCAGGAACCATACGAACCAGGTCCCGATGCTCGATTGCGCGAAGGCGTGAACGGAGCTGACCACACCGCTGCGCGTGAGGAAGGTCCCGAAGATCGCCAGCAGGAACGTGGTGAAGATCAGCCACATGTTCCACATCTTCATCATGCCGCGCTTCTCCTGCATCATCACGGAATGCAGGAAGGCGGTCATGGTGAGCCACGGCAGCAGCGAGGCGTTCTCAACGGGATCCCAACCCCAGTAGCCGCCCCACCCGAGCACCTCATAGGCCCAGTGCGCGCCGAGGAAGATGCCGCAGGTGAGGAAAAGCCACGCCACCATCGTCCACCGGCGCGTGATGTGGATCCACTTCTCGCCGGGGTACTTCATGATTAGCGCGCCCAGCGCGAAGGCGAACGGGATAGTCACGCCGACGTAGCCGAGGTAGAGCATCGGCGGGTGGATGACCATCTCGGGATATTGCAACAGCGGGTTGAGGCCGTTGCCGTCGGCGGGAATGGTGCCGGCGACAAGACCGAACGGGTTCGCGGCGAAGTTGATTAGCAGGAGGAAGAAGACTTGTACCGCCGCGATGATCGCCGAGGCGTGCGCGAAGAGTTGCGGATCGACCTTGTAGCGCAGTCGCAGCACCAGGGCGTAAGTCGAGAGCAGCCACGCCCAGAAGAGCAGCGATCCTTCCTGTCCCGACCACAGCGCGGCGAACTTGTAGGCGATAGGCAGGTCGCGATTGCTGTGGTGCAGGATGTAGGCGATGGAGAAGTCGTTGCCGAGGGCGGCGATGACCAGCGCGACTCCGGCAACCGTGACCGCCGCCCAGGAGGCAATGCCGGCCCGGCGCGCGGTTTCGCCCAGGCGGTCGTCCTTGCGGGCAAGACCGAGAGCGCCGGCAATGAGCGAGTAGGCTGCAAAGGCAAGCGCCAGCAGGAGAGCAAAACTTCCGATTAATGGCATGAAGACTTAGTACCTGTAATTGTTCACGGCCCAGTGACTACGGCGACGGCGCCATCCCAATGCAGTAATTTTACTCGCAATCGCAAGGCCGAAAGGGTGATTGTGACTCGGCAGATACAACTTTGCGGGAGTAAATGCACGGGACGCGGACGGGCCTCCCCGCGGGTGCTGCCCCGGCGTCTGTCTTTGGGCGCGGATACGTAAACACTCGGGTTGAAAAGAGACCCAACAACCGCTGCCCAACAGCTTGTTAACGCGGGCCTGTCCAAAGCCTTCCTGGTTGGTTTTGACATTTAGAT
Source organism: Terriglobales bacterium (assembly GCA_035262645.1). GTDB lineage: Bacteria > Acidobacteriota > Terriglobia > Terriglobales > Acidobacteriaceae > Bog-257. The sequence continues at coordinate 39,811 of DATFSK010000056.1, forward strand.
ACAAGAGCCATGGTTCCCGTGACTACTTGGCCGGTTCGCTCTTACACGGCGCAATCTCCGGATCCTGAATATCGCCATCCTTCGGTGCGGGCCAGTGAGCAATGTAGCAGCCGGCTTCGCTGTACTTGCCGTCGGCATAGCTATAGAGCGTGAGATGACTCTCGCTGGCTGACTCGTGGCGCATGATCACCAGGTCGGAGAAACCGTTGGTGCTGGTGGGCTGAATGGTATAGCTGGCTCCCACGGTGTCGAGCACGGAGACGTAGCCCTCGTCGCCGTGGCGGAAGATCCAGAGCGGGCAGTTGGAGAGCGCGTCGCAGCCGCCTTCCAGCCCCAGCGATGTGGCGAAGACCAGCGTCTTCCCTTCTCCACCGAGGTCGACAAAGCGAAGACGGCTGGTGGAGGCAATCTCGCGGATGCGGTCGTTGTCGTAGCCGCGCTCGGCCATCGGTTTGTCCAGACGCACAACGATGGCGTTGATCAACGCAAAGCGCTCCTGCTCGGTAAGCTTGGAGGTGTTGCCGACGCTGGGATCGTTGCGGCCGATGGTCGCCTGGCTCCGCCAGTTCCAGTCGAAATCGGCGGCCAGGGCGAGGGCGCAACTCATGGCCAGGGCTAGAGCCACAGCTGAGAGTTTCTTCACATTGCGCTTGTATCCGATAAGCCGGCATATTGTCCAGCAGGGTTGCCACATTGCGTGCCGCGAAACGGTAGATCGGTATATATTTGTGGTAGAAAGGTAGAAACATGGCGCTCAACATCAAAAACCCCGAGGCCCACAGGCTCGCGGAGGAACTTGCCCACCGAACCGGGGAAACTATGACGGAAGCTGTGACGCAAGCGCTGCGTGAGCGACTGGAGCGTATTCGACGCCCGCAGAAGGGACGCCTTGCGGAGCGAATCTTGGCTATCGGCAGGGACTGTGCCGCTCATCTGGAAGAGCCGATCAAGTCCATGGACGTTGACGATTTGCTGTATGACGAGGACGGCCTGTTCAAATGATCCTGGACAGCTCAGCTTTAATCGCGATTCTGCGCGCGGAACCTGAAGCGGCAAGGTTCGCCGACGCGATTGAACGGGCAACTGCCCGGCGCATTTCCGCCGTGAACTACGTCGAAGCAGCCGCCGTCATGGACCGCAGCCGCGACCCCGTCGCGCGGCGCCGTTTTGACGAGCTTTTGCGCGACATACAAGCGATCGTCGAGCCGGTCACCATACGGCAGGCCCGCATTGCCCGCGAGGCCTACCGCGATTTCGGCAGGGGTAGCGGCCATCGCGCCAGGCTGAACCTTGGCGACTGCTTCGCTTATGCTCTCGCAAAAGAATGCGGAGAGCCGCTGCTCTTCAAGGGCGATGATTTTTCTTGCACAGATGTGCCGTGCGCTGTCCTGGACGAGTAAAATTCAACGGCCAAATGCCACCTACCAACAAACGCGCCGCGAAAAATGAGAAGCGCACCACCGCGATCGCATCGGCACGGGGCCATGATCAGCACGAGCTGGTCATCATCTCCGGGATGAGCGGCGCGGGGAAGGCCTCCGCGCTGAAGACCTTCGAAGACCTCGGCTACTACTGCGTCGACAATCTGCCGGTCGGGCTGATGAGCAACTTTGCCGAGCTGGTGCTCGACACATTGGAGATCCAGCGCGCGGCGTTGGTGGTCGACATCCGCGAAGGGGCGCGCCTGGACAAGTTGCCGCAGACGCTGGCGACACTGCGTCGGCTGGTGAAGACCACGATGATCTTCCTGGAAGCGGACGAAGAGGCGCTTCTGCGGCGCTACAGCGAGACGCGGCGACCGCATCCGCTGGGACGGAATGTCTCCGTGCGCGCTTCGCTGGCGGCCGAGCGCAGGCGGTTGAAACCCGTGCGTGCGCTGGCCGATCTCGTGATCGACACCACGAAGTTCAACGTGCATGAGCTGCGCACGCAGCTGACCGAACGCTTCACCAGCGGCAAGAGCGAGAAGAACATTCTCATCTCGTGTGTGAGCTTCGGCTATCGCGAGGGCGTGCCCGAAGACGCCGATCTGGTCTTCGATGTGCGCTTCCTGCCCAATCCGCATTTCATTCCGAAGTTCCGGCCCTTGACCGGGCGGCATCCGGCAGTAGCGAAATATATTCGCTCGTTTCCGCAGACGAAGGAGTTCATCCGCCGCATCTCGGAGCTGCTGGTTTACCTGATCCCGCACTACATTCGCGAGGGCAAGAGCTACCTGACGATCGCCTTCGGCTGCACCGGGGGCAAGCACCGCTCGGTGATGATCGCCGAAGACGTGCAGAAGCGGCTGGCCAAGGCGGGATTCAATGTGAAGGTCGTGCATCGGGACTCGCCGGCGGAAGCGTAAAAACACCTCGCGCGACACCATCAGAAACAACGCTTCGGCGAAATTTGCAGACCATCATCGTCTGCCGATCATGCTGGGCTGAGTTGGCAGCGTGGTGTATGGCAGCAGCGTATGGCGGAGAGGGAGGGATTCGAACCCCCGATACCCGTCAAGGTATGGCCGCTTTCGAGGCGGCTCGTTTCAACCACTCACGCACCTCTCCGCGCGCGGTCGCAGCTGGCCGGAGTTGCCAGCCACTCTAGTCTAGCAAATGCGCCGCTACCGCTGTCGATGGCATTCCTGGAGTGGGCCGTGAGCGCTCCGGATTTTGCCGGCCCCATGCTTAGCGATTGACTGCCGATAGCAAGCACCCTATGATCAGGCATCCAATCCCGCGGCTGTGATGCCATCCGCGGCCTGTAATGATCGACACCACGATCTCTCATTACCGTATCGTTGCAAAGCTCGGCGGCGGCGGCATGGGCGTTGTGTACGACGCGGAAGACCTGAAGCTGCCGCGCCATGTCGCCCTGAAATTCCTGCCCGATGAGATGGCGACGGACCCGGCATCGCTCGAGCGCTTCCGCCGTGAGGCATTTGCGGCGTCGGCCCTGAATCATCCCAACATCTGCACCATTTACGAAATTGACGAAGACCAGGGACGTCCGTTCATCGTAATGGAGTTTTTGGACGGCTTGACCCTGAAGCACCTCATCGCCGGCAAAGCGATGCCGGTTGACGATGTGCTCGACTTCGGCATCCAAATCGCCGACGCGTTGGATGCGGCGCACGCACAGGGCATCATCCATCGCGACATCAAGCCGGCGAATATCTTCGTCACGCGCCGAGGTCACGTCAAGATTCTCGACTTCGGCTTGGCAAAGGGACGACGCCGCAACGGCACACGCAAAATCCGGTTGGGGCGCCCACATCGGTCATGACGGTGCGCGACGAGCCGCACCTGACCAGTCCCGGGACCGCGATGGGCACCGCCGCATACATGTCGCCGGAGCAGGCGCTGGGCAAGGATCTGGATCCGCGCACCGACCTGTTCTCCTTCGGCGCCGTGCTGTACGAAATGGTCACGGGAACGATGCCGTTCCGCGGCGAGACCAGTGCCGCCATCTTCGATGCCATCCTAAACCGGCCACCGATCTCGCCGGTGCGGTTGAATCCCGAGGCTCCGGCCAAGCTGGAAGACGTCATCAACAAAGCGCTGGAGAAAGACCCGCGCATGCGCTATCAGACCGCGTCTGATATGCGAACGGATCTGCGGCGGCTAAAGCGCGACACCGAGTCAGGACGCAGCGCTGCCGTGGCCGCGGCCTCAAGCGGATTCACATCTTCGGCAACGCCGGTGAGCGGCCAGATGGCGGCTGCGGCAGCTTCTACGAAACGGTATTGGATCGCCGGCCTTGCTGCCGTGGTTGTAATCGGCGCGGCCGTTGCAGGATTTCTCTGGCGCTCCTCGAGTCCCAAAAAAATCTCCTCGATGGCGGTGCTGCCCTTCGTGAATGCCACCTCGGATGCCAACAATGATTTCCTGAGTGATGGCCTGACCGAAGACCTCATCGGCACGCTTTCCCAGGTTCCGAACCTGAAAGTCATGGCGCGAAGCACGGTCTTCCGCTTCAAGGGAAAGGAGGACGATCCGGCGCAGGTCGGCCAGACGCTGAAAGTTGACGCGGTGCTGACCGGCAGGATCACCCGCCGCGGCGACGATGTGCTGATCTCGACTGACCTGGTGAACGCCGCCGATGGAACCGAGATATGGGGATCGCAGTACACCCGCAGGATGGCCGACGTGTCGACGTTACAGAACGAGATCACCAATGACGTCGCGTCGAAGCTGCGGTCGCGTCTGACCGGCGAACAGCAGAGGCAAATTGCCCAGAGCACCACGCAAAATGCCGAAGCCTACCAGCTTTACCTCAAGGCGCGCTATCTGCTGAACCAGCGTGGCAAGGACAATATCAACCAGAGCATCGCTCTGTTCAAACAGGCCCTCGCCGCGGATCCCAACTACGCGCTGGCCTATGCCGGGCTTGCCGATGCCTACAACATTGCTCCGCCGTGGACGTATATCGACTCGCGGCAGGCAGCTGCCCAGGCGATGTTGGCGGCGCGCAAGGCGCTTGAGCTGGATCCACAATTGGCCGAAGCGCACGCGGCGATGGCCATGGCCCTGGCGGAGAATTTTGAATGGCCGGAAGCGGAGAAAGAGTTCCAGCGCGCCTTGCAAATTGAGCCCAACAACGCGCAATTCCATTACTTTTATGGCCTGACTTATATGGTTCCCATGAAGCGGTTTGACGATGCGTTGGCGGAGCAGCGCGGAATGGTCTGCTGCTCGACCCGTTGTCGTCAATCATGAACGTGAATTACGGTTACACCTTGTTCGTTGCTCATCGCTATGACGAGGCAGCACAGCAGTTCCTCAAGAGCATCGAGATGGACCCGAACGCGCACACCGGCCACTGGAAATACTCGGTGCTGCTCGCGGTTCGCGGCCAATGGGCAGAGGCGGTTGAACAATATCGCCTTGCCGCAAAATTGGAAGGAAATCCGAACCTGCCTTCCGCGCCGGCCACTCCGCAAGGCTTCGCCCAACTGGTGCATGAGCAGGTGACGTTTCTGAGCCGGCAAGGTCAAGTTGGCGAAATCCTTTGGGCGGGACAGTATGCGGCCGAAGGCGACCGGGAAAATACGATTACATGGCTGCAAAAAGCTGCCGCCAACCATGACAGCGGGTTTCCCTTTGAGGTGAGAAATCCGCTCTTCGATCTTGTGCGTTCCGACCCGCGCTACATCGAGATGATGCATAGCGTGGGATTACCTCAATAAGCTCGTTCACATCTGGACTGCAAATCGCCAGGAAGTTTCTGTTCAGCCTGCCCGCCTTTTGTTGAAGCCATCCGACTGGCCGATTCGGGCCATAGTTCTCCGCCCTGACTTGGTATAGAGTCTTGCCATTTTCTGTTGCACAAACCAGACAATCTGAAAAGGAGACTCACACGACCATGTTTCTCAGACGAGTGTTTTCTCAGGCGTGCGCACTGACGGTAGCGTCAACCTTGATGGCTGGGGCGGCCATCGCCGGTGACGGCAACAACGGATGCAGAAGCCTTCCCGGCTACACAGCGCTGAAAGCCGCGCTGGTGGCGGCAACTGCGGCGGAGACCAGCGGTCTCAACAACCAGATGTGGGCGACCATCGTTGACCGTGACGGCGTGGTTTGCGCCGTAGCGTTCTCCGGCGTGAATCGCGGCGCGCAGTGGCCGGGCAGCCGCGTCATCTCAGCGCAGAAGGCGAATACGGCGAACGCCTTCAGCCTCGACTCCAGTTCCTCGAGCGGCGGCTCGGGGCAACCGGCCGGCCTCGCTTTGTCGACGGCGAACCTGTACTCGGCGGTGCAGCCGGGCGGCAGCCTCTATGGCCTGCAGCACAGCAATCCGGTGGATACGACCGACGCCTACGGCGGCCCTTCCCATCTGATCGGCACTTCGCATGATCCGATGGTCGGCAACAAGGCGGGCGGCGTGAACGTTTTCGGCGGCGGGCTTGCGTTGTACGGGCCTGGCAAGGTGATTGTTGGCGGCGTCGGCGTTAGCGGCGACACCTCATGTGCCGATCACAACATCGCCTGGCGCGTGCGCAACAATCTCACGCTCGATCACCTTTCCGGCGTTGGCGGTGTCTCCGGCGATCCGGCGCGCCCCGACAACATTATCTTCGACATCATCATGAATCCGTTTGGTGGCACCGGTGTCAGCCCCAGCGGATTCGGCCATCCCACGTGCCTCAACACGTCGGGCTCCGACACTCTGCCTCCGGTGCAGCCGTAGCACTGCAATCGCTCCCACTCACCAGCGTTCTGCCGGTGAGTGGGATGCCTTTCATCTCGGCGCTTACACCCGGCTGCGCTGCACTCCTGTAATCTGGTTGCTCATATTTCGACCGTCCTGAACGGAGGCTTTGCACTCATGGCGAATCAAACTGTGGAAACCACATGCTGCGTTGTCGGCGGCGGACCGGCTGGAATGATGCTGGCGTATTTGCTGGCGCGATCGGGCGTCGCCGTCACCGTGCTGGAGAAGCACAAGGATTTCAATCGCGATTTCCGCGGCGATACCGTGCATCCCTCCACCCTCGAAATCATGTACGAGCTGGGGATCGTCGAGGAGTTCCTGAAGTGCCCGCATCAGAAGATCAAATCAGCGGGCGGGCTTTTCGGCGATTACGCTTTCAAAGCGGCCGACTTCAGCAGCCTGTCCACGCATTGCAACTTCGTTGCCCTCATGCCGCAGTGGGACTTCCTGAATTTCCTGGCCGATAAGGCGAGGCAGTTTCCCAGCTTCACCCTGCGAATGCAGAACGAAGCGACCGGTTTGATCGACGAACGCGGGCGCATTCGCGGGGTGACGGCGCACACACCGGATGGCATGGCGGACATTCGCGCCGATCTGGTTGTCGGTTGCGATGGCAGGCATTCGCTGACACGCAGCGCGGCGCATTTCCAGGTGCAGGAATTCGGCGTCCCCATCGACGTGCTGTGGTTCCGCATCGGCGCCGCCGAGGCCATGCCTGAACACCTTCTAGGCAAGATCAATTACGGCAGAATGCTGGTGCTCATTCCACGTGTCGATTACTACCAGGCCGGCCTCATTATCCCGAAAGGTTCGTTCGAGCAGATCAAGGAGAAGGGGCTGGATGAATTTCGCGAGTCGCTGCGCCAGATGGCCCCGTTTCTCGGCGACCGGGTCGACGACCTTCGCGACTGGGAGCAGGTGAAGCTGCTCTCGGTGCAGATCAATCGCCTGCTGCAGTGGCATCGGCCGGGGCTATTGTGCATCGGCGATGCGGCCCACGCCATGTCTCCGGCGGGTGGAGTCGGCATCAACCTGGCAATCCAGGATGCGGTGGCGACGGCGAACATTCTTGCGGACGCTCTGCGCGAAGGCCGCGTCACCGAAGAACTTCTGGCGCAGGTGCAGCGTCGCCGCGAATTCGCGACGAAGATCGTGCAGTTCGTGCAGGTGAACATGCACAAGGGATTGAAGACGATCTTCGACAATCCCGGCCCGGCGAAGGCGCCGTGGCAACTGAAAGCAATCGTCAATATCCCCGGTGTGCAACATGGGATGGCGCGAGTGCTCGGCCAGGGCGTTCGGCCCGAACACATTCGCGGCGCAAGGAAGGAACCGGCGTGCGATGTTCAGTTGCTGAAGAAAATTGCCGTCGGCGCGGGATTGGTCATTGCAGGCGCGGTTATCGCTGGACGCATTTTGCGAAGCTTCCGGAAGCCAAGTTATGGCTGGAGGTGACACCTGCGGCACCTCCTTCAACTCACGATTTGACGGCTGTGCGAAGCGATGCTAACTTCGACTTACACTGGAAAGGAGGGTGATCCAAAATATGATATCTGACAGTAATTGTAAGTTCTCAAGTGAGGTGGCTGAGGCTTAGGGCTTCCGCTCTAAATCCTCGCAAGACAGCTGCTTTGGTTGTCTGCCGCTGGGGCCACGTAGAGTGGACAGCCTCAGGCCAATCCCAACAGCTTACCGGAAAGGACCCGCTGGCGCATGGCGCTGCGGGTTCTTTTCTTTGCAATGACGACTTCGCCTGAGGTCGGCCCGTTATAATTTCTCATCCCAATTTCCAAAAACAGCGCTGGAGGTAAACCACCGTGACCGACGAAGAATATCGCGACTACCTGGTCGCTCTGGCGCAGAAACACCTCAAGGCTGCGTGGTTTCAAAACCGCGCGTCTGTGGAAGGCAGCCTTGGACCTGCCATCGAGCAACTGTCCTCTACCGCACGCTTTACAAAGATGGCTCTCGAGCGCCGCGACGATCCTGCCATGACTCAAACTCTAAGCCAGGAACTTCGTACGAATGCCGGCAACTGCAAGGTTGTCATACAGCATATGCGCGACAGCGGCATCCTTGATGCTCTGGATGAGGCTCCTGAAATCACCTTCGGCGAAATACGAAAGAGTGCGATCCCCGCAGAAGATATACAGCTGCTGAAGCGTTGCGGCGTTGATTATCCTGAAGCCGAAATAATAACCGTTACTGAGCTCATCCGTCGGCGATGGGTGCAGTTTCCTGGCCGCCCTTCGACAATAGCGGAGCAAGCTCCCGAGGACTTCATGCGCGCGGCCGATCTGATTCTCAGCGTTGGTCAGCAACCCGGCGCTCCCGCGGTGGCAGGGGTGGCGACACCCTACCCGGCTGCCGCGACGCCCGGAGCTCAGCCCGCAGTCGCACCCATACCAGGCGAAGTGACAAACAAGAAAAAGAAGCTCCTGAATGGCATCGGTAAGATTCTTGTGGGCGTGGTTGCTGGAGCCGGAAACGTGCTGTTGCTCACGGGAACGATCCTCGCGCCGAATCCCGCGACTGCTTATGGCGCAATCACTTCCTCGGCCATGGCCCTGGGCACCATTTTTCAGGGTGCCGGGGATCTGCGCGGAGAGTAGACGATGTATTCCGCCGCGCATGACTGACACGGCGCTCAAGACTGCTCCTATAGCTCTCGCAATTCCCATCCTCGAAACCGAACGCATGCGCCTGCGCGGCCACCGTCTCGACGACTTCGACACGCTCGCTGCGCTGTGGGCCGACCCTATCGTCGTCCGCCATACCACGGGCAAGCCGCAGACGCGGGAAGAAGTCTGGTCGCGCCTGCTGCGCTATGCGGGACACTGGGCCATGCTCGGCTTCGGCTTCTGGGTCGCAGAAGACAAGTCCACGGGTGAGTTCCTGGGCGAGCTGGGATTCATCGACTTCAAGCGCGAAATCAATCCTCCGCTGGGAAACACTCCCGAGATCGGCTGGATTCTATCGCCACATGCGCATGGCAAGGGCTACGCCACGGAAGCGGTCCGCGCCGTGATTGCCTGGGGCGAGAGCCATTTCGGGCGCGTGCGCACGGCGTGTCTCATCCATCCCGAGAACGCCGCCTCACTGCGGGTTGCGAAAAAATGCGGCTATCGCGAGTACGCGCGCACACTGTACAAAGACCACGAAGTCATTCTGCTGGAGCGCTTCCCCCAACCGCTACAAAGCCCGAGCCGCTAAGGTCCGGCGGCAACCGTTACCTCCGACGCGTGCAGGTGCACGATCTTCCAGCCCGATGCTGTTCGCTGCCAGACCAGGGTTCGGCGGTTCAACATCCCAGGTCGATCTTCAAGTTGGAAGGTGACGATAGCGACGTCGTTCAGCCGCTGAATCTTCAACTCCTTGGGTTGAATGTCCATATAGGGCGGAGACGATTTCCCGTCCCGGATCCGCTCAAAGAAAACCTTGAACGTCTTTTCATACTCAGCTCGTCCATCGGCTCGCTCCGGAAATGAGCGGGGATAGAAAACCGTCGCGTCGTCTGCGAACGAGGCGCGGAAACGGTCCCAATCAAGATTGTCGAAGGCGCGAATGAAATCTGTCAGGGCTTGCTGCAAGCCGTCATCGGGTGCTGCTGGAGGTAAATTCTGCGCCGGCAGAACGCAGGTAAGCAGCAGTGAGAGCACGAGGGCGTAGACGAGCTTCATGGTGCGACAGTATATGCCCGGAAGACTCGTGAACGAGACCGTCCTGAAGCTTCGCGTCGCCAAAGGGGGTTCTCAAACAGAAAGCGCGGGGCGGGAGACCCGCGCTACAGACGACCCTTCGACAGGCTCAGGGCAGGTTCTGGAGGTCGGCGCTACATTACTGCGATGCCGGAGGCGAAACCGTCCGTGGGATTCCCGGCTGCGTACCTGTCGCAGGCGCGGGAGCTGCCGGCGTAGTGGATGGCGCGCCGTGCTTGCCAACCGGCGCTTCGCCCGGCTTCAGCTTGCGGCAGCAGCCGCTGACCATGTCGCCCTGCGGCAAGTAAACCTGGGCAGAGTAGGGATACTTTTCCTTCTGCACCGGATCCTGGCAAACCTCTTTCTGTACCGACGCCGACAGACCATAGCTTCCATTCATCGGCGCCAAGCCGTTTGCGCGATGCCACTCCCACACTTTGTCCTGCGCCACCCAATAGAAATCGCCGAGAAACGTCTGATCGGGCTCATTGATGCCAAGGTAGCGCGCTTCGCCGTTGATGAACTGCACGCTCCAGTTCGGGTAATAACCGAAGCAGACCATGTCAGGCGGCCGGGCCGCCGTCGAAGCGCCCGGATTGGTGACCCGTGGCCGCTGATTCGCCGGAGTTTGGGGCCCTTGCGATGTTGTAGCCTGCTGCCCCGCGGTCTGTGCCGCAGCCGAAATCGTGATCGTCAAGACAGCCAGAAGCAAGCTCGCGCGAAACATTGGTGCCATCCGAACCCTCCCGAAAGATGGTCTATGCAAAAGCGATTTTCGTCAACTGCTAGTTTTCCTGGCGCGCAGTAACCCTTTGCGTACCACCTGCTCGATTGACTCACGCAGCCCCATGGCCGGCAAAGCGTCCACGCTCACCCAGCGGACGTCGCTAACGTCGCTGCCCGCCTGGGCCTGCCCGGAAATCGGCCGGCACAGGTAGTCGATCAGCACGTAGTGATATTGCGTCTGGCCCAGACCGTCGGTGAAGATGCTGTCGAAGACGTCGAGCACCTCGCCCGCCTCGACCTCCACGCCGGTTTCTTCCAGCGCCTCGCGCCGCACGCCGTCACGCAGCTTCTCGCCGAGTTCCAACATTCCGCCGGGCACCGACCACTCTCCCCGCAACGGTTCGGTGTTGCGGCGCACCAGCAGCGCGCGGCCGCCTTCCACGATCACCGCGCCCACGCCGATGATGGGACGTTCAGGGTAATCGCGCTTCATGACGGGTGGCGCTATGGTGATTCATTGCACATCCGTGCGGTTGTATCCCAGGCCGAAGAAGTCCGACGGCCGGAAGCTTGTGACCTTCCAGGCTGTGCCCTTGAGCTTGATCTGGAAGCGCATCTGCGCACTGCGTCGCGCGGGCACCTGCGATGCACCGTAAGGCAGCGCGTCCATTTCTACCATCGCCGTCATTGATCCGGTGCCCTGATCGGCAGTCACCTGCAGAATCTGGTAGCGGAGGCGGACCTCGTCGTAGGTCTGAAAGAATGCCCGAAGCTGTCCCTGGAGATCGCTGTAGTTGTCCAGCTCCTTCTTGTCGAAAATCGACAATACCATCTGGATGTTCTGTGTCACCATGCCGGTGCGCAGCGGCTCCAGGATCCCCTGTATTACCTGATCGCTCAGGCTGAGCCCTTTGCCCGAGCGGGCGTCTGAGCCCGCAGGTTCGGTCGAATGCTGCTCGGACTGCTGCTCTTGAGCGGCAGGCGAAACCGAAGCGTCTGCGCCGGTCCTCGCGGCCAGAACGCAAGCCAGCGCCAGGCAAAAACAGCTAACTGTTTTTCGCATCAAATCCATGTCAAGATGTGCCGGGAGCCGGACCTCTCGTGCATAATACTGCTTTAGCGGCTACGGTGCAGAAATCGGGCTGTCCGCGGAGCCTCTTGGCGCCGTCTCAGGGCGTGCGCGAAGTGGTACAAAAATATGCCTGTTATCGACGCAACTTTGTGTACATGCGAGGGTTACTGTCGATGTGGGCAGCATCGCGTTAGATCGAGCCATTCTGGCTGGAGGCGCGGCTCAACAAGTCTTGCCGCCGTCAGCCGCGATACGGGGCGAATTGGCTGAACCTGTCGTTTTAGAGATGCTGAGCGACGCTGAAGTCATGCTGCGCGTGGCTTCGGGCGACGACCCTGCCTTCGATTATCTGGTCGAGAAGTACCGTCGGCCGATGATCAGCTTCATGTATCGCATGACGCACAATCAGGCAGTGTCCGAAGAGCTCGCCCAGGAAGTTTTTCTTCGGGTCTATCGCTCGCGCCAGAGTTACGAAGCGAGCGCGAAGTTTACGACCTGGCTGTATCGCATTGCGACCAACCTGGCCGTCAACTACGCGCGCGATACCAAGCACGAGCGGCCGGAGAACACGGTCAACATCGATGAGCCCGACGCCGATACCGGCATGACGGTCGATGTGGCGGATACGGGCCTGAATGCCGAGCAAACCATCCTGCGCCGCGAGCGGCTGGCCGCCATCCGGCAGCAGGTGGAAGCGTTGCCTGAGCGGCAGCGCATGGCGGTTTTGATGCACAAGTATCAGAACATGGACTACAAACAGATCGCAGCGGTGTTAAAGCTGAGTGAGTCGGCGACCAAGTCGCTGCTATTCCGCGCCTATGAAACGCTGCGCGAGACGCTGAAACAGTTTATTTAGCAGGGGCAGGAAATGGGTGGCGTTATGAGTTGCGAGAAACTTCGTCAGGAATTCATGGAAGCGGTGCTGAGCTCGCCCGAGGCGGTTTCGCCTGAGCTGCAGGAGCATCTGCAAAGCTGCAATATCTGCGCGAGCGAGTTTGCTTCCTTTCAGCAAACCATGTCGCTGCTGGATGAGTGGCAGGCGCCGGAGCCGTCACCGTATTTCAATACGCGGCTCCGCGCGCGTATGCGCGAAGAGGTTATGGTGCCGGCAGAGCGGAGCTGGTTTGCCTGGCTGCGTCGGCCCGTGGTTGCCGCGGCGGCCGTGGTGTTGATTGCGTTGGGCGTTGGTTTGCTTGAGATAGGGCACTTCCGCGGTGACCGTAACACACTCGCCACCAATGACGGCGTGGTCCGCGTCAACACCCCGGGAAGTGCGGTCAGCGATTTACAGTACCTGGATAAGAATGCCGACCTGTTTTCCGAATTCGATGCCCTCGACGGGCAATCGGCGACAGAGTAAGTGACGGCCACGTCGTTGTGACGTGTATCAGGCCACGATTTCCGTCGTGCAGGATGACGGCAGCAAAGCTCGGGCTTCAGCCCCAGCAACTCGGGCTCGGTACGGAAGGTGAGAGAGCGATAGTGCGTCTGGCCAAATCCATTCTGCTGATTGCGGCGCTGATCTTGAGCGCCCTGCCTGCGCTATCCTTGTCTCCGCCCTGGCAGCATCGTGGCGGATCGGCGCCATCGGCTCCGCCGCCTCCGCCTAGACAAAGCGCGCCCCCGCCCAGCGCACCTCCGTCCTCGCATCCGGCTCCCCAGGGCTCCAACGGAAACTATCAGTTTCATCCCCAGGGCCCGGGACCGCACCGCGGCGATTGGCTGCGCAAGTACATGACGCTGCCGCCGAACCAGCAGGAGCAGAAACTGCAGCACGATCCCGGCTTCCGCAGCCTGCCACCGGAAAAGCAGAATAAGCTGATGGACCGGCTGCGGACATTCAACAGCCAGCCGCCGGAAAAGAAGGCGCAAATCCTCAACCGGATGGAAACCTTCGAGCACATGACGCCGCAGCAACAGCAGCAGGCGCGCAATCTGTTCAACCAGTATCGCGGTCTGCCGGACGACCAGAAGACCAGGATCTCCAACGCCTACCGCAGGCTGCGCGGCATGCCGCCCTCGGCGCGCAATGAGCTGCTGAACTCCGACGAATTCAAGAATAACTACACGCCCGAGCAGCGCGATCTGCTGCGCGGCATGACCGACCTGAACCTCGGCCCGACCCGATAATTCCCCCCGATCGTGAGCCGCCACTGCCTCTGCGCCTGCCGCAAAAATCGTTTAACATCTAATATCCGCCTGTTCTGCGGGGTGCACGACTCATTCGCGCCGCTCGAATGAGCGGGTTTACGCATAATCTATGCCGCATTTAGTCCGCGACATCTATCGTTACCGGGAGCTGATCTGGGCGCTCGCCATCAAGGAGCTGAAGATCCGCTACAAGCGCTCCGTTCTCGGCTTCCTTTGGGCGCTGCTCAATCCCGCATTCATGATGATCGTGCTGACCCTGGTGTTCTCCACGATCATGCGCTTCGCCATCCCGCACTATGCCATCTTCCTGCTCAGCGTGCTGCTGCCCTGGACGTTTTTCTCGCAGTCGCTGTCCTATGCGGTCGAGTCCATCGTCAGCAATGGCGACCTGATCAAGAAAGTGGCCGTGCCCAAGCTCGTCTTCCCCATGGCCGCAATCGTCTCGAACATCATCAACCTGCTGCTGTCGCTCATCCCCCTGGCGGTGCTGGTACCGCTGCTGCGACACCCGTTCTACTGGACATGGATCTACCTGCCCGTACCTTTGCTGGCGCTGGCGATCTTTACCATGGGCATGACGTTCTTCTTCGCTGCCATCAACGTTTTTTATCGCGACGTGTCGCACATTCTGCAGGTCGTGCTCTCAGCGTGGTTTTACGTGACGCCCATCATCTATCCGCTCGACATGCTGCCCAGGCACTATCAGTGGATCCTTAAGCTGAATCCGATCATTTACGTCATCAACGGATTTCGCCTGTCGGTCTACTACGGCCAGTTGCCGAAAGCGCCGTCGATCATTGCCTCCTTCGTTTGCGCGTTTGTCAGCCTGCTTATCGGCTACGCGGTGTTCCGGAAGTATCAAAATACGTTTGTGTTCTACGTCTGATTTGCGAATGACCTTGAGCGATCCTGTAATTCGATTGGAAAACGTGACCCAGCGCTTTCGCGTCATTCACGAGCGTCCGGACACGGTGCGCGAGTTGTTCTCCAAGCTGTTTCGCAAGAGCGCCAGCTACCACGACTTTGAAGCGGTGAAGAACGTTTCCTTCGATGTCCCGCATGGGCAGGCGATGGGCATCATCGGACGTAATGGCTCGGGCAAGAGCACGCTGCTGAAAATCATCGCCGGCGTCTACCGGCCGAGCAAAGGCAAGGTGACGGTGTCAGGCTCGCTCGCCCCCCTCATCGAGTTGGGCGCGGGCTTCCATCATGAACTCACCGGGCGCGAAAACATCCTGCTGAACGGGCTGTTGATGGGATACTCCAAGCGCGACATGCTGGAACGAGAACAGCGCGTCATCGACTTCGCTGACATCGGCGAGTTCATCGATGCCCCGGTCAAGCAGTACTCCTCCGGCATGTACATGAGGCTGGCGTTTGCCGTCGCCATTGAGGTCGATCCCCAGATCCTTGTCGTCGATGAAATCTTAGCTGTCGGCGATGTCGGCTTTCAGCAGAAGTGCTTTGAGCGCATCCGTAACTTCCGCCAGGCGGGCAAGACGATCCTGCTGGTCACGCACAACATGAGCGACGTCCGCGAGCATTGCGATCGTGCCCTGTTGATCGACCACGGCACGGTTCTCGCCGATGGCCCCCCGGAGGAGGCCATTGGCATGTACCACTCGTTGATGAACCTGGAAGCCGTCGCGGCGCACTGAGCACAGCTCGAGCTCGCCGGGTAGAACCGACGCGTAGACCCAGCTGGCCTTCAGGCCGGCATCCAGGCGCTTGCTTTGTTCGGAGCCGGCTTCAGTCGGCAACACGATAGTTTCTCCTGACATCACGATGCTGCATAATCAACTGGAAGCACGCTAATCCCTGCCAATGCACGTAGCCTTCGTTCTTCCCCGATCCTTTCCTTACCGCGGCGGATACGAGAATTCGCTGCTGGCATTGGCCCAGTACCTCGTCGCTCACGGCCATCGCGCAACCATATTCACCACGGTCGCCGACGATCTCGAAGCCTTCTGGCTGCCCGGCTTCAAGACTTTTCCCGAAGAGCAAGTCACGGTCGATGGCGTCGCCATTCGTCGCTTCCCCGTCTGTTACAACGCGCTGCGCCGCCGCGCTACCCGAATGCTCGGACTCGCGCCGTACTGGCGATGGAAAGCGCAGTACCGGCGTCCTTCGTTTCGCGTCCCGGGACTCTCAGAGGCCCTGCAAACGATTGATGCCGATCTCATCCACATCGGTCCACTCCCCTACAACAGCCTGATGTATGCCGGCCTTCACGCAGGCGAAGTCCGGAACATTCCCGTGGTATGCACGCCCTGCACGCATCTTGGCGAAGCTGCAAACGACGAGGTCCTGCGGCATTACCTTCAGTCGCATCAGGTCACATTGCTCCAGCATTGCCGCAAAGTTCTCTGCATGACGCGAATTGAGCGGGACCGTCTGCAAACGTTGGGCATTCCTCCGGACAAGCTGGCAATCACGCCGTTCGGCATCGACCTGAAGTCGGTGACCGGCGGCAACCCCGAATACCTGCGCAAGCGATATCACATCGACGGGCCCGTCGTCCTGCACCTCGGCATGAAAGCCTTCGAGAAGGGATCGGAAACCCTGGTCGAAGCGATGAAGCTTCTTTGGACGCGCGGTTCAGATGCCTGGCTGGTCATGGCGGGCCCGGGTCTCTCCGCCTTCGACGCCTTCCTTGCAAAAGCCGGCAGCAATTGCCCGAAGCTGCTCAATCTGCCGCCCTTCGCCGAAGCCGAGAAGCGCGACCTGCTCGCCTCGGCGACAATTGTCGCGCAGCCGTCGCGCGTGGAATCGCTCGGCCTCGTTCTGATCGAAGCCTGGGTGAATCGCAAACCGGTGATAGCCGCCGACATCGCTGTCTCGCGCGAGTTAGTCACCGACAGCGGCGGCGGCATCATCGCACCATTCGGCGACGCCGGGCAGCTCGCGGCCGCCATTGACAGCCTACTGAGCGATTCGCAGTTGCGAGAGAAGATGGGAGCCGCCGCTTTCAGCACAGCGACGCACTACGACGGGGAAGGCTGCTGGCAGCGCATCTCGGAGGAATTCCAGCGCCTTGTCGGCCGGTAGTCCCTTGCGGCCGTCGCAGCCGCCGCCCGGTGATTCGCTATGCGCGATTGCACAAGCCCGCAAGGGATTGGTAGGCTTTCTATAGTCATTACCAGGGGCGCTCGCCGCTTGACCTCGCATATGAAGCCACCGACCGCTTTGAGCGTCGACAATCCGCATACAGATCCACCTGATTCGGCACGCGAAGCCATCGATCGGCTGGAGCAGGAGCTCAAGGCAGCGCTGGACAGCCATCGCCGCTTCGGTGACCCTAGTCCGGATGCTTCAGGCCTGCGACGACTTATGCAGAGGGTCATCCGTCGCTCGCTAACCTGGTACACGCGGCCTAACCAGCTTTTCCAAGGCGCAGTGATTCGAGCTCTGCAAGACATCCGCTTAGTGCTGGAGCACGAGAGAGTCGATCGCGAGTGGCAAGCAGTCTTGTCGGGTAGAAGGCTGGCGCCCTGGGAGATTGACTTTTCTGAGACCGCAACCCAGTCGGACATTCTCTCTTGCTTTCGCCTGCTGCTCGGCAGAAATCCGGAGAAACATGAATGGCCCGGCCATGCGATTCGCGCCGGCGAGCGTTTAGATGTGATCGTCCGCAGTTACCTCAACTGTAAAGAATTTATCGAGCGCCATCTTCTGGAGCATCGGGGGGCGAACGCCCAACTGGTGGAACTGCCGAACTTCAAGATCTACGCTTCGCCGGGCGATACGTTCATCGGCAGAGTCATCATCCGCTCGGGTGAGTACGAGCCGCACGTAGCGCAGATATTTCACCAGTCTCTGCGGCCGGGCATGGTTGTCCTCGACATCGGTGCCAATATCGGCTACTTCAGCCTTTTGGCCGCTTCCCTCGTTGGCCAGGATGGATTCGTCTACAGCTGGGAGCCATCGCCGGCCAATGCAAGAATGCTTTATGCCAGTCAATTGGCCAACCGATTTACCAACATCAAGATCGTGCAGGCGGCGGCAACGGAAACCAGCGGCCTTCTGGGATACTTCCCGAGTTCGTCCAACGGCAATGTCGCCGAGCTCGCCGAGGCATCGTCCGACGATGTCCTCAGCGCCGACACAGTCATGGGTCTCCGCATCGACGACGTTCTGCCGAAGGACGCCAGGGTGGCATTCGTTAAGATTGATGTTGAAGGCTTTGAGTTCAGAGCTATGGCGGGCGCCCGCGAGATGCTGGATCGCTGCCGGCCGAGCGTGGTCAGTGAGTTTTCGCCTGAAGGCCTGCGGCACTCATCCGGCGTCAGCGGCCGCGAATACCTGGAGTTTTTCGCCTCACGCCACTATGAATTTTGGCTGGTGACCAATAGCGGTCAAGTCGCCGCCAGCATCGAGGAGGTGCTCTCGCGATGCGAGCGCAGCGGCGCTGACCACATTGACATCCTTTTACGGCCAGGACGTTCCTCCGGAACTTAACTGCTTACCATTGTCCGCAGTGACCAGACTCCACTGCATCCGCTCAGCGCCACTGAGTCCGGGGACCTCGGAATGAAAGTCGCTATCGTCACGCCTGCCATCCACGATACCGAGCGCCTTTTCGGCGCCGAGCGGCACTTCGTCGGACTGGTTCAGGCGTTCAAGGAAAAGGTCGACACTGACTGGCTACAGGTGCCGGTGAGCGAAGCCTGTTGGCAAAGCGTCCTGGAAGGCTACCTGGATTGCCATGATCTCGACCTGGCTTCCTACAGCGCGGTCTTCTCGACGAAAACTCCTACTTACATGGCGCAGCATCGTAATCATGTCTGCTGGCTGCTGCATCAGATGCGAGTGTTCTACGACCGCTTCGGTGACGAATATGGAACACTCTCGCCCTGGGCCCTTGCCGAGCAGCATTCGCGCCGCGAGATGATACAGCGCCTCGACGACTTTGCATTCGCGCGCGTCCGCAAAATTTTCACCAACGGATGCGAGACTGCCCGTCGCCTAAAGCTCTACAACGGCTTTGAGGCCGAAGTTCTCTATCCGCCCGCGCTGGTGCAGGGCCACTACAGCCGCTCGCAGGAATATTTCTTTCTGCCTGGACGTTTGCACCGTTGGAAGCGGGTCGATCTCGCGATCCGCGCCATGCAGCTGCTGCCGTATGATGTCCCTCTCTTGATCGCCGGTACCGGCTCCGACGAAGGGCTGTTCCGGGAACTGGCCGGCGATGATCCCCGAATCCGCTTCCTCGGTTTCGTCGGGGACGAGGAGATGCTTGAACTTTACGCCAACGCCCTGGCGGTTCTGTTTGTTCCCAAGGAAGAAGACTTCGGCTACATCACCGTTGAGGCCATGCTGAGTCATAAGCCGGTCATCGTCTGCAACGATTCCGGCGAGCCCACCCGGCTGGTGCAGAACGGCCGCACGGGCTTCATCGTCAATCCCGATCCGGCCGAAATTGCAGGAGCCATGGCTCTCCTGGCAGGCAGGCTTGAATTGGCGCGGGAAATGGGCGAGCGGGCCTTTGAGGCCGCGCCTTCGCAGTCATGGGAGCCGGTCGTGGAGCGTCTGCTGGGCGCCGCAGTAGGCGGCTCTCGATCAACCGTTGCGGTTGCATCAGAACCCGTTACGCTGCCGCCCCTCCTACAAAAGACTCGCGAGGCGATACAGGTTCTGGTGACCGACAACCAGGTGCTGGAGCCGGCCGTCGGTGGTGGCCGTGTACGCGTGAAAGAACTTTGCCGGGGCCTGGCGGCGCATTTTCCCACCGAGTACATCGGCGCTTACGACTGGTATGGTCCAAAGAGCACGGACGACTGGCCACTGCCTGCCTGGCATTCCCGTGTGTTTGCGCTCTCCTGGCTGCAATACAAGCTCGCACGCGCATTGCAGCGCTTCGTGCCAGGCGGTTCGGTGATCGACGTCGGTTTCCCCTGGATGACGCGCCTCTCTCCGGAATTCGTGCGCGCCCTGCATCAGACTGTCGCCTCCTCCGAAGTTGTAGTCTTCACCCATCCCTGGGTTTACCCCCTCGCCGGCGATTTGCTGAAGGACAAGCTGGTCATCTATGACGCCCACAATTTCGAGTTCGCGCTGAGGTCGAGATTACTCAGCTCAACCTTCGCCGGGCGGAAGCTGGCGTCCAGCGTTGGACGAGTTGAGGGTGAACTGGTGCGGCGCAGCAATGACATCTGGGTGTGCTCGTCGGAAGATGCCGATGCCATGTCGAAGACGTACGGCGTCGCGCGCGGGCGATTTCATGTGCTTCCCAACTGCGCCGACACCAACGCCATTCGCCCGCCGCAAGCAAGCGAGAAAGCGGCGGCCAAGGCGGCTCATGGATGGGAGGACCGCGACGTCGCGATTTTTGTCGGCAGCGGTTACCGCCCCAATACCGAAGCTGCGGCTTTCATCATCGAGCAGTTGGCTCCGAAATTTCCCGACATGATTTTTGCTGTCGCAGGCAGCGTTAAGGAAGATTACTTCCGCACCGCTGATCCTGCCGCTGTTCCGGAAAATGCCAGGCTGCTGGGCGTGATCGCCGAGAACGAACTCGCCTCGGTATTTGCGGCCTCCGATTTTGGACTAAACCCGGTTGAAGTAGGTTCGGGCACCAACCTGAAGCTGGTGCAGTACATGGCGGCTGGTCTGGCCATCGTTTCCACCGAAACGGGAGTCCGCGGAATTGAAGGCGCGGATGAGTTTTGCGCGGTAGCAGATCGCGGCGGATTTGCTGACGCGCTTAAGCGCCTGCGGCAGGATGAAGCGCTGCGCACACGTTGTGCCAGGCTGGCTCGGCGTCAAGCCGAAGATAATTACGATTGGCGGAGGGCGCTTGACCGTGCCGCCTACCGGATCAACGGATTGCTCCGATACCGCCGGCGAATGAGTCCTCCCTTCTTCTCGGTGGTCATTCCGACATACAACCGCAACGACCTGCTGCTGCGCAATCTCAACGCGCTCACTCTCCAGACATTTCCGGATTTTGAAGTCGTGGTGGTTGACCAGAGCGATCCGCCGGTGACCATCCCTGACGAATACAAGCGTAAGTTGGAGATTCGCTACGTGTATTCCAACGAGCGCGGTCCAGCCTTGGCGCGCAACAAAGGGATCCAGGAGGCGACCGGCCTGGTTGTGGCCTTCACGGATGACGACTGCATCCCCCAGCCGGACTGGCTGGAGAAGGCCGCTCGTTATTTCGACGAAGCCCCCAGGGCCGGGCTGGAAGGCTGTATTCGCACCGACGACGTGGATCCTGAGCTCTTCCGCACGGTAACCAATGTGGGATTCGAAGGCTTTGGTTTCATGACCGCTAACATGTTCTATCGCCGCGACCTCCTGTCTCGGGTGCAAGGCTTTGATGAGTGCTTCAAGGATTTCCGTGAGGACACCGACCTGGCGTGGCGCATTATCGAATTCGGCGAGATACCGTACGCGCGCGACGTTGTTGTCTTCCATCCTCCACATCCAGTAACGGTGGAACGCGAATCACGAGCCGAGAGAGCCAAGATGTTCCGGCTGGATCCCATCCTGCTGGAGCGGCATCCTGACAAATACATGGCGCTGCTTCGGCAAGAGGGACACTATCGCAAGACTCCCGGATTCTGGCAGCATTTCGTTCGCGGCATGGAGGAGTTCAACGCTCGTCCTCCCATCGCGCGCTTCTTCCAGCACTTGCGCTTTCACGACCCTGATTGGTGGAATCTAGTGACAAGCGGAAATGGTGCGCAACCTGGCGGTGGCTTAACCGCCGAAGACCTGGCGGCGCTTCATTCACTCCTTGGGAACGAGCACCTGGAAGCGCAGGTCAAAGCTCTTGATGCCAATGCGGAGTAAGCCACACGTCGTAATCTCAACCCATCGCTGTGTCCGGGTGGATCGCGCATCGGTCTATATACTCGTAGCATGGATGGCCACCTATGCTTCGTGAAGGCCTGATGCAGTACTGGTGGATGTTGTATCGCCACTCCAAAGTGCTGGGTCAGCGTACAGACGTCTACCGCAACATCGAGGATGCCTTTACCGCCAGACACGGCGATCTTTGGCTGAAGCCCGGCAGCACCTATCTGGATATTGGCAGCGGATCGTCCCCTGTGCCTACATTCCTCCGCCAGCGCTGTCGAGCGACAACCTATGCCACGGAACTCGACCCTAAATATCTCGACCGCCAGAAAAGCTACATGAAGACTTTGGGCTGGCGGAAGGCCGATGGCTTCACGGTGCAGCGGGAGGACGCGACGCAATTGACTTTCGCCGACAACTCGCTCGATTTCGTCAGCGCCATCTCCACCATCGAGCACATCCACGGCGATGGAGACTCGCGCGCCATGGCCGAGTTCGAGCGGGTACTACGGCCCGGCGGAAGATTAGTCGTCACCGTGCCTACTGATTTAACGTATATCGAGAATCAGTCGACGTCTTATTACGCGGGCTTCGAGCGTCGTTATGATCCGCCGGCGCTGCAAAGCCGTCTGTTCCGCCCTACGTTGAAGCTTATCCAGCAGTTCTATATGGTTTCGCCGCCGCATGAGTTTGTCCTGCAATTTCAAGATTCCTTTAAAGACTTTCTTCACGGTGAGAACTGGTCGTCTGTCTGGTACAGAAACGGCTGGCACGATCAATATCCCGATATAAGTATCCTTCTCAGCATCGGCATTATTCGTCTCTCATCCGATCCCTACGGCTCTTTTGGAGCGTGTCTGGCCTTCGAGAAGCAATAGCAAACGGAGTCATCTTGCGTTACCTGATGGTCTCAACCTATCCCCCGACGCGCTGTGGTATCGGCGCGTATGCCGAGCAGAGCGTAGCAAAGCTTCGCTCCGAGGGGCACACGGTGGATGTGGTCTCCCCCGATGGACAGGGTGACGTGAAGTTTGCCTGGGACCTGCGCGGCGGAACCAGGCTTCTCCGGCTCCTGCGGCTGTTTCCTGATTACGACCGTGTCGTTCTCCAGTACCAGTGGGCGTTTTACTACCGCGATCTTTTCGTGCGTCAGAATCGGTGGGACACGCTGAAGACCACCCTCAGTTTTATGTTGCTGTTCCTCAGGAAGCGCAGCCTTGAGGTCGTGGCCCATGAAATTCCTTTCCTCGCGGGCAAGCAAGGCTGGGTCTACAAGTGGAAATGGAAGCTGGCGCCACGACTGATCTTTCATACGTCAACCGAACTCGAGCTCTTCGAAAAACGTTACGGGATGCGGCTCTCGCGCGATCGTGTCGAGATTCGTACTCATCACGCGGTGTTCAACAGGTTCAGCAACGATACCCGCGCCTCAGCACGCCATCGCCTCGGCATCGACCCGAACGCAGTGGTATTTCTGTGTATCGGCTTTCTCCAGCGGCACAAGGGTTTTGACCGGGCGATTAAGGCATTCAAGGCCGCCGGTCGGGCCGGTGCCGAGTTGTACGTGGTTGGCTCGATACGCGTCCCCCATCCCGACAACACGCAATATGTCTCCGAACTGCGGAATCTGGTTTCGAGCAGTCCGGCCACGCATTTGGTCGAATCGTTTGTCAGCAACGAGGATTTCGATACCTGGATTACAGCCGCAGATTGGGTAGTGTTTCCATACGCCGAGATTTGGTCCTCCGGGGTGCTGGCGCGAACCCGACTTCTGGACCGTCCTGCCATCGTCTCGGCCGTGGGCGGACTACCCGAACAGGTGGGCAAGCGTGATCTTCTTTTCGACACCGATGAGGAACTGGTGTCGGCATTCCACACCGCTGCCGAATATGCCCGTTCGAGCAATGCTGGCAAGCATGGCAGCGCGATGCTCTCGGAGCAGGAGAGATGAGCAAACATTCCCTGCTCGTACGCTGACCACTTTGGAGGATTCTATGGACCTCATGCGAAACGCCTGGGAGGGTACGGAGGAGCAGGCGCTCGATCAACTCGCCGGCCACTCGACCAGGGAGGAGTTCGAGGCTGATCGCCGAGGACGGGCGAAGGAGGTCCTGAAGTGGTGTTCTGTGCGTCCCAAGAGCCGCGGCTTTGAAATTGGCAGCGGAGAGGGCACTGTTGCGCGTCTGCTTGCCGGCCACTGTCTATCGCTGGACTGCAATGACATCAGCGCCTCGTTCCTCGCAAGGGCCCGTGCCAATTGTGCGCAATGTGCCAATGTTTCCTTTCATCAGATTCAGTCCAATTATCTCGACTACCTGCCCGCGGAAGCGTATGACTTTGGCTTCTCATTGAACGTCTTTATCCACTTCAATCCTTACGACGTCTACAACTACCTGCTTTCGGTAAATAGAATTCTGAAACCTGGCGGAGTCTTCTACTTCGATGCCTGCACCGTGGGGGAGCAAACCCTGCCTCTATTCCGCGAGCAGGCGGCTATGTACCGCAACGCGCCCGAGACCATCCGTGGATTGTTGAACTACAACTCCCCCCACATGCTGCGCACGGTCGTTGCGGAGGCAGGGCTTAAATTGTCCGACCGCTCGCTGCTTTCCGAGCAAGGCTGGATGAAGGTGCTTACGATCAAGCGCGGCGGCGGCTGGCTAACTCGGCGTGGAGTTAAGGAACGCCCATGAAGGCGTATCTGCGGCTGCTGTGTACAATCACCAGCAGAACCGCGTGAAGACCGTCGCCATCGCGATCCCGTCGCTGCACCGCCCCGATCTAAGCTCTCGCTGCATTGAGTTTATACAGAAGCAAACGCTCGCCCCCGACGACTGGGAGATTGTGGTCGTCGAGAATGAGGCGCGCTCAGGCGAACTCCTGCCCGATCCTCTTCCGCGAAACACCCGGCGTATCGACCTGCCGACCAACGAAGGCACAACCGGATCAATCAACCGCGCTGTCTCGGCGACCGAGTCGCGTTATATTCTCCTGCTCAACAACGACGTCGAACTCGCGCCCGACTATTTGCAGAAGCTGGTGGATGTCATGGATGCCGATCCGAAGCTCGGCTTCGCCACCGGCAAACTGCTGCGCGCTTCGCAACGCACGCATCTTGACGGAGCGGCCGACGCAATGCTGATGGGAGGCGGGGCGTATAGGCTCGGGCATGGGGACGAGGATCGTGGACAATTTGATCAACCGATGCGGGTGCTTGCGGGATGTGGCGCCGCGGTGCTCTACCGACGCGAGGCGTTCATGGCCGCCGGGGGACTCGACCCGGAATTCTTCGCCTACCTCGACGACCTAGACCTGGCGCTGCGCACCGAGCTGATGGGATATGGCGGCTTCTATGTGCCGGACGCGGTCGCCTATCACGTCGGCAGCGCGACGCTGGGCGAACCGATGCATCCGCGCATAGTCGAGCTCATCACCCGCAATCAGATCTATCTTGTTGCCAAGAATTACCCGCGGTCGGTGTTCGTGCGCTTGCTGCCAAGGATCATCGTCCACCAGCTTTTATGGATGATGCTGGCGACAATTCGACGAGGAAACGGACCGGCTGTGTTTCCCGTTTCGCCAGACGGCGGTGCGAGAGCTTATTTTCGTGGCGTGTTGGCGGCTTTTCGTAATCGGCGTAGCATGCGCCGCAAGGGACGCGCCTTGCTGGCGCGGCAACGCATCGGCGATAACGAATTCCTCGCCCGCTTGCGCGACTCCGAACGCCAGATCTATGACTGGCACCAATCGCGTCCGCCCAGCCAACGATCAACACTGTTGAAGTTCTATTTTCGCTTGTTCGGCCGTCCCTGATTAGAAGCTTGTCTGCAGCCGCACCCCAAACGTTCGCGGCGGAGCCACGGAATTCCCGGAGAACAATCCCGCGAAATTAATCAGGTTAAAGCGGTCGGTAATGTTCAGCACATCAAATTGCAATCGCATGGCAACGTTGTCCTTCGCCCAGAGATCAGCGCCCACCGAAGTGTCCAGCGAAAAATTCGGCCGCACCCGATTCGCCTCAAGGTTCACCTTGCTGAGCACAACCGGCCCATACGCAGCCAGCGCTTGCTCGAACGTCCCGTCGAAATCCACCGGCAATCCGCTGCCGTACTGCGCTCCAATCGCGCCCCAGAAGCGTGGTTTGAATTGATAGAGAAATCGCGCTCGCGCCGTATTGCGCTGGTCCTGCGAGACCCAAAAGCGACCAGTTAGCTGCGTGAGGGCATTCGTCGCCGACTGACCCAGAAACAACCCGCCGTTCACCGGAAAGTATGCCGATCCCACCATGTAGGAGTAGGCAACAAATCCCGACAGCTTACCCCAATGTGGGACATTCACCTTTGCTTCCGCCCCATAAATGCTCGCCTTGCGAAAGGAAATGGGAAAGCTCACCGGCGTGTTCAGCAGGAGATCGTCATCGGCAAAATTGTTCATCTGGCGAAGATACGCGTTCACGTCCAGGCTGAAGTTGCCGAGAAAGCCCTTCATCACGCCCGCTTCGTAGAAATTGCCATGCGATGGTTCGACGGGAAGCCGCAGGACATCGGGATTCAGCACGACAACCGATGGCGAGCTCGACAGCAGGATGTTCTCGAACGACGGCGTCTGAAAAACCCGATCGTACGACACGTGCGCCAGCAGGTTGGCTTTGGCGAAGTAGCGGCTCACACCTACCCGCGGGCTCAAAGCATTCTGATTCACCAGCAGCTGGTAGTGGTCCCATCGCAACCCGGCGCTCACCGTCCAATCACCCAGGCGGATCAGGTCCTGCACATACGCCGATTGCTCCAGGTCGGGCCGGTTGCCGATGAAGCTGAACGTCGTCGGCGTGCCGGGATCGAATTGCGACGAGTCTGTAATGATGTCGGAGAAATTCTCGTGGAGAAACGTGTTGTCCGATTCAACCCCAGCCTTCCACTCGTGCCGGCCATGATGAATGGCAAGCGAGCCATTGAAGTAGCCTTCCGTGAAATGGTTCTGCTGGAAGACGATGATCGGCGTCGACAGCTCGTTGGAAGACAGGCCGGTCGAATTGCTCCGCACCATGCCACGCAGATTTCCCACCACATTCGGCGAGAAAATGTGCTGGTAGGTAACCGCGCCCAAGTCCTCGAAGATATTGCCGTCCTGCTGCTGACCCGCTCTCTGCTGCACCTGCTCGTTAGGCACGTCGTAACGCACAAGCTCATGCCGGTACATGAAGTTGATACGATCTCGCGGCGTGAGCTCGCGCTCGTACGTGCCTGAGAAATCGCCCACCGTCGCCGTGTTGAAGTAATTCTGCGGCACGGGCGGGTTGAGGTAGTGACCCGTGGTCGCTCCGTCAGCGCTTATCCCGAATGTATTCTTCCCTTCCAGGTACTGAAGCATGGTGTAGCCGCTCGCTGTGTCGAAGCTCCCACCCGAGAGCACAACCTGGCCGTGAAGTCCTTCGCGCGTATCCCGGGCAGTGTTCACCTCGACGATGCCGCCCATCTTGCGCCCGTACTCCGCCGGAATGCCCGCGGTGTAGACGCTCATCGACTCCAGATTGTCGGCCTCAATCTCCGGCCCCATTCCGGGCGAGCGATTGTCCGTAAGCGGAATGCCGTTGACGACGAACTGGGTCTGATATTCCGTGCCGCGCGGATGCAGCACGGCGTTTCCTTCATAGAGCCACCCCGGCTGCGAGTTCACCAGGTCCTGCACGGAGCGGCCGGGAAGCGCAGTCTCGCGCTGCTGAATCGCCTGCGTGCCGATCTCGTTGACCGTCCCAACACGGTCGGGATCGATAAGTGTTCCCTTCGCGGTGACGGTCACGGACTCTTGTGTGCCCGCCACGCTCAGCTTGATGTTGAGGTCTTTGGGGACTGCGGAGCGAATCTCGAGCGATTGCGTGGACGCTGCAAAGCCTTCGCGGCTCACCTGCAGGCGATAGATTCCGAACGGCAGCCGCTGGACGTCAAGCAGGCCGGCTTCGTCAGTGACGAGTGACTCGTGAAACTGGTTCGATTCACTCACCAGGTCCACTGAGCTCTTTACGCCCAACCCCGCGGAATCGGTGACATGCAGCCGCAGCTCACCTGTTTTGCTCTGGCCGAAGAGCGAAGCGGAGCACAGGGCCAGCATGATGAGGAGCTTCTTCATCGGCGAGAGTTCGGACCTGACCTGTCAGGCGTGGATCCATCAATTGTAAGGGAGTAATTCACCCCGCGCGGGAGCGCAGTAAAAGCCGAGCCCCTTCACAGGCGACACAGCTCATCGGAGTTGCGCTGGCTACTCGCTTTCAGCTCGCTTCGCAGTAACGTCTAAACCTGCCCAACCAAATCCGCCAGGCACGTATCGTACTTCTCCGTCGCCAGCCAGCGCACGAATTCGTTGTTTCGCCCGACAACGATCTGCTTCGACTCAATCGGCCTCTCGGTGAGCTCGAAGCCCATGATGATGATCTCGTCGCCTTGTTTGATCAGGTGGGCCGCCGCTCCGTTCATGCAGATGGCGCCAGAGCCGCGTGGGCCGGGAATGGTGTAGGTCTCAAGTCGCGCGCCGCTGGTATTGCTCACCACCAGCACACGCTCGCCGGGGATCAGTCCCACCATCTCCATCAGTTCTTCATCAATCGTGATGCTGCCGACATATTTCAGGTCGGCTTCAGTAACTGTGGCCTGGTGGATTTTGGAACGTAACATCCATCGCATTTCTCGCATGTCCTTTCGTGTCCCGCTCTCGCACCGCGGATGCGGGCACTCACTAATATGCTAGCAGCTCACGGCATGCGTTCACACTCCACGATGGTGGGACAGCCCTATTGAGACGGGGTCGGTGGCGTGGCGCTCCGGTTCTTCCGCCATTCCGGAGTGATACCACGGTTCTCAGCCGAGCGTGGGATCTTGTTGATATCGGGCATGTAGACGCGCAGCCCAGCCTGCGGCGTCATCTGGATGCGGCCATTAACCAGCTGCTCCTGATAACGTGCCAGGTCGAAGTTGAACCACTCGTCGTCTGAGGCATCGATGAGCACAAGGTCGGCATGCACCATGGTGAGCTTGCCGAAATTCACCGTCCCGCCGCGCAGACTGATGAAGTTCTTCCATTCTTTACTCTTCACAACCTCCGGCCGCGCGTTGCCGAAGACGGTGATGAGGACTCCGCTCTTGCTGCCGATATGCGCGTCGGTCAGCCTGCCGCGAATTGTCGGCGGCGGCAGGACCTTTTCCACATCGAGGTAAATGTCGTCGCCTGCGATTTGCAGGCCTTGAGCGCCTTTGGGATTGACCAGGTCGCTAACCTTGATGCGGAACGACCGCAGCAGGCTTTTCACGGGGACCTTCAAAACTCGCAGCTTGACCGCGTGCAGCCGGATGCGGCCATCGGGCGAGGCGGAGACGTCGCTGATCATCTCGATGGGAAGCGGCAGGCCCCTATGCAACGTGCCATTCAGTTTCAGCTGCTGACCCTGCGCGCTTAACGAAACATTCGCCAGCGGCGAACCTGTCAGCATGCCGCCGTTCAGCAGGCCGCTGATTTCCTCCAGCGTGGTCGCGACCACACCGGCCTCAATATCGACCATGAAGGAACTGGGTTCATCGAATGAAGGCACAAGCCCGGGGCGCGTGGGACGCATGCTGCCGCGCAGCCAGCGCACGCGCAGCGCGAACCCGGGTCTCTCAGTCAAAATTACATTGTGCATCACCATGCTGGTGCGCAGCGCGGGCGGAACTTCTATGTCGGAAGCGGCATCCGTCGGCGACTCCACCGCAGGCGAAGATGTGGTTGTGGCAGCTCCAAAGGGAATGCCAGGTTGCGGTGTGGCCGCCGATATGGATGTGACTGCGGCAGCGGCAAACGGGCGGCTGCCTTGCAAAACGCCTTCGGGATCGCGTGGCTTAGTGCAGGCGGCCAAGGTTGCAACCACGGCAACCAGAAAATAAATGCGCTTCGCCAAGAGCACCTCGTTCGCTCCTGAGATTTGTGAGGCAATGGACGAGAATTGGCGCCCCGGCCTGAATGGTCTAGTCCTGATCTTGAGATGCGGATTTCCGCCGAAGTGAACCTGGGCAGCCCAAGAAACAGCCAACACTGCCGAGGCAATGTTAGCAATGGGCATTGGCGCACTGCGTCAGAAGTCGCTTGCGTGGTACAGTCGGAAGCAAGAAAACTGCAGGCCCGAGATTCGAGACGCGGCCCTGATATGTGGCCGAGCGCGGCAGTTTCTAACCCTGGTAGAGGCGGGATCATGATCGTAGCGATGTGGGAAGACGCGAGCGAAGACCAGATTCAGGAGGTTACTAACCATCTGATGAAGATGGGCTTCGCCGTGCACCGCACCACGGGCGCGCGGCAGAGCGTGCTTGCCGCGGTCGGAAAACGCATCGACTTCGACACTCGCGAGTTGGAAGTCCTGCCGGGCGTGCAGACGGTACATCGGATTAGCGCGCCTTACAAGCTTGTGGGCAGGACGTTCCGGCCGGAAGGAACTACCGTCCGCCTCGCCAACGGAGTCGAGGTCGGCGGCAAGGAAGTTGTTGTCATGGCTGGGCCGTGTTCCGTCGAGTCGCGCGATCAGATCATGCTGGCTGCCGAGCAGGTGAGCAAAGCCGGTGCGAAGGTCCTTCGTGGTGGCGCATTCAAACCGCGCAGCTCGCCGTATACGTTTCAAGGACTTGGGCTGGACGCGCTCAAGTTGCTGCGCGAGGCCGGCGATCGCTTTGGCCTGATGGTGATCAGCGAGGTGATGGAGATCTCGCAGATCGAGCAGATGCTGCCCTACGTCGATATTTTCCAGGTCGGCGCACGCAATATGCAGAACTTTAACCTGCTGCGCGAGCTGGGAAAAGTGCGCAAACCCGTGCTGCTGAAGCGTGGCATCGCGGCGACGATCGAGGAGATGCTGCTGTCGGCCGAATACATCATGTCCGGCGGCAACTACAACATCATTCTCTGTGAGCGCGGCATTCGCACCTTCGAGACCTACACGCGCAACACGCTCGACATCTCGGCGATTCCGATTGTGCACAAGCTGTCGCATCTGCCCATCACCTCCGATCCCTCGCACGGAACCGGACTGCGCGACAAGGTGGCGCCGATGGCTTGCGCCTCGGTCGCTGCGGGAGCTGATGCGCTGCTGATTGAAGTGCATCCCTCGCCGGACGACGCGCTGTCCGATGGCGCGCAGTCACTCTTTCCCGAGCAGTTCGCCGAGCTGATGGATCGCTTGCGGATGATTGCCCCGGCGGTGGGACGGACAATCTCGTAGCGCTCCGCTGGAGCAGGTAGCGCCGGCTCTGACCTCGAAGCAGAAATGCCCATCCGGCAAATCACGATTGTAGGCACCGGCCTGATCGGTGGCTCGCTGGCACTGGCGCTGCGAGGGGCCGGATACAGCGGCACCATTGTCGGCTGCGACAAGCGCCCGGTGATGGAGATCGCACAGGCTCGCGGCGCGATTGATCGCGCTGAGGCTGACCTGGAGCGGGCGATTGTCGGCAGTGACGTGATCGTGCTCGCGACTCCGGTGGGATGCATCTTGGCGCAGTTGGAAACGATCGGGCCGCTGCTCTCGCCAGACGCAGTCATCACGGACACGGGAAGCACGAAAGAGCAACTCGTACAGCGTGCCCGCCTCGTCTTCGGCGAGAGGGCCACTGAGCGTATGCTGCCAGGGCATCCCATGGCAGGCAAGGAAGTCGGTGGAATCGAGAATGCTGACGCGAACCTGTTTCGCGCTGCCGTCTGGCTCATCACGCCGGTTGACCCGGACCAGACATACACGCCGAGACAGCGGGAGTACCTGGATCTGCTGCGCGCGATAGGGGCTCACATCATCACGATGGACGCAGCACGGCACGATCGTCTGTGCGCATGGATCAGTCACCTGCCGCAGATGATCGCCACGGCATTGGCGTGTGCATTGCGTGAAGAAGTGGGAAATGACGAAGCGGTGACAGAAATCGGCGGGCGCGCGCTGCGGGAGATGACGCGAATCGCGCACAGCCCGTATTCCATGTGGCGCGATATCGCGCTGACGAACACAGGAAATATCGAAGAAGCGCTACTGCGCTTCGAGCAGCAGTTGATGCATTTGCGGGAGAACTTGCGCGGGCCGGGACTGCGCGAGATGTTCGAGGGCGCAAATCAGTGGCCGAAGAATAAGTAAACAGCGCTCCGCATCGGCTACGAGCGGAAGAAATCTTTCACGGCCTGCCACATCACCTGACCGCCAATATCAGCAATCGACTTGGTCAGCGGAATGTCCTTGGGACAGACCTCCACGCAGTTCTGCGCATAGCCGCATTCCTGGATGCCGCCGTCGCCCATCAGCGCCTGCAGGCGCTCGACTTTCAATCCCTTCCCTGTGGGATGTGAATTGAAGAGCTTTACCTGGGAGATGGTGGCGGCGCCGACAAAGCCGGTCTTCTCGTTGAACTGCGGACAGGCCTCCATGCAGCAGCAGCAAGAGATGCAGCGCGAGAGAGGATAGGACTCCTCTTGCTCCTGCGACATCTGCCGCAGGCCGGCGCCCAGATCGTACGTGCCATCCACCGGCACCCACGCTTTTACCTTCTTGAGATTTTCGAAGAGTACATTGCGGTCGACCGAAAGATCACGCACGACAGGGAATTTCGAGAATGGTTCCAGCGTGATCGGCTGCTTCAGCTGGTCGATCAGCGCCGAGCAGGCCATCTTCGCCGTACCGTTGATCAGCATGGCGCAGGAGCCGCAGACCTCTTCCAGACAGTTCGAGTCGTAGGTTACCGGAGTGGTTGGCTTGCCCTGCCGAGTCACGGGATTGGCCGCAATGTCCATCAGCGCCGAGGTGACGTTCATGCCGCGGCGGTATTGAATCTCGAATTCCTCCCAGTAGGGCTTTGACTCGGGAGTGTCTTGCCGTTTGATCTTTATGATTACGGTTTTATTGTTCGCCATTTTCAAAAGCTTTCAGCCGCTATGTAAAACTTCCTCTTGTCATCCCGACTGAGGGCTTCAGCCCGAGTGAGGGACCTGCTTGTTACTGACAACTGACAACGGGCAACTGACAACCGCCTTCACGTCGCTGCGTCGTACCTTCTCGGCCGCGGCTTGATCAGCGAGGTATCCACCGGCTCGAACTCGAAGCGCGGCTCGTCGGCGTCGGCAGCGAAGTACGCTTTCGTCGTCTTCAGCCAGTTCGCATCATCGCGCTCCGGGAAGTCCGGCTTGTAATGTGCACCACGCGACTCGTCGCGCATCGCCGCGCCCTGCGCGATCACGCGCGCCAGTTGCAGCATGTTGTAAAGCTGCCGCGCGAAGACGAACGATGTGTTCGCCCACATCGAGCGGTCGCTCAGGTTCACGTGCGTGTAGCGCTCCAGCAACTCGACGAGCCTGGCATCGGTCTCGCGAATGTTCTTGTTGTAGCGGATGACCGTGACGTTCTTGGTCATGATCTCGCCCAGTTCGCGCCACAGCAGGAACGGATTCTCCGTGCCGTCATTCTTCAAGAGGCGGCCGTTAATTTCCTCCTGGCGCTTGCGTTCCGAATCGAAAACATGCTGCCCAGGATGCTTGCCGGTCTTGATCACGTTGTGGGCGTACTTTACCGCGTTCGGCCCGGCCACAAAGCCGCCATAGATGCACGACACGAGCGAATTTGCGCCCAGGCGATTCGCGCCGTGGATCGAGTAGTCACACTCGCCCGCGGCGTACAGGCCTTCGATGTTCGTGCGCTGTTCGAAGTCGACCCACAGCCCGCCCATGGTGTAGTGCATGCCGGGGAAGATCTTCATCGGCACGTCGCGCGGATCGTCGCCAACGAACTTCTCGTAGATCTCTAGGATGCCTTCCAGCTTGCGGTCGAGGATCTTGCGATCGATATGCGTCAGGTCGAGATAGACCATCGGCTGGCCGTCGATACCGAGATTGTGCTCGTAGACGACCTTGTGAATCGCGCGCGTCGCAACGTCGCGCGGCACCAGGTTGCCGTACTTGGGATACCACTCTTCCAGGAAGTACCAGCGCTCGCTCTCGGGAATGCTCTTGGGATCGCGCTTGTCGCCGGGCTGTTTCGGCACCCAGACGCGCCCGCCCTCGCCGCGCGCCGATTCCGACATCAGCCGCAGCTTGTCTTCGCCGGGAATCGAGGTGGGGTGCACCTGGATGAACTCTCCATTCGCGTAGAACGCGCCCTGCTGATAGAGCGCCGACTGCGCCGATCCGGTGCACACGACAGAGTTCGTCGATTTGCCAAAGATCGCGCCGATACCGCCGGTGGCGACAATAACGGCCTCAGCCGGAAACGTGTGCACAGCCATGCTGCGCAGGTCCATCGCGCAAATGCCGTGACAGACGCGGTTCTCGTCGAGGACGGTGGAGAGAAACTCCCAGGCTTCGTACTTGGTGACTTTGCCTTCCGACTCGTAGCGCCGCACCTGTTCATCGAGCGCATACAGCAACTGCTGGCCGGTGGTTGCGCCGGCGAAGGCGGTGCGGTTGTAAAGCGTGCCGCCGAAGCGACGGAAGTCCAGCAGCCCTTCCGGCGTGCGATTGAACGGCACGCCCATGCGATCGAGCAAATCGATGATGCCGGGCGCCATCTCACACATGGCCTTCACCGGCGGCTGGTTCGCCAGGAAGTCGCCGCCATAGATGGTGTCGTCAAAGTGCTGCCAGCAGGAGTCGCCTTCACCCTTCAGGTTCTTGGCGGCGTTGATCCCACCCTGCGCGCATACCGAATGAGACCGCTTGACCGGAACGATGGAGAAGAGGTCGACATGCCCCCCCATCTCGGCGATTTTGATGGTCGCGGCGAGTCCCGCCAGTCCGCCACCAACAACGATGATCTTAGGATGAGCCATATCAGACGATTCTTTATGAAAATGAGGCGACCGCAGCCGCCGGAGTTACCGCAATTGCGATGTATCGAATGAAGATTCAATTCCGCTCGGAGCCGGAACCGGTGGCGTATTCAGGAAGCCTCGAATCGTCACCAATCCGATTGCCACGAGCACAACCGCAAGCCCCGCGCATACTACGCCGAACTTCCGCCGCGCGCGATCGCCGACGGTGAATCCCCACTTCGCCGCGAACAACCAGATCCCATATGAGAAATGCCACGACGCCGCGACGATGCCGATCACATACGCCGCCACCGCCCAGGGATTCATGAACTCCTGCTGCACCTTCCAGAAGGCAGCGTGATAGTTCTCCATCAGCGGAGCGCCGGAGAAGCGCATGGTGTACACATGCCAGCCGATATAGACAAAGGCGATAATCCCCGTCCACCGCTGCGCAGTGTACAGCCAGTTCCCGCTCCAGGGATACTCGCCGACGTTGGAATCTCCGCGGTACCAGATGTAGATGCCGTACAGTCCGTGATAGAGCAGCGGGATGAAGATGAAGATCCACTCCATCCAGTGCACGAACGGCAACCCGGTGAGGAACTTCACCTGGTCGTTGTACGCTTGCGCGCCCTTGGTCGCTTCCGCGTTGGAGATGAAGTGCTCGAGCAAAAATGCGCCGATCGGGATGATTCCGGAGAGCGAGTGTAAGCGCCTCAAAACAAAAGAGTAGCCTTCGCCGGCGCGCAGAGGAGCTACTCCTTTACGAATGCGAGTCGAACTCTCAATAGAACTGGCTGATGAAGCCACGAAGCCAACTCCTTATGAACGTCAGGGTACCAATATGTGCTGCTGTTGCGCACATTGGGCAGAGCAGCGTATGAGCAAACTATCTATTATCGAATTCGCCGAAGACGCAAGTCAAGAAAGCGACCCAGGATGTTTACGTCGGGCGAATCGCCTGAGGTGGGCAGCTCCGGCGAGTGGACGAAATTCAGCATAGCGGTTGCGCGGACGGAGAGCCTGTGATTTGCGTCACAGTAGGCGATGACGTTGTAACGACCATTAACAGCCGTTATTTTGAGCGCCAGCGCAAAGTTTCCGCCTGCGTTTATAGTGAGTCCATCCCATGATCATCGGCGAGAATGTTCCGCTGGCTCCCTTGACGACGCTGGGCGTCGGGGGACCGGCACGCTACTTTACTGAAGCACAGAGCGAAGCTGATGCGATCGAAGCGGTCGAGTTCGCGCGGTCGCACGGTCTTTCGCTGTTCGTGCTTGGGGGTGGAAGCAATCTCGTCGTTGCCGACGCGGGCTTCGGCGGACTGGTGCTGAAGATTGCGATTGGAGGCGTGACCTGCGTTGAGGCGACAGATGGTACAACGACGTTCGCCGCCGGTGCGGGTTGCGATTGGGACACGCTGGTTGCGCAAACGGTCGCGGAGAACTGTGCGGGAGTGGAGTGCCTTAGCGGCATCCCGGGAACCGCAGGCGCCACGCCGGTGCAGAACGTCGGCGCTTACGGACAGGAGGTCTCGTCGACTATCAGAGAGGTCCACGTTCTCGACCTGCAATCGATGGAGATCAGCGCGCTTTCGAATGAGCAGTGCGGCTTCGCATACCGCTCCAGTGTCTTCAACACGTCTCAACGGGGACGCTACATTATTCTCCGGGTTTCGTTTCAACTGCGGGCAGGCGGTGCCCCTACCGTTCGCTATACCGATCTGGAGCGGTTCTTCGCCGGCCGATCAAATGACGCAACGTTGCGAGGAGTGCGAGAAGCAGTGCGGCAGATTCGTCACCGCAAAGCCATGTTGATTATGGAAGGCGACCCCGACGCGCACAGCGTCGGCTCGTTCTTCAAGAACCCGATCGTGCCGCAGTCTGTTGTTGCGGAGTGGGCGAGGAAGGCGGCTTCTCGTGGAATGCAGCTACCCAGCTATCCCGCTAACGATGGATTTCGCAAAGTGCCGGCAGCCTGGCTGGTGGAGCACGCCGGCTTCAATAAAGGGTACGTGAAGGGTGGCGCCGGGATTTCGCGCAAGCACGCGCTTGCGATCATCAATCGAGGAGCAGCAACCGCGGAAGAGATCATTGCGCTGAAAGCTGAGATCCAGTCGCAAGTGCAGGACGCGTTCGGGATGACGTTAGAGCCCGAACCGGTGTTCGTGGGGTTCTGAGCTCTTAGCTCTTAGCTCTTGGCTAACTGCTAATTACTAACTGCTAATTGCCGCCTTCTCATGCCACTCCGTCGCTTGTTCGTACGCGTGGGCCAGCCTGAAGCAAATGGAATCCGCCCCCGGCCGGCTGCAAATCTGCATACCGATTGGCAAGCCATGTGAAGTGAAGCCGCACGGAACGGAGGTGCTGGGCCAATAGAGCGCGCTGAACGGCAGCGTGTTCCGCAGGAGATGCTTCACCTCGAAGGGACGCACATCGGGAATGGCGAGCGATTGCAGATCAGCGATCTTTGGCGCTGCCACAGGTGTTGTTGGTGTGATCACCGCGTCGACATGCTCGAAGATGCGCTCTGCATTCCTGCGTTGTGCTGCAAGCTCCCGACGAGCGCGAATGTAATCGGTCGCGCTGATGCCCTCGCATTTCTGCACACGGTACAGTGTCAGCGGCTCGTACAGCTCCGGAGCGCTCTTCGCCATGATCTCGTGATATTCGTAGATCTCCGCGTCGAAGATGGTGCGGAAGCCGTCGGTCGGCACCTCGACCTCGCGCACCTGCGCGACCAGCCTGCTCAGCACTTCAATCGCTTTGTCCATAGCTGACGCGACGTCCGGCTGCAGGTCCTCGAAGAAACTCTTGCGCGCGATTCCTATGCGCAGCGACGACACGTCCTCCTCCAGCACCGCTGCATAGCCCGGGTGAAAAGCTATGCCGTCGATCAACAGCGCCGCGTCGCGCAGGGTGCGAGTTATCGGACCAACCGTGTCGAAAGAAGTAGAAAGCGGAACCACCCCTTTCAGGCTGATCAACTTCGCGCTCGGTCGATGTCCCACAATGCCGCACAGCGCCGGGGGGCAGCGTACTGAGCCGGAAGTATCAGACCCCAACGCTGCAACACATAGTCCCGCCGCGACTGCCGCGGCCGAGCCGGACGATGATCCACCTGTAATACGTTCCGGATTCCACGGATTCCTTGCAGGACCAAACGCGCCCACGACCCCGCTCATGCCGAAGGCGAACTCGTGCATATTGGTCTTGCCCACGATTACGCCGCCGGCCTGCTTTAATCGCCGCACCACCTCGGCATCTTCGATGGGCACGCGGTCGCGGAATTGATTGCTGGCTGCGGTTGTGCGCACGCTGGCTGTGTCGAACAGGTCCTTGAGGCCGATGGGGATGCCATGTAGGGGCCCGCGATAGTTGCCCGCGACGATTTTAGACTCGGCCCGGCGTGCCTCTTCCAGCGCCTGATCCGCGGTGACGGTGATGAATGCGTTGAGGATCGGATTCAGGTGCTCGATGCGTTCCAGGCACTCGCGCGTGAGTTCCACGGGAGAAATCCTGCGCGTGCGAATTTGTTCGGCGGCGTCGGCGAGGGTGAGCACGGAGGGAATGGTAGCATCTGTGACCGATCGAGCAGGGCGAGGTACCGGAACTTAAGCGCGCGGATCTGGAGATCGGCGTTACATGCGCTTCTGTTTCTTCTGGCACTTCTCGCAGATGCCGTAGATCTGGAAGGTGTGGCGTGTGGGAAGGTATTTGTTCTTACGTCCGATCTCGCGCTCGATGCGCTCGATATCGGTGGAGAAGAATTCCACGGAGCTGCCGCATTCGGTACAGACCATGTGGTGATGATTGCGGCGCTGGTACTGATGTTCGTAGCGGGCGATGCCGTCGTTGAAGGCCACCTCGCTCGCCAGGCCGCAGTCGGCCAGCAGCTTCAGGGTGCGGTAGACAGTGGTGAACCCAATACCTTCGTCCTGCTTCTTCACCAGCCGGTAGAGCTCATCGGTGGAGAGATGGTCGCGCGTATCGAGAAAGGTCCGCAGGATGGTGTCGCGCTGCCCGGTGCGCTTCAAGCCAATCTTTTTCAGATGATTGTGAAAGACGCCCTCGGCTTCGCGCAGCATCTGGCGCGAGATCGTCCGCTGGTCGTCAATGCGCTTTTGCAGCATGGTGAGCGCTCGGCCAGATCATCTGCTCCTGCGTTGCACGTCAGTTGTTACAGCATAACATCGCTGCACGCTCTGCCTGAGCAGACACTCTCATGAAGTGGGACCAAGGGATTTTCACCACGGAAGCACGGAGAACGCGGAATAACTTTCAATTTTTTGACTTTCGTGCGCTCTGTGCCTCCGTGGTGAACGTTCTCCCCCGTCATCTCGCGTTCAGCAGCTGTATGGTCTCCAGCACCACGTCGCCCGTGATCGCCAGCGACTGCGCACTCAGCTTGTCGGTGGTGTCGTCAGGCGTGTGCCAGAAGACGTTGTTGTAGCCGTAGGTGAAGTCGATCAGGTCTACCGACGGAATG
The DNA here is from genome assembly GCA_035262645.1 of Terriglobales bacterium. Taxonomy (GTDB): domain Bacteria; phylum Acidobacteriota; class Terriglobia; order Terriglobales; family Acidobacteriaceae; genus Bog-257. Next base: position 78,738 of record DATFSK010000056.1, read on the forward strand.
CCATCTGCCAGGAATTGCTTGTGATCGTCTTCCATAGCGGTCTGGAATTCATAAAAATGTGACTGGTAGCCCAGCCGGGTTGCTGCCTGGTATACCAGGTCGCTGAGCCACGGCGTCGAATGCGTGTCCTTGAGGATGTCGAGATCGGCGTCGCCGATCATGTCTACGAGAATGAATGCCTTGATCTTTTTCGCCGTCCCGTCCTGCTGCCATCTCTGCGCCAGCTGTCGCGCACCATAAACGCTGTCGGTGTCGGTCCAGTGCACGAAGGCCTCTTCGCCGTCGGTCCAGAGCAGCCACACACTGTAGCCGTCGAGCTGTTTTCCGCGAAACTGATCGGCCAGCGCCAGCAGCAGGGCGGTTGACGAGCCGCCATCATTCGCGCCCACGAACGACTTCCCCAGATAGTAGGCGGTGTCGTAGTGACCCGCGACGACGATGACGCCGTCTTTCTTGCCGGGGAATTTCGCGATGATGTTGTTCATCGGGAACTTGCCGACGGGGGTTTGGGCGATGAACTTGTCCTGCTCCACATCGACGCCGTTGAGCTTAGAGAGGATGTACTGCTCCAGTTTGGTGTGCGCCGCACTTCCCGGGGGACGCGAGCCGAAGGCGACAACTTCCCTAACATACTGCATGACATGACTGCCGTTGATGTCCGGCTTGGGCGTGGCGCTATTTGCAGCCGCAGTTGCGGGAGCCGGTTCGGAAGGAGTGGAAGATGTCACCGCGGCAGAGGCCGCTGAGGCTTCCGAGGGCTGCTCCTGTTGTTTGCAGCCGGCGCTTATTACGAACAAGAGAAGGACACAGCAGAATGGCAGGCTTTGGGAAGACTTCATGCTGAACAGCATTGTAAATGGCTGGGCGATTTAGAGGCAGCGATGCCCCGCAATCAAGAGATGGATACTACCGCCACCTTTGGCCGAAGCCATCGGTCGAATTTACGTTTAGAATGGCTCAACCGTTTGCAGCAGTTGTGACCGCGGCAACGCTCCGCCGCGGCCAAACAAGGCCCCCGCCGCCCTTCGTCTTTGGATCAGTACTACATCTCCAGGGAGGTTCGTATGTTGAGGACCATCATCTCTGTCGTAGTGCTCTGCACAAGCGTCGCATTGAACGCGGCGCAGATTACGCTGAAGAATGGCGACCACCTCACCGGAACGATTGTCAATCTCAGCGACAAGAAATTGACGTTGAAGACGGACTATGCCGGCGAGATCACGATCGACTGGGACGCGGTTGCGCAGTTCACCTCCGACCAGCCCATGGTCGTAACCAAGACCGACAACCAGACACTTTTGGGGCCGGTGGCTACGCGCGACTCTTCCGTGATCGTAAACACAGACAAAGGCGCGCAGACCATTCCGCAGTCGGACGTGTTCGTGATCCGCTCGCAGGCTGACCAGGCGGCGTACGAACATTCCCTGCACCCGGGATTCCTCGAGGACTGGACGGGCGGCGGAAACTTTGGCTTCGCTCTGGCGCGCGGCAACTCCGACACGACTAACGTGGCCCTGGGCTTCAACGCCGATCGCAAAACGACAACCGACGAGTGGAACCTCTTTATCGCATCGTTATATACGACCAGCACGGCCGCAGGCATAACGACCACCACGGCAAATACCCTGGGAGGCGCGATCCGCTACAACCACAACCTGACCAAGGGCTTGTTCACGTGGGGACTTTTTTCTGGCATGTACGACGACTTGCAGGATTTGAATGAGCGGCTCAGCCCTAACGGCGGCCTGGGGTATCACGTGATTAACAGCAAAGTGACCACCCTGGACCTCTTTGGCGGCATCGGTTACACCTACGAGAATTACTCAAATGGCGTGGTGAACAATTACATCAACGCCACGGTCGGCGAAGAATTCACCCACAGTTTCACGGCCAATACCGCAGTTAACGAGAAACTTTACTTCTTCCCGTATCTGAATAACGCCGGGAACTATCGCGGTACTTTTGATTTTGGTCTGGCCAGCAAGTTCTACCGTGCGTTCACCTGGAACCTGAACTTCGGCGACATCTATAACAGCAAACCGATCGTCGGCAAGAAGAATAACGATCTGGTTCTGACCACGGGGCTGGGGATTACCTTTGGCGCCAAGCCGAAATAACGCCGGCCTCCGGTAGTTGCGCCGTACGGGTAAGAGCGGCAAATCTGCTATTCTGCCCGCGGTATCCATGTCATCGCGTTCGCAGCGTCGTCCTTCGATCGGCATCGTAGGTCCGGGAAATCTCGGCGCCGCTCTGGCGCTGGCCCTTCAGGCTGCGGGGTATCGAGTCAAGTTTCTCGTCGTCCGCAGCACAACTGCCCTGAGTGCACGTAGCAGGAGTCTAAGCCGCAAGCTACACGCGGACGTCCTTGAGATTGGCAAACAACCGATAAAAACAGAGCTGGTGTGGATTACGGTCCCTGATGACGCAATCGCTGACGTAGCGCATGCGCTGGCGCGCACTCAGGAGTGGAAAGGAAAGGTGGTCCTTCATTCCAGTGGAGCGCTCACCAGCGACGAACTCCTTCCCTTGCGAAAGAAGGGCGCCGCCGTGGCGTCCGTGCATCCCATGATGACGTTTGTGCGTGGCAGTGCTCCCGCCATGGCAGGTGTCTCATTTGCTATCGAAGGAGATGCTGCGGCCCTCCGCCTTGCGACGTCAATCGTCAGGGATCTGGGCGGAGATGCCTTCAAGATCGAGAAGCGCAATAAAGTGCTCTATCACGTCTTCGGCAGCTTTGCTTCGCCATTGGTGATTGCTCTAATGGGCTCACTGGAGCAGGTAGCACGGGCAGCGGGGATAAGAGAAGCAAGGATCAGGCGTGTGATGGAACCGCTGCTGCGACAGACGCTTTCGAATTATCTGGCACAGGATGCGGCATCGGCGTTCAGTGGACCCCTGGTGCGCGGTGACGCGGCAACCGTTCGTAAACATCTTGCCGAACTTAGGCAGTTGCCGGAGGCCCGGGCCGTCTACATAGCACTCGCGAGGGCCGCGCTGAACCTTTTGCCCGTAAAAAATCGTGCCGGCCTGGCGCGGGAACTCAAAGCGGCGCGAAGTTAATTGCGGCACACGCGGGCGGCGCTCCTCTCGTCCACGTCCCTCGCACTCGTTTCTTCATCCCGTGGTGCGGGTCGGCGACGGTAGAAGGCACAGGCCTCCGGCTGCTGCATCAAGTATTGGCTCCGCACTCGCCAGCCTCACCATCTCGCGTAGAGTGAGACAGCAGGCGCCGACCTGGAAGCCTACGACCAGCGCTTCCGGCCCATCCAGCATCGGGGCGAATCGGGGATGCTCGTCCAGAAATCCGACTATCGTATCGAACTGATCGTTGGTGATGAGTGGCGCTTTCATGACTTCCCCCTCCCCATGGGCGGCGGCGTTTGCACAATCGCCGCCGCGCCCTTTTGCCGTCCGCGATGGCAGGTTTGCGATCTGGACGCGCATTTTCTCCAGAGCGATGGCCAAAGGCGTTTGCTTTGCGTTGCGCTCTGATGTGAGCACAATGCTCCAGATCGCGCGCGGATTCAATGGACGGGGAGTGATTTGGCGATGAACCGGAAGTGATCGCGCCGATAAGCGACTAAGTTGTTGATTTCATTGCAGTTAATAAAATGGCGAGGGAACACTCGCGCCACGAAAGAACGCGACACGCTCCCATCTCGCGCTCACTTCACCTGTAACACGGCCAAGCCATTCACTGGAAGTTGCAGGGTGAGGCCGCCGTTGGTCATTTTTTCCGGAACCGCTTCCGAAAGTCGGGGTTGCTGTAGCTGTTCGAGTTGGCTCCGCGAGGGATAACGCGGACTGCCCATCTTCAGCCACAGGCCCAATGTGTCGCCGTGCGACTCATCGACACGGCGGATCACGACATGTGCGTCCGGGCTGACGTTCTTGAATTGCAGCTTGACAGTCTTGGGCGTACCGGTCGAGCCGGGATTGACCAGGTTCCAGGCCGCAACCACGAGCGAGCCGTCCCGGGCTTTGGTGACGAGGACATTCGGATTGCTGTTCTCGACTCGCTGATCGCCCAGGCCGTGGAGCAGTTGCATCGCGAAGAAGGACGGCTTGGGAATATTCCCGGCAGCGATCAACCCGAAGCCGCCGTAAAAGGGCGTCTTCACCACCCCCTGCTCCTCGAAGACGTCCGAGAATGTCCAGTAGGACATCATCTCAGTCAGGCCGTCGCATTGGGCGATGGTCGTAGCAAGCCAGGGCCCCATGTAGATGGAGTCGGTGACATCGACTTGATTGTCGTAAGCAGCGTTGTACTCGCTCCAGATGAGTGGCAAATCCGGCCGCGATGACGACTTGATCTCCTCGTGAACTTTCTTTACTGCGCGGCAGACCATCTGGTAGCGCGGAATATTTTCACTGGTGTGGAAGACATCGCTGGCCTTGTCATTGCCGTAGACGTGCGTGGAGACGAAATCGAGCGGAACTTGCGAATCCTGAGCGTGCTTGATCATGTCGCCGACCCAGGCGGCCTGCGCCGTGGCGGGGCCGCCGACGCGCAGCTTCGGACTGACGGCCTTGATGTCGCGCGCGGTGTGATCGTAGAGATCGAAGTAAGTTCTCTGGCGCGGCGCTCCCGTCCAGAAGTCGAGGTTCGGCTCGTTCCACACCTCGAAGTACCAGGTGGAAACTTCCTCGATGCCGTAACGATCGATCAGGTGCCTGGTGAACTTGGTGATCAGGTCGTCCCAGATGGCGTAGTCCTTCGGCGGCGAAACATTCGGGTGATACCAGAACGCCTGCAGATGCTGGCTCGCTGCCAGCTTGTAGGGCATGAAGCTGATCTCGACGAAAGGCTTCACGCCGGCGGCAAGCACGCCATCATAGATCTGATCGACATAAGAGAAGTTGTAGACCGGCTGGCCATGTTTGTCTTCGTCGTATACCCCGACCTCGTCGAGCAGGATGCCGTGAAAGCGGACGTACGTGAAGCCGGTGATCTCGCGGACGGCATGCAGGTCACGGCGGTACGATTCACGCAGGCTCAGGACGGCGCGGCCAGAGCCGAACATCTGCTCCCAGAAGTGCGGAAAAGGACGCGCAGGAGCGGAAGCGTCGATGGTAATGGTCTCCATGGGAGTTTGTCCGGACAATGGAAGCACGCATATCGCGAAAAGGATGAGAGAAGGAAGTCGGGTTCGCATCGTTCTTTCAGGCGATAAATCAGCCCAATAAGATGATTATCGCGAGCTGCCAGTTTTCTGCAAGGAGCTCCGAAGTGAAGTCTAGCGAATCCTGAGCAGCGCGCGAGAATCTAACGTGCGGAGAGGGCCTCGTGAAACACAGAACAATCGGCAAGTCGGACCTCCACGCCTCGGTCATAGGGCTGGGTTGCAACAACTTTGGTTTCGTCGCCGACATGGATGTCGAGGCATCACGCAAGGTGATCGACAAGGCCATTGAGTCCGGCGTGAACTTTTTTGATACCTCGGACAGCTACGGCACCTCGGAAAACATTCTTGGCGAGGTGCTGGGCGAGCGGCGCAAAAGGATCATTCTGGCGACAAAGTTCGGAGCGAAGCTGAACGCGCTGGGCGAGAAGAGCGGCGCCTCGCGCGGTTACATCCTTGCCGAAGCCGAAGAGAGTTTGCGCCGCCTGAGAACGGATTGGATCGACCTGTATCAAATCCATTATCCCGATCCAAAGACACCGATCGAGGTGACGATGCGCGCGCTTGAGGACCTGGTGAAGAGCGGCAAGGTGCGATACATCGGGTGCTCGAACTTTTCCGCTGTGCAAATGAAAGAAGCCGGGACAACTGCCGGGAGGCACCGGCTGACCGGCTTTGTCTCCAGCCAGGATGAGTACAGTTTGCTGGTGCGCGAAATCGAACGCGACCGCCTGCCGGAGATCGAGAAGTACGGCATGAGTGAGTTGCCGTACTTTCCGCTGGCGAGCGGGCTGCTGACCGGAAAGTATCGGAAGCACACCAGCGCCCCACATGGTTCGCGTCTGACCAGGCACGAAGGTCTCTCTAAGAAGTATGTGACCGAGGCGAACCTGGAGCGAGTGGAAGCGCTGGAGAGCTTTGCCCGGGAGCGCGGGCATTCGCTGCTGGAGCTGGCTTTCAGCTGGCTGCTCGCCCATCAAGCGGTGGCCAGCGTGATCGCAGGCGCGACCCAGGCTGAACAGGTCGAAGCGAATGCCAAGGCGGGCGATTGGGAGCTCAGCCGGGAGGAATTGGCTGAGGTTGATCGGATCACGCAGCCTGTGTTGCAGGCTTGACCCGCGGCCGGCGATCGGAAGTTTGCTCAAACCTCCTTGGCAGTCGGCTTTAATCTTCCATTCGCCTAATCTTCGGAGATGAGCCCTTGCGCGAGCAGAAACTCTCTTGCTACCGCGCGCGCATCCTTCTTTTCCCCATCCACTGCATAGTTCATTGCTCTCATCTGGTCGGCGGCAATGCGGCCGGCGAGGCGATCGAAAGACGCCCGCGATTGTGGGCACTTCTCAAACAGCTCAGGACGGACGATCGGCACGGCATCGTACGGAGGGAAATAATGCTTGTCGTCTTCGAGAACCTCCAGGCCAAGCGCAGCGATGAGGCCGTCAGTATTGTTGCCGGCCACGATGTCGACGGAGCGATTCTGCAGGGCGCGATAGAGCAAGCCGAGGTCCATGACGCGAGGCGCTTCGGCGAAATGCAAGTCATACGTTTTGACCAGCCCTTTGTAGCCGTCCTGCCGCTCCAGGAACTCGTAGCCAACGCCGAGTCTCATCTGCCGTGCAACGGGCGCCAGTTGCGAGAGCTTCATCAGGCCGCGACGCCGCGCGTCCTCGCCTCGCATGACCATCGCAAAGCTGTTGTTGAATCCCAGCGGCGGCATCACGTCGAGGTTGAAGTGGCGCTTGTACTCGTCCCTCACTCGTGGATAAACGGCCGCGATGTCGCCGGTAAAAGGCTGCTTCAGAATCGCGGCCAGTGCCGTTCCCGTGTATTCAACATATGTGTCGATCCGCCCAGCCAGTATTGCCTGCTGGCAGATGTACGTGCCGGCCAGATAGAAGCGGCCGTCGACCGGCATGTTGCAAACGGCACGCAGATATTGCGACAAGAGTTCGCCCAGGATGAGCTGTTCGGTGAAGTTTTTGGAGCCGACCGTGAGCGCCGGCTCGCCAGAAACGCATCCTGTGGAGGCGGCCAGAGCCATCGCAGAGAGGAACGTTCGCCGGTCCATATCAACTTCGGTGGTGGACCAACAGCTTCTCGATGCCGCTGAGAAGCAAGTCGGCGACGAGGGCCATAATCGCCGCGGGGATAGCGCCGGCGAGAATCACCTGGTTGTCAACCATGGCAATGCCGCGGAAGATGAATTCGCCGAGACCGCCGGCGCCAATGGCAGCAGCTATCGTAGCAACACCGATGGTGATGACCGCCGCAACACGAATTCCGGCGAGCATTACGGGAAAGGCCAGCGGCAACTCGACATGCCAGAGGAGCTGGCCGGAAGTGAGCCCCATGGCAGTCGCCGCTTCCCGCACGGCGGGAGCGATGCCGGCGATTCCGACATACGTATTGCGGACGATGGGCAAGAGGGCGTAGAGAGCGAGTGCAACGATGGCCAGGCGGTCGGCGCGCGCGCCCAGCCACGGCAGGGGCAAGAGCAGCCCAAAAAGAGCGAGGCTGGGGATGGTCTGGATGACGTTGGTGCTTCCGAGCACAACCGCTTTAAAGCGCGGCCGGCGGGTGAGCAGGATGCCGAGAGGGACGCCAATCGCAATCGCCAGCAGCATGGAGACTCCCACCAGCCAGAGATGCTCCCCGGTCAGAGTTGCGACCTCGCGTTGATGCGTGAAGAGGAAGTTCACAGTCCTGGTTGCTCTGCTGCCGAAACTACAACCGGTTACATTGGCATTTAGTCGCGGAGAAGACCATTACCACAGCGGCTAAAGCCGATTTCAAAACCATCCCTGACTTGTACGCCGGAAGGCGTACTTCACCAGGGACTTCTTAACTGCGAAACATCTCCTGGCCTGCGCGAAAGATGTCGACATATGCTCTCGCTGATGCATCGGGCGCGTCCAGGAACTCTTGGCGCAGATACACTCCCCGGAGCCGGCCTTCTTCCATGAGCGCAATGCGGGTACCCAGCAGCAATGCTTCGCTCACATCGTGGGTCACGAAGACAACGGTCTTGCCGAGCCTCTGCTGCAGCTTCTTGAATTCCATCTGCAGCTCCGAGCGGGTGATGGGATCGAGCGCGCCGAAGGGTTCGTCCATGAGCAGGATCGGCGGCTCGGCCGCAAGCGCGCGAGCCAGTCCGACGCGCTGACGCTGGCCTCCGGAGAGCTGGTTGGGATATCGGCGGGCGAATTCGCTTATCGGCAGGCCCACCAACGTCAACACCTCTTCGACTCGTGAGGTAATCCTTCCCTTCTCCCAACCCTCCAGCCTGGGTATCAGAGCGACATTTTCGAAGACGGAGTAATGCGGGAAAAGGCCGACGTCCTGGATGGCATAGCCGATGCGGCGCCGCAGCTTGATCAAGTCCCACTGGCCTACGGGCGTACCGTCAACGCGGACCTCGCCCGCAGTCGCCGAAAGCAGGCGGTTGATCAGCTTCAGCGATGTGGTCTTGCCCGAGCCGCTGCGGCCAAGCAGCATCAATGTCTCACCGGGAGAAACGCTGAGATTCAAATCCCGGAGCAGGTCCCTGCCCTCCGGCAGACGAAAGCCGGCATTAACGAACTCGATTGCGGCGGTTGAGTAGTCGCCCATGCGTGCGGGCCAGTTATGAATGCGGCAATAGCGTATCAGAGTCTTGCTTCTGGTGACGATCGCCTGGAAACACAAATGCCGGAGCCGCACCTGCAGCTCCGGCATAATTCGGTTCAGAAACCGTGGAAGCTAATACCGTCCCCAGTTTCCCCCGCGATCGCCGCGATCGCCATGACCGCGCCCGCGTCCGCCTCCGCCGTCGCGGCGGGGCCGGTCGCTCTTGGGCCGGGCTTCGTTCACGGTCAGGTTCCGGCCTCCATAGTTGTTGCCATTCAGACTTTCCATGGCTTTCATTGCCGACTCATCATCGGGCATTTCAACAAACGCGAAGCCACGCGACTGGCCGGTATCGCGATCGGTGACGATGCTGACCCTGTCGACGGGGCCATACGCTTCAAACATTGCGCGAACCTGGTCTTCAGTCGCATCGAACTTCAAATTTCCCACGTAGATGTTTTTCATCGTTTCCTCACTTTGGGATCAGACCGCCCGTCACCGATCAACTTGGCAACCCAGGGGCGGTGCGAAAAACAAGGTGCTCACGACCGAAGACTCAACAGACTTCTTATCGCCGGAAAAGAAAAGGGTGACACGGAGCCACCCTGATCGTTTACTGATTAGAGAACCTGAACGTTCTCAGCCTGCCAACCCTTCGCGCCACGCTTCACGTCGAAGCTGACGGCCTGGCCTTCCTGCAAAGTGCGGAAGCCGTTCGACTGGATAGCCGAGAAGTGAACGAAAACATCTTCGCCGTTCTGACGTGAAATGAAGCCAAAACCTTTGGCATCGTTGAACCACTTAACTGTTCCTTGTTCCATGTGTTTCTTTATTTCCTTAAAGGTTGAATCTCGCGTTGGTGAATCGGAAGGTAACAGGCAGAAATCGCTCGAGACTAAGGAGGGATGGCTGCTAGACGCGCCGTTCGAACATACGCAACTACATTGTACAACATTCTTGCCCCGCGTGGGGCGTCAATATTCCGTCAAGGGTATTTTGAATTGTGCTCGAATGTTTCTTTGGCTTGAGCAAGCCTTCGAGGCGCAGTTGAGATTCTCCTCCGTGTCTCACCCTAGCTGCTGAGTAAGGGTTAGATTTACCTCAGGCGTTAAAGCGCGGGGCAATATGCGCCCGAAGGTGCGCTCCACCCAAGACCGTTTTCAAACTGACTCGTTGGCCTGGAGGTCACTCGGATAGCGGCAGAGCTGCGGCGGACGAGGCGATCTATAATCGAAGTTCCTCATGCCGGCCACTCCATCCGTTGTCCGTCCGCCAAAATCCAAATTTATCTTTCGCTCGGTTGTTGCAGTCCTCGTGCTGCTGCTTATCGTGTTTCTCGGCTTCGACTACTGGTTCTATCACGCGGTGCAGAAATCACTGCCGCAGCGAGATGGCGCCGTCAAGTTGAGTGGGCTTTCCGCGCCGGTGATCATCACTTACGACTCGCTTGGCGTCCCGAACATTGCCGCCTCCAACCTGCCCGATCTGTTTTTTGCCCAGGGATTCATCACCGCGCAGGACCGGCTATGGCAGATGGACATGGTGCGGCGTTATGCCTCGGGAGATCTGGCCGTCATTCTGGGGCCGAAGTATCTGCAGTACGATCGCGAGCAGCGTATTTTGGGATTGCGTCAGGTTGCCGAGCGGGCGGCCGTCAGCATGGACTCGCAACAGCGGGCGCAATTCGAGTCGTATGCCGCCGGAGTCAACGCATACATCGACGAGCACCGAAAAAGCCTGCCGCTGGAGTTTCGTTTCCTCGGGTACTTTCCCCACGCATGGACGGTGGAGGATTCCTTGCTCGTCGGGCTGTCCATGACTGAGTTCCTGAATCATTCGCTCTACAAGGACAAATTGGAAAAAGAGAAGGTGCTGGCAAAGCTTGGACCGGAGCTGACCGCGGATTTATTTGTGAACACCTCGTGGCGTGACCATCCGCCGGGCGCCGATGGCAGCCCGATCGAGCTTGAAAATCCGCAGGGGACAACGCCGGATGAGGAGGAGGAGCAGCCGAAAGGCGGGGGACATCGCAGCGCGGTGCCGGACCGGTTGCAGCACCTTGCGCGCTCCGACGAACCGCAGATCCCTCGGCTGCGGCGGCCAACAGCAGCCGCCTCCGCTCGGGATGACAATGATGATTCGCGGTTGGGCTTCCAAAGCGAGCGCATGAGTCCCGGCTCGAACAACTGGGTTGTGTCCGGCGCGCACACTGCTTCCGGAAAACCGTTGCTTTCGAACGATATGCACCTGGAACTCAAGATTCCCGACGTCTGGTACGAGGCCCACCTCATGGCCGGCGACTTCGACGTAGCGGGGGTCACCCTCCCCGGCGTGCCTTACGTCATTGTTGGGCACAACCGGCGTATTGCGTGGGGCTTCACCAATCTCAGGCCCAACGTGGACGACATTTACATCGAAAAGTTCAACGATCAGGGCGAGTACCTGACGCCGCAGGGATGGCAGAGGCCCGAACACCGCCAGGAGATCATCCGCGTTAAGGGCGCACGCGAAGTCACCGTCGACGTCATCACCACGCGACACGGGCCAATCATTACCGATCTCATACCGGGTGAGCCGCGAAAGCTGGCCTTGAAGTGGACGATCTATGACCTGCAGGCGTCGCGAATACCGTTCTTCGCTCTGGACTCGGCGCAGAACTGGCAGGAATTTCAGGCGGCGTTTGCGCAGTTCTGCGCTCCCGGGCAGAACGCGGTCTATACCGATGTCGATGGAAACATCGGTTACCAGGCTACCGGCTTCATTCCCATGCGTGCATCCGGCAACGGGGACCTACCTATCCCGGGCGAAGACGACTCGCACGAATGGACCGGCTACGTGCCTTACGACAAGTTGCCGAGCGTCTATAATCCGCCATCGGGAATCATAGCCACCGCGAATGGCCGCATTACACCTGATGGATATCCCTACGAGCTGAGCGTCGAGTGGATGTCTCCCTATCGCACGCAGCGACTGTACAAACTGCTGAGTGCGCCCAAGAAGTTCACGCCCGCCGACATGCTGGCGATCCAGATGGACGTCGTCTCGCCCTTCGATCGCTTCTGCGCGGAGCGCTTTGTCTATGCGGTAGACCATGCGGCCGGAGCCTCGTCGCGGGCAAAACAGGCCGCCGACCTGATGCGCAACTGGGATGGAACGATAGACACCGACTCGGCTGCGGCGACGATCGCGGTCTTCTCACGCGAGAAGCTGAAAGAACTGCTGCTGAAGCCGAGGCTCGGCGACGACTGGACCGAGTACAAGTGGTTCATGAGCCCGGTGTGGCTGGAGAACGTGCTGACGCATCAGCCCGCACGATGGCTGCCGACGGGCTACTTCAGCTATGACCAATTATTAAGCGCAGCTGTCAACAGCGCGGTGGACGATCCCAGCGCGCCGTCTGTGCTGTCGCTCTGGAAGTGGGGACACGTGCATCGCGTGGACATCGAGCATCCCTTCTGGAGCCACTTCCCTATCTTGAAGAAAGGCGCCTCGCCTGGACGCCTGCCGTTGTCAGGGAATGGCAACACGATCAAGCAGGTGGGGCCGCACTTTGGGCCTTCGGAGCGGCTGACGGTCGACTTCGCCGACCTGGATGCCACGACCCTGAACATCGTGAATGGTCAGTCAGGGGACATCTTCGACGATCATTACAACGATCAGTGGGATGCGTATTACCATGGGCGGACGTTCGTGCTGCCATTCTCTGAACAGGCGGTGCAGAAAATGGGAGCGCACCATTTGCGGCTACAGCCGGTGGGAGCCGGGGAATAGAGTTAGGTTGAAAAAGGCATGCCGACGTCGCGCTGGAACGCCGCGCTGTTGACAAAAAACAAACGCTTAGAGGCTTGACCCGAAGGCCAGTTCTACGCCGGGCCGCGGCTAATTGGCCTGCACGATTCCGTACAGCGCTCCCCTGAATATCAACTGGGTCGACTGCAGCATGTCATTGGTGGTGTCGTAGATATGCACGACCCCTCCCTCGATGGCGTACACCACGTTGCGGTTGTTAATGGCCAGCAAACTGGTGATTGCGCCGCGCGGCGGCAACGGAGGATCGGCCGTATTGCTGGTCACGTCGACCACCGACAGGCAGCCGGTCGTCGTGTTGGTGCAGGAACTGGCTCCGATATAGAGCTTGTGGTTCTGCGCCAGAGCCATCGTGGTGTGGAAGCCGTCACCGATTGCGACCGAGTTGGTCGTAATCCGGCTCATACTGCTGATGTTCACGGCGTCGAAGGTTGAAGTGGTGCCTGACGGGACCGGGCTTCCCGCGACATAGAGGGTCGAGCCGTCCATTAGTCCAACGCTGGCGCCGCCCACGGGAACGGTGGCGGTGATGGTGCGCGAAGGAATGTCCAGGCGCGCGACCGAAGCCGGACCGCTGGAGCCACACTCCGGACCGCAGTTCAGAACATAAGCGGTCTTGTTGTCACTGGTGAAGAAGGCGTTGATGGGCCGCGCAAATCCGGGAATAGCGACGTACGTTGTCGTGCTGGCCGTGGTGTCGATCAATATGATCGAGTCGGAGTTGTCCGAGAACGCCAGCAGAAATTGACCATTCGGACTGAGCGCAACGTATCGTGCCGCCGCAACGGTGTAGTTCTTCGTATTTGCTCCGTCGGTTGAAGTCCACCCCTGAACAAGTCCCGGGCGATGCCCGCTCACAGGAGCACTTGGCACCGGCACATAGATCGTGCTGCTGTCGCCCGAGAACAATGCCATGGACGCAGCGGCAGCACTGGGAAGTGTGTGCAGCAGCATCTGAGTTGTGTTGTTTACCGCGTAAAACGTGAAGTTGCTAGGATCGTAGACCAGAGTCTGGGACTTGTCCGGGCTGACCACCTCAAAGGTCACCGTGGTCGAAACCGGAATGTTCACGGGCTGCCCCTGGATCAACTGTCCGGAAGAGTTGGTGGTCTGCGCGGTGAAACTGGTCGTGTCGTTCTGCGTGTCGACGACCTGCAGATTGCCCGAAAACATGTTGCTGATGAACGCCGCATTCTTGACGTTGGTGGCCGGCTGCGTAGTGTTTCCTGAACCCCCGCATGCCGCGATCGCAAGGGCGCCAAACAACGCGCAAGCGGAGAGGGCAAGCCTCTTCAAGTGATTGCCTGATAACAGATTACGATTAATCATGGAGTTGCTTCGAACGCTTGGATTATATCAAAGCGCGACCGGCGCTGGCCCCCGCCACTAATGGCACTTTCCTGCAATTTGCGATAAAGTTCCAACAAGCTTGCCGTTCAATGCTTGCCGAGAACACCATGCCAACAGGATTTCTATCCCGGTTGCAGGAAGGCGCTCTTCTATGTGACGGCGCCATGGGTACCCTGCTGTACGCCAAAGGGATCTTCATCAATCGCTGCTATGACGAGCTGAACCTTTCCGCATCGGACCTCATTCGTAGCATCCATCAGGACTACTTGAAGGCCGGAGCGGAGGTCATAGAAACAAACACCTTTGGCGCCAATTCGTTTCGCCTGTCGAAGCACGGATGTGTGGACAAACTGGTGGAGATCAACCGGCACGGCGCGCGGTTGGCGCGCGAGGCGGCGAAGAGCTTCGATGCGCTGGTGGCTGGGGCGGTGGGGCCGCTTGGCGTCCGCATTGAGCCCCTGGGCAAGGTCTCGCTCGAAGAAGCACGCGATGCCTTCCGCCAGCAGATCGCCGCATTAAACGGCGAAGGCGTGGACCTGCTGATTCTGGAGACCTTCGGATATCTGGAAGAGCTGCATCAGGCGATACTTGCCGCGCGCGACGTAAATCCGGAGCTGCCGGTCGTGGCGCAAGTGACCATCGATGAGGACGGCAACTGTCTGGATGGCGCCAGCCCGGCACACTATGGGCCGCAATTGGAGGCCTGGGGCGCCGACGTCATCGGCTGTAACTGTAGCGTTGGCCCGGTCGCCATGCTGGACGCGCTGGAGCGAGTGCGCGCCGTAACGACCGCGCCCCTGTCGGCGCAACCCAATGCAGGGATTCCCCGCTCTGTCGAAGGCCGCAACATTTATCTCTGTTCGCCTGAATATATGGCGAATTTCATGGAGCCGATGGTCAACATCGGGGTGCGGCTGATCGGCGGCTGTTGCGGTACTACGCCCGAGCACATTCACACCATGAGGGTCTTCCTGAAGGTCGGAGCGGCGCGGGCTTCGTCATACAAGGTCGCGAAGGCGACAGAAGCCAAGCCGGTGGAACCTCCGCCGCTGCGCGAGCGTTCGGCAATCGGGCGCAAGATCGCCGACGGCGAGTTCATCACCATGGTGGAGATCGTTCCGCCGCGCGGTGTCGATGCCAAGCGCGAGCTTGAGGGCGCGAAGTTTCTGAAGTCGGTCGGCGTGGATGCGATCAACATTCCGGACAGCCCCCGCGCGTCGGCGCGCATGAGCAATCAGGCGCTTTGTCTGCTGGTGAAGCAGGAGGTCGGCATCGAGCCGGTGCTGCACTACACCTGCCGCGATCGCAACGTTCTGGGGATCCAGTCGGACCTGCTGGGGGCAAGCGCCATCGGCATTCGCAATCTGATCTGCATCACTGGCGACCCGCCGAAGATGGGCGATTACCCGGACGCGACGGCGGTCTTCGATGTGGATTCGATCGGGTTGGTGAACATCGTTCACAACCTGAACCGCGGGCTTGATATTGGCGGCAATCCCACCGGTAACTCGACGAGCTTCGTGATTGCGGTGGGCGCTAATCCCGGCAGCCTCAACATCGATGAGGAGATCCGCCGCTTCGAGTACAAGGTGGAGGCGGGTGCGGAGCTGGCGGTCACGCAGCCGGTGTTCGACCTGCGCCTGCTGGAGGATTTCATGCGGCGCATCGAGCACTGTAAAGTTCCGGTGGTTGCGGGAATCTGGCCGCTGACCAGCACACGCAATGCGGAATTCATGAAGAATGAGCTGCGCGTGTCGATTCCGGACGAGATCTTCGCTCGCATGGCGAAGGCGACTACGGCTGACGCGGCGCGGGCTGAGGGCGTGGCCATCGCACGCGACATGCTTGCGGCCGTAAAAGACATAGTCCAAGGCGCGCAGATCAGCGCTCCCTTCGGGCGGTACTCCTGCGCGGTGGACGTGCTGGAGGCGCTCGGGAGCAGCGGCTCGAGCCGGCGAGCGGCTGTGTAAAGTCGCCGTCGATTGCCTGATTAGCGTTGCCTCGCGCAGGAAGCGCTTGGGCGCGCGCAATCTGGAGAGTGCCGCTACGACCGGGATGCAAATTGGCAGAACTTCCATCGAAATTTCACTCCCGGTATGGGCGATTTGCATTAGAATTATTAGCAACAGGGGTTCGAGCTTGCCCAAATTTGAAGAGTGCCTGGAGCGCCTGGAAAAAATCGTAGCGGAACTGGAAAAGGGTGAGGTTCCGCTGGATCGCGCGCTGGAACTCTTCGACGAAGGAATGAAGCTCTCAGGTTCCTGCCGGAAAGAACTGGAAGAAGCCGAAGGCAAGGTGGAGATCCTGCTGAAACGCAATGGCAGACTCCAGCCGGAGCCCTTCGAAGCCAGCACGCAAACCGGCAACGCCACGAAATAGTCATCTGGCCTGGGGCGGGCGCTCAAGTACTAAACGAACTGATCCATATGACGGCTTCTGCCGTCGATTCCACATCTGCATTCAGAGGTTTGCTATGCGGCCTATCAATGTTGTCCTCGCTCACCATGATGCGGTATCGGCCGAGCGGCTGGCTGCATCGCTGAAAAAAGAGTTTCGCAACCTTCTGATTGCCAAGTCGGCCGACGAAGCACGATCGGCGGTGGCACGCTTCCGCGCGCCGTTCGCGGTGGTCGACCTGGAAATGATTAACCTCGCCGAATTGCAACAGCTGTGCGAGGAGTTCCCGGCGACGGCGTTCGTCGGTATACATCGCCTGGCTGACGATCGGATGTGGACGCAGGCGCTCGCCAGCGGCGCAGTGGACTGCTGCCATAGTAGCGATCTGCGCGGTATTCTCACCGCGTCGGAGCGGTACGTGGTGCTGAGCCGATCGCGGGCGGCAGCGGCGTGAAGAAAGCAATTAGCAATTAGCAAATAGCAATTAGCGCTTGCGCCTTGACGATGAGGTCGCAAGCCGCGGTATTTTGTTGCTTGAAGTAGATGATGTGCACTTCTACTCTCTCGAAGCGGATTGCTAATTGCTAATTGCTTCTTTTCACGCCGCCAGAATCTTCTCTAATCCACCTTTCCGTCGACCTGGTGCAACCTGCTCATAAGTACAGCTGCGAGGACTTTTCTCCGGGCGCCAACGCAGAAACTTTGTGCCGTGGCGGAAACGGCCGCCGGAGAAGTGGTCGTAGCGAACTTCGCAGACCAGCTTCAGCTGCAATCGTTCCCACTCGCCGGTACGCTCCGTGCTCCAGCGGCTGGGACCACCGGGCGCGTGGCCAGTAAATCCCGAGCCGCCCATGTAGGGTTTAAGCAGAGCTTTCAGTTTCTTGCGCTCGGGCGCGGTGAAGCTTGAGCTGAAGCCGACGTGGTTCAGCTTGCCATTGTCGTCGTAGAGTCCCAGCAGCAGCGAACCGATTTCCCCGCCCTTGCTGGCATAGCGGAATCCCCCGACTACGCAATCGGCGGTGCGGATGCGCTTGATCTTGCGCATTGCACTTCGCTCACCGGAGGCATACGGACAGTCGAGTTGTTTCGCCACAACACCATCGAAGCCGCTGGCAGCCAGTTCCTTCATCCAGCGCTGCGCCGTGTCGTAGTCGCGTGTAGCGGGCGAGAGGCGGATCGACTTCTGCTTGCCGAAGCTCTTCACGAGCCGCTCCAGCTGTGGGCGCCGGACGCTCAGCGGCTTGTTGACGAGGGACATGCCGTCTTCATCCACCAGCACATCGAAAAGAAGATAGGTCGCCGGCGTCTCGTGCGAGAGCTTCTTGATGCGGCTAGCGGCCGGATGAATTCGCAGGAGCAGGTCGTCGAACGAGAGATGGCCGTCTGTCAGGATGACGATTTCACCGTCGAGCACGAACTCCGCCGGCTTGAGCTCTTCGAGCGCCGCGACCAGCTCAGGGAAATATCGTCCAAGCGGCTGGCCGGCTTTCGACTGCAGTATCACCTGATCGCGCTTGCGAAACGCCAGGCAGCGAAAGCCGTCCCACTTGGGCTCGTACTGCCAGTTGCCGCCGCGTGGGATTTCGTCGACCAGCTTGGCTTCCATCGGCGGATACGGCGGCCGAATAGGCAAGGAAATGTGCGGGAATTCCTGCTTCAGTTCTTCGGCCGGGACTGCGCCGTCGGCGATGGGAGAAGGATGTGATGAGGAGCGGCGAGGCATGCCAAGTTAGATGCGAACTGCGGCATCAGTATTTGAATGCGTTTGGCAGCCGGTGCAGTGAAATTGGCAGCATGAGAACGGCGAGCCCTCTCTATTTTGCGTTGCTTAGGGTGGTTGAGCTGCCCAGGGATTGCCTTTCATAGCAGCAGGGCTCGCTATGCGCCAACTGGCGTTTGCTGGCTTTGCAGCTGACGCCACGCCCTACGCTGGAGAAAGCTGTCCTCCACGTTCTCTTCCATGTGCAGAAACAACGGCCACGGTATGGTGAAGCCGAGAACGTCTCTTCCTATTGATTCTCGCGTCCTCACACGCGCCGAAATGTCGGTCATTCCCAACAGCGCTCTCGGATGTTCCCGCTCCAGTTCCTGATACGCGAAGATGCCCATGACCTGGCAGGCAGCGCCCCAGCGGACAGCAACTTTTTCCCGATCGGCCTCGGTGTAATTCGCCAGCACAACCAGCGCGGAGAGCTGGTCGGAATCGACAAAGAGCGTCACGTTCTTGACGGCCTCGCGCTCAGGATCAACCTGCAGAAGCGGTTTGAGCAACACGTAACGCGCAGGGATCTACTGCATCGGCATGGCCGCGAGAAAGCTCCGGCTCACATCTGCGGTCTTCAGGTAGCGCTGACCGTTCAGGAAGTAGTCGGTAAACGGCGGGTCGCCCCAGGCCGCGACCTCCTCGCCCGCCTTGCGGCCCTCCTCGGAGCTGTTGTTGCCTTGCGCAAGAAAATGGCAGAAGCCGTTTACGCCGCCGGGGAAGGTTTCGTAGCAATTGCCGAAGCCAAGGCCCACGCCTCCGCCCCAGCAGCCGTAGGTGTCGCGATCAAACGCTCCCACACGTCCCTTGACTGCGACGGCTGTGAAGACGGAGACTACACAGCCCCATTTTCCCGGTTCAAACCGTATCGCATCCTCCGGAGCTTCGTCAGCCCAGGTAAGAGCGACGGCATGGGTATGTAGTCCGATTGCGTCCACCAGCTTGCTTTTCATGATGTCTGGAAGTTAACGCTCCGTGGGACGATGCGCGATGATGGCCGTCACCGGTATGTGTGCGGTGCGATCGTTGAGAGGGGTACGCGGGCCTGTTCGAGAGAGAGTTTTTGACGTCCAGACGCCGTCCTTAGAAAGCGGCAGAGGAGTTGCGAATCAGAAGATTGTCATCACGAGGAGGGCTTCAGCCCGACGAGGGACCTGCTTTCCGCTGCGGACAACAGATCCCTCCTCCCGCTGAACTGTCCCAACAAGCGCAAAAGCGGCGCTCGCTGGGAACCCTGTTCGCGGTCGTCGTGATGACAATCTTGAGTTACCATCACCGACGAGCACGCGCATGCTGCTCGCGTTCCTACGCCACGAAGTATTTCGCGTTCGGGTGATGCACAATGATCGCCGAGGTGCTCTGCTCCGGTTCGAGCAGGAAGCCGGTCGTCAAATGCACGCCGATCGTCTCCTCTGGATGCAGGAGCGAGAACAGCTTGGTCTGGTCTTCCAGGTTTGGACACGCGGGATAGCCGAACGAATAGCGCGAGCCGCGATACTTCTGGTGGAAGAGATCGCGGATGTGCGGCGAGTCGTCCGTCGCGATGCCAAGTTCCTCGCGGATGCGTTTGTGGAACAGTTCGGCCAGCGCTTCCGCCGATTCGACGCTGAGGCCATGGAGATAGAGATACTTGGTGTATTCGCCGCCCTCGAAGAGCTTCTGCGTCTCGTGCGAAGCTTTGTCCCCGATGGTCACGCAGGACATCGCGATCACGTCCATGCGGCCACCTGACTTCGGCAGGAAGAAATCGGAGATGCATAGGCGGCGGCCTTCACGCTGGCGTGGGAAGGTGAAGCGAAGCGACTCCTGCGTAACAGCATCCCCCTGCTTCCAGCCCTGGGGCAGGTTGTAGACGATGGTGTCGTTGCCATCGCTCTGCGCGCCGAAGTAACCATACACAACCTTGGGCTCGAGCCAGCCGGCAGCGATGACTTCGTCTTCGAGATTCTTCAGCACCGGCCGATACTTCGTTTCGACCAAGCGCCCGTAATCCTCCTGCGAGGCGGTCTTCAGCTGCCACTGGTTCTTGAAGAGTGCCGTCTCGTTGATGTACTGGAAGATCTCGCGCAGATCGAAATCCTTCGGGGCGAGCACGCGCGTACCCCAGAACGGCGGATGCGGAATGCTAGGCGCCGCTGGGATCTCGATGCTGGGCGTCGTGGCGGCTTCGCCTTCGAGAACACCTGCAGCGGCCGCGCGAGCAAACTCCTTCACCACCTGGCCCTCGGCGATACGTGTCTCACGCGCGCCGTTTGGCGAGGAAAGATCTTCCATCAGATGCAGGCCGGCAAATGCGTCGTCCGCGTAGAAGACACCGCCGTTGTACTCGCGGCGCAAGTCGTCCTCGACGTACTTGCGCGTGAGCGCAGCGCCGCCGCAGATCACCGGGAAGTCCAGCTTCTGGTGGTGCAGGTCCTGGACCACGTACTTCATCTCCAGCGTCGACTTGACGAGCAATCCGCTGAGCCCGATCGCGTCGGCTTTCTGTTCAAGTGCAGCTTTAATGATCGTGTCGGACGGCTGCTTAATGCCGAGGTTCACCACGCGGTACCCGTTGTTGCTGAGGATGATGTCCACCAGGTTCTTGCCGATGTCATGGACATCGCCCTTCACCGTCGCCAGAACGATGGTGCCCTTCTGTGAGCCCTCCTTCTTCTCCATCTTGGGCTCGAGATAGGCGACGGCGGCTTTCATCACGCCGGCCGAGTCGAGCACCGAGGGCAGCTGCATCTTGCGCGCGCCGAAGAGGTCGCCGACGGTCCTCATGCCGTCGAGCAGGACGTTGTTGATGAGGTCGAGCGGCGAGTAGTTGACCAGCGCCTCTTCCAGAACTTCGTCGAGTGACTTCTTGTTCGCACCGTCGCCGATGAACTTTTCGCCGTTGATGATGGCCCACTTCAGCTTGTCTTCGACCGAGAGCGTGTCGACGTGCGCGGTCGTCTTCTCTTCCTTGCCCTTGGTTCCGGCAAAGTGCGCCATGTAAACCTGGAGCGGATCGCCGTTCGATTGATCGAAAAAGATGAGCTTGCGCGCGAGATCAACTTCCGCTTCAGGAATCTTGTACAAGGGATAGATTTTACTGTAGTTAACGATGGCCATGTCTAGGCCGTGGTCGACTGCCTCGTGCATGAAGACGCTGTTCAAGATGCGCCGAGAGTAGACGTTCAGCCCGAAGGAAATGTTGCTCACGCCGAGAATCGTCTTCACCTCGGGCAGCTCCTGTTTGATCGCCTTCACGGCCTTCAGCGTCTCAATACCGGCGGTGCGGTACTCTTCCTGGCCGGTCGAAATGGGCAGCGTGAGCGCGTCGAAGATGAGATCGCAAGGCCGAATGCCGTACTTGTTGACTGCGAGGTCGAAGATGCGCTTGGCGATGGCCAGCTTCTTCTGCCAGGTGAGTGCCATGCCGTCTTCGTCGATGGTGAGGGCGATGACCGCCGCGCCGTAACGCTTGGCCATCGGCAACACGCGCGCGGTGCGCTTCTCGCCGTCCTCCAGGTTGATGGAGTTGATGATCGCCTTGCCGGGAATGCGCTTCAGCGCTTCCTCGATCACGTCGGCCTCGGTGGAGTCGACGGTGATGGGCGCGGGCACACGGGTGGCAATCTTCTCGAGGATGTTCGAGATGTAGCCCTTCTCGTCCTCGCCGACGATGGCGCAGCACAGGTCGAGCATGTGCGAGCCTTCGTTCACCAGCTTCTTGGCCAGGGTGAGGATCGCGTCGTATTCCTGGGCGCGCACCATGTTCTTGAAGTGCTCGACGCGTGTGGTGGTGTTCATCTCCTCGGCCACGATCAGCGGCTTGGGATCGAGATCGAGCGGGACCATGGAGTAGGCGCTCGCTGCGGCGGCGACCGTCTTGAACCCGCGCTTGGCCGGTTCGAGGTTTGCGCACGTGTCAACGACAGCCTTCAAATGTTCCGGGCGAGTGCCGCAACAACCGCCTACAATGCGCACTCCGTACTCCGTGATGAACTGCTTGTGGTAATTGGCTAGCTCCTGCGGCTCCAGCTTGTAGACCGCATGACCACCGACGTTCTGCGGCAATCCAGCGTTTGGCAGTACGGAAATTGTTTTAGGCGAGTTGAGGCCGAGATAACGAACAGCGTCGTTCATCTCCTTCGGGCCGGTGGCACAGTTCATGCCGATCGCCGCAACATCGAACATCTCCAACGTGGTGAGTGCTGCGCCGATCTCCGTTCCCAACAACATCACGCCCGATTCCTGGAGCGTGACCTGGACATGAACCGGAACGTTCTTCCCTGTTTTCTTCAGCGCGTCGAAGATGCCGACCAGACCGGCTTTCGCCTGGAGAATGTCCTGGCAGGTCTCAAGCAGCAACACGTCGACGCTACCCTCGACGAGGCCGATTGCCTGCTCCATGTAGCCTGCGGCCATCTCATCCAAGCTGATGTGTCCGAGGGAGGGGAGTTTACGCGTAGGGCCCATCGATCCGGCGACAAAGCGCCTGTGGCCTTTGCTGGAATAGTCCGCCGCTACTTCGCGAGCGAGCCTCGCCGCTGTGACGTTGATCTCGCGAACCTGGTCCAGCATGTCATACTCCGCCATATCCATCGGGCTGGAGTTGAAGGTGTTGGTCTCCACGACATCGCAACCCACCTCGAAGAACGCCGCATGAATGTCGCGGATGATGTCAGGCCGTGTGAACACAAGAATGTCGTTGTAACCATCCTTCCCGCGGAAATCGTCGGGGTTCGGCGTGCGCAGTTGAATGTTGGTGCCCATTGCGCCGTCGAAGATGACGACGCGTTCCTGCACGGCTTTAAGAAAGTCACTCATTGATTTTCGGCGCGAGTTGCGCTGCTCCCATATGTCATCTCACCGGCAAATTCAGCCGGAAAGGATGAGCCTGCTGTTCGATAGGACAGGAGAGGAGAACGCGCAGCTTCTACTCAGTATCGCAGGTACGGTGGATTTTGGGAAAGCTGGCGCGCTCCAGGATTGCGCGTAGTTCAGCGCATTCGCAGGTCAGAGCGGCCCGTGGAGAGGACGCGGCTGATGTTGCCCAGATGGGACGGCGTGGTGCTCACGAAAGCATCATAGCATTGAAAGGCACCCGCCTACGAGCGAGTGCCCTGGTTGGCAACTCAAGATTACTGCGGCGGCGTTGTCGATTGCGGCTGGCTCTGGCCCATACCGCTGCCCTGTCCCATTCCGGCGCCCTGCCTGCGCTGCTCCATGCGTTCCATCTGGCGCTCGCGCATCTGGGTGAACTTGCTTTGCTGATCGGGGGTCAATACCGACTTGATCTGATCGTCGGTGCTCTGCCGAATCTGGCGCATCTTGCTCATGCGGTCCGGACGCGTCATTGAGGTGTCCTGGTGCAGGGTCTGCATCTGCTGCTGTTCCTGCTCCAGCATGGGTTTAATCTTCTGTTGCTGATCGCTGTTGAGGTTGAGAGCTTTGGTCAGGTGATCGAGGCGCTGGTCGGGCGTTGGCATACCGTGATGTTCACCCATCTGACCTTGGCCCATCTGGCCCTGACCTTGCGACATTTGGCCCTGGCCCATATTGTCCTGCTGCGCGTAAAGGGCGCTACCGCAAAAAACCAGAGCTCCTGAAAGCACAGAACAAAGTAAAGCTTTCTTCATCTTGCAAAACTCCTTGGACACTCGCTGCCAGACGCCCGTAACTACAAACATCGCGGCCATGGAAAATGGAGAGTTCGACGTGGTCATCAGCACAACTAAATCGTGGAGCTTTCGGATCGTTCGCGATGGATTCATGGCCGGCAACCGAGTGAGTATTGGTACGTCCGAGTGCTGAAACACGAGGGCCTGCGAGAAGTTTTCAGCTTCATGTGTAAAGAAATGTTGGAACTTTTTGCGATACGCAAAGAAAGGGGTGCGGCGGGCGCACCCCTTGTCGCGGATTAGTTCTGAATTCGGTTACTGGCCGCGGCTGGCCGGAGGAATGATGTTGTTCATGCGCAAGTACACGGCCATCTGACCGTAATGGTCGAACGGATGCGCGAGCGAGATGTTGGCGAGTGCCAGGCGCGTGATTTTGTTGGAGCCGAACGGACTCTGTACCTGGCCGAGGATGTTGCCCTCATTCAAGCTTGCGAGCGCCTTATGCAGGTAGGCGAACGAGTCCTTCGCGAATTTCACGATGTCGGCCTTTGAAGTCATGCTGTCCGGCCCGTTTTCGCTACCGAGCTCGACCGGAGGCTTTTCCCCGAGGATCGCCGCGCCGAACATGTAGTTGACCGCCGAGACGTGCTTGACCTGCTGCGCGAAGGTGCGGACGCCTTTGAACTCGCCCTGGGTGGGAGCAAAGTTGTACTTGTCGTCGGGCATGGCTTCAGCGGCGGAGATGAATTCTTTCTCCGCACCGGCGAGCGAGTGATCGTAGACCGCGGCGAAGGTCGGCTTCTGGTCGTCCATTTTGGCTTGTGCGTTGGCGGCAATCGAACTTCCCGCCGTGCCCAAAGCCAACAGCAGAACTGCCGTGACAAACTCTTTCTTCATCGAAATCCTCCACAGGAATTGTCGTAAAAGTAGACCTGAAAAGCGTACGACGATTTTAGTCCATTCCGGCGGTTGTAGGTTGCAGATCGCCGGGGTGGAGCTTGAACCACGCCGCAACGGGGAGGCCAAGCAGCAATCCAAATGCGGCGAACGACAGTGAGCGATGGGTGCCGACCAGCTCGGCGACTTCTCCCCACAGCGCCGCGCCGCCGGCGAGGCCGCCCTGCAGAACGAGCAGGTACATGGAGATCGCTCGCGCGCGCATGTGCCCGGGACACATGGTCTGGGCGGAGACGTTGAGGCTCGCAATAATCTGGATCCATGAGAGGCCGGCGAGGAACATGGTCATGGACAGCATGGGGAAGGTACACCAGCGCGGAGCGGCAACGGTGGTGAAGGCAAAGACTGCCGTCGAGATGGAGACGAGCGCGTCGGAGGAGACCCTTCGCCGCAATCCGGGCAAGACGGTCGCGCCGAGGAGTGCGCCGGCCCCGAAGAATCCCAACAGACAACCATACCCTTGAGAGCCGAAGGGGTGCGCCAGCAGCGGCAGCAGCGCGGGCAAAGCGCTGGCCGAGATGCTGAAGACCGCAGTACGCACCAGCACGGATTTGACGGCTGACGAGTCACGCATGTGGCGGAATCCTTCGAACATGGCATGTACCATATGCTTCGTTCGGAAGGAGGTGCGTTCGGGGATGCGTCGCCACTGGTAGAGAAAATAGATCACGCCGAAGAACGAGACTGCATTTAACAGAAAGGCGATGCCCGAGCCGGCCGCGGCGATCACCAGTCCCCCAAGCGCCGGGCCGATAGCGCGCGCGACGTTGTAGCCGGCGGAGTTCAGCGCGACGCCGGCGGCGAAGTTCTGGTGCGATACCACCTCGGGAGTGATCGCTTGCCAGGCGGGATCGTTGAGCACGGCGCCAAAGCCCATGAGCAGCGTCAGCAGCAGTAGCAGCGCCGGAGTTGTTTTGCCAGCGAGGGTGAGGACACCGAGCGCCACGGCCGAGAGCACCATCCATGTCTGCGTGACGAGCAGGAGCTTGCGGCGGTCGACCATGTCGGCGATGGCGCCGGCCGGCAGCACAACGAGAAAGACGGCAATGCTGCCCGCCGCCTGCACCAGTCCGACCATCAGCGGCGACATGGTAAGCGAGGTCATCAGCCAGGCGGCGCCGACGTTTTGCATCCAGGTGCCGGTGTAGCTGATGACGGCGGCGATCCATAACGTGCGGAAGAGCGGCTCATGCAGTGGGCCGAGCGCGCCGTGGCGTTGCGGCGATGCGAGCCGTGGGAATGCTCCGATCGGTTCGGACGGGTTGCTGGAGAGCTGAGTGAAAGATTTCAGCTCGAGCGCGTTTTGCGCAGGCTGCGGTGGAATGCCCCGATCGTGCCATGCTCCGCTCGTGGCCATCGTCGATCAGACTGAGCTTATGTGCGAATGTGAGCAGCCTTTGTTGGAGACGTTCTGAGCGGCTTGCAATTTGTGACTAGTCGCGATGGGCAGTTTTGTTGCCAGACTCAAATGCGAATCCTTGCCGAGGGCCGGAACCGCAGATCCCTCGTCGCGCTGAAGCGCTCCTCGGGATGACAAATCAATAAAGGGCTCGTGGGGCTTTCCCGGCTTTGTCATTCGCACTCTTCATCAGCGCTGTTGAGCGAACGGCCATTCTTGCCGCTTCCAGGAGCGGAGGAAGAAGATCGCCAGTCCGGCAATCAGAATTGCGATGGCGTAGCGGATCTCGCGCAGAAAATTCTTGCGCGCAAGCAGAATGAAGATGAATCCGGCGATGGCGAGCAGCGCTGGCGCAGGATACAGCCACATGCGGAAGGGGCGTGGCATGTCGGGTCGGCGAATGCGCAGCACGATCACTCCGACGGCCTGCACGATGAACTGCAACAGAATGCGAATCACTACCAGCGCGGCGATGACGTCGGCGAGGCGAAGAAAGCAGAACAGCATCGCAACGCCGCCCAGCGCCAGCAGCGACACAGTTGGGATTCGCCGCTCAGGATCGACGCGGCTGAAGGCGCGGAAGTAGTTGCCGTCGAGGGCCGCAGCGTAGGGCACACGCGAGTATCCCAGCAGCAGCGAGAAGACCGACGCGAATGCCGTCCAGATGATGAGCGCGGCGGCGAGGCGCCCGGCCCAGCTGCCGTAAATCTGCTGCATGAAGACGGAAATGATGTAGTTGTTCTGTTCGCTGGAGTGCGCCGCCAGATCGCGCCATGGGATCACGCCGAGCACTGCGATGTTCATGACGACGTAGAGGGCGGCGACCGCGACAATCGAGATGATCAGCGCGCGCGGGATGGTGCGTCCCGGGTCCTTCACTTCCCCGCCGAGAAAGCAGACGTTGTAGTAGCCCCAGTAGTCGTAGGTGGCGATGAGCATCGCGGAGCCCAATCCCAGAAAGAATGGCGACGAGAAGGTGAATGCGCCGGGTGGAAAATCGAAGGCACGCGCGGCGCTGAAGTGCGTTAGGCCGCTTACGATGACCCATCCCACTGCGATTGCCACGCCAACCCACAGCAGCTCCGCCAGCTTGCCCAGCACGGTGATGCGGCGATAGAGCAGGAAGGTAACGAAGGCCGCGGTGGCAATAGCAACCCATGTCGCCGGCATCACGAGAAGGCTGACTTCCATTGTGCCGATGAGCGGTAGGCTGATGTGGATGGTGTGTGTGAGCAGGGGGTGCTCAAGGCTGGGCCACAGATATCCGGCGTAGTGCGCGAGGCCGATGCAACCTGAGGCGATCGACAGCGGGGCGCTGAAGGACAGCTGCCAGACGAAGAGGAACGACAACAGACGACCGAGGGAATTCGGTCCGTAGATTTGCTTAAGGTATTGGTACGAGCCGCCGGCGTCAGGCATGGCCGCGCCAAGCTCAGCCCATACGAGGCCGTCGAAGAGCGCAAAGAAGGCGCCGAGGATCCAGCCGAGCATCGCTTGCGGCCCGCCTGCCGCGGCGACGATCAGCGGCAGGGTGATGAATGGCCCCACGCCGATCATGTCGATCATATTCAACGTGGTGGCTTCGGCCAGGCCGATGCCGCGAACGAGGTCGGGTTGTTGCGAGCTCGTGACGTGTCTCATTGCGAGATTCGTCGAGCGCTACCGCGGCGCGTGGCCGATGCTGAGCAGATTCACATACAAGCGGATCGCGCCGGGAACGCCGAAGGGCAACTGCCGGAAGAAGGCAAAGCCCGTGTAGATGTAATAGCCTTTGCCGTATTGCGCCAGCAGCATCCCGCCCTTTTGCTGCGGCTGATCGGGATCGTTGCAAGCCAGCAGCGGCGTGTAATGCGAGTCCCACTGGTCCATGAAGTAAAGGCCACGCTCCTGCACCCAGCCATCGAAGTCGTGTTCGGTGATCTGATTCGGGTAATGAAAGACCGGGCTCTGCGGATCGAGTATGGTCACTGGGGCCTGCTCGACAGTGACCCGGTCGCGGCTGAGCTGCGCGGGATAGGGTGTGTAGTGTCCCTCGTTGAAGTCGCCGGGCGAAGTGTTGTACTGCACGACCAGGGTTCCGCCGTTGCGGGCATAATCGAGCAGACGCTGGTTATTCTTCTTCAAGTCGTCGCGCGTGTCGTAGGCGCGAATGCCGAGCACGATTGTCCCGAAGCGGCTCAGATCACCACTAGCGATATCTTCCGGAGTGAGCAGGGTGACGTCGAGTCCCAACTCCCGCAGCACAGTGGGAATGTCGTCGCCTGCACCCATGACGTAGGCGACCTTCAGTGCCTGCGGGATCTTCACATTGACGATGCTGGCACGCTGCAACGCAGGCTGATAGTAGAAGAAGCCGCCAAGATCGGGGCGCGCGACGAGGCTGTATCCGTCGGCGTAGTCGCGGCCGTCGGCACTCAGCTGCGCGCGGACTTCGTACCGCGCTTCCTTGGCGCCGTCCGGGAACTCCTTGAAGTCGACGCTCCTCTGCCCGGCCTGCGTGAAAGCGACCTCTGCGGAGTTGGGATCGGTCGTCCAGCCTTTTGGCGCCTCAGGATGGACGGTGCCGTTACCGCGATCGGCGGTAGTGCGAACTCCCACACTCAACTGCGCGGACGGATTCGCGCCGGCAAGAATGATCTGCGTAGACGGCGAAGCATCCACGGAGAATGGCGGAACGACAGCGAGCGGCATCGACCAGGTGTCGCCCTTGTTATCGTGCATGGGCGTGCGTGCCACAGTACGAATCAAACCTTCTGCGCCATTAATGCTGTACTCCACGCGCGCCGAAACCGGAGGTGGCGGCAGAGCAAGCGTCACGTATCTCGGATTGTCGATCTTGTAAACCGCATCGATGTCAGGATCGTTGCGATGGAAGTATGCCTTGGTTGGCTGGGCATCGATTGGAGGAGTCACACGGAAAGTTAACGCGCAACCGTCGCCAGGGTTGATGCTGCTCGGGACCTTGTCCATAAAGAGTTCCGATTTCCAGCCATCCGGAACGTCGAGAGCGAACTCTTTGATCACCATCGGCGCGTTGCTGCCGTTGTGCAGGGTTGCACGTAGCAGGAAAGGCTTGCCGGCAGTGATGACGGCCGCCAGGACGTCGCCTTGTTCCGTCGGGAAGCTTGCGGCCATGGGACGGCCATCCGGCGTGCCGGGGCTGAGTTCGAGATCCATTCCGAAGGCGAGGTTTGCCGCCTGTTCAAACTGATGTTCCTTGGTGCGCAAGCTGGCCAGCAGGTCAGCTTTCTCCGCAGCTGACAATGTGGAGGCATCAACCCTGGCGATCAACGCGCGGGTGAGGTTTAGTCCCTTCAGCAGCGCTGCGCCTGCCGCTTGCTGATCTTTGTCGGCGGCTGCGGTCGCTTCATCGACAGTATTCGCGATGGTTTGCAATTGCATGCGCAGGCCTGAGACTTTCGATTCGTCGGCTCCGAGGCGGCTTGCCAACGCCGGGAGAGACGTGTCAATGCCGTCGAAGAAATCGGTTTCGTGTGCCCCTGGTGCGGGGGTCATGCCGTCCGAATCGATTAACTTGTAATAGCTGAAGCGCTGGCCTTCCGGTGCGGTCCACCCGCCGGCGCCCTGCGACAACTGGTGTTTCAGGCCCTTCCAGCCGAACTGCACGTAGGTCTCACCCAGCAATGGATCATATTGCGAGGTTTCCAGCTTGATGGTCCAGTCTTCCGTGCCACGCACGTTGTCCATGTAGAGCTTCTTCGCTTGCCATGGCTCGAGGCCTTCGCGGATCTGCTCGGGAAACTTCGTGGGATCGGCGGCGGCGCGAAAGGCCTCGCGCGTCAGTATCCCCGATGCCTGATGATTGCCGTGACCGTCGCGCGAGTTTCCCTGGAAGCGAGTGCAGATAACGTCTGGGCGGTAGGTGCGAATCACGCGCACCATGTCAGCGAGCGCGATGTCGTGCCCTCCCCACTTCTGGAAGGTCTCTTCGGGCGTTTTGGAGAAGCCGAAGTCGGCGACGCGCGTGAAGCGCTGATCGACACCGTAGTAGCGATCGGCGGCCAGCAACTCCAGCGTGCGGATGATGCCCAGCTCGTCGAAGAGATTGCTGCCCAGCTTGTTCTGGCCGCCTTCGCCGCGGTTGAGCGTAAGTTGCACGACGCTGACACCGTGGCCACGCGATTCGAGGGTGAGCATGCCGCCGTCCTCGTCGTCGGGATGAGCGACGGTGTGCATCAGGCGCGCCGTGGTGTGCAGGCGGCGCAGCATGAGCTTGAGTCCCGTGGTTCCGGTGTCGACGGCGAGCGGTTTGGTGTCGACCCAGGGGGAAGGAACCTGGGCGGAAACGCCGACGCAGCAGAGCGTCAGCAGGAGGCATAAACGTGCGGTCACGCCTTTGGTCAATCTGCGGCGCGTGGTGCGTATTGGGATGATCATCGGTTAGTGGACAATTGCAGGATACACAAAAGCGGCTCTTAGCTCTTAGCCTTTAGCTCTTAGCCAGCCAAGAGCCAGCAGCTACAAGCTAGTAGCCGCATTTCATAAGTACGTCTCGTGTACGTAGCACCACTTCCAGTCGCCGGACTGGAAGGCCTGCATCACGGGATGTCCGGTTTCGCGGAAATGCTGCGCGGCATGCTGGCCGGGCGACGAATCGCAGCAGCCGACGTGGCCGCAGATCAGACATTCGCGCAACTGCACCCAGCGCTGGCCGGTTTTAAGGCATTCGGTGCAACCGTTGTCGCTCGGCTGAACCTTGGGATTTGCCTGTGAAACGTGTTCACAACTGGGCATGAGAACCCTCCACGAAATAAGTTCTTTGGATGTGGGAGAGGTGGCGGTGGATTCTGATCTCGGTGTCACCGATGCACGGCTGGCCAAGTCGAGAGAGTCGCGTTTCGGGTACCGGCTTCGCCTTTGAAGAGGTCAAGCGAGTGGACCTACCCGGTCACGCTTCCCTTCATCACTTTATTGAGCGCTTGCTGGAACAGCACCATTTCGTCGCCGGTTCCGATGGTGATGCGCGTGTAGGTGGGCATGGCGGACCAGACGCGGCCGATAACGACTTTCTCTTTTGCCATCGCGCCGATTACGTCCTTCGGCGGGCGTTTGACGTCGAGCAGGAAGAAATTCGCTTCCGATGCGATGTACGTGTAGCCATGGTGGTCCAGCCATGCAAACGTTGCGGCTCGTACTTGCTGATTGATGCGTTTGCGCTCAACGGTCACCGCGGGGTCGTTCAAACTTGCGGAGGCTGCCGCCACTGCCGTTACCGGCATGAAGTTGAAGCCGCCGTAGTTGTGGACTCGCTCCAACAGATCCGGCCGGGCGACGGCGAAACCGCAGCGCAGACCTGCCATGCCGTAGAGCTTGGAGAAGGTCCGCAGCACAACCACATCTTTGCCTGCCTTGACGAAGTCGATGGCTGTGGGTGCATCGCTGAAGTGGATGTAGGCTTCGTCCACCATCACGATCGAGCTCTTCGGCTTATTGTCGACCAGGTACTCGATATCGGAGTGGCTGGTGAGAGTGCCGGTGGGATTGTTTGGATTGCAGACGTAAAAGAGGCCTGCGTCAGGAGCGGCTGTGAGCATGGCCTTCACGTCGTGAGCATAGGTACTGGTGAGAGGAACCTTGACCAGTCGTGCGCCTGCGCGTTCGGCGCCAAAGATGCCGGCTTCGAAGCCCGGGTCGGCGGTAACGTAGCTTGCACGCGGAGAACAGAAGGCGCGGACGGTGAACACCAGGGCCGGGGTCGAGCCGGCGTAGATTGCGACTTGCTCGCGACTGACGCCGATCGATTGGGCGAATTGCGATTCCAGCATGCCCGTAGCCTCGTCGAGATAGCGCCCACCTCGTGGCGTAATCGCGATGACAGCTTCGCGCGCCGCTGCGCACGGGCCAAGTGGATTCTCATTGGCGTTGATCATGATGGCATCAGGCGGGTGGGCGGGCGCCGCAGCGAAGGCAAGCGCGGGTTCTGTCATGATCCGCAAGGCAAGCGCGGCGGAAGCAGCGGTGGAGACTTGCAGGAAAGATCGGCGGGAAAGTGATAAGGACGGATTGCGCGACATGCGTTCGGCTCCTGCGGAATCCATCTTAATAGTTCCCGACCACGTTGAAGAGCATATCCCTCGGGGGCTGAAGCTCGCTCCGGATAACAAACATGGATACGGGCTTAGACGCTCGCCTGGAAATACGTTCTACCTGAACAGCTCGTTTCAGCGGCTTGTTCAGCATCCAAAGTCGTATCCCCACATGAAGCAACCGGTAGTTACACCTTGCGATACTTTTGACTTAGCACTCGAGAAAGCTGAGTGCCAATCTTGACACCACTCAGGCTTGCTGCCTAGAATAATGCTGTCGGATTGTATCTCGAATAACATGGTAAGCCTCTGCAAACACGAGACTTACAAACCTCGGGCGATGCATCGATGAGCACACCGCCAAAGATCGGAAAACGGGAGAGCGAAATCCTGACGGCCATCGTGGAGACCTATATCTCTACGGGGGAGCCGGTCGGATCGCGCACCCTGGCGCGAAGCAATCGCGAGAGCTTGAGTGCCGCCTCGATCCGCAACGTCATGGCGGATCTGGCTGACGCCGGTTTTCTCGAGCAGCCGCACACCTCGGCCGGACGCGTGCCCACGGCGCAAGCCTACCGATTTTATGTGAAGCAGCTGACGGGCGAAGCGCGGCTGTCGCCGGCCGATGAGAGCCTGATCCAGGGCAGCCTCCAGAGCTCGCAGGATTTGCAGGAGTTCATGGAGCGGACCTCGCATGTGCTGTCGCTGATCTCACATGGTGTGGGCGTGACGGTGAGTTCTGCGCGCGGCGGGCGCAACGCGCTGGAGCATGTTTACTTCCAGCGCATGGCCGATAAGAAAGTGCTGGCTGTGGTGGTGACGCGCAACGGACTGGTGCGCGACCGCGTGCTGCGCATGAACTGCGATCTTCCCATTGCCGATCTGGAAGCGGCGGCGGCCTACATTAACCAGAACTTCCGTGGCTGGGAGATGGAGTCGCTGCGCAATGAGATCGCCAAGCGCGTGCAGCAGGAGCGCAGCGAGTACGATCGCCTGATGGCATCGATCGAACAGCTGTATGCGCAGGGCGCGCTGGCGACCGAGGGCGCTGGGCAAACGGTTTACGTGGAAGGCGCGGCGAACCTGGTGATCACCGAGCAGGACAAGGAGCGGTTGCGCCATCTGCTCTCAACCTTGGAAGAGAAACAGCGCGTCGTTGACCTGCTCTCAGCCTACCTGGATACACGGCAGGAGGCGGTGCGCGTGGTGGTGGGTCTGGAAGACACCATGCCGCATCTAAATAACTTCGTACTGATTGGAACGCCGGCACGGGTAGGCGATGAGGTGATGGGATCGTTGGCCGTAATTGGTCCGACGCGCATGGACTATGAACACACCATCACCGCGGTGTCGTATATCGCGCGGCTGTTCGATCGATATTGGAATGAGTCGACGTAGCTGAATTGCGCGTCTCGGCATGCCTGACGGCGTGCCCCACCACGAATTTCTTACGGAACAGATTAGTTATGCCCTACAAGAAGACCAATGGAAGCTCTGATGCGGAGTTGGAGCTGGACCGCGAGTTGCCGCCGGCGGAAGCTGACGAGCAAGGCCCGCAGGCGTCGCTGGGCGACGGCGGCAGAGTTGTCCAGCCGCAGCAGGAGTCGGAATTAGAGAAGGCCCTTGCCGAGCGCGACGCTCTGCTGGATCGGGCGGCGCGGATACAAGCGGAGTTTGAAAATTACCGTAAGCGTAGCGCCAAAGAGCAACAGACGTATCGTGAGTATGCCGTGGCGGATGCGATCAAGACGCTGCTGCCGATTCTTGACAGCCTGGACCGCGCATTGAAGACCAACGCCGCCTCGCTGGAGGATTTTCGCTCCGGCATCGAACTGATCGATAAGCAGTTTCACGATGCGCTGGCGAAGCTGGGCGTGGAGCCGGTGGCTGCCCAGGGCGAGTTGTTCGATCCTAATCTGCACCAGGCGGTGCAGATGGTGGACACGGATGAAGCTGAGGACAACCACGTCATTGACGAACTGCAGCGCGGCTACAAGTTGAAGGACCGGCTACTGCGCCCGGCGATGGTGCGGGTGGCGCGCAATCCAAAGTAACGCCCGCGAGATCCCGGAAAATTTCTGGTTGGAACGAGGTTCAGAATTTTTGGCCACTACAGTGAAGCGTGATTATTACGAAGTCCTGGGCGTCTCGCGCACGGCGGGCGATCAGGAGATCAAGAGCGCCTATCGCAAGCTGGCGCTGCAATACCATCCTGACCGCAATCCCGATAATCCTGAGGCCGAAGAGCGCTTCAAGGAGTGCAGCGAGGCTTATGCGGTGCTGGCCGACGCGGAGAAGCGTGCGCGCTACGATCGCTTTGGACACGCCGGTGTGGGCGCGGCAGCGGGTCAGGGTTTCGATGCGACGGTCTTCAATGACTTCCAGGACATCTTTGGCGACCTGTTCGGATTCGGCGACATGTTCGGACAGGGCGCTGGACGCCGCCGCTCGCGCGCCCAGCGTGGCGCCGACCTGCGCGAGGACCTTACGCTGGAGTTCGAAGAGGCAGTGTTCGGCGTCACCAAGCAGGTTCAAGTGCGACGGCACGAAGAGTGCGAGCAGTGCAAAGGGAGCGGGGTGGCGCCGGGCAAGTCGCCGGTGACGTGTACCACCTGCGGCGGGCGCGGCCAGATGCGGTATCAGCAGGGATTCTTCTCCATCAGCCGGACGTGCAGTACGTGTGGTGGCTCCGGCAAGCTGATTGTCGATCCCTGCAGCCAGTGCCGCGGGCAGGGGCGAGTGACGCGCGACCGAACGGTGACGGTGAAAGTCCCGGCGGGCGTAGAAGAGGGCGCACGTATTCTGTATTCCAACGAAGGCGAGGCGGGCGTGTATGGCGGGCCTCCGGGTGATCTCTACATCGTGCTGCACGCAAAAGAGCACGCGTTCTTCGAGCGTAACGGAAAAGACCTATACTGCGCGCTTCCGATCTCGATGTCGCAGGCCGCGCTGGGCGCGGAGATTCAGGTGCCGACGCTGGAGGGCGAGGAGAAGCTGAAAATTCCCGAGGGCACGCAGACGGGCTCACACTTCAAGTTGAAGAACAAGGGTGTGCCGGTGCTGAACGGGCGTGGGCGCGGCGATCTCTTCGTGGAAGTGAAAGTACAGACGCCGTCGAAGCTGACCAAGCGGCAGCGCGAGCTCTTGCAGGAGCTGCACACGACACTCAGCATCGAGAACAAGCCGGTGAGCCGGTCGTTGTTGAATCGGGTGAAAGAGATCTTTGGGTCTTAGCTTTTAGCTCTTAGCTCTTAGGAGAGCCAACCAATTGCTTTTCGTCTGAAACTTGTGCCCTGCTCTCCTGCTAAGAGCTAAAGGCTAAGAGCTAAAGCCGCTTCTAGCAGCTACTTCCCTTGGACAAAACCCTCCGCATCTACGCGTGGTTTCTGCTGATTGTGACGGCGCTGCCGGCGGGGGCGCGCTTGGCCAAGCCGCGCGAACTGGCGCGCATCACCATGCTGCGGTTTCAGGACCCGCGGCGGCGCAAGCGTTCGCGCATTACCGGGTTTATTTATCTCGCTCTCTCGCTGCTGGCGATTCCCTTCTTATGGCGGTTTGAAGCGCATCAGGCGCGGTGGCTGCTGATTCTCCTCCTGCTGCTCATGCTCTCGGCGGTCGAGTCGCTGTGCAATGCGCGCGCCTTCAACGAAGAGACGCTCACGCGGCAAAACCGGGTGTTCGGCGGCGTCTACGCCTCGATCGCCATCGCTACCGCTCTGTTACTCTTCACTCGATGACCCGCCGCCGCTGGATTGCCGACGAGTTCTCCACCGGCCATGCTGCCCTGACCGGCGCCCATGCCGAGCACCTGGCGCGAACGTTGCGGGCGCGAGTCGGGCAGGAGTTTGAGGTGGCCTGTGGCGATCAGGTGCGACGGGGGACGGTTTCGCGCGTGGCGGATGATCGCGTGGAGTTTGCGCTGGGCGAAGAAGTG
>DATFSK010000057.1:0-4225 GCA_035262645.1 Terriglobales bacterium
GCACCCAACTGCTGGGTATGACGCTGAACACTCAGAGCAAGCGCTCTAAGCCTCAGACACCTCACTCAAACATCTACTATCAGAAATCATTCGCTGGATCCCCTCCTTTCCGAGTGTGAGTCGAGATTAAAGATTCGTTACCAGGAAGTCAACGTGCCGGAAGCGGAAATCGAGAGAAGAACCTTGTTCGTAACGATGATCTCGGCTGCCGACCGGTGCCGTCCAACGCAAGCAGCACTTCAAAAAGAATGAAGGACTCCCAGATTCCTCGTCTGCAACTACGGCGTCGGAATGACAGTCTGGTTTCGTCAGCGATCTCGCCCGATCAATCATCCAAGGCGTCGTCGAAGTCGCTGAGGTCGAGGCCATGCAGGTTCAAGGTACGGCCGAGGTTAGCACGCAACTCGATGGGCACAGATTCAATGAAGGCACGGACGCCGTCTTCCAGGCTCAGCCTGCCGCCGTTGTCATCGGCTCTTTCGTCGGCGCGCTGCTCTGCACCAGAGCGGACCGAGTCGCGTACCGGCAGCGGAAGCTGTTGAAGCAGGTCGTCCCAGAGTTCGAGAATTTCATCTGACAGCTTCATTTTTGTGCCTGCTTATTCCCTGTGGGCGCCTGAGGGTGCGCCGAGGTCTCGGGCAATTCCGTCGAGTACGCCGTTGATGAACTGAATGGACTCGGGACCGGAGTACTTGCGCGCGATCTCGAGGGCTTCGTTGATTACGACTGGACGCGGTGTCTGGGGGAATGCCAAGAGCTCGGCGACCCCGACCCGGAGGATATTGCGATCAACCGCGGGCATGCGCTCCATGCGCCAGTGCTGCGCGCGGGTTTGGATCATTTCGTCGATCTGCGGGGCGCGCTCGCTGGCGGCGCGGAACAGGTCTTCAGCGAAGCCCTGAACTTCGGCTTCGACAGGTTCGCGATGCGACCAGAAATTGTGTCGCACCTGGTCGGGCGTCTGTTGGCCCATGTCGCTCTGGAAGAGCATCTGCAGAGCGAGTTCGCGCGATTTTCGACGAGTTCCGGACCTAGTCATCCGGTTACTTCCCTTTAAACTGCGGTGCCCGTTTTTCCAGAAATGCGCTGGTGCCTTCTTTTTTATCTTCGGTGGCGCAAGCCAGGCCGAACAGCACGGCTTCAAGATAGAGGCCTTCGCGCAACGTCATCTCCATACCTTTGTTCACAGCTTCCATA
This sequence comes from Terriglobales bacterium, assembly GCA_035262645.1. Lineage (GTDB taxonomy): Bacteria > Acidobacteriota > Terriglobia > Terriglobales > Acidobacteriaceae > Bog-257. Next base: position 1,198 of record DATFSK010000057.1, read on the forward strand.
CAGTACTGCACGGCCAGCGGAGCATTAGCAATGATCTTTTGCGCAATGGCTTCGCAGCGCGGAAGAAGTTCTGCGGGCGCGCTGACTTCATTGACTAACCCGATGCGCAGCGCCTCCTGGGCGGAGATCATTTCACCGGCGAGAACAAGTTGCAGAGCCAGGCCTTTGCCGACGAGACGCGGGAGTCGTTGCGTGCCACCGTAACCAGGAATGATGCCCAGCTTGACTTCGGGCTGGCCGAACTTGGCGTTTTCGCTGGCGATACGGAAGCTGCACGCCATTGCGATTTCGCATCCGCCCCCGAGGGCGAAGCCGTTGACGGCACAAATGGCGGGTTTGCCCAGGTTCTCGATGAGGTCGAGCACGCCCTGGCCGCGGTGCGTGTACTCTTTTGCCTGGACGGGATCTTGCTTGTTCAGCTCGCCGATGTCGGCGCCCGCGACGAACGCCTTTTCGCCTGCCCCCGTCAGGATCGCGACGCGCGCGTCACGATCGTCGCGGATTGCGGTGAACGCCTGCCGCAATTCGTCCATCGTAGCCATGTTCAGCGCGTTAAGGACCTTGGGGCGATTGATGGTGACCACGGCGACCGCACCGCGTTTTTCAAAGAGCAGGTTCTCGAAGTTCATTGTTTCGGTAAGCTTCCGGGAAGTCCATCTTACTATGCGAACTGATCAGCGGCAGATCAGGGAAGATTCGTTCACCGAGTTTTGCTTTTGCGTTTATCTGCAAAGAATCCGCGGCCAAACGGCGCTTACTTCGCGGAGAGCGCTTGTGAAGGAGTTCCCCAGCGCGTCGAGGATTCCAGGTGAATCCCGAACTGATCGAGCAGGCGAAGCGCGGTGTGCTCGACGATGTCGTCGAGCGCGGCAGGGCGGTTGTAAAACGCAGGCACCGGCGGGGCGATCACGGCGCCCATGCGCGAGAGCTTGAGCATGTTTTCCAGATGAATGTCGCTGAGCGGAGTTTCGCGGACCACCAGAACCAGCTTGCGACGCTCTTTCAGAATGACGTCGGCGGCTCGATGAATGAGCGAATCGCCATACCCATGGGCGATGGCGGCGAGTGTGCGCGCGCTGCAAGGCGCCACGACCATGCCATCGCAGGGAAACGATCCGCTGGCGATCGAGGCAGTCTGGTCGAGGGCGCCGTAGTGAAACGCAGCCAGCTGCTGAACTTGCTCCACGGTGAAGTCGGTTTCTTCGGTGAGCGTGCGCGCTCCCCACTTGCTGACGATGAGGTGGGTTTCGACGTTGGTCTTCTGCAAAAGCTGCAGCAGGCGAATGCCGTAAATGACGCCGCTTGCGCCGGTGATTCCGATAATCAACCTGGAAGGCTGGCTCTGCTGCATGTGGGTTTCCTGCCCGATTATCGCATGGCGGCCGAGCCCGCCGGTTGACGGCACGCCGGCTTATGCGTCCATTAGAAGGTTATACTGACCGAACGATTCTCAAAGCAGTTTTGATTCGAGAGAAGAACCATGTCGCTACCGCCTCCGAAATCCGCGTTTCTTGTATTCCTCGCCTGCGTGCTCCTGGCAATCGGGGCTTGTGCGCAGACCAACACCTGGTCGATCGATCCCAACCATTCTTCCGCGCAATTTACGGTGCGGCACATGATGATTTCGAACGTGAAAGGCACGTTCAGCAAGGTGAGCGGGATGGTGCAATACGATGCTGCCGATCCGACAAAGTCGGTAGTCGATGCGACTATCGATGTGGGCTCGGTTGATACCCATCAGGAGGGTCGCGATCGCGACTTGCGCAGCGCCAACTTCTTCGACGCGGAGAAGTATCCAACCATGACGTTCAAGTCGAAGAAGGTTGAGTCGTCGGGGCCAGGCAAGTTGAAGATGACCGGTGATCTCACGATCCATGGAGTCACGAAGGAAGTGGAGTTTGATGTCGATGGTCCGAGCCCGGCAATAAAAGACGCACAGGGAAATATGCATACCGGCGCCGAGGCGACGGCGAAGATCAATCGCAGAGATTTCGGACTGATGTACAGCCGGATGCTCGAAACCGGGGGCGCGGTGGTTGGAGATGACGTGCAGATCACACTCGATGTCGAGATGGTGAAGCGCACGGCTGCACCGCGCGCATCAGACGGCAAATGACGAAGCGCGCTAAGCCTGAAGCTGCGCGGCCACGCATGCCACGGGCGCCGGAGGAGATGCGGCAGTGGTCGGAGCTCCTGATGGCCGAAGCCTTGCGCTGGCAGAAAGCTTCGGCGCGGCCGATGTTTGGGATGACCGCGCTCTACCGCGGCAAAAAGATTTTTGCGGCACTGCCCCGAACACGCGCCATTGGTACTCCTTACTCAATCGCATTCAAGCTGCCGCGCAAGAGCGAAAGAGCGGAAGCCGATATTCGCATCCTTGCGGACCGGCCCGGCGCGAAGTGGCTTACGTTTGAGCTAAACTCTGGCACGGATATTCCCGATGCTCTCCGCTGGCTTGAAGAAGCGTACGAACAGGCCCGCCCGTCCGATGCGCTTAGGAGAAGCGCTAGTCGGTAAATGCCACGGACTGTACGCCCGTGACTTCGAAGCGCTTCCGACAGCGCATGTTCTTGCACATTACAAGGTCGTCGCGGCGCACCATGTAGTTGCGTGCTTTGGCAAAGCGAGCGCGGTCGCGCTCGTCGGCGCGAGGTGGCAGCTGGCGCTTCTTGGTGCGCTGGAGCCATGCGAGTTCGTAGTCTTCGCTTTGACGGCAGTGCGGGCAGGTGAGACGGGCCGCCTTCTTGGTTTCGCGTTCGTCGTACAGATCGCGTTCTTCCAGCGCCATGACAGATATTCTAGTGTACAGTTCGCAGTCCAGAGACGCTCGATCCAGTTTGAACCTTTTAACTGTAAAGTGAGCTTTAAATGGTACGCAGGAAGAAGCCGAAGCCATTTCGCGCAAGCAAAGCGATCAAGGAGATGGCGCGAGACCAAATCGGCAGCCCTCCGCCCACTCGCAGAGTGCCGGCGAAAAAAGATAGGTCTCCCAAACACAAAGAGACTCTCAAAGACCTGCTAACCGAGG
>DATFSK010000058.1:0-38274 GCA_035262645.1 Terriglobales bacterium
ACCTCCCGACGCAGCCCAAAGCGTTCCCAGCAGGCCAAATGACAGAAAGGCGCCACGATTAGGTGTGATCACATCGGACAGGACCTTCCGCACCAGTCCCATGCTGTCCTGCGGCACGAAGTGGGACATGAGACTTAGCGCCTGATTGAACAGATCGGGGAGCGGCAGATAGGCGACGAATGCTGACAACAGCACCAGCGCGGGAAACATCGCCATCACAAAGTAGTACGAGAGAGCTGCGGACACTTGCAATGTGTGATTGCGATTGACGTCCTCGTAGGTGCGGACGAAAGCGGCTTTGATTTTGGAGAGCCGCATATCCGCTCAGATGCGCACAAGTCGTTCCGGGAATTCCTCTCCGAAACCTTTTTCCCACGATGGGTTCTTAAGTCTGAACGGAATGGGATCGGCAACTCCTTCCGCTCCGGCAACTTGTCGCAGGGCGTCTCCTGCTTACGGGATTTCATCCAAGAAGCCGAGGCCCTCTCCCGAGGCAGAGAGTCTTGAGACGCAGTTGTTGGTGGAGAAAGCGAAGGTAGGAAAGTGAAGACACTAACCGGATTTTCTACAGCACTGCTCCTGTTGGCGGGACTGCTGACTTTCCCGTTGTTCGGCGAGGAGGGCGATCCTCCCAATCGGGTGGCCCGGCTCAGTTATATGCAGGGGGCAGTTTCGTTTGAGCCTTCCGGAGAAAACGACTGGAGCCAGGCGACGTTGAATTACCCCGTAACCACGGGGGACCGCCTGTGGACCGACAACGGCGCGCGCGCCGAGCTTGAGACAGGCAACGTTGCTGTCCGCATGTCGGAGCAGACAGATCTGACCGCAAGCAATCTGAGCGACGACTTGATGCAGTTCGGACTGGCGCAAGGATCGGTGATCGTGCGCGTCTATGATTTGCGTCCCAATCACACGATTGAGGTCGACACCCCAAGCGGCGCGGTCACTCTGGTCCAGGCAGGAGAATATCGAGTCGATGCCTATCCCAACCAGAACGTGACGCTGCTCACGGTCAACAGTGGTAGCGCTCAAGTCACCGGAAGTGATGTCAATCAAATGGTGGACGGCGGGCAGGCTGTGCAGTTGACCGGCGCCAATCCGGTGCAACTTCAGTGGGTCTCAGTTCCCGGCCAGGACAGCTTTGACCAGTGGTCGAACGGGCGCGACCAGAAGTACTTGAGCGCGCAGTCGCGCCGGTACGTCAGCCCCGAGGTTCCGGGTTACTACGATCTGGATGGCTACGGAAGCTGGGGCAACGAGCCGCAGTACGGGCCCATCTGGTATCCCGCGAGCGTGCCGGCAGGTTGGGTTCCTTACCGCGCAGGTCGCTGGGTTTGGGTTGAGCCGTGGGGTTGGACCTGGCTCGATGAACAACCCTGGGGATTCTGTCCCTTCCACTACGGACGTTGGGTGCAGGTTGGTCCGCGATGGGGATGGTTGCCGGGGCCGGTTGTAGTGGCTCCGGTTTACGCTCCGGCATTCGTGGCGTTCGTCGGTGGCCCGGGCTTTGCCGGAGGCTATGGTGCTGCGAACGTAGCTGCGTGGTTTCCGCTGGGACCGGGTGAGCCGTTTTATCCCTGGTATCACCACAGCAACGTTTACCTGCAGCAGGTAAACGTGACGAATGTTCGCAATATCAACATCACCAACATTACGAACGTAAACAACGTTCACTACCGCTATCAAACGGTCGCGACCACGGCGGTATCGGCAAACGCATTTCGCAACGCCCAGCCGGTGATGCGCAACATGGTGCGAGTCAGCCCACAGCAGATTGAGCAAGCGCGCGTGATCCCGCATCCGCAGCTCAATCCGACGCCGCGCGCGATCGCCGCCGGCAGCAATGCGACACGCCCGCCGGTAGCCGCGCAACGGCCTGCGATTGTGCAACATCCACCGGTCCGGCCAGCGGAAACGGCGGCAAGAAGTGCGCCGCCGGGGCAGCCGGTCACGGCACATCCTAATGAGGCGCCTTCGCGTCCGAATGAGACAGCGCGTCCGAACGAGACAGCGCGGCCCATGAGTGAGGCCACGCGAACGCCTCCTGCGGAGGCGCGGCCTGCGCCAGAAACGGCGCGACCCAGTGAGCCGCCGGCGACGGCGGCGCGTCCTAATCTACCGACGGCGGCGCGTCCGCCCGCCTCGGCCTATCACCCTCAGAGTGCGCCTCCGCCTCTGGTCTCCAAGACTCCACCGCCTCGCGAACCGCTGCCGTATACGGCGAAGGAGCCAGCCATGGCGGAGCATCCGGGACGGCCTCTGGAGCCGCAGCAGCGGTCCAACATCTCTGCGGGAAAACCTGCCGGACCTATGCATGATCAGGAAGTACCGCCTCATGCTGGTCCGATTCGCGCGGAACCTGCGCCTCATCCGGCTTCGACGTCCCACGGCGAGGCCTCACAGCATGGCACTCAGCCGAAACACTAGTCGTCGCAAGGGGTGGGAGGGCGAATTCCCTTCCACTCCCGGCGTCGAGTTTTTGCTCCTCAAGCCGTTTCCGGGAACTCGTTGGGCGCGACAGGAGAACTTATCAAGCAAGCGCCAGATTTTGTGACACACGAATGCGGCGGTCCGCGCCGCGAATATCTCTTCGGGTATCGACATGTGCGGATATAATGTTGGGACGCTCCCGTGTGAACCCAAACCACGTTCGCCCACGGTTAAGTCACATTGATCAGGTCATAAAGAGCGAAGTTGCCGTCTAACTCACCAAATCGCCAAGTGAAGAAACGCAGTAGCACTCCGGCCATAATTACGCTCTCGGTGTGCATTTTCTTTCTGTTCACGGTCATCCTGGCGCAGGCGACCTTCAAGCTGACCTTTCTGCAGCCCGACACCAGCGAAGAGACCATCATCTTTGCCGCAGTTTCGGCGCTGATCTTTCTGCTCTTCGTCGCGCTGACCTTTGTGCTGATACGCACGCTGCTCCGCCTGTACGCCGAGCGCAAGACCGGCGTTCTGGGTTCCAAGTTTCGAAGCCAAATGGTGCTGGGAGCGCTACTCCTGTCTTTGGGGCCGGTTATCTTCCTGTTCCTGTTCTCGTATGGATTGCTGAACCGGTCGATCGAGAAGTGGTTCTCGCGGCCGACGGAGGATTTGGAGTACCGCACCAACGTAATCGCCTCGCTGATGACCCAGTACGCGCAGACCAACGCGGGCGATGAAGCGCAGCGGATTGCGGCCACTACAGACGCGCAAAAGTCATTCCACACGGGCAACTTCAGCTCCATCATGGACGAGTTCCGCCGCAGCGAGGTGACGCTCCAGGGCGGATTCGCCTTTGCCCTGGTCGACGGGCAGGCGGAAGCCAGCTTTCATTCTCCGGAAGCCTGGCCGCTGCTGAAAGGTCATCTGCCCCCGCAGGTGGCGAAACCTGCCGACGCGAGGCCTTTCGATGTTGCGGGGCAGATGTACGTGCTGGGCCGCGCGCGCGTGGGTGACCACGGCGAGATCCTGATCGCGATGCCTCTGCCGCGGAATTACATGGGTACGCTTCGCGACATCGAGCGCAGCCAGGAGCAGTATCAGCAATTGCGCCTGCAAAGACGAAGGCTGCGGCGCACGTACCTGGGACTTTTGTTGCTGTTGACGGTAGGCGTGCTGTTCGCCTCGACGTGGCTGGCTCTGTTCCTCTCCAAGGCGGTGACGCGCCCGCTGGTGGCGCTGGCGGAAGCGACGCATGAAATCTCCCGCGGCCGCCTCGATTATCGCGTCGATATCAAGGCAGGCAGCGAAATCGGCCGGCTGGTCGAGTCGTTCAATCGCATGGCCGCCGACCTGGAGACCGGACGCAGCAGCATCGAAGCGTCACGCCGCGACCTGGCCGAAGCGAATGCGCAACTGGAGCAGCGGACGCGCCATATCGAGACCATTCTGGAGAGCGTTCCTTCCGGTGTGCTCTCCCTCGACGCATCGCGGCGAATTGTTCATACCAATGGCGCGCTGCGGCGGCTGCTGCGGCTCGACGAGAATCCGCCGATATCCGCGAGAACCTTGGACGACCTGTTTTCTACCGAAGCCGTCGCCGACCTTGAGCACATGTTGCGCAAGGCCGATCGCATGGGCAGCACGACCAGCCAGCTGGAAACGGCCACCACGCGTGTGAATCTGAACGTAGCCGTGACAGTAGCCTCGCTTGATCCGCCGCTCACAACATCGCGCAATGGACGCCAGCGCACCGGTTACGTGGTGGTGCTGGAAGATCTGACCGACTTGTTGCGCGCGCAGAAGCAGGCGGCATGGCGCGAAGTGGCGCGCCGCATCGCACACGAAATCAAGAACCCGCTTACGCCGCTGGCTCTCGCAGCCGAGCGGATCCAGCGTCACCTGGAGCGCGCCACGCCTCCCGATGCGGCGTCGATGAAGATCATCCGCCAGTGCGCCGGCACCGTCGGCTCTTCGGTGGAGACCGTCCGCAAGCTGGTCAACGAGTTTTCGACGCTGGCCAGGTTCCCGGCCGCCAAGCCGCAACCTTCCGACATCAATACCATCGTCAATGAAGCCTTGCTGATGTTTGACGGAAGACTCGATGGCATTGGCGTGCAGCGCGCGCTCGGCCCCGACTTGCCCCTCGTGCAGGCCGATCCTGAGGCCATGAAGCGAGTCATCGCCAACCTGGTGGACAATGCCGCCGAGGCATTGCAGGATTCGCTGATGAAGGAGATCGTCATCTCCACCGCGGTCATGGAAGATCGCGACTCGGTTGAGATCGTGGTGGCCGACACTGGGCACGGCGTGACTCCGGAAGTGAAGGAAAAGCTCTTTCTGCCTTATTTCTCCACCAAGCGGCGAGGGACGGGTCTGGGCCTCGCCATCGTGAGCCGCATTATCGAAGACCATCACGGCTCCATTCGCGTCGAAGAGAACGACCCCGTCGGCACCCGCTTTATCGTAGAGTTACCTGTGGCCCAGGAAGTGGCCGTCGAGACGGCTATCGTCTGAAGGGCCGCAATCGACCTCCGGACCGGGGCTGCGCTCGATCTCGCCTCGGATTAAGCTGTCAACATGCACACCATACTGATCGTGGACGATGAGTCGCAGATCCGCAGCACGCTGGAGGGCGTGCTGGCGGACGAAGGCTACGGCACCCTGCTGGCAAGCAGCGGCGAGGAGTGCCTGGAGATGCTGCGTCACAAATCGCCCGAGGTGGTGCTGCTCGACATCTGGCTTCCCGGCATGGATGGTATCGACACGCTGGAGAAGCTGGTTGAGCGCGAAGATCATCCTGAGGTAATCATGATCTCGGGGCACGGCAACATCGAGAGCGCGGTGCGCGCGACCAAGCTGGGCGCTTTCGACTTCCTGGAGAAACCCCTTTCCATCGAGCGCACGCTGATTGTGCTGAAGAACGCGATCGAAGCCAAACGTCTGCGCAGCGAGAACATCGAGTTCAAGAAGCAGTTCCAGGCGCGCAGCGTCATCGTGGGTGACAGCATACCGATCAAGGCCTTGCGCCAGCAGATTGGGCTGATGGCCCCAACCAATGGTCGCGTGCTGATCTATGGCGAGTCGGGCACCGGTAAGGAACTGGCGGCGCGCGCGCTGCATTCGCAGAGTCTGCGCAAGGACGCGATGTTCGTCGAGGTCAACTGCGCGGCCATACCGGAAGACTTTATCGAGAGCGAGCTCTTCGGTCATCGCAAGGGCGCGTTCGCGGGAGCGACTGCCGATAAGGAAGGGAAGTTTCAGAAGGCCGACGGAGGCACGCTCTTTCTCGACGAAGTCGGCGATATGAGCCTCAAGACGCAATCGAAGGTGCTGCGCACCTTGGATGAGGGACGCATTGCTCCCGTAGGCGATGAAGAGCCGATCACGGTCGACGCCCGGGTCATCGCCGCGACCAACAAGGACCTGGAAGAAGAGATCTCGAAGGGCAATTTCCGCGAGGACCTCTTTTACCGCCTGAACGTCATTCCCTTCTATGTCCCGCCGCTACGTGAGCGGAAAGAAGACATTCCCCTTCTCGCGCGGCACTTCCTCAAGGAGTTCTCGCAGCGGTATAACCGCCGTCCGAAGGAGATCATGGACGACACTCTTGATGCCCTGATGCGTTACTCGTGGCCAGGCAACGTGCGCGAGCTGCGAAACCTGATCGAGCGCATCGTCATCATGAATCCCTCGGTCAACAAACTGGAACGCAAGCACCTGCCGACGCTGGTCTATCGCGAGAGCGGACGCAGCACACTCGGCGACTTCTCCAGCCTGCATCAGGCCCGCGCCGCCTACGAGCGCGATTACATCCTCAAGAAGCTCGATGAGAACCATGGCAGCGTCAGCCGCACCGCCGAAGTCCTGGGGCTGGAGCGCAGCCACATGTACCGCAAGATGAAGGCGCTGGGAATTACCGTCAAAGAGTAGCAATATGGGACGCTGTGAGCGTCGCCGCTCTCAACGGTGACGAAAATGGGCTTGCCTCGATTCTCGTTCTGATATCCTGTCAATCTGTGGTAATCAAAGTTTTTTTCTCACTGCTGGTGCTTGGTACCGCGGCAGTAGTAGCAGTGATTCTGGCGATCCACTTCCGCGTGAAGCGGCATCTTCGCCAGACATCCGGGGCGACAACACCCGCAGCTCAACCGGGTTCGGAGCAGGCGGGCGGAGCGACACAGCCTTCCATCATAGAAAGCGCACCCAAAGAAGGCGCCGGAGAGACAGTTCCGTAAGGGTTCTTACAGTGTTCCTAGCTTCTGTGAGGTAAGCGATGTCAAAGGCAATTCCTATCCATACTGATATCTCCGAACGCTCCTTTAGCCTGCTGAAACAGACGGCAATTGTCATTTGTGCCAGCGCGGTCATCGCGGTTTGCGCGCGCCTGACTCTGCCGCTGCCCTTTACGCCTGTGCCGCTGACGCTGGCCAACTTTGGTGTCCTGCTGGTAGGAATTACTCTTGGCAGCCGCCGCGGATTTGCTGCCGCAGCTCTGTACCTGGCATGGGGTTGTATGGGCCTTCCGGTCTTTGCGCAACCCGGGCCGGGCAGCTTCGCGCAGATGCTTGGTCCAACGGGCGGATATTTATGGGCGTATCCAGTCATCGCATTTCTGGCGGGTTGGATTGCCGAGCGCGGCAATGCGAGCTTTGCGCGCAACCTGGTTGCTGCCGTGGTTGCCGAGATCGTACTGTTCGCGGCCGGCATCAGCTGGCTGGCGGTGATGACGCACAGCTGGCGGCAGGCTGCGTTCTTTGGCTTGTACCCGTTCCTATTTGCTGAGGTGTCGAAGGTCATGGTCGCTGCGGCGGCCGGCCGTCGTTTGCGCCGAAGTTTTTAGCATCTGCTTTCTTAGCCGCGATTTTTCGCAGCCTTTAACTTGAACTCGGAAAACCAACCGAGCCGCACACGCCTATGACTCGCCAATCTCGAAAAGAAGTTCGTGAAATCCACGTCGCTCATAGCCCTGACTCTGACGACGCATTCATGTTTTACGGCATGGCGACAAACAAGATTCGCGTGCCGGACGTCAAGTTCAAGCACACGCTCTGCGATATCGAGACGCTGAATCGCAAGGCGATGGAAGGCGTCTACGACATCACCGCGATTTCCTTCCACGCTTACCCGTACATCCAGGACAAGTACGCGTTGATGCCCAGCGGCGGCAGCGTCGGCGAAGGATACGGTCCCATGATCGTGGCCTCGCGAAATATCCCGGTCGAAGAGATCAAGCAAAGCAAAATCGCTGTACCGGGGACGATGACAACGGCGTACCTGGCGCTGAAGCTGTTCGCGCCCGAGATCGCGACGGAGGTTGTCCCCTTCGATGACATTATCCCCAGAGTTCTGGCCGGCCAGTTCGAAGCGGGGCTGATCATTCACGAAGGCCAGCTCACGTTCAACAAGTCGGGGCTGCACAAGATTGTCGATATGGGGAAGTGGTGGCGCGATCAAACCGGACTGCCATTGCCGCTCGGTGGTAATGCCATCCGCCGCGACCTGGGCCCGGAGCTGATGGCAGCCTGCTGCGCAGCGCTGCGCGACAGCATCCGCTACGCTCTGGATAATCGCGAGGAGGCGTTGCAATATGCCATGCAGTTCGCTCGCGACCTCGATCCGCAGCTGGCCGACAAGTTTGTCGGTATGTACGTGAATGAGCGCACGCTCGATTATGGCGACGATGGCCGCGAGGCCATCCGGAAGCTGCTCGAAATGGGCCATGCCGCCGGCATCATCCCACACCAGCCCGTAGTGGACTTCGTCAACGCTACGGCAGCAATGCCCGCCAGCTAGACCGGCATGGGCCAGTCAACACAGAATCCATGACTCTCCAGGAATTTCGCGATTCTATTGTTCGCGACGAACCACCGCGCCAGCTGAGCCAGGCTCTCGCCGGCTTATGGTGGGAGGCCAAGGGTGACTGGAAGCGTGCTCACGAATCGGCGCAACAGGATGAGGGTCCGGCCGGCGCATGGGTGCACGCTTACCTGCACCGCAAGCAAGGAGACTTGTCGAATGCCGGCTACTGGTACCGTCGCGCGGACAAGCCAGCTTCCACCACTTCTCTGGAAGAGGAGTGGATCGAGATCGCCGAGGCGTTGTTAAGCGGCGGCGAGCCTGGGTTGTAAGTAAGCTTTGCCATCATTAGTCGAGCGCACTCAACACACTATTCCGCGTCCCGGCACTTGCTGCGCTTGTGCCTGAGGTCGCGTGCTAGAATCCCAATCGCCCCACCCCGGACCCCTCCTCTGAGTCGAACTGATGGCCCCTGTTGTCAGGTACCGGTATGTCGATTTCGGGACGGTATTCACCGGCGATCCGCGAACCAGGAGCGTGGATGCCGCCTCAGAATCTCCGGGAACTCTCTTTGCGAACGAGCTTGCTGTTGACGTCGGCGGGACCTGCTGGGGTCCTAACGAACCCCTTGTCGTCCTCGATCATCGCGCCTCCGCGACACAATTTCCATCGGCTACAGCCGCGGTACTTCACAAAGCCAATCGCATCCGCGAACGATTCACGCAATCCACCTTCGAGGTCATCTGGCTGGTTACGCACCAGGAGCCGGACTTCGATGCGTTCTGCTCGATGTATCTGGCGCGCTGGATCATTGAATCACCCGATGCCGCCCTTGATTGGCAGAGCTACGGCCTGAATCCGGACGGCTGGCTTGATCTTGCGGACAAGCCGAAGATCGACTGGTTCCATCTCGACCTGAATCGCGTGCCAAAAGAACATCGCTGGCCCATGCTTCTGGCCGCCTACGCTTCCTACCTCGACGGCCGCCGTCCGATATCCTGCCCCCGCCAGCGTGCGCTCCACTCGATTCTCTGGGCGGCGATGAAGTGCGGACGTGATTACTTGAACGAGAGCAGCGGCGCAACCGAGTTCTTCGACGAAGTCAGATCGTGCCTGCTGGCGGACGAACTGAATCCCATCTTCGATTCTGTGCTCGAAGGCAGCACTCGCTTCGCTCCGGAGCTGGCGATGCTGGACCGCGAGGCAGACTTGTATCCACGGGACGTCCAGCGTGCGCGCCGTTCCATCGTCTTTCTGCCTGAGGCGGAGGCCCCGTCCGCACAGTTCTTCAAAACTCCGAAAGAAGTTTTGCTGCAGGAGCTTGAGGGCAGGCCGCAAGAGGTGAACGCGGAAGATCTGCTGCTTGCCGATACCTTCCGCATTCCTACGGACGCTATTTACCTGCGCGATCCGGAGTGCCTGCTGTTTGAGGAGTGGGCGCGGCTCGAAATTGAGGATTCCGCATTGGGCGCCGGTTTTGAATTTACGGCGATAGCTATTTCGGGTGGAAGGCCAGATGGAGCCGTGAATAAAAGCAACTACGTTTTCTCCATCGCCCCCGATCGCGCCAAGGGCCGGCATCTTTACACCGTGTGGTCACGATTGCAGACGAAGGAAGTAGAGGCACGACGCACGCAGCAGCAGAGCGAGCCCATGGCGGAATTGCAGCCGCGAGAGGCATCCGCAGCGGCGGAGCTGGTGCGCGCCGATCCGTGGATAGGCGGACAAAGCAGCTTTGGCACGTTGGTCAGGGCCCCACGCCGAGGCACCGTAATCGGGCCGCCGGGAGAACGGAATGATCTGCGCGACGATCCCATCGTTGAGGAAGTTCGCACGGAACTGGAAAACGCTATCTATGCCGCCCAATCTCTGGTGGATGGGCCGCAAGTGACCGTGGTCGATTTCTCCTCCGCCCCAGAGCGGGACAACAGGCCCCCTCAACAGTTCGATCTCAACTCCCCATTACAGAGCGCACCGCCAAGTGAGGGTTACTTTCGCTATGCGGCAGTTCGCTTGCGTGCCGATGTCCAGGTCCTGGCGACAACGCCCGCGCCGCTTGGACTGGCGAAGCAAATTGCGGAGACGCTCTGGCAGGTGCTCTACCCCGAAGAACCGGGGGCAATGCCCGGGGATTTCGCGGAGAGGCACGTGCATATCGCGCCGGATCGCGTGGCCGTTTGGAGTCATCGCGGCATTGCTATCGCGCAGAAGAGTCCTTTGGCGGAGTCGAAAGACCGCGATCAGTTCGCGGCCGTCATGTCGCTGGTGCGTGAGATCGCGCGCCTTCGCGAGGCTGTTGCGGCCCGCCCGAGCGATGTGGGGAAACGGACAACCGCAAGAGAAGACTATGGCGCGCTCAAGTCGGCTGTGGCTGACGGCGAGGCGTTGAGGCTGCGTGCGGCCGAGATCAAGCACGCGCTCACCTTGCCCGGGAACGAGCTGCTGCGAAGCTTCTCCGGGGAAATCGGCTTTGAGCAACTCATCGCGGGCTTGTACGAGTTGAATCAGACAGCCGGCGAAAATCTACGCCGTCGTGAGGAGGCCGAAGCCAGAAGCAGGGACGAGCGGCTTCGACACGCGGCAAAGCTGCACACGAGACTGCGATGGCTGCAAGCCTTCTCGATAGGATTGCTGGTGATTCTCGTCGTCGACATGATGACCGCGACGCGGGAGCTTTCCAGCACGGCGCAACGTGCATTGTCCGTGTTTGCGGGCCCGACTGCCGTCGGGCTTTGCGCGTGGATGCTGAAGCTGCGGAAACCCAAGCCCCAGCTCGATAAAGTCAACAGCGCTGCATCCTCTGCGCTGCTCGCGGTTGTAATCGTCGCTGCGTTCCTCGCCTGGTTGGTCGGACTGCTCCATATCTGGAGCAAATAGTTCCACACGCGCCAGGTTTTTCCGCTCCGAACAACACCTGCGCGGGGCGTGCCATCACACAGCCAGGACATCAATTTTTATGGAGGCAGTATGGCCTTGTTCTCAATGAAGCTGGAAAATCTGCAGAAACTTTTCTTAAAAGAATTACGCGACATTTACGACGCCGAGGACCAGATCACGGAGGCGCTACCCAAACTTATTGACGCGGCGCATCATCCAGAGTTAAAGCACGCATTACAGGAACACCTCAGCATTACCAAGCACCAGATCTCGCGCCTGGACCAGATCTTCCAGATGCTGGGCGAGAAGTCGACCGGCGAGAGCTGCAAAGGCATGAAAGGCTTGCTGAAGGAAGGCAGCGACATGGTTTCGGCGGGTGGCGATCCCAGCGCTATCGATGCTGGAATCATCAGCGCGGCGCAGCGTGTGGAGCACTACGAGATCGCCGCTTACGGGACGGTCCGGACCTATGCCAAATTGCTCAATCAGAGCCAGATGGCCAACCTGTTGCAGCAGACGCTGAACGAAGAAGCGGATGCTGACAACAAACTCACCCAGATCGCCAGTACTGTGAATATTCAGGCCAAAGCGGCTTAGCATTTTGCGGTCTAAGGCCCGCGATCTTCACTATTGCGGGCTTTTTCTTTACAGAGCAGCCGTGATTGCACGATAGATTGTGCAACATGCGATTTCCTGCCGAACGCCTCTTATGCGTTCGCGGATTCCCTGATAAAATCATCAAAATCCACTCCCCGGAGATCGAATGCAGGCAATCCTTGCGCTGGAAGATGGCAGGATCTTCCGCGGCAAAGGCTACGGAGCAAAAGGTGAATGTTACGGGGAAGTTGTTTTTAACACCTCCATCACGGGCTATCAGGAAATCTTCACCGACCCCTCCTACGCCGGCCAGATCGTAGTCCTCACCAATCCTGAAATCGGCAATTACGGCACCAACTCCGAAGACAACGAAGCCACGCGGCCTTACATCGAGGGCCTGATCGTGCGCGAGTTCTCGCGCGTGAGCTCGAACTGGCGCTCGCAGGAGGTGGCCGAGGAGTATCTGGAGCGCTACAAGATTCCCGTGCTGGCCGAGATCGACACACGTGCGCTCGTGCGGCACTTGCGCGATAACGGCGTCATGCGCGGGGTGATCTCCACGCTGGAGGCCGACACAGACAAGCTGATCGCGAAGGCGCGCTCGATTCCGAAGATGGACGGAACCGATCTGGCGAAGGAAGTAACGACGCGCAGCGTGTATCAGTGGAATGAAGGCGTGCGCTCGCACGAGCCGACAGAGGTGGTCGGGGTGAAGGACGCGCCGGCGAAGCATCACGTCGTCGCGTACGACTACGGCATCAAGCACAACATCCTGCGCAGGCTGGTGGGAGAGGAGTGCAATGTAACCGTTGTACCGGCGACGACCAGTGCGGAAGACGTGCTCGCGCTCAAGCCGGATGGAGTGTTCCTGTCGAATGGGCCGGGCGATCCTGAGCCGGTGACGTACGCGCAGGAGAGTATTCGCAGGATGATGGGACGCGTGCCGATCTTCGGCATCTGCCTTGGCCATCAGCTGATCGGGCTCGCGCTTGGTGGCAAGACGTACAAGTTGAAGTTCGGGCATCACGGCGGCAATCATCCGGTGAAGCAGATGACGACCGGCAAGGTCGAGATCACGGCGCATAATCACAACTTCGCCGTTGACCCCGATTCGCTGAAGCCGAGCGAAGTTGACCTGACGCACATCGACCTGAACGACAACACGCTCGAGGGGCTGCGGCATCGCTCGCTTCCGCTGTTCAGCGTGCAGTATCACCCAGAAGCCTCACCCGGCCCGCACGACTCGCATTACTTGTTCAAGGATTTTGTGAAGATGATGGAGGAGTGGAAGAAGTGAGGGGCTGCCCAAGAGCGGACCGCGCAATCTCTGGTGAGTTCGATGGCATCACCCGTGACGCAGCGAGCCGGATAGGACTGGTTAGGAGCCAAAGATGTTCGCACCACATGAATTGTCATCACGAGGAGGGCGACCGGGGTCCCCGCCAAGCGCCGCTTTTGCGCTTGGTGGGGTGGTTCAGCCCGACGAGGGATCTGCTGTTCGTCTGTAGTGGAAGGAAGCTATGACTCGTGATTGGCGCTTCTGGGTGTACATCATGGCGAGCAGGTCACGCCGCATCTACACCGGTGTCACGAATGACATCGAGCGCCGCGTGAAGGAGCACAAGGCAGGCATGATTGAAGGCTTCACGCGTAAGTACAGGATTAACAGGCTGGTTTACTTCGAGCGTTTTCACTACGTCGGGAATGCAATCGGACGGGAAGAAGAAATCAAGAGTTGGGACCGTCGGAGAAGGGTCGCATTGATAGAAACTACGAATCCGACTTGGGAAGACTTGTCACTGGAATGGGGAAAGCCGGTCAGGATGCTTCATGCCACGTCGGGCGGACAGCAGATCCCTCGCTCCGCTCGTGATGACAATTTTGAAGGTGCGAGCACTGATGGTGAACGGGCGGAAGAACAGCAGATCCCTCGCGAGCTGAAGCTCGCTCGTGATGACAATTCTGATAGCGCGGCCCTTGTTGCCGCGGAAGAGACACTAACAGTCAAGACCTAATCCATGCCACGCCGCAACGACATCGCGAAGGTACTCATCATCGGCTCGGGGCCGATCGTCATTGGCCAGTCGGCTGAGTTCGACTACTCCGGCGCGCAGGCCTGCAAGGCGCTCAAGTCCGAAGGTTACGAGGTTGTGCTCGCCAATTCCAATCCGGCCACCATCATGACCGATCCGGAGATGGCCGACCGCACGTACATCGAGCCGCTCACCCGTACCTATCTCGAAGAGATCATCCGTCTCGAAGCTGAGATGCTGCGTGACAGCGGTGCGCCGGGCGTCTTTGCGCTGCTTCCGACCGTGGGTGGGCAAACTGCGCTGAACCTTGCCGTCGAGCTGGCCGACGGGGGCGTGCTGGAAAAGTACGGCGTGCAACTGATCGGCGCCCAGCTCGGCGCCATCAAGAAGGCTGAAGACCGGCTGCTGTTCAAAGATGCGATGACGGCGATCGGGCTGGACGTGCCGAAGTCGTCGCTGGTGAACAATCTCAAGGACGGCATTGACTTCAGCAGCAAGATTGGCTTCCCGGTAATCCTGCGGCCTTCGTTTACTCTCGGCGGAACGGGTGGCGGCATCGCTTACAACCGCGAAGAGCTGCTGGAGCTGCTTGCGCGCGGTCTTGACCTCTCGCCAGTTCACGAGGTGCTGATCGAAGAGTCGGTGCTCGGCTGGAAAGAGTACGAGCTGGAGCTGATGCGCGATCTCGCTGACAACGTCATCGTCATCTGCTCGATCGAGAACTTCGATCCCATGGGCACACACACGGGCGATTCGATCACCGTTGCTCCGGCACAGACGCTGACCGATCGCGAATACCAGGCGATGCGCGACGCGGCGATTGCTGTTATTCGAGAGATCGGCGTCGAGACGGGCGGATCGAACATCCAGTTCGCCGTCGATCCGCATAACGGGCGCATGGTTGTCATCGAGATGAACCCGCGCGTCTCGCGTTCGTCGGCGCTGGCGTCGAAGGCGACGGGATTCCCCATCGCCAAGATCGCGGCGAAGCTTGCCGTCGGCTACACGCTCGACGAGATCACCAACGACATCACGCGCAAGACTCCCGCCTGCTTCGAGCCGACGCTTGATTACGTCGTCGTCAAGATTCCCAAGTGGCAGTTCGAGAAATTCCCCGGCGCCGACGAGTCGCTTGGTCCGCAGATGAAGTCGGTCGGCGAGGTGATGGCGATCGGCCGCACCTTCAAGCAGGCGCTGCTGAAGGCTGTGCGCTCGCTCGAGACCGGCAAGCGCGTGGATGCCGACGAGATCGAGCCTCGCATCCTGACCAAGCGCCTGGTCACCCCGCATCCCGAGCGGCTGCAATACATCCGCTATGCGCTCTCGCAGGGGATGACCGTGCGCGAGATCGCGCAGATGACCAACATCGATCCCTGGTTCCTGCACCAACTCAAAGAAGTTTCCGATGTGCAGGCGAAGCTGGGAACCGAGCCGATCGACGCTGAGCGCCTGCGCGAGATCAAGCGCATGGGCTTCTCCGACGCTCGACTGGGCGAGGCCTTGCAGATGAAGAACGGCCGCGCCGCGGCGGAAAAGATCCATCAGCTGCGCAAGGAGCACAAGGTTCGCCCGGTCTACAAACGCGTCGACACCTGCGCGGCGGAGTTCGAGAGCTACACACCGTATTTGTATTCCACATACGAAGACGAAGACGAGGCTACGCCCACCGATCGCAAGAAGGTGATCATCCTGGGCAGCGGTCCCAATCGCATCGGACAGGGAATTGAGTTCGACTACTGCTGCTGCCATGCGGCATTCGCGCTGCGTGAGGACGGTTACGAGACGATCATGATCAATTGCAATCCGGAGACCGTCTCGACCGACTACGACACCAGCGACCGGCTCTACTTCGAGCCGCTGACCTATGAAGACGTGATGGAGGTCTACGAGCACGAGGCTTCGGGCGGAGCTCCGGTGGGCGTGATCGTGCAGTTCGGCGGGCAGACGCCGCTGAACCTTGCACTGCCATTGAAGGCCGCGGGCGTGCCGATCATCGGCACGTCTCCGGAGAGCATCGATCTCGCCGAAGATCGCCGCCGGTTCGGCAAACTGCTGGAAGAGCTCTCGATCCCGCAGCCGCGCGGAGCGACCGCGGCCAGCATCGAAGAGGCTGTCGAGCACGCCAATCGCATTTCTTATCCTGTGCTGGTTCGACCGTCGTACGTGCTGGGTGGACGCGCGATGGTGCTGGCTTACGACGACGCTTCCCTCATCCAGTACATGAAGGAGGCCGTCGAGTACTCGCAGGAGCGGCCGGTGTTGATCGACCACTTCCTCGAATCGGCAACCGAAATTGACGTTGATGCGATTTCCGACGGCGAGGACGTTGTCATCGGTGGCATCATGCAGCACATCGAGGAAGCTGGCATTCATTCCGGCGATTCGTCCTGCGTGCTGCCGGCGGTCGACATCCCCAAGCACCTGCTCAATACGATCCGGCAATACACCTTCCAGCTGGCGCGCGCGCTGAAGGTCGTCGGCCTGATGAACGTCCAGTACGCGATTCAGCGCAATCGCGTGTACGTCATCGAGGTCAACCCGCGCGCCTCGCGCACCGTGCCGTATGTTTCAAAAGCTACGGGAATACCACTGGCGAAGATTGCTGCGCGGCTGATGACTGGGCGCAAGCTGCGCGAGTTTCTGCCGGAGAACATCGAGCGGCAGACCGATCTCGACACGGGCAACTTCTACTTTGTGAAATCACCGGTCTTCCCGTGGGGCAAGTTTCCGGGCGTCGATACCGTGCTCGGCCCAGAGATGAAGTCGACAGGCGAGGTGATGGGCGTTGCGGACAATTTTGGCGAAGCCTTCGGGAAGGCGCAGGCCGCCGCGGGACAGCTGCTGCCGACGTCGGGTACGGTCTTCCTCAGCGGTAACGATCGCGACAAGCCCTTCATGCCGGAACTGGCGCGCCGCTTCGTCGAGCTGGGATTCAGCATTGTTGCTACTCATGGGACGGCGCGCGTCCTGGAGCACTCCGGCTTGCGCGTCGAGCGTGTCTACAAGGTGAAAGAAGGGCGACCGAATGTCGTTGACCTGATCAAGGGCGAACGCATTCAGCTGATCATCAACACGCCGCATGGGGTCGAGCCCTGGTTTGACGAGAAGGCAATCCGTCGCGCGGCTGTGACCGCGCATATTCCCACCATCACCACCCTTTCGGCCGCGCGCGCCGCCTGCGAGGGCATTGCGGCCCTCCAGCGCGGCGAGGCGAAAGTTTACGCCCTGCAGCAACTGCATGCGGAAAAGAGGCAGCAGCTGGCGACCAGCAGCTAGAGGCCAAGTTTCTACTGAAGGGTTAGAACCACAGCCCACTCAGGCATTACCGCCATGATTGACCAATACGTTGACTATGGTTAAAATACTGGTCAGGAGAAAGCCATGCAGGAAATCGCTATCTCTGAATTTAAGGCCAAGTGCCTGTCGCTGCTGCAACAGGTTGCCAAGACGAAGCGGCCAATCAGGGTAACGCGCTTCGGAAAGGCAGTAGCGGACGTCGTACCTCCGGCCGAGGTTCAAGTTGATCGCAAAGCGTGGATAGGGTCGGGTAAAGGCACCGGGAAGATTCTCGGCGATACCCTTTCTCCCGCCAATGAGCCAGACGAGTGGGAGGCGCTGCGCGATTGAGGATACTGCTCGACACGCATATTTGGCTGTGGGCATACTTTGAACCGCGCCGGCTGGGACCCCGTCTCTTACGCGAGTTGCACAAGCCGGACAACGAACTCTGGCTCTCTCCCATCAGCACGTGGGAAGCCCTGACCTTACACGACAAAGGAAGAATTCGCCTTCCCGCCGATATAGGTCGGTGGTTGCAGGATGCGACCGCAGTCACGCGCGAAGCGCCGCTGACCCATGAAATCGCGCTGGCTGCGAGCCGCCTTCCGTTGCATCAGGACCCTGCGGATCGGATGCTTGCCGCCACTGCCCAAGTCCTCGAGCTGGTTTTGGCCACAGCCGATCAGCGACTGCTCGGATTAGCAGAAATCCGAACTCTAGGAAACCGCTGACCGCTTCCAAATTGGATGGCTGCAAACTTCAGGTTTGCGGGCTCGACGGGAATGATTCGAAGCGTCTGGGGAACATTGCCGGTCGCTGTTCCCCTGGCAGGTGATTCTACTTCGCGGCGAGGGCCTTCACTCTCGCGCTGAGGCGGGACTTGTAGCGGCTGGCCGTGTTCTTGTGGATGACGCCCTTCTGGACACCCTTATCCACTACGGAAACGGTCGCGCGATAAGCGCTCTGGGCGGTCTCTTTGTCGCCCTTCGCGATGGCCTGCTTGAGGGAACGGAGCGCGCCACGCAGGCGCGATTTGTTGGCGCGATTGCGCGTAGTTTTGGTCTCGGTTTGGCGCGCACGCTTCAGCGCCGAATAGTGGTTCGCCATACTTTGATGTAATCCTTGGTGGGGAATCTCGACGTGTGCCGAATAGTTGATTTTACTGGAATGTCGCTGCGTCAGGCAAATCGAGGCCGGGCGCCGTTCTGGATTCATCCATCGGCGGACAACGTTTGCTTCAAATCCCTGCCGTCCCTACGGGACTCGACCAATCTACTCCGTTCTACCCAGGACTGCGTCCTGGGCTAAGCTGAATGCCACCCCTTCGGGGTTGGGTCGTCGGAAGCTTGAACTTCGACGGCTGCAAATGCCGATCGTGCCAATTCTCGATGCCAGCTAACCGCTGATTCCGCCAACTCCCGGTAACTGCAAGCACCCATCTCTGCGAAAAATCCGCCTTCCGTTTATCGGCTGTTCACGGAACAGTGCTAAGTTGTCACAGGGCGTCGGCGGCTAACTAACGGCAGGGGCGGAAGTGGTCCTTTTGCCAGCTTTAGCCATCTAAATAAAAGGAAGGGGGAATTTGTTACCAACTCCAGGAAACGTACCTCAATCAGCATTGACTAGCCCGTCCGTAGGATTGACTCCGCCGCAAAACGGGGTTACGCTAGCGGCCAATGAGCGTGGTTTTTGGCTTGGACCTACTTCCGGCCGTACTCCCTTCCTCCGCTGCAATACGTCATCAACAACGTCATTGTCCGGCCCGACCCAACTGGAGGTTGTCTTCCGACCCTAGATGAAGAAGAACATTGATATAAGCGCGAATATCGAAACCCTGTTTGGCACCCGAGACGAAAACCTGCGCCTGCTGGAAGATGGTTTGAACGTGACCATCAATCTGCGGGCCGATTCCATTGAGATCACCGGAGCCGCCGGCGACGTCAGCCGCGCGGAACAGGTCTTTGCCGATTACGAGCACCTCCTGCACCAGGGACATTCGTTCGTGAACGGCGATCTGGGCTCCATGATTAAGGTGCTCACGACGGATGACACCGCGACTTTGCGCGGGCTGGCCGAGGCCGGCAAGCAGCGCTCGTTCGGCAAGCGCACGGTGCAGCCGAAGAGCATCAACCAGCGCCGCTATCTCGAAGCCATCGAGAAGCACGATATGGTCTTCGGCGTGGGACCTGCCGGAACAGGCAAGACCTACCTCGCGGTTGCCATGGCGATCTCGGCGCTGCTGTCCAAGCGCGTGAATCGCATTGTGCTGGCTCGTCCGGCGGTAGAGGCCGGCGAGCGCCTGGGCTTCCTGCCGGGAACGTTGCAGGAGAAGGTCGATCCCTATCTTCGCCCGCTCTATGACGCGCTGTATGACATGCTGGAGCCGGACAAGGTCGACCGCTACCTGGAAAAGAACGTCATCGAGATCGCGCCGATCGCATTTATGCGCGGGCGTACGTTGAACGACGCGTTCGTCATTCTTGACGAGGCGCAGAATACGACGTCGGAGCAGATGAAGATGTTTGTCACGCGCCTGGGATTCAACTCGAAGGCGGTGATTACGGGCGACGTGACGCAGATCGATTTGCCTAACGCCAATCGCAGCGGGCTGATCGAGGCGATCGACATTCTCGGCAAGGTCGAGGGTATTCACTTCTGCTACTTCGATGAGGGCGATGTGGTGCGCCATCACCTGGTACAGCGCATCATCCGCGCCTACGAGGACTATAAGGGCCGCAACGAGCAGCTATCGCTCTCGCTGGAGCTGAAGAACGCCAGCGGTTATGCGACGGCGCGCGCGAATGATGGCCGGGTGTTTACGACCAGCATTGAGCGTGAGGCTGCCGTCGCCGAGGTGCCTCCGGGCGAGGCTGCAAGTTCGCAAGAGCGCTTATCGGAATAGAAACTTGGTACCATAATGTGGGAGGGCCTCGTGCCCTCCCATTTATTCTTGAGAAGCTAGTGCTCCTGCTCGATTACCAACCTGATGGGGTCCGCGAAGCCGCCCTAAGGCTGTTCGCGAAAAAGGCTCAGCGGGCGGTAGGCCTGGCCGGTGAAGTCACGATTTTCATCACCAGCAGCGATCAAATCCGAGAGCTGAATCGCCGCTTCCGTGGAAAGAACGAAGCCACAGATGTGTTGAGCTTCGAGCTGCCCTCGAAGGAGGCTAAAGCCGCGGGCGACATCGCCATCTCAGGCGAGATTGCAGCAGCCAATGCAGCCGAACTCGGCCATTCCGCAGAGACGGAACTGAAGATCCTGGTTCTTCACGGCCTGCTGCACCTGGCAGGTTACGATCACGAACGCGATAACGGCGAAATGCGCGTGCTTGAAGCGGATTTGCGGTCAAAGCTCAAGCTGCCGATAGGCCTGATTGAGCGTGCGCAGGCGAAATTTGGGCGTGCCCGCAGGGTGCTCCGGTCTGGCGCCCGAGTTGCACGCAATGGACGGCGCCGATGAGCATCCTGTTAGCCATCCTGCTGCTCGTCCTCATGGGACTGCTGACGCTCGTCTCCTATGTGGACCGTCTCTACGCCGAGATGGGCAAGTTTCTCTCGCGCGAGTTCCAGGAGAACATCGAAGCGTATGAGGAGCGCGTGGAGCCGCGATTGCACGTGAGCCGCGAGCGGGCGGCTCTGTCGATGACGGTGCTGGCACAGCTGTCGATGGCGAGCATCGGCGTGCTGATCGGCTACGTGCTGTTCATGGAAAAACGCTGGGTCGTTCTGGACCTGGTGCAGGCAGCCGTCAGCCTCATCTTCATCATCGTCATCTTCCATCAGCTGCTGCCGTATTTGTTTTTTGTGCGCACCAGAGGGCAGTGGCTCGCCAAGTGGACGCCTGTGCTGCGGATACTTATCTATCTTGCAATGCCCGCGACTTTGATTTTGGGATTTGGACTTTCCGTGGCGTCGCTGACCAAGGAGCATGGCGAGAAGCAGCCGGAGCATCCTTCGGAAGCGGTGGAAGCGCTCATTGAAGCGGGCCAGGAAGAGGGAATCCTGGAGGAGAAAGACCGCGATCTGATCCAGTCGGTGGTGGAGTTTGGCGACAAGACAGTGCGCGAGGTGATGACGCCGCGGCCGGAGATTGTTGCTGTGCCCGTCACCACCACGGTCGAAGAATTTACCGAGTTGCTAAATAAGTATCCTTATTCGCGCATTCCCGTGTACGAGGCGAACATCGACCACATCAAAGGCATCGTCTACGCAAAAGATGTGCTGCAGGTGCCCGATGTCGAAGCGCACACCAGGACAGTGGGCGACCTGATGAAGACGGAAGTGTCCTTCGTGCCGGAAACAAAGCTGGGCAGTGAGCTGATGCGCGAGATGCAGCGCGACAATACACGGCTGGCAGTCGTGATCGACGAGTACGGTGGGGTTGCGGGACTCGTGACGATCGAGGACCTGGTCGAGGAGATTGTCGGTGAGATTCGCGATGAGCATGAGAAATCGGAGATCGTGAAGGAGAGCGAGACGTCGTACATCTTCAACGGCAACACCGATATCGATCTGCTGGAGAAGCTGCTGGGAGTGCGGCCGGAAGAGAAGGAAGCGACGACGATCGCAGGTCTCGTCAGCGAACTTGCGGGACACATTCCTAAGGCGGGCGAGGTGCTGGAAGGGAATGGCCTGCGCTTCGAGGTGCTGGAGTCAACTGAGAGACGCGTCGACCGCGTGCGGGTCAGCCTTCAGCCCAAGCAGGTCAGCGCATAGACATCCGTCCGGCTAAGCTCAATTCTGTGTCATCCTGAACGTCGCAGATTTAAAGCCATGCCATTTCGTTCCGGTTTCGTTTCCATCATCGGCCGGCCTAACGCAGGCAAATCGACGCTGCTGAACGCGCTGGTCGGCGAAAAGCTGGCCATCGTCACGCGCAAGCCGCAAACCACGCGCAATCGCATCCAGGGAATCATCAACGTCGAGCACAAGGGCAAGCGGCCCTCGGGGCAGATCGTACTGGTCGATACGCCGGGCGTTCACAAGCCAATCAATTCGCTCAACCGGCAGATGATGCGGGAGGTCTACGACGCGCTGGAGGGCTGCGATCTGCTTCTGCTGATCGTGGACGCGACGGCAAAGTTCGGGAGCGGCGACAGGTTCGTGCTCGACATCATCAAGAAGCAGAACAAGCCGTGTTTCCTGCTGTTGAACAAGATCGATGCGCTCGAAAAAGAGAAGCTGCTGCCTTTGATCGCAGAATACAGATCGCAACACGAGTTTGCCGAGGTGATTCCGATCTCTGCGCTGAAACGCGACGGCCTGGACGCGCTGCTGGATGCGGTGGTGAAAGTGTTGCCGGAGGGGCCGCGGTATTTCCCGAAGGACCAGATCACGGACCAGCCGGAGCGCTTCCTGGTGGCCGAGTTGATTCGCGAGCAGGTGCTGCTGGCAACGGATCAGGAAGTGCCCTATGCGACGACAGTGATGATCGATCAGTACGAGGAAGGCGAGAGGCTGACGCGCATCGCGGCGACAATCTATTGCGAGCGCGACGGGCAGAAGGCGATTCTGATCGGCAAGCGAGGGGCGACATTGAAGCGGATTGGCAGCGCGGCCCGGTTTCAGATCGAACGGCTGCTCAATACGAAAATATTCCTTGAGCTTTTTGTGAAGGTGCGGCCGGGTTGGCGCGATTCGCGGCAGTTCGTGGAGGAGATTGACTGGAGGAGCGGGAGTTAGTGGTCAGCGCTCAGAACCGCGAATCTGTTGCAAGAAGCTTGTTTGTAGCGCCGGTGTAGCGCGGAAGTTGGTTTCCCGCATCAAACGGTTGTAGGCGGATACGGCATCTACCAAACCACGTTCCGCAGCCGCGAGCAAAACGCCAAGCGTTCCGGTGGTCGCCAGGCCACGACGCAGCGCCTCAGCCCGACCTCTGCGCTCATCAATCAACAGCAGGTCGGCATGTTGTTCCTGAGCCAGTTGAATCGCTTCTCGCTCACTGGGTCCAAGAATCCTCAAAGCAGGATCTGGTACAGCAGATGTTCTTCCTGACTCGAACCCAATCGGGCAGATCTGATAGCCAGCGTTGGACGGTTGAGGGAGTACTTGAATTTTGCAGCTCGGCAAGAACAGCTGCTGGTATGAGCACGTGACCGTAGAGCGAAGGGAGGAGCGACTGGCAATCGATTTGGATGAGATAGTTCAGTGGAGAGGTATCAGCGACGACAATCATTTCCTGAGAAGGCCCTTGCTTTCGAGTTGCCGAAGGGTTGCCCGGTCCTGCTCCAGGTCTTCAGCGTCATATGCATGATCCAAGACATTCCGCTCCTTCAAAAAGCCGTCGAATGCGATTCGCGAGATTCCCAGCATCTGGCTGGCCTGGTAATGCGAGAGCACACTGGAGCGGTACCCTTCAATGACCAAGGCCTCTAACGCTTCGCGTGCGGGATCAGCGTGCTGGGCGAGGTCGTCAGGTAGCTTGACTGTGATCTCCATGCGGCGAGGATAGCACGAAAAGAATGAGATCGGCGTTTAGAAGCCGATGACTACCAACGAGCAACTGTCCTTAATGCACAGTTTTCGTCTTCCGCGACATGTAGTCCATGAGGAGATATTGGCCGAGGGTGTAGGGGGTGGTGAAGTAGGCTTTGCCGCGGCACATCTCGGTGACTTTCTGCACGAATTGAACCAGGCCGTAATCTGACGCGAGCATGAAGGTGTTGATGAGCACGCCGGCACGTTTGCACTTCGAGACTTCCTTCAACGTCTCGCTCACCACGAGGGGATCAAGCCCAAAGGCATTCTTGTAGATTCGTCCATCTTCCAGCGTGAGGGCCGAGGGTTTGCCGTCGGTGATCATCACGATCTGCTTCATGTCTTTACGCTGGCGCTGGAGGATGCGCTGCGCCATACGGAGGCCCTCGCGTGTGTTGGTGTAGTACGGACCGACCTTGACGCGGGCGAGGTGCGACAACGGCAGCTCTTCAGCGGAGTCGTGGAAGAGAACCAGCGAGAGCGAGTCACCGGGGTACTGCGTGCGGATGAGATGCGAGAGTGCCATGGCGACTTTCTTTGCGGGGGTAAAGCGGTCTTCGCCGTAGAGGATCATCGAGTGCGAGCAGTCGAGCATCAGCACCGTCGCACAGGAGGACTGGTACTCGCACTGGTGGACTTGCAGGTCGCTGTATTCGATGTTGAGCGGCAGTTTCAGGCCTTCGCGCTGGATGGCGTTGGAGAGCGTGGCGGTGATGTCCAGGTTTAGAGTGTCGCCAAACTCGTAGGTTTTCGATGCGCCGCTGGCTTCAACGCCGGTGGCGGTGTCGCGGGTGTCGTGACGGCCAAAACTTGATTTGCCGAGGGAGCCGAGCAGATCGCGCAAGGCGCGGAAGCCGAGGAAGTCGAGGCTCTTGTCGGTGATCTCGAAGCGCGCCTGGGATTGCGCTTCCCCGACTTGTCCGCCCGCGGTTGAGGGCCGTGCGGGATCGTGCGGCGGATCGACGGTAATGTAGTTTTCCTGCTCCATGCGCTCGATCAGCTGGTCGATGAGCCGCTCCATCTGTTCGGCGCTCATGTTCTCGATCTGCTCGCGCATCTGCTCGTCGAGCATGTCGCTATTCAGGAGTGCCTCAGCGATGGCCTGACGCAGCTCATCCAGCGACTGCTGAGAGTCTTTCAAGTCATAGAAATCCATGTACTGCTGCTGAAAGCCGCTTTGCAACAGGTAGTCCGAAAGCGCGCTGAGCAGGTCCTCCATGCTCATTTCGGAGGCGGGCTCGGGGACGTATTTTTTGTATTTGACGAATTTCATAACTGAGCTACGAGCTTCGAGCTACGAGCCTCTAGCTAACATTCGACGAATACCACCTGCATGTCATCACCCTTTGCGCGGTTCATGTAGGTGTCGGCTGCCAATTCGATTCGTGCGGTTAGGCTCGCAGCTCGCCGCTAGTTAAACGGCCTTCTATGCCTCCGAAAGTCAGGCACCTCTTCGTCGTCGTCGAGGCGGCGCGGTTTCTCGCGTTGCTGCTGAGGCTTTTCGCCGGCGGTGAAGGTTCGCTCCTCGCTGCGGCCGATCCGCTTGTGCGCATAGAGGCCTTCGAGGATGAACTCCGCTCCCGAGACCAGCAGCTCTGACGGCTCTTTACCGGTGAGCCCGAGCACGCTCAGCTTGTCGAGCAGGCCCTGAATGGCGCGCAACTTGTGCAGCGTCTCCTGCGCGCTGGAGGAGTCACGCAACTGGATCTCGCCGCCCAGATCGAACCACTGCACCACCTGGTTCATGCTGGCGTTGCCGTGGAAGTATTTGTCATAGGTGCGGGCGACGGCGGCGCGGATGATCTCGCGCACAACGTTGTCGGCGCCCTTCAGTTCACCTTCGTACTCCAGTTCCAGCTTGCCCGTCATCGCCGGCATGGCGGCGTAGATGTCGCCTACGCGTGGAACGACGAGCTTTTCGCCCGAGCGAATCGCGCGGCGTTCGGCATTAGAGATGACGTTTTCCATCGCGCTGATGGGCAGCCGCTGGCTTACGCCGGAGCGCTTGTCGATGCGCTTGTCCTCGCGCGCGACGAATGCAATCTGCTCAATCACCTGGCTGACGAACTCGGGGACATGTAGTTCATGGCCGTTTCGTTCGGTCCACGCTTCCTGTGAGGTGATGGCGATGCCTTCGTCAACCGTCGCCGGATAATGCGTACGAACCTCCGAACCGATGCGGTCTTTCAGCGGTGTGATGATCTTGCCGCGCGCGGTGTAGTCCTCGGGATTCGCGCTGAAGACGAGCGCAACGTCCAGCGGCAGCCGCACCGGGTAGCCCTTAATCTGCACGTCGCCTTCCTGCATGATGTTGAAAAGTCCAACCTGAATCTTGCCCGCGAGATCGGGGAGCTCGTTGATGGCGAAGATGCCGCGATTGGCGCGCGGAAGCAACCCATAGTGCACGGTGTATTCGCTGCCCAGTTCGTGTCCGCCCTTCGCCGCTTTAATGGGATCGATGTCGCCGATCAGGTCGGCGATGGTCACATCGGGGGTCGCCAGCTTTTCTACATAACGCTCATCAGGCGAGAGGTACGCAATCGGCGCGCCATCAGGGTTGTTGGCGAGCAGCTCGCGACAGCGGCGGCAGATCGGCTCGTAGGGATTGTCGTGGATCTCGCAGCCGCGAACGTAGGGAAGCTGTGGATCGAGGAGCGTGGTCAGGGCGCGCAGAATACGGCTCTTGGCCTGACCGCGCAAGCCAAGCAGAATGAAATTATGGCGCGAGAGAACGGCATTAACGATCTGCGGCACGACGGTGTCGTCATATCCGACAATGCCGGGAAAGATTGGGCCACTGCCGCGAAGGCGTGCGATGAGATTGTCGCGCAGCTCGTCCTTGACGTGACGATTGCGCATTCGTTGTTCGGAGAATTGTTCGCTGCGGCGCAGTTCGGCCAGAGTTTGTGGAAGGTTGCTCAAGGGCTGGTCACCTCCGGAGTCACGGCCGGCCCTTCTTCCCCACGGCAAGCCGAAACGGTTACGGATGTCCGTATTCTACGCCTGTACGATGACACGGAAGGCGCTGTGGATTCAATGCCATTGTTGCGCGCTCTGACGAGCTGGGCTGGCCACTAACCGGTGCCGGTGGTAAAGCCCTTGCCTTGCCGGCGGGCGACAACCGAGTCCTCGCTTTGGCTGCCGTTATCGGTCGTCAGAGGCCCCGAGCCGTTCGGCGAAAGCAGGGTTGCTGCCGCGGTCGCGTCGACGGAGCGCAAGCGCAGATCGCGTTGCGGGAAGGGAATCTCGATACCTGCGTCATCCAGCAGCTGCATGACCGCGAGCGCCACTTCGCTCTTCACCTTGATGGTGTTGCTCTCCTGCATCACCCAGAACTGCACTTCGAAGTTGAGAGAGCTGTCGCCGAATTCCTTGAAGATAACGGCAGGCTCAGGCGTAGTGAGGACGCTTTCATGAGCACGAGCAGCCTGGTCGAGGAGTTTGCAAACCTGGTCGGCATTGGTGCCGTAAGCGACGCCGACCGGCAGCTCCACTCGGCGCAGCGATTCCGACAACGTCCAATTGATCACTTTGCCGGAGATGAAGTTGCCGTTAGGAATGATGACTTCGGCGCCCTGGAACGTTCTGACCGTGCTGGAGCGAATGCCGATGCGAGTTACCTTGCCGGTTGTGCCGTCAACTTCGAGGACGTCTCCTACGTGAATGGGGCGCTCGAACTGCAGGATTAGCCCGGAGATGAAGTTGTTCACGATGTTTTGCAGGCCAAAGCCGACACCGACGCCGAGCGCGCCGGTCAGTACGGTGAACTTGTTGAGCTCCACCCCACCGGCGTTCACCGCAAAAAAGAAGACGAGCAGCAGAAGAAGATAGTGGAGCATCGACGAAATCAGCTCGGGCAAGCCGCGCGCCAGATGGAAGCGACAGAGCAGTTCTTCGCGCAGCAGAAAGCGGACGCCGCTGGAAATCCCGTAGCCGATCAGAAGAATCAGGAAGAAACCCAGTACTCCGCCCAGGGTGATGCTGGTGCCTGCTCCGGCAATGTGGAAGTCGAGCAGGTCCTTGATGCGCGCGGCCACCCATTCGGTCAGTCCCAGCAGATTAATGGTCACGATGACCCAGATGAGCAGGCCTGACCATTGCAGCGCGCGAGGCGCCCAGC
The DNA here is from genome assembly GCA_035262645.1 of Terriglobales bacterium. GTDB lineage: Bacteria > Acidobacteriota > Terriglobia > Terriglobales > Acidobacteriaceae > Bog-257. The sequence continues at coordinate 27,606 of DATFSK010000058.1, forward strand.
GGGCGATGCCATCACGATAGGAGCGAACCGCGGCGAATTGCTGAGCGGCAGGGCGGTCAAGACCATGCAGCAGCAGCAAGGTGAAGATGCGCACGCCGGCGAGCATGCTGATCGCAATGAATGTGCTGTAGAGGCAAAGTATGACGAGAAATTGCGCCAGCCTGACATAACCGAAGAGATTTGCCGCCAGGGAAAGTCCGAGGATGAAGACCGCAAGCCTGATAATCAGCAAGCGCAGGCGCGTAGGGCGACCTTCGTCTGGCAGACGTGATATGCGGGAAGGGCGGACCAGGAGCGCGAAGACTCCGAAGACCGCAACCTGGATCGCGAATTGCACCTCGCGCTTGGTGGCCGGCGAAAACGACATCCAGGCGACGAAGGCGCTGGCTGCGTAAACGCCAGCCAGGCAAAAGAGCAGCATGCGAAACCTGGGCGCGATGAATGGCGGCAACAGAATAAGGATAGGAATGAAGGAGACAAGAATGACGAGGCCGATCAGCGGCAACGGCGCCAAAGGCGCCAGCAGATATCCGAAGAGCAACGGCGGCAGAAGCCCGAGCGCGATCCAATGACGGGCAAGGTGCAACACCAGGGCGTCGTCGGCGTCCTCCGGCTGCTGGCCGCGTTTGACAACACTCATCCGGTAAGCACTTAGCAGCGACAGGAGCAACAGAAGTGACAGGAAGCCCAGCGCGCCTTTCGCCTGCGAAGCGAAAGCGCGAATGCCAAGCAGGCGGGCGGAAGCCGCAATATTGATGCGTGAATTTTCGCCTTCCTGACGACGCGCACTGCGTTGCCACAGAGGTAAGCTGTCGCGATCGAAGAGGCGGCTGTCCTGATACTCGCGCGCTTTGCCGAGCCGGTCCAGGACATCGAGAGCAAGCTGGTCCTGATTGGCGGCACGCACTTGCAGGTTGACGATGATCCGCAGCTGGTCCTGCGCCTGCGTGGCCAGCTTCTGCAGGGTCTCGACGGATTGCTTGATGACGTCCAGCGCCGGTCCAAGGTCGGGAGTGTGCTTGTTCTCCTCCAGCGTCGCACTCCATTGCGGCTGCTGCACCTGAGACTGCACGATCGCCGACTGGTCCGCATTGGCCCAGTCGCGCAATTGCCGGCGCGTGGTCTCGCTTTCCAGCTGCTTGGTTCGCCAGTAGCTTTCCTCCTCGCGGAGTTCGAGCGCGGTTGGCGTTCCGGCAAGCAAGGCATCGGTTTCCTTCTGCCGGGATTGCAGTTGCTGGTCGGTTTCATCGATGCTGACTTTGGCGGCGCTGATCTGCTCGGCAGTCGGGAGCTGGTCGGAAGCTCCGCGCAACATACGCTTCAACTCTTCCGAACGGGCTGCGACGTCAGGCAGGAGAATTGGCTGCGAACTGGGAGTGACCGGCGGAGGCGGAGCAGGTGTTGTCGCAGGCGCTGCCGGTTTTTGGTCCTTTACGCCGAGCAGCGTCTTGATGGGACCGGCGGTCTGCGCCTTGGCCGGCGATGCTCCGCAGAATTCTGCGATCAGCAGCAAGGCCGCGACAAGGCGAATGCCTGCGATGCGGAATGGCCGGAAAGGCAACGACGGCTGCAACATGCTGCCGTAATTATCGCTTATCGGAGCAGGATTGGAACGCAATTGCGGACTAGCTTCAGCCCTGCTTAAGCTCTTCCATCAGGCCTTGCATTTCGGAGAGAGCGTGCCGGTTGCCGGTCCGCTCCGCGCACTGGATGCCGTCCTTCAACATGGAACGCGCTTCCTCGGGACGCTCGGCACGCACCAGCGTCTGCGCGGCCATGAAGTAGCCATTGGTATAGTCGGGATGCGCAGCAAGCAAACGGCGAAACTCCGCCAGAGCGGCGTCGAGCTGTCCAGAGCCGCAGTATTCCAGGCCCAGCGCGTACCGCGCGAACGCATCGTCGGGATGGGTGGAAAGAATTTCCTTGAGAGCGGCGATGCGATTGTCTTCAGGCATGCAGATCGGGAGATGAAGGCTGCGGCGTCTGGCGCGGACGTTTTGGGGTGGGTGGTGGGATTCGAACCCACGACAGCCGGAGCCACAGTCCGGAGTTCTACCACTGAACTACACCCACCGCAGCTAAAGCACGATTATAACATTCAGAACGCGTGAGACTTCTCGCCGATGAGTAAGCTACGAGTCGCGAGCTACGAGTCCGCAGCCAGCCCGCAGCTCTCAACTCGAAGCTCGCAGCTCGCGGCTTACGATTCGCTCCGCGCCTCCTCTGCTACGATAAAGCAGCCGATGAAACAAGCCGTCTTCCGCGAACGCAACAAGCGTTACTACCGCGTTCTGCACACTCCAATCTGGATCTGGGTCTTCTGGGTGCTGCCGGGATGGCCGCTGACCTACGACCTCTACACCCGCGGCCCCGATCGCCGTCACTGGATCTGGCTGGCGATGATCCTCGCGGTCGTCGCCTGGCGCGGTCTCGCCGGCCGACTGCCGGGCTGCGAGCCGCGTCCCTACATCACCTACTACGGCGTGCATCAGCCGAACCTCGCGTACCGCGTCGTCTGCTACACGGCCGCGTGGGTCGACATCATCGTCCCATACGCGCTCAACCTCCTCGGCCTGGTCATCGCGTCGGTCAACGGCCGCTGGCTGCTGCGCGACCTCTACCGTCTCGGCTACTATCCGCTGGCGCTGGCGGTCGTGCTCGCCACCGTCTTCGACTGGACGCCGCGCGCCCGTCGCGACACCTTCGGCGAAGGCGCCGAGCGCGCCTGGTTCTACGTCGCCATCTGGACCGTCGTGCCCACGCAGGTCATCAACTGGGGCGCGTGGCGCTTCGGCAAGTTCATGGACCTCGCGCCGCTGCCGCTCGCTCGCGTTCGTCTCATCGTCTGCCTGCTCTCCACCGCGCTCTTCTTCCTGCTGGGCTACGCGGAGAAGCTGCCGCGCAGCCAGCGGCATTACGAAGGCGTCGCGGCGGCGGGAGTGTGAGGGCAGTTGTCAGTGACCGGTTGTCAGCTGCGGAGCAGCGTGATTTGTGTTAGCCGCGGGCGTAAGCCCGCGGTCACGCGCGCCAGGATCCCGAGCCGCGGCAGCGGCGACACCGCATCGAAATGCGCCCCGCTCACGGAATCACCTCCGAGCATTTATACTGCTCGCGCCGACTCCACCAGGCGGAACCGAACCATGACGATCCGACTCACGCTCCTCGCTCTTCTGCTCTCCAGCTTCGCCGCCGCGCAGCAGGTCAAAGTCGACTACGACCGCGGCGCCAACTTCGCCAACTACCACACGTACATGTGGGAGACGAGCCCCAATCCCGCGAAAGGCGAGTGGGACCAGCGCATCGTCGACGCCATCGACAAGCAACTCCAGGCCAAAGGCCTCACCAAGGTCGCCGCCAATCCCGACCTGTGGGTCGTCTACAGCAACAGCGTTCGCGACGAGAAAAGTGTGGTCGGCGCCGGCTACGGTCTGAGCTCAACCTGGGGATGGGGTAATGCGGGCGCCGATCCCGCGCTCAACAATACCTTCGTCAGCAAGGTAGGCACGCTGGTCGTCGAGCTGGCCGACTGCAAGGACAAGCAGGCGCTCTGGAGAGGCTCGGTCAGCAACACCATCACTGACAACACCAACAAGAACATCAACAACCTCGACAAGGCCGTCGCCAAGCTCTTCCGCAACTACCCGCCGAAGGGGAAGAAGTGAATTAGTGGCTAGTGGCTAGTGGTCAGTGGCCAGTGTCGGCTGATTTGGCGAATTGCGAAGAAGGTTCTGATCGGCTCCGCGCTTTGAAAGGGCACGGTTTCAGCCGTGCCGCAAACATTGCAAGAGCGACGCGGCTTTAGCCGCTGCGGGAACTCTTCCAACTTCACAGGAGCCTCCCTCATTGCCAATTGCCAGCTGCTAATGGGTCCCGGGGTACCCCTCCCCCCATTTTTCCATTTTGCAAACTATTCCGAGCACGAGACTTATACACAAGTACCCCGCAAAATATTGAACCTCAAGGGCTTATGCTCTACATTCCTGATCCGCAAGAGCTTACCTCGCACTGGCTGAATGCTGAGTGCTGACTGCTGACGGCTGCTTTTCAAACATCTTCCGCCCGCCAGGAACGTTCCCCGGCAGGCATTGGACACTAAGCCCAACCTACCAGCCTATCGAAACTCCTCTCGCCGTCAAGATTACGAAAGTACAGGTAGGAGTAATTGGCCTTTAGTAATCCCTACGGGAGGGGACGACTGAGCCTTTAGTAACCGGCCCAGAATTGTGCCTGCCGAGGAGCAGACAATCGACGACTGACAGCTGGTTCTCGAATCAGAGTGGCGTCCAGCCAAACGCGCGAGCGCCACAGGCGCGAAAGAAGATAGCCCAGCGTTTCAGCGCTGGGTAGGCGGTTATAAGAAGAACCGAGTCCCTTGAGGGACGGCAGATGGCTATGTGTCGGCACTCTTAGAAAGACCCCTGTACCGGAAGGCGCGCCTAAAACCCTGCTCTTCCGCTTCCTGAACAGAGGCGCAGTAGAATTCTCCTCTCTTGGGATTGATCGTTGTTCGGTCATACTGCTGGTCGAACGGGAGGTGGTAAATCCTGGTCCCGTCCTTGTACGAGACATTGCATTTGATGCAGGGGTAGGATTGTTCTAGTTTCGCATTCTCGTGCAGTTCTATACCGAGTTGCGCGGAGAAGCGGCGGGCTAACTGCGAAAGCTCGGTTGCCGTGTAAAAGAGGGCCCTGCCCGAACCTTGACGCCCGGGTTTTCATCGCGGTACTGGAAGACCGTACCGAAGAACTGGAAGATGTGCTTTTCGTATATAACCCTAAATTTGGACCAGTTCTTGCACTGGATGATAATCAACTCACCCGGCCTCTTGCATAGGAGATCGCGTCCCAGATCGGCCAGACCCTCGAATATTCCTCGGTACTCGACATCGTAGCCCTCGCATTCATAAAGATAGCCGATATAGCGCTCGTATAACCGTCCGATCAACCATTTGGATTTGGGTCTTTGCCAGAAACGATCAAGTGCCAACTGATTTCGCTCCGTAACCGAGAGCCTGCGATATTCCTGTTTCGTAAGAAAACCGGTAACGGTGTCCTCGAGTTCCTCTTCAGAGTAGTCCTCGATAACTATACGATCCTCGAGTGTTGGGTCATCGACCTCTTCCTTTAGGTCGACCAAAAAGGGAGCAACATGCTCGTAGTACGCCAGGAGATACTCTGCGACTCTGGCCCTTCGCTCGGCATCTCTGCGTCGCTTCGAATATTCGTGCACGATGTCTGCTGCTTTTATGGCGGGGCGTGATTTGTGCACCAAGAATTTCAGGATTCCATCTTCTTGTAGCTGGAAATAGTCGTCCTGCGCTTTTGCTAGCCACGGAAATCCGATCTGCCTCTCCTTGGCTATGTGGATGAGAGCTTCTCGATCCCTTTGCATTTGCTCTTCAAATGATACGAATCCCTGTGCTTCATCAGTTCTCTTTAGGTAGTTGATCGAAACTTCGAGCGCGCCTTTCTGCCGGCGAATGAGTTCGAGAAGCTCCTGGAGCTCTTCTTTCTTCTTCTCGTAGTAGCCCACGCTAAATATCCTCGACGTACCGGCAAAAGCTGCAGCGGCGAATGGACCCCCGCCTGCCTCTCAGCACTATACGGATGTGACCACACACAGGGCATACGTAACCGCGGGGAGCAAGGCGGCGAGCGACGGCAAGGATCATCTCGTGTTCCTTTTCACAATCAAACGAATCGAGGAGGTCGTGTGCCGCACGATCTCGTACCGCCTGCAAACGACCCTGGACATACTGGTAGAGCCTTTCACCGATCGCAAATGCGCAAATAGCCGCAATGATCCATACGATTTCCATAGAGTCAAGCTCTGAGCAAGAGTCGAGGTCATGATAATACTGGAAGGTTGTAGATCAAAGAGCGGTGCAGCCGGCTCAATCCGGCTCAGAACTCCTATTTCTGCCTAGCCAGGGCCGAACTCCTGGGCTAGGCTGTTCAGTTCGGAACGTGCCACAGATCGAACCCAGAAAAACGCTATGGTAAAAGTGAAACCTCCCGATGGCCCGATAGAATTTTTAGAACCGGCGCCAATTTGGCAGCAATATGAACGCGCCATCGCTCACATCGAGGAATCCGCCGGTAATAGTAAAGTCATTCGAAACCACAAAGTCTTAGGACGCCGAACCGGGACAGAGCGCCAGGTCGACGTGTGGCTGGAGGCGGTCGTTGGCAACGAACACACAGTGAAGGTAGCCATTGAATGTAGGTATTACGCGGCGCGGCCTGTTGCCATAAAGGATGTAGAGGCGTTCATATCATTTCTGGAGGATGTTGCCGCGCATAAGGGCGTAATGATTAGCCACTCCGGGTTTAGCGATGGCGCACGCAAGCGTGCCGACGCTGCCAACATTGAGCTGAGGACGTTGACGCTGGAGGAAGCGGAAGAGTTTGACTGGGACGAATATGTAGCTGACTCGTGCGAGACCGACGGGTGCTTTGGAACGATCACCTGGCAGTTCTCCGATCGCTCCAGCGAAGCCGGTTACTGCAGCATGTGCGGCACTTTTCATGTGAGATGTGGTGGTTGCGGAAATCTGTCGTGGTACGACGAAGATCGATTCATAAAGTGCGATGGCTGTGACATGCGGTGGCGCCTCGGCTTTGACGAAGGCATGGTGTCGGGCATTACCGAGTTGCCTCCGGAGGACGAGGAGGATGAAGATACGGAAGACTGAGGGATTCTTGGTGCTTGTGAGGACATGCGGCCATGGCGAATCCGAAACATCTCGCAATCCTCCAGCAAGGGGTCGAGAAGTGGAATGAGTGGCGGGCGGGAGACCAAAATCTTCGCCCCGAGCTGCGCGGAGCACAGTTTCCTCGCGCCGATCTCAACGGAGCCAATTTCCGCCGGACTGATCTGCGTGGAGCCAATCTGGAAAGGGCCGAGCTGAGCTCTGATTTCAGCATGGCCGACCTTACCGGCGCCGATCTTAAGGACGCCATGCTTCGCCGCGCCACCCTTCGCGATGCGACCCTGATGGATGCCCATGGGCCTGGAGCCGACTTCCGCAGAGCGAATCTCGCCGGGGCAGACTTGGACAAAGCGCAGCTCGATGCCGCGAACTTCAGCGAAGCTGATCTCGAAGGAGCGCATTTCGTGAAGGCCTATCTGCGCGGAGCGAACTTCCGGGAGGCAAACCTGCAGAACGTTGATTTCACCGCATCCGACCTGCTTCACGTGAACATTCAGCTGGCGGCGTTATCTGGAACAATCTTTTCTGGAGCTCACATCGGAGCTACAAACTTCGCTAACGTCGATCTTAGCCATGCCGTAGGTCTCGAAACCGTGAACCATCACGGCCCTTCCCCTATCACGGTTGGTACCATCTACAATTCTCGCGGAAAGATTCCCGACGCGTTTCTCCGCGGCTGCGGCCTGGCAGACGAGTTTATCGCCTACATCGGATCAATGGTCGGGCGGCCCATCGAGTTCTACTCCTGCTTCATCAGCTATTCCACCAAAGACCAGGAGTTCGCCGACCGGCTCTACGCCGATCTGCAAAACAAAGGCGTACGCTGCTGGTTTGCGCCGCACGACATCCACGGCGGGCGAAAGATTCACGAGCAGCTCGACGAGGCCATCCGCCTGCATGACAAGCTGCTGCTCATCCTCTCCGAGCACAGCATGAACAGCAATTGGGTGAAGAGCGAGATTGCCAACGCGCGCGCCCGCGAAGAGCGCGAGAAGAAGCAGATGCTCTTTCCCATCACCCTGGCGCCGTTCGAGGACATCAAGCAGTGGAAGCTCTTCGATGCCGACCGCGGCATCGACTCGGCGCGCGAGATTCGCGAGTACTTCATCCCCGACTTCGGCAACTGGAAGGACCACGATTCCTATCAGGCCGCCTTTCAGCGGCTGGTGAGGGACCTGAAGGCAGGGGCCAGTGCTTAATCGTCGGAGGAGGTGGGAAGCGGCTTGCCAAAGGACTCAGTGCAATCGAAATAAACAGTGCGCGATGTTCCGTCCTGCAACCTCAGAACGAAGGTATCGATGTCGCGCCCACGCTGCACACCGTGCGAGTGCGAGATGAGCCTCCAATCGCGGTCTTTTTGACCGTATACCTGCGCCAGCCAGGCGAATTCGGCGTAAGTTCCTATCAGATCAGCCTGTGCTCCACGGATAATGATTGCGCTGTCGACCGTGTCACCCGAACCGCCTTCAAAGAAGATGCCGCCATCGCCGGCATGCGTTGAGCCCCAATGCAAACGGCGCTTCAGCCAAGCAAGGACATTGAATGGCATGGTGGCACCTCCGGCCTAAAGAATTGTACGGCAGGTGCCGCCGGCTGAAGCCGGCTGCGAAACATTCAAGTAACCGAGCTGACGCGGCCCTGAAGGGCCGCTCTTCCACCCTGTCGCCGGCTGAAGCGACGATCAGCCGCCTCCGGCGAGGCGATCTACAATCACGATCCGCGATCAACGACTCCACCGCCCACCATCCGCTAATCCCCAGCCCCCAGCCCCCAACCCCTAACCACTAGCCACTGACCACCAGCCACTAGCCACTATCTTCCCGCCCTCCACGTCAAATTTCAGCAAGTGGACATCGCCCGTCAGGCGGCAAAAAAGTATTCTCCTCCTCGTCTCCGATCAGGAGACCACATCGCAGTTGAACCAGTGTTGCGCGCAATTCTCTTACGGCCTACTGACTAGCGGCGGGCGTCCGTCAGCGGTTTTTCGTGTGCAACCTTCACATGCAATACGGAGGAGGAACATTCCAATGAAGAAACTATTTGGGTTCTTGGGAATTTGCACCGCTCTTGTTCTGGCGACAGCATCCTTCGCCTGGGCGCAGAGCTACACCACCGTAGACTTTCCCGGCGCGGTCTTCACCAGCCTGAACGGAGGCCCCAATCCGCAAGGCACGGCCGTCGGCAGCGAGGGCGACACCTCTGGCCTCTTTCATGGTTTCACCTGGACGGCAGGCGTATTCAAGACCTTCGATCCGCCCGGATCCATCCTGACCACTCCCAACTACATCAGTCCGCAGGGAACGATTGTGGGCCAGTACCTCGACGCAAGCAGCGTCAGCCACGGTTTCGTTCTGAAGAGTGGAAGCTACACCATCTTTGACTACCCCGGCGCAGCCGGCACCGCGCTGACCGGGATCAACCCCTCGGGCATCATGACGGGATTCTACTGTTCCGATCCCGCCTGCGGTTCCCTGGGCAGCGCCAGCACGAACCACAGCTTTATCGTCTCCGCCGGAGGCACCATCACTACCTTTGATCCTCCGGGCGCGGTCAGCAGCCAGGCCAGCACCATCAACCCGTCCGGTACCATCGTGGGCGCTTACGTCGACGGCGGTGGAACGAGCCACGGATACCAGCTGTACCAGGGGAAGTTCACCACGCAGGATTTTCCGGGCTCGATTTTTACCTTCAATGGCGGGAATAATTCTCTGGGCCAGATTGCAGGCGTCTACCGGGACAGTGCAGGCGTTTTCCACTCTTTTCTTCTGAGCCAGGGCGTGTACACCTCGTTCGATCCTCCTGGCGCCGCGGGCTTCAGTGATGCAGCCGGGATCAACCCTGACGGCGTCATTGTTGGTCTCTATGCCGATGCCAGCGGCGTCTTTCACGGATTCGTCCGCACGCCGTAAAGGACCAGCGCCGCCTCACGCCTGATTCCTCTCGTTGGCCTCACCTCAGCGCGCAGTTCGGCGTCGATGTGAGGCCATTTTTTGTTGTGCGGAGTGCAGGGCTGTGACGCCCGAGAAGGCTGGTGAACCGGCATGACCACTAGCCACTAGCCACTGACCCACTGGCCCCTACTTCATCTCCATCCCGGTCATCGCCGAATGGTCCATATTGTCGTGCCCATGGTCGTCATGATCGGTGGACCAGACCTTCTTCGGATCGCTTTCGTACGGGTAGACGTGGACCATCCATCCAAAGACGTGCGGGAAGAACTCACCGCCCGCGGCCTCGCAGGCCTCGCGCGTCGAGATCGAGCCCAGCAGCCCGAACTTGGCATTCGGGCCGAGGTACTCGAGCTTCTTGCCCGCGGGCGCCTTGCAGAAGTTGATGTGCTGATGCCAGCGCGCCACGCTCAAGGGGATGCGCTGGTTCAGGTCGTCCTCAGTGGCGTCGACGCGGTCGGTGTACATCGCGCCCACCAGCTTGTATCCGCCGTCGGGCGTCTTCTTATAGAGCAGCGACGTGGGCTTCAGCGGATCGAAGCGCGTGCGCGCCTGGAGTGCGTTGCTGTAGTTCGTGAAGTGATACTGCGGCTGCGGAAGATTAGGCAGGAAGATGACATAGCCGTCGGCCAGCGCCTTGCGGTAGTCCTGGTAGGGAGCCATCGCAGTCTTCGCCTCGGCGACGATGGCGTCGGCCTTCTGCTCGTCGGAAGGGCTCGGCGGGCGAAGCGAGGTCATATACATGTGCGCCATTCGAGGGTCGGACGTGGTGGGCGCGCTTGGCTGGGCCGCCAGCCACAGGCGCGCGAAGATCGATGGCGAATGCCGGCCGATGGGATTGGCGATCAGCGCAGCGAGGACCAACAACAGCAAGCTTCGATTCGGCATGGTGCTCCAATCGCTAGTTGCTAATTGCTAATTACTAATTACTAATTACTAATTACTAATTACTAATTACTAATTACTAATTACTAATTACTAATTACTAATTACTAATTACTATTCGCTT